>SAQE01000043.1 GCA_004020545.1 Mesorhizobium sp. | reverse complement strand
GCTGCACCGGCCGTCACATCACAATCGATTCATCGATCCCCGGACGTGCTCTAGTTGAGATGAGACGCGCCACTGGTATGGCAGCCGTGGCCGCGTCGCGAAGGATTCGGCGTTGGAGGTCGACCGATCGGTTGCTGGTTTAGGCAACTGGGAGTCGAGCCGGCCATTCGCGATGGCGCGTCACGTTCCGTCGAGCGAGTGGCCGGTGGATACCGTGGCTTAAGGGAGGAAAGGAAAATGACCGGGAAGCACCACATGCTGGCAGTGGCCGTCATCTATTTTATAATGGGCGCAGTAGGGATTGTTTCTTCGCTCATACTTCTCGCTGCCGGAGCAGCGCCAAGTCTCTGGAATGCCTTTTGGAGTTTATGCTACGTTGTTGGCGCGTACTATTTTCTAAGGGGGTCAACGGTAGCGAGAACATTTCTCATCATTATGTCTGCTATTGGGGCGATTGCTTTCATAACGATACTCTCGCTTTCACAAGGAAAAACAACATTTAGCCTGTTGCTTCTATTCCTTGGAATCGGCTCTGCGTATTGTTTCCACGCGTTGAAATTCTCGCTCCCCCTGAACGCGGAGTTTGATCAGCGCGCTGCCTCGTACCGGTCCGAGACAGAAAGGGCAAAACAGCGCTTTTATGACGAGATGGAAGGCAAAGGGAACGGTGGGTGAAGTGAGCGGTCTGGACGCGCCAACGACAGCAACGGGTCGGAAGCGACATTCCTCGTGGTACCAAGCGCTAGATAGTCGGCGTTGATCGCAAAAGAAGGCGTCGAGAAGGCTTGCTGGCTACCTAACCACCTAGACTAGATCGCCTTGCCGAGCTGTCGGACGACACCGCAGTGCCAGCGCTTGATCTGCCAATCCGGATGTTTCTCCTTCCGGCGGGCGACCTCTGTCTGGCCGGCGACGATGCAAGTCATCAGGGACACTTCCTGGGCATCATAGGTCAGGCGGCTTTCCTTGCACTCGCCCGTCGCCAGGCAGGCGGCTATCACGAGCTCGATCATGGCTTCCTCCTCTGAGGCAGTCTCGGCCATCACGGCCGGCCAGGGTCGGCAGCATCAGGCAGCATGGCCGGTAGGGAGGGTTGATCGTCCGCCGAAATCGGACGAAACACTCCCGATACTCTCCGTACGTGCCGAGTAGTGATGGGGTGGCGCCGGGCTCTGGGACATGCCGGGTTCGCGGCAATGCCGGGCGGCCTCGCTGTCACCTTCCCTGCGCTTAACGCGTCGACACCTCGTTCACGAGATCGACCGTCGTGGCGGGATCGCTGACGACAAGCGCGTCGCCATCGCGCAGGAACGGCCCAGGAAGGGCAGCAATGGGTGGGGGGAAAGGTGCCGTTGGCTCATCTGCCAGAACGAGCAGGTCGCGCTAGCTCCCGACATTGCCGGCCAGCCTCGCAAGTGTCGTGATACGATCCGTTGACGACCCTAGTCGCCGCAGACTTCAGCGTCAAAAAACAAGCTTCGGAACCTGACCTTCAGAACAACAATTCGGGAGTGCTACCGAGTGAAATTCATTCGCCACATTGGCTCCGGTCACATCGAAGCCGCCCAAGTTTCAAGACGTTGAGCACCGGTAGAACGCGCATCTGAAAGATCCTGTCGGTCTCGCCGCTGTGGTCGTCCCATGGCACGGATGAGACGACCACTGTTTGCCGCGGCGCCCGAGACGACTCGCGATACGCGTGAGCCGCAGATGCCTTTTTCCGTGCTATGATGGGCTTGCAATCTTGACCTCGGCAATATGGCAGAGAGGCCGAACGCTGTTTGCTCTGGCGCGGGAGTTTGCGCCCAGCACGGGCCCAACCCGAAATGTAGTGTTGCTGCCTTTTGCCGACTGAGCTTGGGCGAGGAGTTTGTCCATGTCTATGTGTAGTGTTGACCGCCCACTGCAGCCGGGCGACCCAGCGCCCAATATAGTGCTCGATGCTATCTCGCGCGAAGGCAAGATTGCGCTCAATGATTTTCGAGGCCGTAGCCCGTTGTTGATCGGTTTGTTTCGCGGTCTGCACTGTCCGTTCTGCCGCCGTCACGTCGCGGCCATGGCGCAACTCAATCCGGCTCTGCGTGAGAAAGGCGTCGAATGCCTGGCAGTGGTCAATACGCCGGTCGAACGGGCACGGCTCTATTTCCGCTACCACCCGATGCCCCACCTTCTCGCCGCGTCCGACCCGGAGCGGGCCTCGCATCGTGCTTTCGGCTTGCGCGAGGTCGGGATGGACACGGTCACGGCGATACGGATTGACCTTCCGGGCGAGTTGCCAGAACCTATGGACGTGATGGCAATGGACGAGTTTCTCAACAAGAAGGAAGGATATGAGATTACGGAAGCCGATCAGCGGATGATGGCTTCCGGCCAGGGGCAGCTTGTCGGTCAGTTCCTAATCGACCGGCAGGGCATCGTGCGCTGGAGCTTCACTGAAGTTCTGGAGGTTGGTCTCCAAACGTTCAGGGCGCCGAAACCCGAGGAACTGATATCGGTAGCGTCCCAAGTCGCACATCAATAGGCTGCCGAAAAATTCGCTCGACGACCGCGCCCTGTAACGATTCTATGGGTTTGAGGCCATGATCAAGGTGCTCAAGCGCGGCGGCCCGGGTCTGCCCGTAAGCTTCGTAGTGATTCCATTCAACGGGCGGACGCTAGAGTGAGCCAGCCTCAGCGCATAGGCCAGGCGACGTTCCCTCCGCAATCACGTGGTTTCCGACAGGCGCGCAGTACGGCGATTTTCTACCCTAAAGGGCCACAATGAGTGGGAAGCGGACTATCCTCTTTTGGCTATTCACGAGGCGAAGCTGCAATATCGCCCACGGTCGCATGCGTAAGGGGTTGTCCGATGGCGGTTGGGTTCCGAGCAGAGGCTTGTGCTTGGATGCGTATCGTCCGAACTGGGAGGGGATAGGCGCCCGCCCGCTGGCATGGTCGGCTTGGTATCCTGCAAATCACACCGCAGTTTCAGCACATCCAGCCCGAGCGTCTTGGTTCAACCTGCGTCCGGTCGCTCTCGATGCGCCGCCACTTGACGACCGTTAGCCTCGATCGTTGGTGCTTCTGTCGCATGGCAGTGGTGCCAGCGCCCTTGCGCTTGACTGGCTGGGGCACCGATTGGCAGAACGCGGGTTCGTCGCGCTGGGCGTCGACCACCACGGCATACGGGCACACAGCCCTCAGCGACTAACATAATCTTTATAGGTCAATAGCTTACGAAGCGGTTCGCCAAGGTCGAGAATGACCTGGTTCAGTCAGGCCGCCGCGCCTACTCGCGTGTCGTGGAACGCTTCCGCCAGCGCCGATCGTGCGGAGAGCTTGTGAGCCGTTACCTCCATCCAGGCGAAGAGGCCGGCGAGCTGCGGCTTTGCGGCGACGCGGATCGCCAGGCAATCATGCATTGGCTTGCCTCTCGCCTCCGTCTCGACGGCATAAAGCTGGGCGCTTCCTTGGCGACTGGTGGGGGCTGTCGCTTCCTATGCGTCGAATATCTTACGCCCGGCAATGCGCCCAGCAGGCCACCTCCGTGATCTGGCCCGGGTTTGTTCGCTGCGGATCGTAGAGTTCTTCGAAGCCTGCATAGGCATCGGCCTGCAGGAAGCCGGTGAGGTCTTGAGATGCTCGCGTGGCCGCTCCGCCTTGCGGTCGGGACTGTAGAAGAAGGCTGTTGCCGGCGGTGCCGTGCCCTGGAAAGGCCGATCGTCGCGGACATAGACCCAGGCCCGGCCGGTCTTGGCGCGTCCGTTGCCCGGTGCCAGCACCGGCACTGGAGTATCGTCACCGTGAACCTTCTCCGCCGCGAAGACGTGCCTCCGGATCGCTTCGACCAGTGGCTCCAGGAGCCAGGCCGCCTAGCCGACCCAGTCAGCTAGTGTCGAGCGGCCGGAGCCGCGGGAAATCGCTCTTCTACCTGTAGCTAGTCAAGCCCGGATCGAGGTCCTGCTACAATTTTGAATGGCCGTCCGAATAGTGGTTGTCTTGGCGCTTCTTTTCGCCTTCGCCTATGGATTCGCAAAACTCGTGGAACGTTATGGCGACGTTAGCGATCGGCCCCGTCCGTGTGAGCAATTGTCTAATTGCCCCGACCCGAATGCGCCGCCTCCAGAGCCCGAGCCTAAGACGGGCCAGCGACTGCGCTGGCGAGCGCCACGCCGGTGATGGCCGCGATGTGGAGCGGCACCAGACCGCCGATCTCGCTTAGCTGACCGTGCGGCGGTCTGGCTCTGGGTGGCAAGCTTTCACACGGATTTGCGGCCAATCTGGCGAGACGCCGGTCTCTTAGCCAAAGGTATGTCTCTTTTCTAGCCAGCATCTCATTGCGATCGTCATCAGCGGTCGATCGGCCTTGCATCGCGGCAATCGCATAGTCGGCTCTGTTGGTTCGATAGTCCTCTTTTTGCGCAGACATCATGGTTCCTCCCGGTCGAGGCCCTCAGTCCCTCTTTTTTTGGTTTGATCCAGAAACTAACTGCCGATGTGTCGTAGGAGTCTGCCAATTGGGGATTGAGTAAAACGATACATTCCCAAGGGGCAACAACGGCCGGGCTGCAGCCGAGCAGTGGGCGCTGGAGCGCATGCTGCAGGCCACAGGCAGGTGCCAGGAAGCGCCGGCCACTTTTGGCGCCCAGGACAGGCACAGGCGCATATCGTGCCCTAGGGGCTTTTAGAGAGCGGGCCTTAGCGACGGATCATTTTCAGTAACAGGGGAACTAGCTTCTCGTTGGCGTCATTTCGATGCGGGCCGCGGCGTGACGGTGGCGAGTGAGGCTGTGTCGGCCCGCGTTGAAAACCTTCGTCACTGCCTTGGGGCGGCTCCTGGCGAAGGGGCCGAAGCTGCGGCAGGAGATTTCCGAGGATATCAATCCGATGGAAGCTGGCGGGATTTAGGCTGCATCGTCCCGAACTGGCGGGGCAATGCACGACGCCTCAACCTTGGCTATTCGTTTACCAATTTTTATATTTGCGGCGATGATCGCCGCAAGGTGACCTTGTGGTAAACCAGTGTTAGTTGTGATAGTTTATCAAAACAGAGAGATGCGGCGGTCATCGCCGCGCAAACCCAAATCAATAAACTCATGCCGACGAATGCCAATCGCCGAGAACTGCTTCAAACCGTGATGCCCGAGGGGCTTCCGGTGACGAAGCATTGGCTGACGAAGCAAAGCCCGCAGTTTGATCGTCACGCCCTTGATAATCTGCTCAAAAGCAAGCAGCTCAAAGCGGTCGCGCCGGGCGTGTATGTGCGGCCAGGCACGCATTTGACCTGGCAAGGCGTGGTGGCCTCCTTAGAAACCATATTCAGTAAGGATCTTAATGTCGGCGGGCTTACCGCACTAGAATTGCAAGGGTTTGCGCACTACCTGCCGCTGTCGCGCCAACGATCAGTGCATCTTTACAGCAAAGATGCTTTGCCGGCTTGGCTGGACCATGCGATACCGGCTGTACAGTTCGTCCGCCACAACCGCCTTCCCTCGCTATTAGGATTCGGGTTCGTTCACCGGGAATATGATCCGATCGAGCGCACACTCATAGATGTGGAAGCTCCGGGCCGGCGGCAAGATTTTTGGCCTGTTACCCTGTCGTCGCCAGAACGGGCCTACCTGGAGGTGCTGATGGATGTTCCGGAGGCGATCTCCTTCGAGCATGCCAATCAGCTGCTTCAGGGTATGACGACGCTTTCGCCGCGGCGTATGGAGCAGCTGCTACGCAAATGCACCAACGTCAAGGTCCGCCGGCTGTTCTATTGGATGGCAGAACGCAACGCTTATGCATGGCTTAAAAAGCTGCCCCCTCCCGAAGCGCTTGATGATCTCGGCCTTGGCAGCGGCAACAGAGTTCTGGCCAAGGGCGGCAAACTCGATCCAAAATATCGCATAACCGTCCCGGAGGAAATGTGGACACCACCAGCCCGTACTACGGACAAGTCCGCCTCCTGACCCGCATCCTGCCGCTGGTGGCGGTCGAGAAGTCGTTTGCTCTAAAGGGTGGCACAGCGATCAATCTCTTTATCCGCGACCTGCCGCGCCTCTCTGTCGACATCGATCTGGTTTATCTGCCAATGGACGATCGTGACGCGGCATTGAGGAACGTCGCGGAGGCGCTTGCCCGCATCGCGGACGCCGTCATCGCCGCGATGCCTGGCACCGAGATTGTTCGCTCTTTCGAGCATCAGGCAGATTCACTTCGGCTCTTCGTCGCGCAGGGCGGCGATCGCATCAAGATCGAGCTCTCGCCGGTCCTGCGCGGATCAGTGTTCCCGGAGGAACTGCGTGAAGTAGCGCCCGCGGTCGAAGAGCAGTTTGGCTACGTCGAAATGCGCCTTCTCTCCATCCCGGACCTCTATTCCGGAAAGATCTGCGCCGCGCTCGACAGGCAGCATCCACGGGATTTTTTCGATGTGAAGCTGCTTTTTGAAAACGAGGGCCTCACCGAGGACCTGGTCAGGACGTTTCTGGTCTACCTCATCAGCCACAACCGGACTATGGCCGACCTGCTGCAGCCTACGCGCAAGGATATCGCCGGCATTTACGAGGGCGAATTCGCTCGTATGTCCCAGATTGAGGTCAGCCTCGACGAACTGCTGGCCGTCCGCGAACGCCTGATCAGCGATCTCAACGAGGCTCTGACCGAGGATCAGCGCAAATTCCTGCTGTCGTTCAAGGCCGGTCGTCCGGATTGGAATCTTTTAGGTATCGAAGGAGCACACAAGCTCCCTGCGGTTCGCTGGAAGCTCTACAATCTCCAACGCATGCAGCGAGAGAGGCATCGTCAGGCATACGAGAACTTGGAGCGTGTGCTCCGCCTCAGTTCCAGGCAAGCCGAGTAGGCTTTGCCGCTGGTCGACGAATGCTACGCTGATAGCGAATACGGCCATATTCGGGCGTCACTCAGCCTAGCGAAGGTGCCGGCAACACGACGCGTTGGCGTTCTCGGCGCCGCCGCCGTCCACCTGTATTTGCGAGCTACGCTACTACGACAGTACGCGTCCGGTGAAGCCTCGCCGGAGGCGTACTTTTCAGGGAGTGCCGCATGAGGTACAGCATGAAAGGACCGGCGTCGGCACCGAGTTCCGCCACATGAACGGAACGCGCTGGACCATCAGGCCGGCGATGAAGGCGACATCGCTCGAGAGGCGGTCGAGCTTCGCAACGATGACAGGCACTTGGCTTGGTGGGCGGTTGACAGTGCTGTTGAGAGCTGAGAGCGACGATCGAGCGCATCTGATCCGTTGCCGGTCTCGACCTCGGTGAACTCTTTAACGATCGATATGCCCTCGGCTTCGGCGAAGCGCGCTACTCCAGCGCGCTGTGCTTCCAATCCGAGATCTGATCGGCCCTGGCGCTGCGTTGAGACGCTGTAGTAGGCAATGGCGTTCGTCGGGCCGGAGGACTTCGGCTGGCGCTCTTCGTTTGTCCGGCCTGCCTGAGCCTGAGAACGCTCATGGCCCACCAAGGTCAACGCGCTATTTCGTTCTCCAGCAGAGGAGAGCGAAAATGAGTTCAGATCAGAACAGGGACACACACGAATTCGTGGTCATGGATGTTCAGTTGGCCGACAACGAAACTGACGATGGCATAGCGCTCATGCTCACGGATGCCCGTGGCGGCCGGGTGCGGCTGCATCTAAACGCTGACATGGCCGAGTTGCTGCGCGAGAGGGTCGCATTTGCGCTCGACAGGAACATGGGACCGTAGCGCAAGCTATGGCCGCGCCCTGCGAATGGTCGCCTTTGCCGAGGCCGCTTCCATCGTAGGCCTGGCACTAGGCGGCAGGCCCCGCCCGGTCGAGTTCGCTGGATCACGACCGATCATGCAGGTAGCGGGAGCCGCTTCGATGCCTTAAAGCCTATTTGGCTCGGCAATCCGCGCTCTCGCGATACGACGAGAAAGGTGATGTCCGGTAACCCCGTGGAAATCTCCTCGCGGCTGATCTCATCCAGGCTTCCAGTATCCCATGTTCGGGATGCCGACCCCGGGACCCAACTCCGCATATGTGATCGCTAGGCCTCTGGCCGCGCGCCTGATTAATTCTGCGCGAATTGCATCCTTTCGGTCCGCGAATGGTACTTCGACTGACATAGTATGCTCTCCCGACGAAGCTAAGCTCCGACCCGGTTCCGCTAACCTTCAACGTACGAATGGCAGATAGTTATGTCATTCTCCGAACGACCCAGAGCGACCGCCCCGCATGAGCAATTCCGAGCACGAGTCGAAGGCGAGAATCATCTTTGAGCCGCTCAGCCTCAGCCACATCAAGAAGCAGGACCTGCTGATCGGTCTTTTGCATTCGGCGTAATCCACCAGCGCCGTTCCTCGCAGCAAAACCCCGCTTCCGGATGCTCTTGCAGGTATTCAATCGCATATTCGGCGTCCGCTTTTCGCGGTCCGGCGTCGACGGACATTTGCTCTTTTCCTCCTCCGTCTGCGATCGCTAGGGGACCATATTCGATTACGGCGCCTGTTGCAGTAAGGATGATTTTGCTGCTGCCGTTCACGGGCGGCTCGATGCAGCAGTGCTTAGCGACGCGCCATGCTCCACGCGGCCATTCTAGGCATTAGCCTGCGAACGACCATCCCATGACCCTGCAATCAGGGTGTCCTGAAAGTGTCGTCAGGCTTTCCGCCCCTTAAAGTTGCCGGTCTGCTCTCAAAGCAGCAATCGGCCTAGGCTGGAGAGAGTGGCGCGGTTCAAAGCTTGCCCTATCGGTCAGGAGGTGTTGCGGCGAAGGGAAAGGAGTCGCTAGGACATACGCTGGAATTCCCTCTAGGTTTGAATCATTTCTTCCTTTCGTCACTAGGTTCGCCAGACCATACGAGAGAATACGAAGGGAATGGGTTGGCGAACCAGCCGCTAACACATTGGTTTCCTGTAGAAAACGATGACCCTCAGCGACTAACATAATCGTTCTCCGCCAATAGGTTACGAAGCGGTTCGCCAAAGTCGATTCAAGGAGCTGGTCCAACCGCTCGCCGATCGCATTTATCTTCTACGGAATGGCAGCTTTGCGCCGCGATCCCGGCCGTTCACGATGGAAGCTGAGCACCCTGTGAGCAGACCGGCAGCTTCGCTGGGCTCGCGGCACGTCGCGCCGGGCTCTGGCGCGCAAATGGGGCGGAACGGGCGAGAGCCGCCATTCGCTGCGGTCAGCACCAAAATCCACCATGGGCTGGCACCGGATCTTCGTCGCGCCTGGCGCGAGAGATCGGAAAGGGTCGTCCGCGTCGATGGGACGCTCGGATCTGGGAACCTACGCATGAGCCTGAGGAAGGGCTGACACGTCAAGCAACCTGTGGACTGGAGTCAGCGATACCGAGACGCGAGTTCGGCCCCGCGACCGGCATCGAACAGGGCGCGATTTGCGTCCGCGACAGCTGAGAGCCTGTCCCTTTCCTCCAATGCCGGGATGCAGATTGTGTCTCCCTGCCGGAGGCCGGCCAAGGATGCCTTGACGACATCGGCCGGCTCCATCACCGGCACATTGGGCCTGAGGACCGGCTTGCCGTCGATGTCATGGAATTCTGTCCTGACGACTGCGGGACAAAGTGCCTGTACGCAAACACCTGTGTCCTGGAGTTCAGCCGCGAGAAGCTCGCTGAACGTCGTGACGAAGGCTTTCGTGGCGGCATAAACCGAGCGCTTCGGCATGAACGGGTGGTTCAGGCTTCCGCTAAAGCTGAGCATGGAAGAGACATTGATGATGGCGCCTTCGCCGCGCGCAATCATCGCAGGAAGTGCCGCATGCGACAGACGCATGACCGCAGTTACCTGCACGGCGACCTCCTCCCCGGCGCGGTCGATCGAGAGGTCGACGAACGGCGTGTAGGTCTGGAAACCGGCGTTGTTGACGAGCAGCGATACGTCCCCGGCCCGGATCCGTCGCTCCACCGTGTCGAGGCCTTCCGAGCGCGCCAGATCGGCAATGATGATTTCCGCGGAGGCGCCGCCGGCCTCGATCTCGCGGGCTACAGCCTCGAGCCGGTCGCGTCGCCGGGCGACGAGCACGATGTCGTACCCGTCGCTGGCCAGGCGCTCGGCAAAAGCTTTGCCGATTCCGGAGGATGCGCCGGTAATGACAGCCACGCCCAAAGAACTTCCGGTGGAATTGGTCATGTCCGTCCTCCCAATGTATCGTGCCGATGAATTGATCTCTGATTGTCCAACGATATCGCCTGCGGTCGGTTTTGTACTCACCAAATCTCGGTATGCGCCCGGTTCCGCAGCCTCAGACCATGCCCCCGCGCGAACGTGCCTTGGCGAGAGTGCCGGTTGCCAGCGCAGATTGCGGCGAGCCCCGACTGAGTCCAGCAACGAGCGCTTGCGCCGCGAACTTCACGAACGGCGCCTTCCAGGCGAAATCCGATCGGCTATGTCTCACCCGAGATAAATTGGCAGGCCATCGTTCGACCATCACATCACGCGGCCTTTCAAAGGGATCGAAGTGCCCAAGGATCTCGACGCGGCGCGGCACTGGTTCTCAAGGGCCGCGCAAGCGGGGGATGCCAGCGGACAACACAACTATGCTGCGCTCTTGTTTCGTGAAGGCAAAACCGAGGAAGCGGACAGCTGGATGCAAAAGGCCGTCGAACAGGAGCATGCGCCCTCCGTTCGGTGGATGCAGGCCCAAGAAGCCTACGGTCTGGCGAGTTCGAAGCGCTATGCGGAAGCTTTGCCGATCTCGTCGACGACGAGCAGGGGGCGCGGCACAGATAGTGGGTACGCTCGCGCAGCTATCCCTCGCGCTCGGTCGCGCCGGAGTCGGACGCTGGCAAAGCAGCTGTCTCGGCAGCGCGAGCGTCACGGCGCCTTAACCGCTTCGATTTCGTCGACGATTTCGTCGCCGTTCACCTGGATGGCCTTGCCATTGCGTCCAGGAAAACATGCGACCGGCGCTGCCAGAGCGCGACTCGGGGGTGCCGGGTCAAGAGCGCCGCGGCATTCAATTGGTCTTCAGAGGACTCGCTCGGTTTTCTGCAATCCACCGAGCAGTCAGCACCAACGCTCCCATGCTGAAATCCTTGCCGTGCTTGGCCACCATCTCTTTCGATAATTTGGCAAGCCGTTCGAAGAATTCGTCCTTGCTCTTTTCCTCGGCTGTGAGTTCGGTTTGCATTTCATGCTCCTGTTTCATGTGGGCCGCCTCGGCTATTTGAACAACAGCGCCGGGAAGGTGACGATCGCAGCGGTGCCATCCACCATGCCGGCAGCCAGATGCTGCCCGTCGCCGGACCAGGTCAGCGCAGTGATCGCACTGCCGGAAGGTTTCACGACAAGTTCGTCGCGCGATCCGATCTGGGCGACAGTGATACGGCCATTGGCGTAACCGGCGGCAATGATCTTCCTTTCCGAGTGCGCGGCCACCGTCTCGACCGGGACCAGCCCGGAACGACCTGTCTCCAGCGCGCCGGCAGCAGGATCATGAAGCGGTGGGGCGGCCATCGACCAGCCGGCGATACGGAAAGCGCCCGATGCAAACAACGCATTCGCTGGCCGGCTCCAGCACACCGTCCGGACCGGCGAAGGGAAACCCCCGACAACGCCCGATTGACCACCCGCCAGACTGGCAAGGGCAAAGCCTCCGGTCTCAAGTCCGCATGCCAGCCACGAACCGTCGACGCTCCAGCGGAGCGACCTCGGCCCTGCCGGTGTGGAAAAATCGCGTATCGGCACGGGATCGCCGTCGACCGTCCAGATCGACACTCCATTGCCGGTATCGAAGGCAAGCTGTTTCCCATCCGGCGAGAAGGCAATTGCATGCGTCGACGAAGACGCTGCTTGCCGCAGCTTCACCGGATCATCGTGGGCGCGTGACAGGAAGACGTCATGTCCATTGCTGATCGCTGTCGAGGCCGTCCCGACGCTATGATCGATGGCGACGATCGGTCCCTCAATGTTGATAGATGTCTCCGCGACTTCCCCGTTCGCCGCCAGGTGCATCGCCTGGCCGGTCGTCGTACCAATCAGAAAGCCGGAGCGAAGGTAGCTCGTGATCGGCACGTCACCATCTCCCAGCGCTGATGTGGCGACCAGCGGAGCCGGAGGCTTCTGGCGTGGTCGGATCGTCGTTTGTCCGAGGTCGCCGCTTACCCTGATCCTCGATTCCGGTGGCTCCTGATCAGCAAGCGGCGCGATGGCGACGGTTCCGTCAACGGATGTGAATGCGACGGCGGATCCGTCGGCGCTGAAACATGCGGCAGCAACCGCCGCCGGTCGCTGCCAGCTACGCGCCAGTAAGTCGAACGGGCTCAAGTTTTGCGTCGTCAGCTGGTTCACGGCTCCTCTCCATCACTGCCGCTGGTTGCCTTCGCAAGCGCGCGGTCGACATCTGCGATCTCGCCCTCGATTGCCACGATGCGTTCCTCGCCCTTCATGCATGCCTCCCTCGCAGCCGCGGCGCTCTCTTCGGCGTCATGCAAGTCCTGCACCAGTTGGATACTGGCGCCGGCTCTCCCGATCTCGAGCTGCAGGCGCAGCACGTCCATTTCGATACCGGCAAGCTTTTGATTGAGCCGCAATGCTTCGGCCGTGAGCGCCGAGACGTCGGCGACAAGGGCCAATCGGCGAGTCGCCAGCGCGGCGAGAGCGGCGGCCTGTCTTTTTGCCGAGCCGCCCATCACCGTCCTTCCGCCGGCTTTTCGAATGCCGACAACAATCTCGGGAGACCATCGGCCTGCGAGCGGAAATGCTTTTCGGCGGTCTCGATATGGCTCTTCAACTGATCCCAGATGTCGACGCGCATCACCGATGTCGTGTCCCCAGTCAGGCGCTCGATCGTCTCGACACGGAACTGGCGCGACAGCGAAACGCCCGAAAACACGAAGTCGCGCAGCAGGATCGCGTGGTTCTCGATGAACAGATGGATCATCGGATGCGTTTCGGCGGTGACGCCGCGAGCGGCAAGCTCGATCCGGATGAAGTCTTGAAAATGGCTCTGCAGGCGGGGTTGGCTTTCGCCCATGAAACGCATGACAAAGATCAGGTCGCGCGGCATCAGCCTGACAAGATCGCCGGCGACATCGTCGGACAGATTGGATATTGGCGTCGCTGACCCTCGAGCGTCCTCATCGCTTGGCATTGCCTCTCTCCTTTGCCTGGTCGATATCGGCAGCCGCCTCCAAATAATAGAGGGGGAAATGGAATTGAATAGATAATATGTATTTTTGACAATGCTGCAATTGCGAAGTAAATATATTGCGCATGCGAATAAGGCGCAAATCTTACAAGCGTAATTTACATCTGTAAAAGAACGTTACAGTTGACTGCCCCGTATTGCGCCGAAGCGGGCTATGGTTTGTTTCGAACGGTCGGCATGGGGCTTTTTTCAAAACTGGCACGGCGCTTGCTTTGTTCATTTGCATAAGAAGCCCATCGCGCTTTGGCGCGGTGCCAAAAGAACGAAGGAACGGAGGAGAAAGGTCAGGTCCGCTTCAGTAGGCCCATCGCAGATGCGGTTGGCGCTGGAGTCCTGACGACACCTCGCAAACCTTTGCCGCGATCCACTCGAACAGCCCGACGATGAGTCGCGTCTGACAGCGCAACCCTTTGTCGTTTCGTTCGCACTCTCACTGGCGGCGTTGTGTGCCGTCTCATGCCCGGATCAGTGTATCCGCGGCTCAAACCTGGTGGAGGCTTATGACGATGTCGTCTTTGACGCTCAACAAGATCACCTCGCAACGCGGCATTTCCGTGGGCGAGGCGACGAAGAAGATTTCCGACCTCGGTTGGAACCCGACCTATGTCCAGGAAGCGATGACGTTTCCGACCGACTACAAGATCGCCAAGGCGCCGCGCGATCCGATGAAGCAGGTGCTGCGTTCCTATTTCCCCATGCAGGAGGAGAAGGACAACCGCGTCTACGGCGCCCTCGACGCGGCGCTGCGCGGCGACATGTTCCGCAATGTCGAGCCGCGCTGGGTGGAATGGATGAAGCTCTTCCTCGCCATCATTCCCTTCCCGGAAATCTCGGCCGCCCGCTCGATGGCGATGGTGGCTCGGCTGGCGCCGGGCGAGGACCTCAGGACCGGCTTCACCATGCAGATGGTCGACGAGTTCCGCCACTCCACCATCCAGATGAATCTGAAGAAGTGGTACATGGAGAACTACATCGACCCAGCCGGGTTCGATATTACCGAAGAAGCCTTCGGCAAGTGCTACGCGACCACGATCGGCCGCCAGTTCGGCGAAGGCTTCATCACCGGCGATACGATGACGGCCGCCTGCATGTACCTGACCGTCGTGGCCGAGACGGCGTTCACCAACACGCTCTTCGTCGCCATGCCGTCGGAGGCCGCGCGCAACGGTGACTATGCGCTGCCGACCGTGTTCCTGTCGGTGCAGTCCGACGAGAGCCGGCATATCGGCAACGGTCACTCGCTGCTGATGGCCGCCCTGAAGGAACCCGAGAACCATCTGCTGCTCGAGCGCGACCTGCGCTACGCCTTCTGGCAGAACCACGCCATCGTCGATGCCGCGATCGGCACCTTCATCGAGTACGGCACCACCAACCGCGACAAGTCAAAGGAATCCTACGCGGAGATGTGGCACCGCTGGATCTACGAGGACTACTACCGCACCTACATGCTGCCGCTCGAGAAATACGGCATCAAGGTCCATCATGACGACGTCCAGGCCGCCTGGGAACGCATCACCAAGAAGAACTACGTTCACAAGGTCGGCCAGTTCTTCGCGGTCGGCTGGCCGGTCAACTTCTGGCGCATCGAGGCGCAGACCGACAAGGACTTCGAGTGGTTCGAGCACAAATATCCGGGCTGGTACGCCGAGTTCGGCGACTTCTGGAAATGGTACGCCAAGCTCAGCCACAAGGGCGAGAAGGTGCTGCTGTTCAACAGCGATGTCGGCTACGTCTATCCGCATCGCTGCTGGTCCTGCCTCGTGCCTTGCCTGATCCGCGAGGACATGGTGGTCGATGAGATCGACGGGCAGTTGCACACCTTCGCCCACGAGCTCGACCGCTGGACCGCCGTCGAGGCCTTCGCCGACGAATATCAGGGTCGTCCGACGCCCGCGATGGGCCGCTTCAGCGGCAAGCGCGAATGGGAGACGCTCTATGACGGCTGGGACCTCGCGGACGCGATCAAGGACCTCAACTTCGTCCGTTCCGACGGCAAGACGCTGATCCCGCAGCCGCACCTGCGCTTCGGCGCCGACGAGCAGTGGACGCTCGACGACGTGCGCGGCAACATCCTCGGATCGCCGCTCAAGGCGCTCCGCGGCATGTCGCCGGCGGACCGCGAGAAGCACCTCGCCGAGTACCGGGCAGGCTTCACCATCACGCCCTTCAACTGACCATCCGTGCGCGGGGGCCGGATTCCGGCCTCCGCGACATTCCAGAGGAAGGCCATCTCCTGTCCCGCGGACGGGCCGGAGAGGAATTGGGAGGTTATCGATGACTGGTGCTCACACCGTGCGCCTGGAGCCGGTCGGCGTCGAGTTCGAGGTCGAAAACGGCGAGACGGTCCTGAACGCGGCATTCCGCCAGGGCATAGCGCTGCCGCATGGCTGCAAGGAAGGGCAGTGCTCGGCCTGCAAATGCGTGCTGCTCGAGGGCGAAGTCGACATGCTGAAATACTCGACCTTCGCGCTCAACGACACAGAGAAGGAAAGCGGCCACGTCCTGTTGTGCCGATCCATCGCCTATTCCGACATGCAGGTCGAGCTTCTCAACTACGACGAGGAGGTGCTGGCGAAATCAATCGCGGTGAAGACGTTCAAGGGTCGGATCTCGAAATTCGAACATCTGACCCATGACATCCGCGGCATCGAGATCGAACTCGGCTCGCCGATAAAATTCTGGGCTGGGCAATATGTCGACATCACGGTCACCACGCAAAAAGGGGAGACGATTACGCGCTCGTTCTCCATGGCAAATACGCCGGACCAAACCCAAAAGCTCTCCTTCATCATCAAGAAATATCCCGAAGGAAAATTCTCCGGAGAGCTCGATTCCGGAGGCATCCGCGTCGGAGCCGAGGTCACCGTCGTCGGACCCTATGGAACCTGCTTCCGGCGGGAAGAACGGCAGGGTCCCCTGATCCTCGTCGGCGCTGGTTCAGGCATGTCGCCGGTCTGGTCGATCCTCAACGATCACCTGAAGAGCGGCGAGAAGCGGGACGTCTACTTCTTCTACGGCGCGCGCACGCCTGGCGACCTGTTCTACCTCGAGCGGATCGCCGAGCTCGCCGGCCGCCATCCGGAGCTGAACTTCATCCCGGTCCTCTCGCACGTCAACGGCGAGGCGTGGGACGGTGAGCGCGGCTTCGTCCACCAAAGCGTCGACGCCAAGCTCAAGCAACTGGCGGTCGACGGGCAGGGCGACGTCTACGCCTGCGGTCCGCCGCCCATGATCGATGCGCTGCAGCCGGTCCTGTTCATGAACGGGTTTGAGACCGAACGCATCTTCTTCGACCGGTTCACCACGTCGTCCAGCGCCACCCCGGCCCATTGAGACAGGCCGGAGCCAGCGACATCAAAGCAACTGCAACAAGGGAGTGAAGGCAATGGTAGCAACGTCGAGTTCAGTCGGATCGGGAGCCGCGGGAGCCGCGATCTTCGCCGATTCGGACAGCCGGAAATATCGGTACTTCGAGCCGAAAGGCCAGCGCGCCACCCACTATGAGGATGTCACGGTTGACGTGCAGCCCGACCCCGAGCGCTACCTGATCCAGGACTGGATCATCTCCTTCTCGAATGGCCGAGGCGCCTACGTCAAGGACAACACCGCCGCCATGAGCTCGAACTGGCATAATTTCCGGGCTCCCGACCAGGAATGGGAGCGCACGCATTACCAGCGCCAGTCGAAGATCGAGACGATGGTGCAGAGCGTCATCGCCAATGCCCGCCGTGCTGGCGCGCCGAAGTCCTTCGACAAGGTCTGGGCCAAGCTCCTGCAGGCACATCTTGGGGCATGGAAGCACGCCGAGTTTGGCCTGGGCACGTCGCTTATGCAGGCGCAGCGCTACGGCTACACGCAGATGATCAACAATGCGACGCTGACCAACTCGTCCTACAAGCTGAGGCTCGCCCAGGACATCACGCTCTATCTCGCCGAGATCGGCATGGACATCGCCGGATGGGACGACGAGCTCGGCAAGAAGCACTGGCTCGAAGACGGCGTATGGCAGGGCACTCGCGAGGCGGTCGAGACCATCATGGGCACGACCGACTATCTGGAACAGTACTTCGTCGTCAACATCGTCTTCGAGCCGTTGGTTGGCGAGTTGTTCCGCTCCGGCTTCCTGATGCAGGCGGCGGCAGCCAATCACGACTTCATCACGCCGCCGGTGATTTCGGCGGCTGAAGCCGACTACGAGCGCAACCTCGCCAACACCATCGACCTCATCTACCTGCTCGCCCACGACGAGAAGCACGGGGCGGCGAACAAGAAGCTCTTCCAGGGCTGGGTGAACAAGCATGGCGCGCTCGCCGACCAGGCGGCCGCCGGCCTCCAGCCGATCTGGTCGATGCCCCATTCCAAGCCGGTTTCCTTCACCGACGTCCGCGCCCAATCCGAGGAACGGATCGGCCGGATCCTCGGAGAACTCGGCCTCAAGCGCTGAACAGGGAGAGAAGATCATGTCAGTAGCAGCACGCGACGCCTCGCAGTCCAACATCTTCAAGTCGATGAAGGACATCACTTTCGAGCAGACGATCTCGCACCAGTGCGGTGTCACCATGAACGACTCGGTCGAGGCACGCGCCATCGCCGAATTCATGGGCAAGAAGCCGGGCGTCATCGTTACCTATCAGCCGGCGATGATCCGCATCGACGGCAACGGCAAGCTGATCTTCAAGATGGACGAGATCAGCGAATATCTCGGCCGCGAGATGACCGCGGAGATCTTCGAGGTCAACACCTCCACCCACTACGGCCGCATGGTGCGCGTCGACGACAACACCGTGATCCTGTTCGGGAACATGGACGAGGTCTTCGAATACATCTGAGCAAGCCCAAGCCCCCGGCGCGCTGCCTGGACGTGGCGCGCCGGTCCGTCAACCCAACGATTGCGGAGGCAAGAATGTACAGGACACCCGAAGGCAAGGACATCTTCGTGGTCGATGGCCACACCCACTTCTGGGACGGCAGCCCGGAGAACCAGAAGAACATCCATGGCAAGCAGTTCATCGACTGCTTCTACGCCTATCACACAGGACTGAGCCCGAAGGAGCAACTGTGGGAGAAGGGCAAATTCGAGAAATACAGCGCCGACGATCTCTATCGCGATCTGTTCATCGATGGACCCGATGACGTGGCGATCGTCCAGTCCACCTACCTGAAGGATTTCTACAAGAACGGCTTCAACACGATCGAGCGCAACGCCGAGGTCGCCAAACGATACCCCGAGCGCTTCATCGTCAACGGCGCCTTCGATCCGCGCGATGGCGAGAAGGCGCTGGAATACATCCACTTCATGAAGGAGACCTACGACATCAAGGGCGTGAAGATGTACACGGCCGAGTGGAACGGCGCCTCCAAAGGCTGGAAGCTCACCGACCCCGATGCCTACAAGTGCTTCGAGCTCTGCGACAGGCTCGGCATCAGGAACATTCACGTCCACAAGGGCCCCACCATCATCCCGCTCAGCAAGGATGCCTTCGACGTGCATGACGTCGACCATGCGGCGACGGATTTCCAGGGCCTCAACTGGATCGTCGAGCATTGCGGCCTGCCGCGCCTCGATGATTTCTGCTGGATCGCGACGCAGGAGACCAATGTCTATGGCGGCCTGGCCGTGGCGCTTCCCTTCATCCACTCGCGCCCCCGCTATTTCGCCGAGGTCATTGCCGAGCTGCTGTTCTGGATCGGTCCGGAGAAGATTCTGTTTGGCTCCGACTACGCGATCTGGACGCCGCGCTGGCTGGTCGAACGCCTCTGGGCCTTCGAACTGCCGGAAGACATCAAGAAGGAGCGAGGCGTCGATCTCACGCCGGAGATCAAGGAGAAGATCCTCGGCCTCAATGCCGCGCGCCTCTACAACATCGACATCGAAGCGAAGAAGAGCGCGCTCGCAAGCTCGCCCTTCAGCATCGCGGCGGAGTAGGGGCCATGGCAACCGCCGGTATTTCCGACAGCCGCGAGAAGGAGCTCTGGCGGCGCCTTGGTGAGGTCAACGACCCCGAACTCGACGAACCGATCACCGAGATGGGCTTTGTCGAGCGCGCTGCGGTGATGGACGACGGCAGCGTGGAGGTAGATTTCCGTCTGCCGACCTACTGGTGCTCGCCTAATTTCGCCTTCCTGATGCTGGACGGCGTACGCTGCGCTCTCGACGTTCTTTCCTGGTCGCCGGCCTATCGGGTCCGGCTGCACGACCATATGTTCGCCGACGAGGTCAATCGCGGCATCGCAGCCGGCAAGACGTTCGGCGAAATCTTTGGCGAGCTCGCCGGGGATCTTGATCTGGAGGAGTTGCGGGAGACGTTCCGGATCAAGGCGTTCAAGCGACGGCAGGAAGCCGTGCTGCTCCGTCTGCGCAGCCATGGTCTTACGGACCAGGAAATTCTCGGCATGGACCTGGCGGCATATGACATCGCCCGGTTCGAGCCGGATGAGGCGGCAACGCGAAAGCCGCGATATCGCGCGGCTCTGCTTGAGCGGTTTCCCGACCGCCATACGGACGATCCCGTCTTCGTGACCTGGGAGGGGCAGCGAATTCCACCTGCTGCGCTCAGTGCCCATCTCGCCGAGTTGCGCGGCGTGCGCGTCAACATGGAGTTCAACGGCGCGCTGTGCCGCGGGCTGAAGCAGACGAGGTACAAGGAACTCGATGTGGTCGACGGCGAGCCGACGCTGGTCGACTTCATCATGGACCGCGTGCCGGCGCGAAGCGCGCCGGCCGTCTAAGCAACTTCGAAAGCAACGGCCTCCCCGCACGAGGCCCCCAACCAACAAGCCGCCCGTAAGGCGGAAGGAGGAGCCATGCCCAAAATAATGCTTCACAATTCCGAGGCCCGCCGGGCCCTTGCCCGCGGTGTCTTCAGGCTGGCGGCGGCCGTTGAGCCGACGCTCGGCCCCAAAGGCATGAATGCCATGATCGACCGGCCGATCGGTACGCCGATGGTGACGCGCGACGGCGTCAGCATCGCCTCCGAGATCGAACTGCATGACCGTTTCGAAAACATGGGCGCGCAGGTCGTCCGCGAAGTGTCGATGCAGACCAACGAGGTCGCCGGCGACGGCACCACGACCGCCATCGTGCTCGCCAACGCGCTGATCCAGGGCGGCATCGAGGCGAATGAGCGCGGTGCCAAATCGGTCGATCTCTGCAAGGGCATCGACCTTGCAGTGGCAGCGGTGGTGGCCGCCCTCAAGGGTTCGGCAAAGCCCGCCAAGGGCAACGGCATCCTGGCTTCGGTCGCCAACATCGCCGCGACCGACGCCAGGCTAGGCGCGCTGGTAGCCGAAGCGCATGAGCGCGTCGGTGCTGAAGGCGTCATCACCACCGACTTCAGCGTGACCACCGAGACCACGCTCGACGTGGTCGAGGGCATGTCCTTCGATCGCGGCTACCTTTCGCACCATATGGTCACCGACCAGGAGAAGATGGAGGCCGTGCTCGAACGGCCCTTCATCCTGATGACCGACCTCAAGATCAAGGAGCCCAAGGCGCTCGAGGCCGTGCGTCGCATCGCCGACGAGGCCGGGCGGCCGCTGCTGATCGTGTCCGAGGAGGTGTCGCCGGAAGTCGTGGTGACGCTGCTCGGCAAGCAGGGACCCGGAAAATACCTCGTCGTCCATCCGCCGGAATATGGCCATTGGCGCAAGGCGATGATGGAGGACCTGGCGATCATCACCGGCGGCAGGGTGATCGCGCGCGATCTCGGCGGCCGGCTGGAGGACATTACGCTCGAGGATCTCGGGACGGCCGACCGGGTGAGGACCAGCTCGTCTTATACCTCGATCATTCGCGGCGGAGGCGACCATGACGCGATCGCCTCGCGACGTGCCCAGGTGCAGCGGCAGTATGAAGCCGCGCCGCCGAACATCGAGCAGGACAAGCTGCGCGAGCGCCTGGCCAAGCTCTCCGGCGGCACCGCGATCCTCTACGCCGGCGGCGTCACGCCTGTCGAGCAGAAGCGGACCATCCAGCTGATCGAGGATTCGCTGAATGCCGTGCGCGCCGCGTCCGAGGAGGGGGTGGTCGCAGGCGGCGGTTCGGCGCTGGCCCAGATCGCGCCCTTGCTCGACAAGGTAGTGTCCGAGGTGGAGGGCGACATCGCCGAAGGCGTGCGCCTGGTGCGCTCGGTCTTGTCGCGCCCGCTGTGGCGTATCGCGGCCAATGCCGGCGCCGATCCCGAAACGGTCGTGGCCGAGGTCACCCGCGTCAATGGCGGCTACGGCTACAACGCGTCCGCCGGCAGCTACCAGAACATGTTCGAAGCAGGGATCATCGACCCCGTGCGCGTCACCTATACCGCGCTTGCCAACGCCGCCTCGGTGGCGACGCTGATCCTGACCACAGAAACACTGATCGGCGATCTCGCCGAGGACGAGGACCCGACTGCCGGCCCGGCTCGTGGCGGCGGCTCTGAAAAGCTTGGCCGCGCCTGAGGCGAGATACCACCAAAACGATCTTGAAAGGACCCGACGATGAAAGCCGCCAGACTCTACGAATACGACCCGAAAATGAACGTGAAGCTCAAGATCGAGGAGGTGTCTGCGCCGACGATCACAGCCCCGGATGAGGTGATCGTGCGGGTCGGCGCAGCCGGACTGTGCCGCACCGACCTCCACATCATCGAAGGGGTATGGAAACCGACCATGGACCCCGACGGCACGCTTTTGCCCTACATCATGGGTCACGAGAATGCCGGCTGGGTCGAGGAGGTCGGCAGCGGCGTCCGCTCGGTCAAACGCGGAGATGCCGTGATCTGCCATCCGTTCCGCTCATGCGGCATCTGCCTCAACTGCCGCCACGGCGAGGACATGTACTGCGACAACGGACAGTTCCCGGGCCTGGGCATGAATGGCGGCTTTGCCGAATACTTCATCACCAGTGAACGCTCACTGATCAAGCTGAACGCCAATGTCACGCCAATCGAAGTGGCGCCGCTGGCCGATGCCGGCATCACCGCCTACCGGGCAGCCAAACGGGCAGCGAAGCTTCTGCGGCCCGGAAGCTATTGCGTCCTGCTCGGCATCGGCGGGCTAGGTCACATCGCGCTGCAATCGCTGCATGCGATTTCAGGTTGCCGGATCATCGCTGTCGATCGCGAGCCGGCGGCGCGCGTGCTGGCCAAGGATCTCGGCGCCGACTTCGTGCTCGATGGCGGGCCGAACGTCGTCGAGGAGGTAAAGGCGATCACCGGCGGCGGCGCCCATGTGGTCGTCGATTTCGTCGGCGAGCTCGGCGTCGAGAACATTTGCTGGAAAATGGTGCGCAAGGGCGGTCAATTGTTCGTGGTCGGCTACGGCGGCACCGTCAATGTGCCGACCGCACACCTGGTCATCGAGGAGATCAACATCGGCGGCAGCCTGGTCGGCAATTTCACCGAGCTTGTCGAGCTGATGGAGCTGAATGCCGACGGCAAGGTAAAGATGCATTACACCGAGTACAATCTCGCCAGCATCAACACCGCGCTCGATGACTTCAAGAACCGGCGGTTCACCGGCCGCGGCGTCATCGTTCCCTGAAAATCCCGGGATCCCTGAAAAATTCTGGGCCGAATGCCGTGCGCAAAAGCTGCGGTCTCCGGTCCACAGTGTCACAAATCTGGAGAGGAAAAATGAACAAATACATCTGTGAATTCATAGGAACCTTCGCGCTGGTTTTCTTCGGCTGCGCGACGGTTCTGTTCATGCGTTCCGAGGTCGGACTGCTCGGCGTCGCAATGGCCTTCGGCCTGTCGGTGATTGCGATGGCCTATTCGATCGGGCCGATTTCAGGCGCGCATCTCAATCCGGCAGTGAGCCTGGGCGTCTTTGTTTCCGGTCGGATGAAATCGGGCGATCTGATCGGCTATGTCGTCGCGCAATGCGTGGGGGCGATCGTCGCATCGGCGGTCCTCTACGTGATCGTGGAAGGGAAGGGCGGCGGCTACGACGTCGCTGCGAACGGTTTCGCCCAGAACGGCTGGTCGGCCTATTCAGTGACCTCGGCGTTCCTGTTCGAAACCGTCGCCACATTCCTGTTTCTGGTCGTCATCCTTCGTGCGACCGCCGAAGGCGGCGCGGGGCCTCTTGCTGGCCTGGCGATCGGGCTCACGCTGGTCATGATCCACCTTGCCGGCATTGCCGTGTCCGGATCCTCGGTCAATCCGGCACGCTCGCTCGGACCCGCCCTGTTCGCCGGTGGAACAGCACTCTCACAGCTCTGGCTGTATATCGTGGCGCCTTGTCTTGGCGCCACCGCAGCCGGACTGGCGCTACGCGTCGGCGTGATCGGCTCCGGCGAACAGGTGCCGCAGCCCGCCTGATCGGCGGCCGATCCACTGCTCCTTGCTGGCCGAATTCCTCAAAACCCGTGGCGCGAATGCCATGGGTTTTTTGCTGCTGCTCAGACGAACCCGCGTCGGATGCCGTACTGCCCAAGTTTGCGGTACAGCGTTGGCCGCGAAATGCCAAGCCTGAGGGCGACCTTGCTGAGATTTCCGCCCTCAGCGGCAAGCGCATTCCGGATCGCCTGGCGCTCGGCATCTTCGAATGTGCACACCGGCGCCTCTAGCATGGCCGCGGGATGATCGTTGTCGTTGCGATAGCCCATAGTGATTTCCCATGGGAGATCCTGGAGATCGATGGTGCAGTCGCGCGCCAGGATATGCAGGCGCTCCATCAGGTTTTTTAGCTCGCGCACATTGCCCGGCCAGCGATAGGCAAGCAGCGCGTCGAGCGCGTCGCTTGAAAATTCCAGCGGATTGCTGCCGGCCTTGGCAGCAATCTGGCGATTGAAATGCTGGACCAGCAACAGCACGTCCTCGCCACGTTCGCGCAGGGCGGGGACGCGGATCGAGACGGCGCCGATGCGGTAGTAGAGGTCGCTGCGGAAGCGCCCGGCCGCGACTTCCTGCTTGAGATCGCGATTGGTCGAGGCGACCAGGCGGACGTCCACCGGCCGTCCCCTGCTGTCGCCGATGCGGTGGACGACACGCTCTTCCAGCACGCGCAGCAGGAACGGCTGGATCTCGAGCGGCATTTCGCCGATTTCGTCGAGGCTGAGCACGCCGCCATTGGCCTGCTCGAAAACGCCCGCCTTGCCTTCGCGCGAGGCGCCGGTAAAAGCGCCAGCCACGTGGCCGAACAGCTCGCTCCCGAACAGCTCCTTGGTGATGGCGCCGCAATTCATGGCGATGAACGGGTCATTGTCCGTGCGCCGGCTGCCGGCATGGACAAGCCGCGCAAACAGCTCCTTGCCGACGCCGGTTTCGCCTTCTATCAACAGCGATGTCACGCCACTCGACCGAGCCACGCGGCAGGCGACATCGATGGCGGCCAGCAGCTTTTCGCTTTCGCCGACGATCATCGACGTCGCTGCCTGCAACTGTCTGTCCGCCTCCCGGTTGATCACCGCTACACCCGAAACGACCGGCGCGGCCGGAAACACCAGAGCCGCGCCGCTGAGGTTGCCGTCCAGCTTCAGTGGCGTGATGTGGCAGGACCGCAAATGCGCCGGCAGTGCCTTGGCGAGATCGCTGTCCGAGCCCGATGCCGGCAGGTTCATGAGCCAACGACCGCGACCCGGCTCCATCGGGCCGTCCGTCATCTCGGTGGTCTCGCCATTGGGCACATTGTTGCAGAAGATCGCTCGGCCACGGTGATCGACGATCACCAAGCCGTCTTTCCCGCGGTAGCCGGGTGCCGAGGAAATGAAGGCTTCGAGCAGGCGGGTGCGCTGTTCCTGCTGCTGCTCTGCCAGCGCCTTTTCAATCTGCCTGGCAGTGGCGGCGACAAGCGCCGTGTTGTGGGGGCGGAAGATCGGCGAATAGCCTGACAGATCAACGACGCCGATGATCTTTCCATCCAACGGGTCGCGGATCGGCGCGCCGGCGCAGGTCCAGCCTTTGATGCCAGCGCAGAAATGCTCGGCCGCGTGGACGAAGATCGGTTCTCCGGTCCAGAGCGCCGTGCCGATGCCGTTGGTCCCAACAGCGCCCTCATTCCATTTGCCGCCGATGGCGAGATGAATGTCCATCCCATCATGCAGGGTCTTCTTGTCGCCGATGGCTTCGATCAGGACGCCGTCGCTGTCGGCGAGCACCAGCATCGCCCCCGTCCCTTCCAGCAGCGGGCCAAGAGAGGCGAAAGGCCGCCGCGCCGCCGAAAGCAGCTCGGCGTTGGCGCGGGTCAGATACTCGATCTCGTCGCGATTGCTGTTGAGGGGTGCCTCGACGCCCTGCGCATTGATCCCGCCAGTGGCACTGCGGTACCAGGATTCGTGGATCAGCGAGCGGACCTGGACGGGATCGCGCGCGCATTTCGGCGCGTCGGATAGAAAGGTTTCCCAAGCGCGCATGGTGGCGCGCTCGTCATAGTCGACGGTATCCAATACCAGCTGTCCGGCGGCCATCGGCGCGCGCGCCGGAAGAGCACCGGTCTTCATCTGGTTGGTATCGATCCCGCGTTTCATTCAGCCATCACAGAACCTTTGGGGGCACGGTATTTCTGTATGCTGTCGGGCTGCAGTTCGCGAGTTGAGCGCGCCCGGTACGGTCGTTGGCAAGATGTGCTAGGCGATGCCGAGTCTCACTCCGATGTCGGCGGCAAGCTGTTCTTCGGTGTAGGTAGCTGCGAGCCGGGATCCGTCCAGGCCGGCGAGCGCCTGTGCGACGGTTTCATCGACCGGCGAAAAGAAGCCATTCTGTTTTGTTGCCAGGACAAAGACGTGAGCGCCGCCCCGGTTCCGGATATCGCCGATATGGTGGAGTTGGCGGCCTGTATTTTGGTCCACAGAGACCACCCGGCCATTGATGGTGACACGGATGGATGGGGCTGCCTCGGCGGCGACCGGCGAGCCGCCGCCAACATGGATGATCAGTCCTTCGGCCTCCGGTTTCTGGCGCGGTTTCCTGGACGCCGAATAGTTGCCGCCGCTGATCTGGTCCGCAAGGCGCACAATCGTCGAGCGGTTCTGTTCGATCAGTCGCTTGACCTGAACATCCTCACGCCGCGGGCCTTCCCGCTTTGAGATGATTTCGACCATGAATCCTCCCAGATTCACCCCGCCGCTTCGTGCCGGGTCGCGTCTTCCTTTTCCTAACCCTACACGACCTCGGTGAGGTTCGCCATTCGTTCGTTGGCTAGCACAAAAAAGTGTCCAGCTGGTAGCAGGCGGCTGCTACGGGAGCTCAAAGTCTGCGAATTGGGACATCGACCACATCGTATTTTCGAGCTCTGAACCTATGCGAATGGCCGCTTCGAGACGGATCGTGACAATGCCACCACCAACCCGACTGTCGGCTCTTGAATTGGTAGTGTGCTGAGAGTTCTGCAAATTCGCTGCGAGAGGGCGGTCATGGCAGGCTGATTGTTCACGTCACCGCTTCCCGCGAAGGAACGCCACCATGACCAAGACTGAAGATAAATCCGCCATAGCCGCCGTCAAAGACATTCTGCTTTCGAACCCGGATGGATTGCACGAGGTGATCCGCGCGGTGATGCAGGAGGTGCTCGAGGCCGAGATGGACGAGGCGCTGGGTGCTTCGAAGAGCGAGCGAACGCCGGAGCGGCTCGGCTATCGCTCTGGCTATTACGGCCGCACCCTTGTCACCCGTGTCGGCAAGCTCGAACTGCGGGTTCCGCAGGACCGGGCTGGTCGCTTCTCCACCGAGCTGTTCCCTGCTGCGTCGCAACCGCCTACCGCAGATCCAGCTGCAGCAGGCCGCTATAGTCCTCCGTGGTCAGGAAGAAGCCCTCGTCGATCGCCTTGGCCTTGAAAGCAGGATCGTTGCCCAGGTCTCGGAATTCGGGCTTCAATGTGCCTGACGCGTTGAAGTAGCGATCGCGAAAGGCCGCCCGATCAAGCTCGGCATAGTCTCCGCTCTTGCCTGCGACCGTACAGGATTTCAGTTCGGTTTGGTCGGCGGCCTCCGTCGGAAACGACGTCCTCGCAAAGTCCATCGGCCCGATGTCGGGCGCAATGCTAGTCGGATACTTTGTAATGCACCGGACCGTTCTATCCGCGGCCGCCACCTGCAGATCGAAATAGGGGGGCCGCAGCCCCTTGGCCGCGAGGTAGGCGAAGGTCCGTATGCGGTTAGCCGCCTTCAGCGCGTCAAGGTCCGTGGTCTCAAGCGCGGTAGCGCCGATCTTGATACTGCTGGAGCCGCTGATCGCGAGAATCTGCTGCTCCAGCCAGGCCCGATCGCGATCGATCCAGGCCAGGAAGTCCAATGGCACAGCAGCCGGCGGTCGAACTTCCTCGCCCATCGATTGCGTCGAAACTGTCGCTGCGGTCATGAGTGTGACCCCGGTTAGAATGGCCGGAAGCCATCGGTTCTTGAGCATGTTATGCCTCCATTCCTCCATGGCCACCAGCCATCACTAGTAGTTGTTGCGCGGCCTGATACCGAGCATGTCCCGCAACTGGTTCTCTGTTATGTCGTCCGTCCGCATCGTACCGCCGACTCCGACGGTGCGAGCTTCGGCGTCAGGGGCTTTGTATGGCTTGCCGTCGACACCGGTATAGCGGACTTCACCCATGCCGGTGTCCTTACCGGCCATCATGTGCGTGGCGTGAATCTGTTCGTGCGCCAGCACGATACCCGGATCTGCCGGCGCATCGAGCACAACTTTGCCCGTCGACTTGTCGAATTCATCCGAGGTTCGAGTTCTCGCTGTCGCCGGATCATACCTGATGACGACGTCCCCGGCGGTCGTCTCCGGGTTGGTTTTCGGATCCTTCACGTCGGCTTCAGTGTGGCCAGCGACATTCTGAATCGTGGTCGTCTGCGGGTCGTCGATCACCCGGCGCGTGAGCTCGCGGCCCGCGTCGAACGAATTCGACCCGGTAACGAAGCTCTTCACGTCCAGCCAAACGCCATGCAGGAAGCTTTGCGACACTTCGCCGGTCTTGCTGTCGACACGAGCAGTTGGGTCGGTTCGCTGTAGATCTTGCTCCACCTGGCGTTTGTAGGCAGCATCTTCGGCCACGATCTCCTTGAGACCTGTTGGGTCGACGAAGGCCATCGGGTTGTTGTTGGCGTAGGCGAAGAGATTGCACGACGTTGGGTTGCTCGTGCATCGCTCTGGATCACCGACATACAGCGGATCGGGCGAGATGAAGCGTCCGAGCGCTGGATCGTAGTACCGGGCACCATAGTAGTAGAGGCCTGTGTCGTCATCGAGATACTTGCCGGTGAAACGATGATGGGTCTTTTCACGCGGCAGGTCGGCCGCGACATCCGTCAGATGCGTCGCCCAGGCGGGAGACAGCATCTCGGGCTTATGTTCCGTGCCGTAGGCTTTGTAGAGCATCTGCTCGACCGGGACGCCGTCTGAAGCAATGACGTAGTCGCTGCTCTCAATGTGATCCTTCAGGTAGTAGAACCACTTGCCTGTGCCATGTTCCAGCCGCACAAGCTTGGATTCGGCGATGTTGACGTAGCTCTCCTCGCCTTTGGGGCCGATTTCGAACGTCTCGACCGGGTAGAGATAGAGCTGTTCCGGCCCATTCGTCGGCGTCACCTTCTTGTAGAGGCGACGACCGGTCTGGTCGTAGCCGTAGAGCACTTCGTTCGTTGCCGTCTGCGCGCGGATCAGCCGTCCGTTGATGTCGAACACCGTCCCGGTCAATGTCGGCGATTTTGCCAACTGCGCGAAACCGTCGAAAGCATAGGGCTTTGCCGCGGTTCCAGTCGGTATGAGCCCTGTTGCCGAACCGGTCGCTGGCGCGATTGGCGCGCCAGGATCCAACTCGTCATTGCGCGCGAACGTTCCGGCTGGTGAATAGGCGAATTCGGCCGGCTGGCCGTAGCGATCGATGCGGACGAGCTCGTTCTTGAAATTGTAGTGGAACGTTCCAGACCGGTCGACATGCCCCTGATCGCCCACGCCTTGCGGTAGTCCATCGACGATCTGGGTGATCGATCCATTGCCGTTGAAGGTCATGGTCAGATCCTGCAACGGCTTGTCTCCGGCCTGCGTTACGATGTGGGTGAGGAAAAGGGTCGCCGGATCGTACGACATCTGCGTGAATGCGCCGAGGCGGTAATCGACCCGCTCGATGCGCGACTCGGCATTGTAGGTGATATTCTCGATGATCTTTTGGGACTCCGAAAAATCGGGATGCGTGACCGTTACCGACCGCAGGTTCTTGTCGGGTCCCAGCGCGAATTTCGACGCCAGGCCGCGCGGACCCTCGGACGAATCGATGCGTCCGTCGAGCGTATGGTGGAAATGGTCGGCGTATTTCGCGCCGTTAATCTCCACTTCATGCGTCACCATCCGGCCGTTCCGGTCATACGCGTAACGCTGGATCGCATCGAACGCGCCGTTGGGATCGTGAATGGTAATCTGCGTCGTGTCTCCGAGCGGAAGATCGATCGGCGTGTCGAAACCGGCCGCGGATGCGACCTGGACACCTCTGTCGTACTGATATTCGAGGTGAAGGACGCCGTCGTTCACTTCGGTGAGTTTTCGGTTGAGGAAGTCGTAGGTGTAAGTCTGGATCGAGCTTTCGCCATTGGTTCCCACGCGAGCGATCACCGACTGCCTGCCGCGCCCATCATAGAAGGCGTATCGGTCGCCCATCCCGGGGATCGCCTGGAATTCGATATCGCCGACCGAGTTGTAGATAAGCTTCCGAGGCGTTGCTTCGCCTGGTAGCCAGATCTCGCTCAAATAGCCAAATGTATCGCGCACAAAACGGGAGATATGTGTCGTACCATTGCCGTCGGTGGCGACGAAGGCAGTCACACCATTCTCGTTGCGCAAGGAGTACTCACCGCTGTGAACGGTGCCGTCGAACTGATCATTGTAGGTTATGACGGTGTGCGTGCCCCACGGACCGAAGTCCATGTCGGATATCTTTCCCGAAGGGTGGGTTTCACGGACCATCCGATCGGCTGCGTCGTAGGTGTATGCGTTGCCAACTTCGTGATCCGGGCGCGGAATTTCGCCAAGATCGAAAACTTTCTGCAGGTTCAAGTCGTCGACCCCGCCGAAGCTCTTCACCACGAAGGGCGTCCAGCGGAAGACCTGCTTCGCGTTGCGGTTGTAGAGTGAGAAATGGAATACCCGCACGCCGCCTTCCGCAACGTTCTCGAGGTCGGCGATCTTCTGGCTGCGCGCATCATAGGCGGCGAGATCGGCTATGAACTCGCTCTCGCCCTCCGGTGTCTCGACCGCGCTCGCGTAGCGCCGACGGGCAGTCAGGATCAGCGACGGTCGTCCATTCTCGCCGATCTTGTAGGTATAGAACTTCTCGGCGCCGTCTGCGGCCGCTTCCCGGGTCTTGCGTCCGAGCGCGTCGTAACTGGTCGTGACGACCATTCCCAGCGGGCTAGTAGTTGTCGCGACCGCACCCTGCCGCGGGCCGTCGTAGGTAAACTTCGTCGTCTGGTCGAGTTCTGGTTCAACACCGGACGGCTTGGTGTGGCTAAGCAGCAGCGCGCCGGTGGCGTCGTAGACCGCAAGCTCGGTCGTTCCGAATTCGTCGGCAACCGAAATGCTGTTGCCGAAAACATCATAGCCCATCGTCTTCGCCAGCTTGCGGCTGGCGCTGCGGAACTGCTCCAGTGCGGGCGGCAGCGCGCCCAGGCCTGAAAGTACCTCAAGCGAGCGCGATCCCATCCTGCCGCCGGAATTCGGCAGGTAGGTGAAGCTCTCGCGGCTGAGCAGCCGCGTCCCGGCGAGGATACGCCGCTCGGACGCGGCATTGACGATGCCAAGCTGCGACAGATCGGCACGTGACTGGGTATAGTCGGTCTGTGTCGTGCGGCTGAAACCGGGAACTGTAAGATTCTCCGGGCCAGGGACGTCTCGCACCCGGACCGTCTCCGACGCTGGCATGTTGAACGCGTCGAAGTTCGCATATGACTGGGTCTTGACCGGATCCTTGCATTCGGGATCGGCCGGATCCTGCTGCTCGGCCTGACCGGCGGATTCGGTCAGCGTCTGCTTGACCTTCCTGAGATAGGACGAGCCGTCGCCACGAGGAAATGCCTCCCACACCGACGATTCGCATTTCAGCATCATGCCGGTCGTCGGTAGCTTCTGGCTGCGCGTAGCGGTCGACAGCGAGTGCAGCGCCGCCGCCGACGGATCGAGCGTCTCGGTTGTCTCCGCGCTCGCGACGAGCGTCGCCTCGGGTTTTACTTCGTAGGTCTTGCGGATCTTCAGTTTGCCGGCGAGGTTCAGGTCAGCTGCCGTTTCCGCGAAGGTGTAATACTGTTCGCGATCGAGGCTTGAACGCTGCGTGACGCGCTGGCCGGCCGCGTTCTCATCGCCGTAAGCGACCTTCTCGACCTCCGAGAAGCCGATGAAGCGACGATTGATCACGTCATAGAATGGATTGTGGTAGAAATATTCGTCCGTCTGCACCTGGGCGCGAACCTGGCCGGGTATGCCCTGCGACGTGACGAGCTGTTTGGCGACGACAACGGGGAAATGCAGGTTGCGCGTCGGCTGGCCGTTGGCACGGTCGCGCAGCATCTCGTCGATCGAGGTCGCATAGCGGATGTCGTGCCGACGGCCGGAAGCGAAGTCGACGACCGTCAACAGGTTCGCCTTGACGAGTTGCATGGTCGCGGTTCGGTTGAAGTCGATGATGACGACGGGCTTCACCTCGTCGCCGGACGGTTTCTGGAACACGATTATTTCGGTCTGGCCGTCGCCGTCGATGTCGGCGACGCGCGAGGCGAAGGTCTGCGTCGACGTACCGAGTTGAACCCGCAGATTGAGCGCGATGCTGAGCGGATCCTTCAGGTAGGTCCCGTCGCCGAAGCCGAGCCAGATGCGCATCTGGTCGGTGCGCTCGCCCATCGACGCGAAATCGATAATGCCGTCGCCATTGGCGTCGATGTACCACATCGTGGCGAGGTTCTCGCCTGGCTGCATGCCGCCAATCTTCGAGAAGGTGCCGTGACCGCAGACCGGATCGTTGATCGCGGCGTCGCCAAACAGCAGGGCATTCGGGTCCGTCGAGAAGATGTTGCCTTGGTTCTCGTAGAGGCAGAAGCCCTGGTCGGCTGGACGGATTACGACGAGATCGGGCAGCCGGTCGCCATTGATGTCGACCATCCGCACATTGTTGCGGCCGAGTATCTGGCCGTCCTGACTGTTGAATGGGAACGCCTTGGTCAGCGCGCCGAAATTGACGCTGTAACCGCCATCGGCCTGGCGCCGGGTGAGATTGAGAAATATCCGCCATTCGGTGCGGCCATCAGCGTTGAGGCGCGTCGTGACGATGTCGGACAGGCTGTCCATATTGACGTCGGCGAAGCGGCCGTTGCCGCCCGCGAATGTCGTCGGCGAGACGCCGGGCAGCGGGATCGAGCGGCCGAGATAAGGGAAGGTCCCATCGGCCTTGCCGTCATAGACGTGCATCAGCCCGTCTTCGATTTCGACGATATCGACGAAGCTGTCGCCAAGGATGTCGGCAAAAGCGAAGCGATTGTCGGTGAGCCGGGGCGCGATCTGGCGCATCAGTCCAGCCTCTGTCGGACGCGACAGCACGAGTTGGGTGGTGTCGCCGAAGGCACTGTTCAGGTCGCCGCTGCCGAGATGCACGGTCGCGCCATCATCCTTGGTCTGCACGATGTCGACCAGTGCATCCATGTTGAGGTCGGCCAATTCGAAATTCTGCGGGGGGATGTCGCCGGCGAACGCCATCTTCGGCGCTTCGAACACGACGGGGCGCGACGCCAGTTCGGCGCTTGTCCACGACGAGTAGCCGAAATGGATGTCCGGGAACTTCAGCGTCGATTGCGCCAGCGCCTCGCCGCCGGTGTCACCATACCGGTAGAGCACGCGCAGCTGGTCGAGCACATTGACAGACTGCGTGTCGATGAGCGGCGTGAGATCAGCCTGAGCCTTCGCCAGGCAGTCCGGATGCGCCCGGACGACGAACTTCGAGGTGTCACTGGTGTCACGGCCGACATATCCCATGCACCATTGGGCGTAGACGGTGTCCTTGAATTTGGCCGTCACCTTGCCGTAGAGCCGGGCGTTCTCCTGCTTGCTGCCGTTGGTATGGCTGACGAGCGTCGATTGCGTCTCGATCAGGTCGAACTGATAGCTGCTCTGACCGCCGGCGAAGCTGACCTTTGTCAGATAGCTGCGTCCACCAAAACGCAGGTAGTCGTAGCGGACGGCTTCGCGATTGGCGTTGAGCTGCAGCACCAGCGGCCATTTCGTCACGTAGGGTTTGGCTATGTCGAGATTACCCTCCGCCACGGAGGGATCGCCGCTGAAGATTAGCCGCGTTCCGTCGGCATTGATCACCTCGAAGCCGGAGGGAATGGTATCGGTGTGCAGACCGCCAGTGAGGTCGAGGGACACGACGTCGAATGCCCCAGTGTGATAGAGGATCTTGACGAAATCCTCGGCGTATTCGGGTTTGTACTCCCAGACGCCGTTCTGGTTTCCGAGAAAGACGAGCCGCGCGCCCATGTAGGACAGGCGGGAGAAGAAATCGCCGCCCGGCTTGGTGCCAGGCACGGCTGTGCCGAGATCGTCGTTGACGGCAATCGCGCGGGTATTGAACTGCCACCCGATGCCGAGCCCATTGCCGGTATCGCCAGCGAACTGGCTGTATGTGAGGCTGATTTGCGGGTCGAACTGGCCGCGCGTTGGCAAGGTGGGTAGCGGCAGGGTGAAGTTCGCCGATCCCGTGTTGTTACTCAGAGTGAAGCTGCCTTCCTCCTGCGTGACGGTGCCCCCCGCGGCGGGCAACTGCACGATCGACGTCGCTGATTTGTCTTCGGCGCGGGCCGGGAAGCCGAGCACTGCGGTGCCGGCGGTCAGAGCTGCGAGGGCGGTAAGGGTCTTTGCGAACATGGGACTACCTCTCCGAATGCAGGCATTATTGATGAATGAGCGGGCCCAGGATGACGTGGGGTTGGAGCTGCAAGCAGTTGGGGCCCCGACAGTTGATCGAAGGCTGGACGGCAATCTCGTCGAACACGTGAATATTGACATCGAAGATGCGCAGCGGCTCGCGCTTGCAAGCTTCGGCGACCGGCGGGGCGAGCGGCTGCGGGAAGGAGCAGATCGGATTGTTGCCCAGATAGGACTTTCCGATCACCGGATGGACGTGAACGAAGTTCTCGATCCGGTTACCCCTCAGGTCGACTACCGACAGCGCCGGGAGTGAGCCGAGCGGAAGTGCATTGAAGACCCGGTTGTTGCGCAGATCGACATTCGACAACGCCGGCATGTTCGACAGATTGCCGACATCGGTGATCTGGTTGTCGTTAAGGTAGATGTATTTTAGTCCGTTCGAGCCGAAGCGCGGGATCTTCGACAGCCGATTGGTGGCGAGGTTCAGTTTCTGAAGTCCCGTCAGCGATGCGATCGGCGACGCGTCGGTGATCACGTTGTCGAACAGGTTGAGTTCGCCCAGCGCCCGGAAATGGACCACGGGGTTGACGGCGATGATCGACTTCTTGTTCAGCGACAGGCTGGTCAGTGATTGCGCCCAGTTCTGCGCGGCACTGCAATCGGCGCTGTCGACGTGGTCGGCCTGCATGCGGCTCTCGAGTGCCGCCATGAAGCCACGCGCGTCGCCGAGCGCGATAGAATCGAACCGGTAGACGATGCAGTATTCAGCGAAGCTGGCGTATTGCAGCGGCAGGTTGCGCATACCGGCGTCGTCGAGCAGCGGCAGGTCCGCCAACGGCGTCACGGATTGCACATGTGTGTTCGAGAAATAGAGCTTGGTCAGCTTGTTGAGCATCCCGATGCCGATCAGGTTCGACAGGGGATTGCCGTCGATGTTCAGTTGTTCGAGGCGGCGCAGTTGCAGAACGCCCTGGATCGAGGGGATCTGGTTGTTGCGGATCCAAAGCTTCGTCAGACCCGGTACCGCCGACAGCGCCGAGACGTCGGACAACTGGTTGTCGGACAGGTCGATGGAGGTGAGATTGGCCATCACCGGGAAGAGCGAGACACTGGTCAACCCGCGGTTCTTCGCGTCGGCGAACTGGCGTGAATTGAGATCGTCGTAGGCTTTGCCGCAGGCAGCCTTACCCGAGATCGACAGCAGCGCATTCACTTCCGCGGCTTGCGCGGGCGTCAGAAAGTCAGTCTGTTTCCGCATCAGGCATGCCGACAGGAAGTCGGTCGCTTGTACGGGATTGTCGGAAAGATCGAGATTGATCAGGCCCGACAGCGCTGCCAGCGGCCTGACATTGACGATCGAATTCTTTGACAGGTTGAGTATGCCGAGGTTGGCCAGGCCGGCAAGTGGCGCGACGTCGGTGATGGCATTGCTCGACAGGTTGAGCGAGGTGAGTTGCGGCAAGGTCGCGATCGGACGCAGGTCACTGATGATCTTTGAGGAAAGGTCGAGCGCCGTGGTCGCCAGCAGGTTGTTACCGACCGCGGCGCACGTCCCGCCGCCCTCCAATTCGACCATGGCGCGGATCGTCTGCCCAAGCGGAGTCGGCGCGTCGCGATGCAGCACGCACAGGTCAACGAAGCTCTGCCCACCATTCGCGACGATTGGATTGCCGCTGAGGTTGATGGCGAGCGTCGAGGGGAAGCTGCCGAGATTGGCGAAGGTCTCGATCTTGTTGTTGGCGAGGTTGAGGCTGGTCAGGCCGCCGAGCGCGCTAAGCGGATCGAGCATGTCGCCTGTCAGTCCATTGTTGGCGATGGATAGTGTCGAGAGCACCTGGAGGAACTGCAGCGGCTCAAGGCTGGCGATCTTGTTGTTGTCGAGCGTTAGGTTTGTAAGCAGCGCCAGCGCAGACAGGGCGCGGATGTCGATGATGTCGTTGTCGGAAACGTCGGCCCGCGTCAGCGCGATGAGCGGCGCCAGCGCGTTTATATTGCCGACGTGATTGCCGGAAATGTCGAGGAAGGTCAGCGCTTTGAGCTTGGTCAGCGGCCCGAGGTCGCTGATCGAATTGTCGGCGATCGACAGGCTGGTTAGGTTCGCCAGCACTGCAATCGGCTCCAGCGACTGCACTCCCTTGCCGTTCAAGTTCAGCGTCGTGATCGATTCCAGGAAGGTCTGGGCAGCGGCACAGGCGGCGGGGTTGCCAAGCGCCGAGACCCCGCCGGGCGTTGCATCGAGCACCGCCATCACGGTCGCCGTTTCAGCCGGCGTGCGATCGCCCTTGACGCACCACTTCCTGAAGGTCGTCGGCTTGTCAACCAGGGGCGCGCCGGAGAGGCAGGTGATGGTGTGGATCTTGCCGGCGAAGAACGGCGTTGGGTCGGCATTCAGAGCCTGGTCCAGATTGAGCTTCAGCTCGGTGACCAGCGGCGCGCAGCCGGGAATGTAGAGCCGGTCGGAAAATGTCGTCGCGCCGAAATCGGAGGGGAATTGCAGGTAGAAGACGAGGCCGCTGCCGTTGTCGTGCGCGAACACCTTGATCGGATATGTCTCGCCCGACGGGCACAAAAGCGGATTTGTGGCTGGGTCCGCGGCGACGATCGCGCTGTCGACAGCGGTCAGCACCTCCGAGGGAACCGTTGCGAAGCCAAGTCCGCGGATCACCGCTTCCTCGTCCGCCTGGTCCTTGCATCGGATGCGGTAGCCGCGCCCGTCGGAGATAAGCAGCGGATAATGCAGCCGGTTCGCCTCCAGCGCCGGATCCTCGAACAGCACAACCTTCGGCTCGTCCGCGCGAGCCGGCCCGGCTCCGGCGCTCACCAGCAGGACCAGAATGAGGAGCAGCGATCGGGCGATGCGGTGCATCTGGGTTCTCCTTTCGAGGCTCAGGCTGATCGATGCGGATCAATCAACCCAAACCATTGGCTACGCTACCTCTCGTCCGCCGCCTTGATCGTCCAATAGCTCGACGGTTCGCGGTCGCAGGTGAACTGAAGGGCCGGGATGTTGTTCAGGTTACTGACCCCGCCGGCGATGATCAGGCACTTCCCCGTCTGGACGTTTTCCGCCTGAATTCCGTCGCGCGTCTCGACAAGATTCCATCGACGCGAAGGATCGCTGTCACAGTTGAACTGCAGGGCGGGGATGTTGTCTTCGGTGCTAACGCCGCCGGCAATCGTCAGGCACTTGCCCGTCTGGACATTGGCCACCTGCGTGCCATCGCCTGTCTCGACCAGTCTCCAACGCTGCCATTGATTGCCATTGCAGTCGAATTGCACCGTCGGCGCATTGTTGTCGGTTCGTCCTTCCGCGACCGAAAGGCATCTTTCGGTTTGCCGGTTCACCAGCACGACCTCCGGCTCGGCCGCCCGTATGCTCCAGAACCGTGACGGATGGCGGTCGCAGTTGAACTGGAGCGCTGGGATATTGTCATCGGTGCTGACCCCACCGGCGATCGTCAGGCATTTGGCCGTCTGCACATTTTCGGCTTGAAAACCGTCGCCCGTCGCGGTCAGTTTCCAGCGTCGCGACGGGTCCCGGTCGCAGTCGAATTGAAGGGCCGGAACGTTGTTTTCGGTGCTGACCCCGCCGGCAATCGTCAGGCATTTTCCGGTTTGTACGTTCTGCAACTGAAAGCCGTCGTCCGTCTCGACCAGCTTCCAGCGGCTCCACCGGTCGCCGTCGCAGTTGAATTGTACGACCGGCGCGTTGTTGTCGAGGTGTCCCTCGCCAACGGCCAGGCATTTGCCGGTCTGCATGTTCGCCAGCACCACCTCGCCCTCCTTGATTGCCGTGATGCAGGCTTCGAAGATCTTGCCTGTGGCCGGGGTCGATTGTTCGGGCCGGCTGATGCAGACCGGATTGCCGTCGAGGGAAGGATTGAATGGCAGGATGGCGCTGACGGATTGCACCGTAACCAGGCGGTTTGCGCGCAGGTTGGGAGCGACAAGTTTGGTCAGGGGCATTAAGGCGCTCGCATCCGCGATCCGGTTTTTCGACAGGTCGAGCGTTGTGAGGTCTTGCAGAAACCGCAGCGACGACACGTCGCTGACCTTGTTGCCGGCAAGAACTAGTCGCGTAAGGGCCCGCGCGGAGGCGAGCGGCCGCAGATCGGCGATCTGGTTGGAACTGAAGTCGGCGTCGGCCAGGTCCTTCATCACCGCCGCCACGTTGATGTTGGTGATCTTGTTTCGCGACAGATCGAGAAACACCAGCTTGGTCAGCTTTTCCAGATCCCGCGTGTCGGCGATTTCATTGCCCGACAAGGTCAGGCGCGTCAGATGGGCAAGGGTCGCCAGCGGCTCGAGATTTGTCAGCCGCCGCCCGGCAAGGTCGAGCGTCGTGGTCGACGCGAGAAACTCCTGCGCGCTTGCGCAAGCCGCCGGATTGCCCAGCGCCGAGGCTCCGCCGGGCGTCAGATTGAGCAATTCCTCGACCGTCGTCCGCTGAGCTGGGTCGAGGTCATCCTTGATGCACCATCTGGCAAAGGTCGTCGGCCGTCCGGCGAGCGGCGGACCGGCGACGCATGCAATGGTATGGACCTTTCCAACGAAGAACGGGGTGGGGTCGGCGTCAATCGCCTGATCGAGGTTGAGCTTCAGCGCCTCGGCCAGCGGTGCGCAACCAGGAATGTAGAGCTGATCGGAGAGGGATGTTGATCCGAAATCGGTCGGGAACTGCAGGTAGTAGACGATCCCGCTGCCGCCGTCGTGCGCGAAGACCTTGACCGGGTAGTTCTCACCGGATGGACACAAAAGCGGATTGGCGGCGGGGTCGGCGGCGACGATCGCGTTGTCGACGGCGCTCAGCACTTGCGACGGCACGGAGGTGAAGCCCAGTCCGCGGATCACCGCCTCTTCGTCCGCTTGGTCGCTGCAGCGGATGCGGTAGCCGCGCCCTTCGGAGATCAGAAGCGGATAGTGCAGGCGCGTGGCGTTCAGCGTCGGATCCTCGAACAGGACGACCTTGGGTTCCTCGGCGCGCGCCGGACCGGCGATCATCGCCGCAAGCAGCATCAGCAGCGATTGGATGACGCGGTTCATCTGGTTCCCCCTTTCCACCCTATTCGACCAGGCTGAAGCGGCCTGGCCCGCAGGCACGGCTGGTGTTGTCGTGTGCGATATCGTTGCCCGGCAGCAGGAAACTGGCGCTGGAGGCGCTGTCGGCGAAACTGACCGCGCAGCGGAAACCCGACACCGTCGAGGTGGTGAAGCTCGCCGACGAGGAACGCTCGAGCTGGATGGCGGAGCCCATCGCAAGTCCGGCCGCCAGCGGCGCGAGCCCGTCCGAGCGGCCCGCCACGACCGCCCCGCGCAGCACCAGCGGGTTGGCCGCGGCGATGTCGGTGAAGTCCATCCGCATCAGGCTGTCGGAGGTGAGCACCGCGCCGAAGCGGGCGCGCGCAATGGTGGAGCGGGCTGGAGCCAAGGCCGAGATCAGCAGCCGTGCCCGGACGCCCTGGATCGCCAGCATGTCTGCTTCCACCCGCAGCCCGCGTGCATAAAGGTCGGCCAGGCACAGCGACACGCCACGCGCCATCGGCGACAATCCGTCCGCCACGGTGCCCATGGTCACGTCGTCGAGCGCGACAGCTCCGTTCTGCGCGATCACGGCGACCACCTCGTCGGTCGTCTGAGAGGCCGCCCGCACCAGGTCGATCCGCTCGAGCTCCAGCCGCGGCAATCCATCCGCGACGATGATGACGCCCGTCGACGACAAGATGCATGACGACGTGCCGGCCGGCACCCGGTTGGCGGTGCCGACGATCCGTGTGCGGGCCACACCGGGAGCCGGCGCCAGGCGCACCGTCTTGAACGGCAGTCCTTTCAGGATCAGCGTCTGCGGCGCTTGGAGGGTTGCCGGCAGTTCGAGCCGCAGATTGGCGCGCCCGGCGCAATCGCCCTCGGCTGAGAATTGCGCCAGCGTCAGCGTGCCGCCGTCATTGATGCGGCGAATGCATGTATCGCTGGCCGAGCCCCGGCAGTCGAAGCCGGCACCCGGCGGCGGAGCGGCGGTCAGCGCGCGATCCGTCTCTTCCATCCAGTCGCCAATGCCGGCGGCTGTGAGGCCGAGCGCGGCGGTCAGAAGCGGACAGCCGGTGAACGACAGCTTGCGCCCTTCGGCAAACGTCCAGTCCAGGCGCGCATTGCCGAGCGGGTCGAGCGAGGTGATCGACTGGCCGGCCGGCAGCGGCGACAGGCCGAGGTCGATGCCCGGCTGCGCGAAGGCGGCGTGCTCGCGCTGATAGCCATCGCAATCCGACAGGCACAGATCGATGAAGGGGGCCGAGCGCAGCGCCGCCACCGCATCGGCGCCGAGCAGGGTTACGGCGTCGGCCTCGGCGATGCCGAAGAATGACCGCAGTCTTTTCTCCGCCGCTTCAGCCGCGACCGCATCGGCAATGATGTCGCGCGTCGCCTTGCCGTCGAGGCGCACGACCGGCAGGTAGGCGGGCTGCGCGCCTTCGCCCGGCGGCACGTAGCGCACCACATAGACCGTATCGCCGATGCTCTCGGCGCTGAGGAAAGTCTCGAACCGATGCAGGCTCCAGCGCGCCGCGCTTGTCACCGCGACATCCGATCCGCCGCCGAGATCGCCACGCCCGCAATCGAGGACGAATGGGGTCCCGACATCGGGCGGCGCGGCAAAGCCCTGGAGCACGCCAGGCAGTTGCAGGCGCTCGCGGATGGCGAGCGCCGCCTTTATCTCCGCACAGGAGGTGGGCACGGCGAAATAGCCGCCACCCGACAAGGCCGGGAGATAGTAGTTGCCCGATGCCTCGACGTCGGCCCAGATCGCCGTTGTCGCCGGCCAGGCGATGTTGAATGCCGTGCCGGGACATGGCAACCGCGGTTGCGTTCCAAAGCCGTTTTCAGCCTGAAGCCTGGCGAGCGTCGCTTCCGCGACCGCCGCGCTGTCGGGCAGGTGCAGCAGGCGCTTGGCCTGGCCGGCGCTGGTGCAGCCGGCGAGTTCCACCGCCTTGCCATCGAAGAGCGCGACATAGACGTCGCTGTTCTGGTCGGTGACGAATGCGGCAAGGCGCGGCTCGGCGCGGGCCACCGAAGCGCCGGCGAGAAACAGCGTGAGGAGGACGGCCGCCGGTCTCATCGCAATTCGCTCAGGCAGCTTGCGGCGCGGGTGGGGTCCATGTTGACCTCGGTCATCAGCGGATCGAGGCCGGCCGATTGGCACAGCGCCTGGACCGAGATCGAGTGCGGCCCCTGGAAGTCGACCGTCAGCGTTCCGTTGGTGATCTGCCCATTCTGGCCGACGCACAACGGATTGTTGGCGAGCGCCGGCCGGCGACAGGTGCGGATGACGTCGGCCATCGCGCGGCGGTTGGTCAGTTCGCAGAAGTAGATGCGGCACAGCGCGACGACCGTGGCGCGGTTCTCGGCCTCGGCATTGATGATGCGCCTGATATCGGTGATCAACGCGTTCGCCTTGGTCCCGAAGGCAAGGCCCTCCACCCGCGTCTTCTCGCCCGCGATCTCGCCCGACCGCTCGGTGATCTTCGGCATCAGGTTGATGTTTTCCGAAGTTATGAACAGTCCGCCTTTCCAGCGGTCGAACTCGTCCAGAATCGAGGTCGCCCTCAGGATCGCCTCGCGGTAGGCGTTGTATATCGGCCCCATCTTGGTGTCGCGCGCCGCTTCGTAGACCTGGTTCAGCGCGCCATATTCCTTGTTCACGGCGTCTGCCCCCGCCTTGATGTCGTCGATGCCGGCACGCGAACTCTGCAGCAGGCCCTCGGCGCGCTTCAGCTTGCGGGAAAACATCGCCGTGATCGGGCTCTCGACGCTGGCGAAGTAGTTCTCGATCACCTTGCCGGCCGCGCCATCGGCGAAGGCGTTGATCTCGGTGTCGGAGAGGTTGGAGATCAGGCCGCACTGGGCGTCGAAATCGGCGCTCAGCGGGCCGGCCTGGCAGGCGCTCATCTCGGTCAGCCGCTGGTCGAGCGTCCGGTTCGCCGCGAGCCCGTCGGCGTATTCGAAAAGCGCATGGTTCCATTCGATGGCGTTGAGGTCGGCCTGGCTGTGCCGCCGGTCGCGGCAGAACAGTGTCTGCTCCATCCGGCTCTGGTTGCCCGAAGCGCGGTAGGCGTCGAGGTGGCGCGTCGCCTCTGCGCAGGTCGCCAGGCCTGAGATCAGCGCGGCAAGCTGCTGGTGGACGGGCGGCAGGCCGCGGGTCTGCGCCTCCTGCATCAGCTTGGCCACGCGCTGGCTGTCGTCGGGACTGCGGGCCGGGCGGTGGAAGACGCAGAGGCCTTGCTCGAAGGTCTTCAGCGTGCCGTCCGGAATGGCTGGGCCATCGCAATTCGGAGCGTCGAGAACGCGCGATTCGATCGTGTATCCAGCGAGGTTGTCGACGAAGAGGTCGCGCGAGGCTGCTGCAGTCGCTCCAAGCGCCAGACCAAGCGCTGCTGTGGCGGCGACGGCTCTCATGGCGCGCTCGCGAAGATGAAATAGAGGGTGAACACAGCTCCGTCGAACGGGCAGTCGCTTGGCTGCAGCGACAGCTGGTACGAGCCGATCAGCGGCGCGCCGAGATAAGGCAGGATCAGGCTGGTGTCGTTCGAGGGGCCGGGCGGGCGCGGGAACTTGCGCGCCTGGTAGCGGTCCTGCACCCAGTAGCGGATGATCCGGTTGATCTCGTCGCCGCTGTCGGCCTGGTTGAAGAAGGTCTGCAACGCGACCCGTTCCGGCCCGACCGAAATGTCGGCGCGGACCTCGCTCGACCCCTTGGTCAGCGGTTTGAACACGAAGCCGCTGCCCCGATGCTGCAAGGCAAAGCGATTCCACTGCGCGCCGGTGCACTGATAGTCGGTGCCAGCGAAGACGTCGATCAGGGTCAGGTTTTTCCGCTCGCGGAATTTGTTGGGCGCCCACAGCGCGAAGTAGCCGTTCGCCTTCATCAGCGCGTCGGTCGACGCGAAGGGCGAAACCTCGAACTCGACATTCTCGTCGAGCGCCAGCTTGCGGGCGAAACCTGAATTGGCAGGCACGACGATCTGGGCGACATCGATATTGATCTGGCGCTCGTCGAAGAAGCGCTTGGCAACGATGTCGTCGATCATCGCCTGGAGCTGGGTTGCGTTGCGCACATAGACCACGGGCACTGTCGCCGCCTCGCCGGTGAAGGCCTGCACCGCTTCAAAGCGGCGCCGCATCAGGTGCATCAGCCGGTTGGCGGTCTCGAGCACGCGCCGCTTGGTCACCAGATATTCGGGAATGCCCTTCATCAGGTCGGCGACGGTGTCCTGGGTCGCGATGAACAGATTCTTGCGCGTCGCCGGATCGTCGATCTGGGTGACGAGCTTCGTCATGTCCTCCTGCTGCTTTGTCACCTCGGCCTGAACGTTGCTCTGGAACTTCAGGATGCTGTCCTGCAGCGCACGGCTTTTGAGGCCGAGATCCTTGGCCTGGTTCAGTCCCGCGACGAGTTCCTCGGTGTTGCCGCGCGACTGCGTGATGCGCTGCTCGACGAAAGCGAGTTCGGCATCGTTCAGCGCCAGCATCTTGTCCTTCTGCCGGTTGCGCAGTTCGTTGATCAGGTTGGTCGAGGCATTTGATTCCTCGGCGAGGCCTGTCACGGTTGTCTGCGCGGCGCGGACGCGGTCGATGCGGCCGTTGGTTGCCGCGACCAGTTCGGCGACACGTGCATTGTCCTGGTTGAGCTGGGCTTCCGACAGGGACAGCTTGTCGAGTTCGAGATTGAGGATCGCGATCTCGTTGGTCAGCCGGTCGATCGTTCGCTGCTGGTCTGTAATCTGAAAACTCAGCAAGTCGTTCTCGCGCGCCTGAAGATCGAGTCCGGCGAGGATGCGTTCGTGGTCGGACTTGAGCCGCGCCACTTGCTCGTCGATGCTGAGATCCTGGCTTTGGCAATCGACCGCCGCCATCGAGCCTTGCAGCGCCAATTCCTTGATGTCCTGCGCCCCTTGCGCCAACCGGCCGGCCAATTGGAAATGCGTGTCGACCAGCGCCCTTGCCTTGAGCGCCTTGTCAAGATCGAGTTGTGCGATCGCTTGGCGGAGCTGCGTGAGGCGCTGCTTCAGCGCATTGATTTCATTTATATTCGCTTGAGTGATCTGGCCGGTGTTGATGATCGTCGACAGGATGGATTGGGCCGCTTCCAAGGCCGCCCTGATCGGTTTGGCGACGTCTACCACAGTCGCGACGCCGCTGCCCAAACCGCAGGCGCAGGTAATGATTTCGGGCACCGCGGCGCCGATCGAGTATGCACCTTGCACCGAGGTCAGGATGACCTGCGCGGCCTGGGTGGTGCCGTTGAACGCGACGAACCAGGAGATCACTTCCGTCAACTGGCCGTCGACCTGGTCGCGCGCCTCCTCAAGGTCCGCCTTTCTTCGTACATAGACGTCCCGCTCGGCTTCGTAGAGTTTCTTGGCGAAGTCCGTTTCCGTCTGGGAAAAAGAACCGCAATCCACGTTCGCAAGTTCCTGCGGCAGCGAGATGTTCGATGTGATCATCTGCTGGTCGGCGATCAACGGCTCGACATCGGCGAAGTCGGCGCTGCCGATGACGCACTTCATCAGGAACGCTTTCGCTTGTGTCTGCGAGTTCAAGAGCTGGGCCCTGAGGCCCGACTGACCGTCCGGGCCGCACATCTGGGCAACGTATTGGTTGCGCGTGAAGGCCGGCGTCACGGTTTGGCATGCCTGTTCGCCCGCGAGCAGCGGCGTGAACGGATGGTCGGCCGTATCTCCGATCAGGGCGAGCTGATTCTCGATGCCGCAAAGCTGCTCGCGGTCGACCGCCCGGCGGCGCTGATAGAGGTCGGTCTGGCGCAGTTGCAGTTCGGTGATTGTGTCGTTGGCGCGGGCGATCGCGCCCTGGTTGTTGGTGATCTGGGTTTGAAGGATCTGCCGCTGGCGAACGGCCTGTTCAAGCTGGTTGGCGTTGCGCTCCGTCTGGCGGGCATATTCGGTGATCTGGCTCTCGAGCGAGGAAATCTGCAGATCGAGGTTCATCTGCGTCATTTCCCAGTTCAGCAGCCAGCGCAGTTCGTTGCGCCGCTCGACTTCGGCCTCCTTGGACAGCACGATCAGGTCGAGTTCCTGCCTGTCATTGATCTGACGGCGCTGGTTCTCGAACTCGGCGATCTTGGTGCCGAGCTCGATCTCCAGCGATCTGATCTGCTGGCGATAGCCGAACGTGTCCTTCTCGGCGTCGACCGCGTTGATCTCTTGTTGGACAGTGGTGGCGAAGGCCTGCGCCTCGTGCTCCAGCTTGCCGATCTTGTGGGCGATAAGGTTGACTTCCTGGCTGCGGATCGTCCGCTCCTCGTCGAGCGCGCGCGTCGCTTCGCCTTCCTTGTTGGCGTACCACCGCTCAACCAGCGCCTCGACATTGCGCTCGACCTCGGTCAACCGCTGCTCGCTTTCGGTCAGGGCCTGCTGCAGTTCCTCGAACGGGATCGTCGTGAACTGCATCGGGTCGATATTAAGGAACAGGAAGCCCTTGCGAACGCTGTCCATGCGCGCATCGAGGTCGCTCTGCTGCAGCAGCAGGTCGGCACGCAGGTCGTCGTAGGTGGACTCGCCCGGAATATCCATCTGTGTCTCGACCAGCACCCACATCGCGGCCTCGTAGTTGGTGTAGGCCTTGGAGAGGTTGGGTTGGCTGTCGAGGCCGGCGCCTCCGACCGCACCCAGCGTATCGCTAACCAGGAAGTCGAGCGCCTTGACGCGTGCCTCCGAGACGGTCTGGTACCAAACGTCGCCGGTGTTCATCAGGAGCTGGATCTTCAGTGACGACAGCGCGGTCAGCTGCCGCACGAAGGTGCGATAACTCGCATCTTCTCCCGCCGCGGTGCCCTGGTCACCGCCTTGTTGTCGAGCGAGAATGCGAAGGCCCCGGTCGACAATCTCGATGCCTTGCCGGCCGAATTCCTGCGCCGCTTGCGGCGAAACCGGCGTATCGTTGCGGCTGACGCCGCTTGCCGACGACAGGAAGGGCATGTCGGCGGCGAGGAACAGGCGATAGCGTCCGAGTTGCAGGTGGCAGTCGAAATCGCACACGATTGCCAGCCGTCCGGTCGCCTCATCGCCGCAGGTCGTCAGGAACTGTTCGAGTTCGGTGGCGACTTCACCCATGTATTTCACGTCGGCGCGGAAATTGGCGATCTTGAGCAGGGTCGTCAGCTCGCCGGCATGGCCGGCGGCCGCGTCGACGTCGAGCGCCATGCAGTCTTGCGCGCGCGCCATTCCCGCAGCGCCGAAGACGATGCCGGCAACAAGTCCGCAAAGCAGGAAAAACCGTCTCATGGTTGCCCCGTCGTCAGAAAGACCTCGGAAATCTGGCGCACGTGCCGGGCAAGCGCGGCCATCTGCGCCTTGGAGAGCGATGGATTCTGGAACCGGGCGACAACCGCGCGGGCATGGTTGAGGCAATCCTCGTAGGGGCCATCGATCTTGGCGGTCAGCGTGCCGGTGTCGAGCGTCAGGTCGAGGGCCGAATACGCCCCGGCCAGTCCTGCGCAGGAAGAAAGCTCCGCCGTGATTGTCGGATCATCGACCACGTGGGAGAGGTCGGACAGGGCCGTCATCACGCCTTCGATCTGCCCGACGATCTGCGTCATCCTTGCCTTGCCGTCTTCGAACTCTTTCAGCGAATCCGGTTGGTTGAGGCTGGAGAGATCGACGGCCTGCAGCGTCGCGATCGTCTCGGCCGCCTTGAGCTGGTCCTCCTTGACGAGCACCATGTTGGCCTGGGCGTTGCCGAGCACGCGCTCCAGTTCCATCACCTCGGCCGACTTGATCGTCACGTCCATCTCGTTGACCAGCGACTGGTATTGGGTCGAGGCGGCGTTCATCAGGTTGAGCGTGTCGTCGACCTTGTCCCGGACCGCCTTGATCATCTGCCCGCGCACCCGTGTCTCGATCAGGTTGGTCGTCTCGGCGCGCCCGCGCACCGGCTTGGCCGAACAGACCAGCTTCGCCAGCGCGTCCGTGCCGAGCCGTGTGCGCACCGCCTCGACGATCGGGAACAACGGACGCCAGGCCGCGGGTAGGGCGTCCGCGCTGGCGCCGGACAAAGGCCCGGCATCGATCTCGTTCATGCGCGTCAGGTGGCGGCATTTCTCCGGCAGGTCGGCGCCGGAGAAGTAGAGCCGCCCGGTGATCAGATAGGCTTCGACGGCGGCGGCATATTGCCGGCCGACGAGGGCGCCAAGCTCTTCGGCGCTGTCGGTCGAGACCGGGGCGAAATAACGGTAGCGGCTGAGATAGATCTCCGACCAGGCCAGCCGCCGCAACAGCACCGAGGCGTCGTCGGCCGAAAGCGGGATGACCGGAAAGCCGACATTGTGGTTCGCGCCGGAGGAACCCGAGGCCTCGCCGATCACCTCGCCGGTGAACGGCAAGCCGAAATCGGGCTGCGTCGGCTCGTGGCTCGGTTCCACTGCCGCGGGACCGGGGGCGAGCAGGCTGAACCGGCTTGCCTGGGGTGTCGCGTTGGAGAGCGTCGCGTTCCAGAAGCCGTCGAGCTTCTCCGAGGTGTAGGCGCGCTCCAGGATCGACGCGGCGCCGGCCGGATCGGCCAGTACGCAGCCGACGATCAGGGACAGGGCGATGTTTCGCAAGCTTGTCATCGGCAGAACCACACCCTGTCGGCCGCGCCGGCCTGGGCGCAGATTCCGGTCGCGGCGCCATGCGCCTTCCAGTCGGCCTTTATCTTGGCGAGATCGTTGAAGGCGCCTTGGGCCGCGTTGTCGGCATGGACTTCGGCATCCAGCTGCCAGAACGGCTTTGCCGGATCGGTCGGCAGCAGCACCCCGATCATGTTGATGTGGAAGGCGGAGATCTTGAGAAAATCCTCCGCGCTGGCGACCGTGTCGCGATTGAGATTGGCGTATTGCTCCGGCGTGACATTGCCGAGCGCCCGCTTGAATTCGCCCTCCGAAACTTCGACGGAGCGCAGCATCTGCGTCGTCTTCGCGGCCAGGCCATCGAGGATCGACGTGTTGGCGACCAGCGTCGCGCCCGCCCCGGTCACCGGTCCGAAAATCTCGGTGAAGATGACGCGGATCGCCTTCAGGTGCGTATCGGCCGACTTGATCTCGACGCGGCGCAGCGCGATCCCCGTTTCGAGATCGGACGCCCGGCTGACGAAGCTTCTCAGCGCCAGTTGCAGCGTCTCGAACGAGGAACGAGCTTCCGGCGGCGGCTGCAGGAACACCGAGCGCCCATAGCGCACGGCTTCGCTGCGGGCGATGTCCTCGACAGTGGCGCGGGTCAGCGCCGATTCCGGGCAGCCGGTAACGTCGCCGAGGTCGTTCAGCATCTGCGCGGCATGATAGATCTGATCCATCTGTCGCATCGTGCCGAACGAGCCGCTGGTGGTGAATTCAGCCTCGACGCCGGACAGGTAGTCGCTCAGGTACTCGCGCGCGAACTTCACCATCTCGCATTGCACGCCGGCGGCGCGTTCGCGAATGTGGCGGCCATAGAACGACGCGCCGACGAAGTATTTCTGGTCCGGCGTCGGTTTGAACCGCTCAACGAACAGCGATTGGATGACGGTATCGTATTCGCCGCACGCATAGGTGCGTTCAAGGCATGCGGCATCAGACTGCAATTCACAACCGGCTATTGCGGCGCCGCATATCTGCTGCCCAGCCGCCGGCACGATACTACCAGACGTTGCAAGTCCAACGGCAGCAGGCGCTAGAAATATTGCGAGCTTATCTAAGCACTTGAAAAAGCTTGACACAGCAAGACCCCCCGCTGCCCAGTGCAACGCGACTATCTATTTGCTGGCTGACTTATGTAAAGTATGTATAATAGGATATTTTAGCGGTAGATGCAATGCGTGTGGCACTTTTATTTATCGTTAACTGAAGCTGCGATGTAGTTAACTGTTCGTTAATGTCTCAGCTTTTCGCACCGGCGTCGTGAAACCGGCTTTGGGCGTGCGGACCCTGTTCGTCGACCGATTGAGCGTTCGCGACACAAGCATCCGCCAGACGATGCGTCTTTTGGGCCTCGATGAAAACCGCGGCTGCGAACGCCGCCGCTTAAGCTATGGACTCCATTTGTCTGAAGGGACTATTCCGTAATATATATATTTGTTTTACATTTACAATTCCATTCTAACTAAGTTGATGGCCTTGATATTTTCTTTTGAGTTCCATCATATGCCAAGAAAACGATTATATTTTTGCTTTAACTCCAAACATATCAGAGTCTACCACTAAAAAGACGCCATTCGAAAACAAAGACGAAATAAAATCAGCTATTTACGTCAACATATTATTGCCCGGTTTCCAGCATCCACAACGTGACGCGCTTGACGCCTTGCATCGCTGGGATGTCCGTGCCGACAGCCTTGTTCAGGCTGGCCAGATCATCGCATCCGATCTGGACGACCATCTCGTTTGGCCGGAAGCTGTGAGGCAGTCCTTTGCACTGGGCGAAGCCCCAATTTGTGTCAACGGCAGCGCCCGGCAGGGTCTCGACAAGGACATAGGCATCAGTGGTCGCCATTGCCGGAGCGGCGAATGCCGTGGCGGCAAAAATGGCACTGCAGACAAACGAGATCCGCATCTGTTCGCTCCAGGTTCAAACTGCATTATAAAAACGCGAAGGCTGATCGAAATTACCGTGCCGGTTTCCGCAGGTCACATTTGTGCCGAACCCTCTTCATCGTCTGTGAGGGGGTTCACAGAGATGGCGGTTAAACGTCGCCATCACGCAAGTGGTTCATTCGTGATTTTCAGACGACCCACTGCGCGGCTGGCGGAGTCCGTGCGAGAGGCGCTCCACCTCTTTCAGAGTAAACCCATGCTGGAGGAATCCCTCTTGTCAAGGCAAACCTGTGCGGCGCTAGGACTCACTTGCAGGGCGACGCGACAATCTGGATCGGTGCAAAGGCGGCAACGTATTGGGGCTGGGCCAAGGAATTGCCTTCGAGTATCCGCACATTGCCGAGGCGCTGAACGAACTCGTCGACGACTGCGAGTGGCAAGCCAAACGAACGGATGAGGACTCCCAGCAGCGCGACTGATATCCTGCTGAACCTAGCTGCCTCGTCTTAGCAAGCATGTCGCGGGCATTATCTGCTACCGCTCCGCCGTCGCCCAGTTTCCGGCCGCCTTCTGCATTGGATCGGGCGTCAAGACGACCCAGTCCGTCGGTGCGTTGATGTCCGGCACAAGCACACAGTCACCGGAAATATCCGCGATCTGCTGTGCGCGATGATGAATCTCCGCATTCAGACGATTAACATGGATCACAATAGGGTTAGGTTCGCGGGCGGACCACCCTTCTGCGAACAGCTGGTCATCCAGAAAAAACTCATGTGCCTCGATCCCGAGGAGTGCATCGCCGTCGACGTCAATCTGCACAGCCTCTCCAAAACGTCGCGATCTGAGGATCGCGGCCAGGTTTTCCTGCCGCAATTCCCATTCATCGTGGGACAGTACCGGAGGCCGGAAGAGGGTGACTCCTTCGCCTGCCTTCAGATCATCTGAGGTCGGTGGTTCGATCTCCCCGCTGCGCTCCGATTTGCCAAGCCCGACCTCGCCAGCCGCCTCCCTTGGCGCGCCAAGCGTCATCGGATCGGGTGGCTGGGGCTGGAGGGATCCATCGGCGATGAATTGGCAGTGATGCGCGCGGCGGAATATTTTGTGGAATTCGCGCGGCAGGCGCCGGAGCGAGTCTCCTACTGCTACTCATTACTTGAGGAGATCGACACCATTCTCCAGTCTTAGAGTAGCGGTCGAGCCATCGGACGCGGCTCTTTGTGCGTGGGCTTCGGCGGCCGCCAGGAGGCTGCACACTCGCCACATTCCACCGGGTATAGCGCGGGCTGATGGCAGCTTTGCGCCGCACAGGCGACGTTTGGCACCGCCTGCTTTCGGTGCCGCTGGCAAGATCAGAACGCGACGTAGCGCAAGAGCACAGGGATATCGCAGATGCTGTCATTGCCCGAGATGTCGCGCGCGCCTGCGCGGCGATAGCATCGCACATGTGGACGACGACGCAGATTGTCACGACCGGGCTGACCTGAGTACAACGCCAAGCTTACTCTACGAAACCGCAGCGCGGAAACACGCCTTGGCCAAATCCTGAACGAGGCCGCTGTGCGTTGGGTTCACGGCAAAGGCTGGCTTTCTAGTTCAATCATCCGGAAGAGGACTATCTGCTTACGGCCCGATCGGCACGAGATTCCGAGCTAAACGCCCATCACCAGCGCCCCGCCGGTCAGGCCTGCGCCGGCGGCCGCCAGCAGTAGTTTCTCGCCAGGCTGAAGGGGTTTGGCGCTGTGCGTGATCGACAGCGACAGGGGGATCGTTGCGGCCGACGAGTTGCCATAGTCGGCAATGGTTTTGACGATGCGCTCATCCTCGATGCCGAGCGACTTGCCGACGGCGTTGAAGATGCGGGCATTGGCCTGATGCGGCACGAAACGGGCGACGTCCGGCGTCGAAAGACCGGCCGCCTCCAGCGCCTCGTTTGCGCAACGGCTCATCATCTCCACCGCCTTGGCGAAGACCTCGCGGCCGTTCGCGATCGTCATGCGGGTTTCGGTGATTTCGATTTCTTCCGTAAAGGGACGGTTGCTGCCGCCGGCCGGGATGTGGATCAGGCCATAGGCGGACCCGTCCGAGGCGAAAGAGGAGCCGAGGATGCCGTGGCCGGGATCGCTGGACGGGGCGAGCACCACGGCGCCCGCGGCGTCGGCGAAGAGCACGGCGCTCGCCCGCTCGGCCGGATTGATGCGACGGCTCAGTATGTTGGCGGCGACGACAATGGCCGGCTTGTTGTGCATGCGCACGAAGCCGTCGGCGAAGGTCATGGCATAGATGAATCCCGCGCAGGCGCCCGCCAGGTCGATCCCGCCGGCCCTTTCGAGGCCGAGCCTGTGGGCCACCAGCGGCGCGCTCGGCGGCAGCAGGTGGTCAGGCGTCGACGTTGCCAAGAGAAGCAGGCCGATTTCCTTGCGATCGATGCCGGCGGCCCGTAGCGCCATGTCGCCAGCCTTAGCTGCTAGTCCCGAAAGCGTATCGCCGGGCTCCGCCCAGAAACGCGAGCGGATGCCGGTGCGCCCCTCGATCCAGCCCGCCTCCAGCCCGAGGCTTGCCTCGATCTCGGCATTGCCGACTCGGCGAGCCGGCACATGATGGCCGAGGCCTACGATACGCGCCGTGCGGTTCATCTTTTGTCGCCCGCAAGTCCGGCCGCCTCGTCTATTGCCACGTAGAGCCGGTCGAGTTCATCGGATGTCACGCAGTAGGGCGGCAGCACGTAGATGACGTTGCCGAGCGGCCTGACCAGCAATCCGCGCTCGAGGAAGAAGGCGCGCAACTTTGGCCCGACCTCGGCGAGATAGCCGGCATTGCCGACACTGAGGTCGAGCGCGGCTATGGTGCCGGCCGTGCGCACATTCTCGAAACGCGGATGCTCGCTAAAGCGCGCAACCTTCCCCGCCTGCATCCGCGACAGGGCGGCCACGCGCTCCGCTACAGGCTCGTCGTGCCAGATGCCGACATTCGCAAGTGCAGCCGCGCAGGTGATCGGGTTCGCCGTGTAG
>SAQE01000042.1 GCA_004020545.1 Mesorhizobium sp. | reverse complement strand
CTGTCACCCTTCTAATCGGTCCATTCTGTTACCTATCTATCCGGTTCGGACACCGGCACCTTCTCCCCGTATAGTGACGGGGAGAAGGGGACTGTCGCGACTGTTGGCGCGGTCCTTGCAGCGTTTGAGATTGGCGAAATCGGCGATGACGGCGTCCTTCTCCCCGTCACTATACGGGGAACTATACGGGGAGAAGTGCCCGGCAGGGCGATGAGGGGCGGCGCCAACGGACGACCAAGTTAACGCCAATCTCCGCCCTCGAACGTTTCAGGAGCCCCGCACCGTTCGAAACGAACCACGCCAAAAACGAAACAATTCCGCCACCGGCGCGGCATGGTGCCGACACAATCCGGGACGATAAAGCGCGCCGAAACAAGGGGTTCGGGGCCATGATCAAGGCGGAAGACATTGTCGATGACGGCAAGCCAATCGCCAAGCTGCGGCCGGCCGGCAGTTTCACGCTGAAGGTGGCACAGCAGCCGGCCGGGCCGTTCGAGGTTGGGGCGGAAGCGCAAAAGCCGACGATGCGCGATGCGTTGATGACCGGGCTGCTGGTGATCTACCCGGCCTTCGCGGCCGTGGCGGCCATCCTTGCCGGGCTGTTTTTGAGGGGCGCCGGCGGCGTCTGATATTCTCCATATTCTCCACCCTCCCCCTTGTGGGGAGGGTCGACGCGCAGCGTCGGGGTGGGGGTACCGAGCGGCAGTTTTTCTTACCCCCACCCGCGCCTTCGGCGCGACCTCCCCACGAGGGGGAGGTAGAGGTGACGCTACTTCGGCCTTTTGAACGTCTTCCGCTCCTTCTCCACCTCCGCCCGGCACACGCAGCCTTCGAGATGGTCGTTGACCAGGCCCATCGCCTGCATGAAGGCATAGACGGTGGTCGGGCCGACGAAGCTCCAGCCGCGCTTCTTCAGTTCCTTGGAGATCCTGACCGAGACCGCCGTCGTCGGATTGGCGCGCAGATGCGCGAGGTCGACGATTTCGGGCCGCTCGTCGGGACTCGGCTCGAACTTCCAGAACCAGGCGGCTAAAGAACCGAATTCATCGGCCATCTCGCGGGCGCGCTTGGCGTTGTTGATGGTCGAGGCGATCTTGCCGCGATGGCGGATGATGCCGGCATTGCCGAGCAGGCGCTCGACATCATGATCGGTGAAGCGAGCCACCTTGTCGAAGTCGAAATTGGCAAAAGCCTCGCGGAAATTCTCGCGCTTGCGCAGGATGGTCAGCCACGACAGGCCGGACTGGAAACCTTCGAGGCAGATTTTTTCGAACAGCCGGCGATCGTCCGTTACCGGCCGGCCCCATTCATGATCGTGGTAGTGAAGATAGTCCGGCAAATTGCCGTGCCAGAAGCAGCGCGCCTTGCCGTCGGGGCCGTCGAGCAGGCCGGCATTTTCATTTCCCATTGCCACAAATCCGTTCGTTAATGCGCCTCGGCGCCCGTTTTACCGCGGCTTTACCAGATTCCTGAACCGGTCGGTAACCACACCAAAAGGTTTACTGACAAGTCGGCATTTTACGCATTCCGATTCATGTTTCGGTTGCCGCTGCTTGCCAAGGATCGCCAAGCCGAGGGCACTCCCTCGGACGAGTTCGACTATCAAGGGGCGTTCCGATGAAGACAGCGTTCAGTTTACTGCTCGGCGCAGCCGCGGTTCTTGCCGCCGGCGCGACGACCTCACTTGCCGGTGACCGTTATGCCGACAGGCCGCCGGTGATGGTGAGCCCCGACCTTTCGGCGCCCTGGGTGCTGCAGCTCGGCCACGCGCCCGGCATCGTGCGCCCGACCCGGCAGGCGACGCAGCAGCAGCCGCGGCGGCTTTTCCAGGCGCAGCCCGACCAGCAGCGGACGGCGGCCGTGCAGCAGCCCGCCAAGCGCATGGCGATGCGGCCGCAGATCAATCCGATCTACCTGCCGCAGGAAGTGGCCTATGACGGCCCGCAGAAGGCCGGCACCATCGTCATCGATACCCACCAGAACTTCCTCTATCTGGTCGAGAAGGACGGCAAGGCGCGGCGCTACGGCGTCGGCACCGGCAAGCCTGGCTTCGAATGGTCGGGCACCCACAAGATCACCGACAAGAAGGTGTGGCCGGACTGGCGCCCGCCAGCCGTGATGATCAAGCGCGAGGCGGCCAAGGGCCGCTACCTGCCGACCTATCTCGCCGGCGGCATCGAGAACCCGCTCGGCGCGCGCGCGCTCTATCTCGGCACCACCGAATACCGCATCCACGGCACCAACCAGCCGTGGACGATCGGCGGCGCGGTGTCTTCCGGTTGCATCCGCATGCGCAACGAGGACGTCGTCGACCTTTACGAGCGCGTGAAAGTCGGAACGACGGTCGAGGTGATATAGTCACTGCGCATCAGCCAGTAAGGCGCAGCTGAGGCGTTTTTGGCGCTTGCTGTTGCTCTGAAGCCATAGCGCGCTTTTGGGAGACGTGCTTAGACTGGCAACGAATACGGGGGACGGGCCGTGTGGGGATACGGCCAGTCACGAAAGGGCAGCACGGGAAACCGCGCTGCCCTTTTCGCTTTTCACGGCTGGCGGCAGGTCGCGCCGAAAGCAGGCCGTTTCGTTTTGGGGGGCTGATTTCCCGGCCGTCCTCTGCTATTGCAGCGCACAATTTCCCACGCCAACGGTTCCAGCCCCAAAGGTCACAGTCATGTCCCGGTCCGACAACAGCCGCTGTCTCCGGGGTGGTCCGGTCGCCCAGCGCATCATCGCTTCCGTGCGTGAGGACGCGGCGATTGCCACGGCCGAAGGCTTTCCGCCGAAGCTCGTCTCGATCACCGTCGGCGACATAGCGGCGGTCGAAGTCTATGTGCGCAACCAGCGCTCCAAGGCCGAGCTTGCCGGCATCGGCTTCGAGGAGAGGCGCTTTGCCGCCGACATCACGGCGGGCGAGTTGGAAGCGGCGATCCACGGCCTCAACGCCGACCCGCGCGTCACCGGCATCATCATCCAGCGGCCGGTGCCGGCGCATATCCCGATCAAGACGCTGCAGGCGGCGGTGCATCCGCTGAAGGACGTCGAGGGCATGCATCCGGCCTCGATCGGCAACATCGTCTACAACCAGCTCGATCTCGCGCCCTGCACGGCGGCCGCTTCCGTTGAGCTGCTCAAGGAAACCGGCCTCGATCTCAAGGGGTTGGAGGTGGTCGTCGTCGGCCATTCCGAGATCGTCGGCAAGCCGATCGCCTTCCTGTTGATGAGCGAGGGCGCGACGGTGACGGTGTGCCATCACATGACACGCTCGGTGGCGGCACATGCGCGGCGCGCCGACGCATTGTTCGTCGCCGTCGGCAAGCCGCGGCTGATCAAGGCCGACATGGTGAAGCCGGGAGCCTGCGTCATCGACATCGGCATCAATTCGGAGATCGGCCCGGAAGGCGAAAGCCGTATCGTCGGCGACGTCGACACCGAGAGCGTCAAGGAGGTGGCCTCCTGGATCACGCCGGTGCCGGGCGGTGTCGGCCCGCTGACGGTGGCGATCCTGCTGCGCAACACCATGGTGGCGCTCAACCGCCAGCGCGCGCTCTACCGCGCGACCTACGGCGTGTCCGACCAGCTTGCGGCTGAGTAGGCGCGCGAACTACTCCGCCGCGGCCAGCCTCTCTTCGGGAATGCCTTCCGGCCTTGGCCCGCCATAGGCCCAGTCGAGCAGCTTCACCGTATGGACCACCGGCAGCTTCGCTGCGGACGCGATCTGGGTGATGCAGCCGATATTGCCGGTGGCGACAACTGAAGCGCCCGTCGCTTCGATATTCTTCACCTTGCGATCGCGCAGCCTGGCGGAAATCTCTGATTGCAGAATGTTGTAGGTGCCGGCCGAGCCGCAGCAGAGATGGCCTTCGCGCGGCTCGCGCACGACGAAGCCTGCCCTGGCAAGAAGCTCCTTCGGCTGGCGCGTGATCTTCTGGCCGTGCTGCATCGAGCAGGCGGAGTGATAGGCAACGATCGTGCCCGGCTTGCGCACCGGCTCGGGCAGATCGAGAGCGGCAAGATATTCGGTGATGTCCTTGGCCAGCGCCGAAACGCGCGCCGCTTTGTCGGCATAGGCGGGGTCGAGGCGCAGCATGAAGCCGTAATCCTTGATCGTGGTGCCGCAGCCGGACGCGGTGATGATGACGGCGTCGAGCCCGCCCTGGTCGATGGCGCGCGTCCAGGCGTCGACATTTTGCCTCGCCGAGGCAAGGGCCTGATCCTCGCGGCCCATGTGATGGACGAGCGCGCCGCAGCAGCCTTCGCCTTCCGGCACCACGACCTCGATGCCCAGCCTTGTCAGCAGCGAGACGGTCGCCTCGTTGATGGCCGGATCGAGCACAGACTGCGCGCAGCCAGTGAGGATGGCGACGCGGCCGCGCTTTACGCCCTGGCCGGCATGTGTACCGGGTGAAGCCGTCGGCGACGCCGGCGGGATCGACGAGGGTGCGAGCTTCAGCATGGCGGCGACCGGCCTCAGCGCCGGCAGCTTCTCGAACAGGCCGATGAACGGCCTGCCGAGCCCGGCCAGTTTCAGCGCGGCGCGGAAGCGGCCCGGGTAAGGCAGCACGAAGGCCAGTACGGCGCGGGTCAACCGATCGAGCAGCGGGCGCCTGTAGGTCTTCTCGATATGGGCGCGGGCATGGTCGACCAGATGCATGTAGTTCACGCCCGAGGGGCATGTCGTCATGCAGGCTAGGCAGGACAGGCAGCGGTCGATATGGGTGACGATCTCCTTGTCCGCCGGCCGGCCGTTCTCCAGCATGTCCTTGATGAGATAGATGCGGCCGCGCGGTGAATCGAGCTCATTGCCCAGCGTCACATAGGTCGGACAAGTGGCGGTGCAGAAGCCGCAATGCACGCATTTGCGCAGGATCTTTTCCGATTCCGCGACATGCGGATCGGCAAGCTGGGCAAGGGAGAAATTGGTCTGCACACAAAAATCCTTACAGTCCCAGAAGCCAGCTTTGCGGGTCCTTGACAGGCTCGCCGCGCTGCAGCGCCTGGAGGCCGAGAATGCAGCGCACGATGAACCAGACAGCGACCGCGAACATCAGCAGGAAGCCGATCGCGAGCATCATCAGGACCACCGAGATCAGCGCGTAGAGAAGGCCGATCCAGAACGTCCTGATCAGGAATGTGTAGTGGCTTTCGACGAAGCCGCCCGCCTTGCCGCGATTGATGTAGGCAAGCACGATGCCGATAATGCCGGTCACGCCGATGACAAGGCTGGCGAGATAAAGAATGTAGATGACCAGCGCGTTGGTCTGACCCGGCTCAAGCCAGCGGTCGGTTTGACGCTGTCCGCTGCCCGGGCCTGGATTGGTATTGCTCATGGTGCTGCTCCCTCCGTTGACCGAGGAAGAGTAGCAGAGCCGGCACCCGGCGCCATGCGGCCGGGGTTGAGAATCTGCTTCGGATCGAACTCGGCCTTAAGCCGCGCCGACAGCGCCGCAAGATGCGGCGGCTGCGGTTCGAACACCGGCAGCGCCGCGCGATGCGAGGCAGACGCCCGCACCAGCGTCGCATGGCCGCCGCCAAACTTCCGGATCAGCCCGCGCAGCAGCCCCGCCTCCGGGTCATCCTCCCGCATCGAGAGCCACACCAGCCCGCCCTGCCAGTCGTAGAAGGCGTCGACAGCCGCCTGCATGCGCAGCGCCATCACCATATGGTGCGCATGCGACGGCGCCATCGACACGCGCCAGACCGGTCTTGCGCCACCATCGGCGAAGGGCGCGCAATCGCGGATGTCGCGCCAGATGGTTTTCGAGGCCTCGCCGGCGATCTCCTGCAGCGGACCGGCCTTGCCGAGCAGCTTCCGCAATGCCTCGATGCGATAGACGACCGACGGGCCAAAACCTTCGACGCGCAGCAGCGTCGCGGCGTCGCTGCCGAGATGGCCGGCGGCGACGCGCGCGGCGATCCGCTCGGGCAGATGAGCCGCACTCGAAACTTCGGCGCTGGAGCCCAGCGCCAGCGCCATGGCGGCGACGGCGGCATCGTCGAGCAGGCCGCGGATGGCCAAAGTGACCTCGGTCTCGGCCGCGGGCAGGACCTTGAAGGTGACGTCGGTCAACACCGCGAGCGTGCCCCAGCTCCCCGCCATCAGCTTGGAAAGATCGTAGCCGGTGACGTTCTTGACGACGCGGCCGCCCGACTTGAAGGCCTCGCCGCGGCCGGAGACGGCGGCGACGCCAAGGATATGGTCCCGCGCCGCGCCCGCCTTCAGCCGCCGCGGGCCGGACAAGTTCGAAGCCAGCACGCCACCGATCGTGCCCCTGCCCGGCTCGCCGCCAAGCAGCGCACGATAGTCCATCGGCTCGAAGGCGAATTGCTGGCCGTTTTCGGCGAGCAGCTTTTCGATTTCGGCAAGCGGCGTGCCGGCGTGTGCCGACAGCACCAGCTCGGCCGGCTCATAGAGGGTGACGCCGGTGAGCTTCGAGAGATCGAGCGTGTGCTCGGTCTGCAGCGGACGGCCGATGCCGCGCTTCGAGCCATGGCCGAGGATTTCCAGCGGCGATTCTTCTGCGGCGGCCCATTGGACGGTGGAGAGGACTTCGGCGGGTGAGGATGGGGTGAAGGTGGTCATCAGCAGGATAACCAGTCTGCGAATACGGAAAGGCCACGTTCCTTCGCACCCCCCTCTGTCCTGCCGGACATCTCCCCCTCTAGGGGGGAGATTAGACGTCGCGTCGGGTTTCGCCAATCTTCAACGTCGAAGGAAGTGCGGGGCGCCAAAACTGCCAATCTCCCCCCTTGCGGGGGAGATGTCCGGCAGGACAGAGGGGGGTGTTCAAGCGCCAGCGTATCCATTCAAAACCTCGGAATGTCCGGAAACGCGATCTGCCCGCGATGCACGTGCATGCGGCCGAGCTCGGCGCACCTGCGTAATTGAGGGAAGACCTTGCCGGGGTTGAGCAGATGGTTGGGATCGAAGGCGCATTTGACCCGCATCTGCTGGTCGAGGTCGACCTGGTTGAACATTTCCGGCATCAGGTCGCGCTTCTCGACGCCGACGCCATGCTCGCCGGTCAAGACGCCGCCAACCTCGACGCAAAGGCGCAGGATGTCGGCGCCGAAACTTTCGGCCTTGTCGAGCTCGCCCGGCACATTGGCGTCGTAGAGGATCAGCGGGTGCAGGTTGCCGTCGCCGGCATGGAAGACATTGGCGACGCCGAGGCCATATTTTTCCGAGAGATCGCGCATGCCGGCGAGCACGCGCGGCAGTTCCTTGCGCGGGATGGTGCCATCCATGCAGTAGTAGTCGGGCGAAATGCGGCCGACCGCCGGGAAGGCCGCCTTGCGGCCGGCCCAGAAGCTCAGCCGCTCCTGTTCCGACTGCGAGATGCGGCAGGTGGTCGAGCCATTCTCGTAGGCGATCGCCTCGACGAGGCCGATCAGGTGGTCGACCTCGACGCTCGGCCCGTCGAGCTCGACGATCAGCAGCGCCTCGACATCGAGCGGATAGCCGGCATGGACGAAATCTTCCGCCGCGTGGATCGCCGGCCGGTCCATCATCTCCATGCCGCCCGGTATGATGCCGGCGCCGATGATGTCGGCGACGCACTGGCCGCCCTTTTCGCTGGTCGGGAAGCCGATCAGCAGCGCGCGCGCCGTCTCCGGTTTCTTCAGGATGCGCACGGTGACCTCGGTGACGACGCCGAGCAGGCCTTCGGAGCCAGTCATGACGCCAAGCAGGTCGTAGCCTTCCTGGTCGAGATGGCTGCCGCCGAGCCTAACCACCTCGCCGTTCATCAGCACCATCTCGATGCCCAGCACATTGTTGGCGGTGAGCCCGTATTTCAGGCAGTGCACGCCGCCCGAATTCTCCGCGACGTTGCCGCCGATCGAGCAGGCGATCTGGGAGGATGGATCGGGGGCGTAGTAAAAGCCCTCCTGCTCGACGGCGTTGGTGATGCCGAGATTGGTGACGCCCGGCTGAGCGACCACGATGCGGTTGGGATAGTCGATCGCGAGAATGCGGTTGAAGCGGCTCATCACCAGAAGCACCGCATCCTCAAGCGGCAGCGCGCCGCCGGAAAGCGAAGTGCCGGAGCCGCGCGGCACGATGCGGATGTTGCGCTCGTCGCAGTATTTCAAGACGCGCGAGACCTGCGCCACCGTCTCGGGCAGCACCACCACCAGCGGCAATTGCCGGTAGGCGGTGAGACCGTCGGTCTCGAAGGCGCGCATTTCATTGGCCGTGTCGACGACACCCTCGCCCGGCACGATGATGCGCATGTCGGCGACGATCTCGGCGCGCCGGTTAAGCGTCCCGGCATCTGGCTTGGGCATGGCAAGGCCGGACATCGGCACTTCCTCCGCTCGAGTGGTCAAAATCTTTTACCAGCTAGGGCAGTTCCTTGCAAACGCTGCTTTTGTCGCAATGGGACGACGGGCGTGGCCCAAGCTTCCGCAGCGGCAATCTGCCGCTGGCGAACGAAGTGAGCGGGGTGGGGGTCGGTGCAGGAAGGCGCTTTACGAGCACCCCCACCCCGATCCGCTGCGCGGATCGACCCTCCCCACGAGGGGGAGGGGTAAAGCGGCGCCTATTCGCCGGGATGCTTTGCCGGCTCGGAGTGCATGCGTCGCACACGCCGCACAGCCCACCAAACGAGCAGCACTGCAACCGGCACGGAAGCCGCGGTGACGACTTCCGGCGCGAAGGTGTGGCCGAAGATCGAGGCGCCTTTGGCGAGATAGCCGATTAGGCCGACGACATAGTAGGACACGGCAGCGACCGAGAGGCCTTCGACGGTCTGCTGCAGTCGCAATTGCAGCCGGGCACGGTTGTTCATCGAGGCGAGCAGGTCACGGTTCTGCTTCTCGACATCGACATCGACCCAGGTACGCAGCAACGTGGTGGTGCGGGTGAGTTTTCGCGACAGATTGGCCTGGCGCTCCTCCACCGAGCGGCAGGTGCGCATGGCTGGCGCCATGCGCCGTTGCAGGAAGCCGGCCCAGGTGTCGTAGCCTTGCACCGGCTCCTCCTCCAGCGCCTCCAGCCTTTCGCTGACGATACCGTCATAGGCGCGGCTGGCGCCGAAACGGTAGAGACTGGAGGCGGCGTCGGCCTCCAGCTCGGCGGCAAGCTCGGTGAGGTCGGCGAGCAGCGTCTGGCTATCGCGGGTCTCGGCCGCCTTCATTTCCAGCGTGGTCTGGGCCAGCCGGTCCTCGATGCGGCGGGCGCGGCCGGACAGCGTCAGCGCCAGCGGCAGGCCAAGCATAGCAAGCGTCCGGTAGGTCTCGATGTCGATCAGCCGCTGCGACAAGGCGCCAGTGCTCGCCGGCGTCAGGCCGCGGTCGAGCACCAGCATGCGGGTCAGGCCATCGCCGTCCTGGCGGAAGTCGGTGATGATGGCAGCCGCGCCCCGCTCGACCAGCGAATAGCAGAGGCTGGTCGGGTCGAAGCCGGCGATCAGCTTCTCGCTCGCCGGCGTCCACTTGCGGATTTCGAGCCGGATGCCGGAGATCACGGTTCCGGGCGGCGAGAAGGCGTTGCCGAAGGGCGAATCCTCCTGGCCCCGACCGTTCTCGGCGAGCGGCCCTTCCCAGAGATAGGTCGAGAATTCGGTGTGCCGCTCCCAGCGAACCGTGCCCTTGCCCCATTTCATGGCATGGTGACGGGCATGGCGTTCGGGCGCCGCGATGCCCAAGCGCCGCGACAGGTCGGACAGCACGGCATGGTCGACCGACCAGCCGCCCTCGGTCATGAAGGAGAGCTGGATGAGCACGCGCGGCTTCTCGACCAGCGGATGCGGCCGGGCATGCACCTCGCCCAACGCGCCGGGCCGCCCCTCATGCGCCGGAAAGCCCATGACGCTGCCTTGGGCGCGCGGCTGGAATTCGAGGTTGGACGTCTCGTCCGACACGGCTGGTCCCCCTTGTTTCGGCCCTTCGTGCAAGCTCGTCCTCTTGCGGCAATCAGCATTGCACGTAAACAGCAAATTTAGCAGGCATGAATGGGACGGCGCGGCCGCGGAGCCGACCGGATCCGGCGAATTGGATAAATAATTTGACCAGTTGGCGGCAGTGGCTTTAATCTGCGCGACATCCGTCCCGTTCCCAGGCGCCCCCCATTGAGCGATATCTTCTCCAGGATCGAGCATTCGCGCACCGCCGACGAGGTGGTGCAGCAGATCGAGAACCTGATCCTGGAAGGCGTGCTGCGCACCGGCGATCGGCTGCCGGGCGAGCGCGAACTGGCGCGCCAGTTCGACGTGTCGCGGCCGATCCTGCGCGATGCGCTGAAGGCGCTGGAGGGACGTGGGCTGCTGACGACCAGGCCGGGCGGCGGCACCCATGTCGCCGACGTCATCGGCCAGCTTTTCACCAAGCCGGTGACCGACCTCATCTCCACGCACCGCAAGGCGGTGACCGATTATCTGGAGTACCGGCGCGAGATCGAAGCGGTGGCCGCCGAATACGCGGCGCGGCGGGCAACGCCCGAGGATCTGGCGCTGCTCGACCGCATCATGGCGCGCATGGACGAAGCGCACCGGACCGGCGATTTCGACGACGAGGCGGATATCGACGTCGAGTTCCATCACGCGGTCTGCGAATGCGCGCATAACATCATCCTGCTGCACACGCTGCGCTCCTGCTACCGGCTGCTTTCCGAAGGCGTGTTCCAGAACCGGCTCCTGGTGTTCACCGTGCCCGGGGCGCGCGACGCGCTGCTTCACCAGCACCGGGCGATCCACGCCGCGATCAAGGCTGCCGACCCTGCCGCCGCGCGCAAGGCCGCGATGGACCACATCACCTATGTTGAGCGCTCGATGGCGGAAGCCGAGCGCAGCGGCGACTGGCAGCGCGTGTCGCGGCTGAGGCTCAGGCAGCGCTCGGAAGCCGGCGACATCGAACCTACACGCAAACGCTCCTAAGCATCGATCAAGCGGGGATCACCATGAGCGAAATTCTCACCATCGCCGACCTCAAGGACCTGGCGCGCCGCAAGGTGCCGAAGATGTTCTTCGACTATGCCGATTCCGGCGCCTGGACCGAGGGCACCTACCGGGCCAACGAAGAGGATTTCGGCAAGATCAAGTTCCGCCAGCGCGTGCTGGTCGACATGAGCAACCGCTCGCTGGAATCGACGATGATCGGCCAGAAGGTGTCGATGCCGGTGGCGCTGGCCCCGACCGGCCTGACCGGCATGCAGCATGCCGACGGCGAGATGCTGGCGGCGCAGGCGGCGGAGGCGTTCGGCGTGCCATTCACGCTGTCGACGATGAGCATATGCTCGATCGAGGATGTCGCCTCCGTCACCAAGAAGCCGTTCTGGTTCCAGCTCTATGTGATGCGCGACAAGGATTTCGTCTTCAACCTGATCGACAGGGCGAAGGCCGCGAAATGCTCGGCGTTGGTGCTGACGCTCGACCTGCAGATTCTGGGCCAGCGCCATAAGGACATCCGCAATGGGCTGTCGGCGCCGCCGAAGCTGACGTTGAAGAACATGCTGGACATGGCGATCCGCCCGCGCTGGTGCATGGGCATGGCCGGCACCCAGCGCCGGACCTTCCGCAACATCGTCGGCCACGCCAAGGGGGTGGGAGACCTTTCCTCGCTGTCGTCCTGGACGTCGGAACAGTTTGACCCGCAGCTTTCCTGGAAGGATGTCGCCTGGATCAAGGAGCGCTGGGGCGGCAAGCTGATCCTGAAGGGCATCCTCGACAAGGAGGATGCGCTTAAGGCGGCCGAGACCGGTGCGGACGCGATCATCGTCTCCAATCACGGCGGGCGGCAGCTCGACGGCGCCGCGTCGTCGATCTCCGTACTGGAAGAGATCGCCGATGCGGTCGGCGACAGGATAGAGGTTCACATGGACGGCGGCATCCGCTCTGGCCAGGACGTGCTCAAGGCGCTCTGCCTCGGCGCCAAGGGCACCTATATCGGCCGGCCCTTCCTCTACGGCCTCGGCGCCATGGGCAAGGAAGGCGTCACCAAGGCGCTCGAAATCATCCGCAAGGAGATGGACATCACGCTGGCGCTCTGCGGTAAGCGTTTGGTAACCGACATGGGCAAGGACCAGCTGCGACGCTAGGGCCTGTTCACCGATCCGCGCTAGTTTCCCGTGATTACGACACGGGAAGACGCATGCCTTGATTGAGACCGGCATTCATTATCTCGACGCGCGCGGGCCGGACGGCATGCGGCTCTATGCGATCGGCGACGTGCATGGCCGGCATGACCTGCTTGCCGCCATGCATCGCCGGATCGAACGCGAGCTGGAATATGCACCGTCATCCGATTGGCGCATCATCCATCTCGGCGACTATGTCGACCGCGGACCGGATTCCAAAGGCGTCATCGATTTCCTGATCGAGGCAAGAGAGCGCGACCCGCGCAACCTGATGCTCGCCGGAAATCACGACATCGGCTTCCTCGATTTTCTCGACCGTCCCGACCCGGACGGCCTGTTCATGCGCTATGGCGGCGTCCAGACCGCGGCGTCATACGGAGTGAAGCTCTCGACCGGCAGCAGCTGGTTCGGCAGGCCGGACGAGGTGCTGGCGCATGGACACGCGGCACTGGTCGAAGCCTTGCCGCAAGCCCATGTCGACTTCCTGCGCTCGCTGTCCTTTTCAGTGACCTTCGGCGACTTCTTCTTCTGTCATGCCGGCATCAGGCCCGGCGTTGCGCTCGAAAGCCAGAGCCCGCAGGACCTAATCTGGATCCGCGACGCCTTCCACGATCACCCCGGCCTTTACCCGAAGGTGATCGTGCACGGGCACACGCCCGTGCCGGAAGCCGAGGTTATGGCCAACCGCGTCAATGTCGACACGCTCGCCTGGCAGTCGGGAATGCTGAGCGCACTCGCCGTCGACGGCGGCGACAAGCGTATCGTCACGGTCGAGGGAAAGGCTCTCTGGCCATGATCCCGACTGTGGGATCAGCTTGCCCTTTCTCGGGAAGGATCAGGCTTTAGCGAAGCGCGGCGGTGACGCCGTAGCCGTCGACGGCCTGATGATTGTTGGCTGCATCGGCGGCATAGATGCCGAGGCCGCACACGATGATGGCAGACAGCATAACAAAGGACAAAAGCGCTGCTTTCACGGACGTCATCTCTGGTTGAGCTTTCTGCATCTGTGCACGAGGCGGTTACCAATGCGTTGAAACGATAAAATGCGTCTCAATGTTTCGACGATTTCGCGCTTCTAGGCAGATTCTGTATCGCCGGTGTGTCGCTTGGATCACACAGAAGGTTCATCGCGGTTGCACGGGCGATACAGAGCGCGGGCCTTCTAGGACGGCGAGCTCGCACAGGCCAAGGACGAAGCAGGTTTTCCCCAGGCGGAACTGCCGTCGCGTGCCAATTATGTCACGCTTGGCGAAACGATCGGTGAGATAACTCAAGCGCGTCGCGTGTCGTTTTCCCAAAACCGTTGCGCACTTTTGGACGACACGCGTTAGATCGTCGCCACCCAGGCGCGGGCGATCGCCAGGCCGGCGGCGTCGGCATCGGGCCCGTTGCGGGCCATCTCGTCGTCGAGCTTGCCGGCCCAGTCGGGGTTACGCTCGGCAATCGTTGCCGCGAAGGACGTGCTCCAGTCGCGCACCATCGGCGTATCGGCCTCGAAGTGGAACTGGAAGCCGTAGACGGCCCGGCCGAGGCGGAAGGCCTGGTTCGTGGCGACCTCGTTGCGGGCGAGCCGGACAGCGGTTTCGGGGAGGTCGAACGTGTCGTCGTGCCACTGGAAGATCGGGAATTTTTCTGGTAGCGCGCCGAGCACGGGATCGGCCTTGGCTTCCGAGGTCAGCGACACGCCGCACCAGCCGAACTCAACCGCCCGGCCGATGTGGTTCTCGGCGCCAAAGGCACGGGCGACGAGTTGGCTGCCAAGGCAAATGCCGAGCACCGACCGATCCTTGCCGGCGAATTCGCGCGTCAGTTCGAGCAGAGCGGGAAAATAAGGGTAGTCGTCGTCGGCCAGCGCATTCTGCCCGCCGCCCAGCACCACCATCGCGTCGTGCCCGGCCGCATCCTGGGGCAGCGGGTCACCCTGATAAGGACGCCGCAGGTCGAGCTCGGCGCCGGCCTCCGTAAGTGCGGCGCCGACCTGGCCGAGGCCGGTGTTTTCGTAGTTCTGGACCACCAGCACCCGCATGAGAATCCTGCTGACATGAAATCGCTGGGGCCAGCGATATCATGCCGCCCGCATTTCAGCCAAGGTGCGTGCCGGAGAGAAAGCTATGCCACTGCAGAACCGGGTCGATCCGTTCGGCGCCATCCATGCCGTGCCGGAGCGCGGCCTGTTCATGGGCAATCGCGGCATCATCCATGATCCCGAGACGAAGACGCTTTTGAGGAAGCGCTGGGCCTTGCCAGCCTGGATCATCTGCGTCTGTCAGCGCCGCGGCGTGCGGCGCGAGCCGATGGGTCGCAACAGGCCCGGCGGCAAAGCCGGCTGGACCGAGCTGTTCTTCCTCGACGAGGTGACGGCATTGGCCGCCGGCCACCGGCCCTGCTTCTTTTGCCGGCGCGAACGGGCGACAGATTTCGTGGGCCGTTTCGGCGAGGCTTTCGACGTTCCCGAACCTCGCGCGCCGATGGTCGACAAGCGGCTGCACAAGGAGCGTCTGGCCTCTGGCGGCCGGCCGCCGGCCGTCTCATCGGATGAACTCGCTGGTTTGCCGGATGGAGCAGTCGTGGCCGAGGGTGAGATCGCCTACGCGCTCCGCGGCGACAAGGCACTCAGATGGTCCTTCGCGGGCTACGCCGATCCTGTCTCATTCGACCGCCTCACCGACCGACCGTTGCGGGTGCTCACGCCTGCCACAAGCATTTCCGTACTGCGGCAAGGCTACGCGCCGGTCTGGCACCCATCCGCCGATACTTGACGACAACCTGCGCCTCGCCCATTGCTCGGCCATGCGCGCCAACTACAAAATGCAGCGGCTGTTCGTGCCGGACGATCTCGGACCAGGCCTCGAATTCGATGCCGGACAACAGCAGAGCCATTACCTCGCGCATGTGCTGCGGCTCGACGAAGGCGCGGAGGTTCTTCTTTTCAACGGCCGCGACGGCGAGTGGTCGGCGACGATTGCCGCCAAATCCAAGAAAGCGGTCCGGCTCAAGGTGCTTTCCCTGCAGCGGCCGCAACCGCCGCTGCCCGATCTCGTCTATTGCTTCGCGCCACTGAAACAGGGCCGGCTCGACTATCTGGTGCAGAAGGCGGTGGAGATGGGCGCCGGCATCCTCCAGCCGGTCATAACCCAGCACACACAGGTGGCAAAGCCCGGCATCGATCGGCTGCGCGCCAATGTCGTCGAAGCGGCCGAGCAATGCGGCATCCTGGCCGTGCCAGAGGTGCGCGAGGCGGCGAAGCTGGAGCGGTTGCTTGGCGGCTGGGACAAGGAGCGGCGGCTGATCTTCTGCGACGAGGATGCCTCGACCAACAACCCGCTGCCGGCCCTGCAAAAGGTACGCGAGAAAAGACTTGCGCTGCTGGTCGGGCCGGAGGGCGGATTTTCCGATGACGAACGCAAGATGCTAAGGGCGCTGCCTTTCGTCACCGCCATCCCGCTCGGACCGCGCATCCTGCGCGCCGACACGGCGGCGGTGGCGGCGCTTGCGGTGATCCAGGCTGCGATCGGCGACTGGTGATCAAATCCAGTTGAGCCGTGGCTCAGGATTTTTCGCTTGATCGGCTACTGACATTTCGTCCATCTAGCGCCCGGCGGTCGACCGACCGCTGCGGAGGGCTTTTTCATGGCGCGCGACACAACCGATACCAGTCCCATCGAAGGCATCGACGAACTCGTCGGCTACCTGGCCGCGGGCAACAAGCCACGCGACAAATGGCGTATCGGCACCGAGCATGAGAAGTTCCCCTTCTATGTCGACGGCAATGCGCCGGTGCCCTATGGCGGCGAGCGCGGCATCCGCGCCATCCTCGAAGGCATGCAGCACAAGCTCGGCTGGGATCCGATCATGGATGCCGGCCGCATCATCGGCCTGGTCGAGCCGACGGGCCAGGGCGCGATCTCGCTTGAGCCCGGCGGACAGTTCGAGCTTTCCGGCGCGCCGCTGGAGTCGATCCACCAGACCTGCCGCGAGGGCAACGCGCATCTGGCGCAGGTGCGCGAGATCGCAGAGCCCCTCGGCATCCGCTTCCTTGGTCTCGGCGGCAGCCCGAAATGGTCGCTCGCCGAAACGCCGAAAATGCCGAAGTCGCGCTACGAGATCATGACCCGCTACATGCCGAAGGTCGGATCGAAGGGCCTCGACATGATGTACCGCACCTGCACGATCCAGGTGAATCTCGACTTCGAGAGCGAGACCGACATGCGGCGAAAAATGCAGGTGTCGCTGAAGCTGCAGCCGCTGTCGACGGCGCTGTTCGCCAATTCGCCTTTCACCGAGAGCCACCCGAACGGTCTGCAGAGCTGGCGCGGCGACATCTGGCGCGATACCGACAACCAGCGTTCCGGCATGCTGGAATTCTGCTTCGCGCCCGATTTCGGCTTTGCCGACTATGTCGAATGGGCGCTCGGCGTGCCGATGTATTTCGTCATCCGCGACGGTCATTATCACGACATGACGCGCTACACCTTCCGTCAGTTCATGGCGGGTGCCGCCCGCAGCGAAGTGCCTGACGGGCTACCGACGATGGGCGACTGGGCCAACCATCTGTCGACCCTTTTTCCGGACGTGCGGCTGAAGCGCTTCCTCGAAATGCGCGGCGCAGACGGCGGACCTTGGCGGCGTATCTGCGCGCTGCCCGCTTTCTGGGTCGGGCTGCTCTATGACGAGCAGGCGCTGGACGCCGCCGAGACGCTGACATCGAGCTGGACCTACCAGGAGGCGCTGGCGATGCGCAATGCGGTGCCGGAGCAAGGCATTGCGGCGCCGTTCCGCAACGCCACCTTGCGCGACGTCGCCCGCGACGTGCTTGCCATCTCGCGCATGGGGCTGAAGAACCGGGCCAAGAAGAACCGCGACGGCTATGACGAGACCTCGTTCCTCAACACGCTCGACGAGGTGGTGGCGCGCGGCACCACCAGCGCCGAGGAGATGCTGTCGGCCTACCACACGCGCTGGGGCGGTTCGATCGAGCCGGTATTCATGGAATACGCCTATTGACCGTTCGCCTGCCACCTGACAGTGGGCGCGGCAAAAGCTGCTTCAATCGGTGATGGAAACGAACTAGGTTCCTCCGTGAGGATATTGCGGAGGAGACCCCATGCCTTCCCTGTTCGACATTTTTTCGCAAGCCCAGAACGGCGCCGGCATGCAGGCGCTGGCTCAGCAATATGGCCTGTCGATGCAGCAGACCCAGGCAGCGGTTCAGGCGCTGCTGCCGGCTTTTTCACAAGGGCTTCAGCGCAACACCGCCGATCCTTACGGGATGGGCGCCTTCATGACGGCGATGGCGAGCGGCCAGCACGCCAAATATTTCGAGGACGCGACCAGAGCCTTCTCGCCACAAGGCATCAATGAAGGCAACGGCATTCTCGGCCACCTGTTCGGCTCGAAGGACCTGTCACGCGCCGTCGCCGCCCAGGCCGCGCAGGCGACCGGGCTCAGCCAGCAGGTGCTGCAGCAGATGCTGCCGGCGATGGCCTCGATGATGATGGGCGGACTGTTCAATCAGACCAACAACCAGATGCAGGCCGCCGGCGGCTTCGGCGGCGGCGGCAATCCGCTCGGCGAAATCATCGAGGAGATGATGCGGCAGGCGGGAGGCGGCGCGCGGGCGCCGCAACCGGCGCCCAATCCTTATGGCGACAACCCGCTCGGCAAGGTGCTGCAGGACATGTTCGGCGGCGGCGCTCAGCAGACGCAAAGCCAGCCTCAGCAGACGCCCAACCCCTATGGCGACAACCCGCTGGGCAAAGTGCTGCAGGATATGTTCGGCGGCGGCGCGCAGCAGACGCAAAGCCAGCCTCAGCAGACGCAGAGCCCTTATGGCGACAATCCGCTCGGCAAGATGTTCGAGGAGATGCTGCGCCAGGGCGGCGGCGGATTCGGGCTGCCCGGCGGGCAGGCGGCGCCGCAGCAGCCGCAACAGCGCCAGCCCCAACAGAGTCAGCCGCCGCAGCCGCAGACCAATCCGAGCGGCCGGCCGCGAAATCCGTTTGACGACATTTTCGGCAAGATGTTCGAGACCGGCGCACAGCAGCGCGACGAGTATCAGAAGGGCGTGGAGTCGATCTTCGACCAGTTCAAACGCGGCATGGACCGGAGGTAGTCTGGTAAAAACATGACTTTAGGTGAAATAGTCGTCAACGGCTTGACGGGTGTAGCACTGCTCGGCGTTGTCTACTCAGTTTATCGATATGACTTCCTTAACCCCCGTGACGCACCCGGGTATAAAAACATTCGTGACGCCTTGAAGTATGGCAAGCCGCTATCGTCACAGTGGAAGCCGTTGGATGAGAGCAATCGCGCCGGCTATGGGATATTCGCCCTCTCCCTTTTGGCCTTCGGGATTTTGATGTTTGCCGGTGGACGGCTCATCGGACTTATCGATCGGCTTTAAGCGAAAAATGCCCGGTCCTGGAGGGGAACCGGGCAATGTGCAGGCAGGCCGGCGGGAAACCGGCTGGGAGTGTGGGAGCCTGCATGAAGCTTGGTCGCGCCGAGCCTTCAAAAGGTTCAGCGCGACCGAGAACGCAGTTGCGCAGCCGATCAGGTAACCTTGCGGGCGAGATCCTCGATCGTGTCGGCGCGGTCGTCGGCGATGGCGCGCAGCTTCGCCGTCGGATCGCGGCCAAAGGGCACGGCGACGGCGACGTGGAGGTCGGCGCGGGTGAGGCCGATATCGGCAAGCTCGGCGTCCGACATCTCGCCAAGGCGATAGAAGGCGCGGCGGTTTTTCCAGGCGCGGTAGGCGTCGGCGACCACATTGAGCACGCGCGTCGCAACGGCCGGACGCGTGGTGATGCGCGGGGTCTTGGAGGCGAATTCGATCGTGGTCATGTCGGTCTCTCCTTCAGGAGTCGAGCGGACGAAACCGCGCGATCGGCGCCTGGGAGAAGCGCCGTTCCGGTTTCCATTCACATGCTTTCATGTGGACGATGCGAATGTGCCATCACGCGATTGATTAATCCAACGAATGTTTTTAATCTGTAGCATCAACATCAATGATGGATTGGACCGATGAAAGCGCCGCTCGATCTCGATCAGTTGCAGACCTTCATCTCGATCGCCGACACCGGCAGCTTCACCCGGGCGGCCGAAGAGGTGCACCGAACACAATCGGCGGTGTCCATGCAGATGCGCCGGCTGGAGGAGCGTATCGGCAAGCCGCTGTTCGAAAAGGACGGGCGCACCAACAAGCTGACCGAGGAAGGCGACAGGCTGCTTTCCTATGCGCGGCGGCTGATCTACCTCAACCGCGAGACACTCGCGGCCTTCGACGACCAGCGGCTCGAAGGCACGATCCGCATCGGCACGCCGGACGACTATGCCGACCGCTTCCTGCCGGAGATTATGGCGCGCTTCTCGCGCTCCAATCCCCGCGTCGAGCTGACCGTGATCTGCGAGCCGACGCCGGGGCTTGTCGAGCACATCAAGCGCGGCAATCTCGACCTCGCGCTGGTGACGCACAACGACACGCGCGGCCAGTCGGAAGTGGTGCGGCGCGAACCGCTTTTGTGGGTCACCTCGGCCAACCACGCCACGCATGAGCAGGAAATCCTGCCGATGGCGTTCGGCCGGCCGAATTGCGTCTGGCGGCGCGCCGCCGTCGACGTGCTCGACCGGCAGAACCGCGAGTATCGCGTGCTGTTCTCCAGCTTCTCGGCCACCGTGATCACCGCCGCCGTGCTTTCCGGCCTCGCCATCTCGGTGCTGCCGGAATGCGCGCTCAGGCCTGGCATGCGCGTGCTCGGCGAGGCCGACGGCTTCGATGCGCTGCCGGACTGCCGCATCGGCATCATGCGCGGCCAGACCTCGCAGCCGGAGATCGTCGATGCTCTGGCCCGTCACATCGCGGAAAGCCTCGACAACATCTCCGTGCCCGTCGGCGAGGAGGCGGGAAGCTTCGACTTCGCGGCGCTTGCCTTCGCCAAGATGAAGCGGACCAAGGCAAACCAGATCCTGCCTGGCTGGTAGGGATCAGGCGCGCGCGGCGGCCGGCTCGACCTCGTCCGGCGAAGCCAGACCGGAAAGGCCGAGCAGTTGGATCGGCTCAAGCGGCGGCGACAGGAGATAGCCCTGCAGTTGCCGGCAGCCCATGGCGACCAGCAGCATCTTCTGCGCCTCGGTCTCCACACCCTCGGCGGTGACGTCGACTCCGAGCGCGACGGCGAGATCGATCAGCGCCTTGACGATCGCCGCCGAGTTGCCGTCGCCATCGAGAAGCCGCACGAAGGAACAGTCTATCTTGAGCTTGTCGATGGCGTGGCGACGCAGGTGGCTCAGCGATGAATAGCCCGTACCGAAATCGTCCAGAACGATGCCGACGCCCAATTGGCGCAAGGCGGCTAGAGCCGCCCTCGATGCATCGCTGTTGTCCAGAAGCACGCTTTCGGTGATTTCGAACTGCAGGCGCTGCGGCGCCAGCCCGGTGTCGGCAAGGATCGACGCAACCTGTTCGGGAAAGCCGGCGTCGCGCAATTGCAGCGGTGACACGTTGACGGCGAGCCACGGCAGGTCGGTTCGCACGGCGAAGCGGCAGGCCTCCTGCAGCACCCACGCGCCGAGTTGGCCGATCATGCCGCGCTCCTCGGCGATGGCGATGAACTGCGCCGCCGGCAGTGCGCCATGCACCTCATGCCCCCAGCGGATCAGCGCCTCCGCGCCGAGGATCGTCTTGCCGTTCGCCGCGAACACCGGCTGGTAGGCGAGCCTGATGCCGGTCCCGCCGTCGAGAGCCTTGCGAAGCTCGGTCTCGACCTTGCGCTTGCGCAAGAGAAGGTCGTCCATGTCGCCGGCGAAGACCTGGTGCCGGCCGCGGCCGTTCTTCTTTGCTTCGTAGAGCGCGATGTCGGCCTTGCGCAGCAGATCGTCGGCATCCGTCTCGTCGCCGGCCGCCAGCGCGATGCCGATCGAGGCGCTGACGAAGACCTGATCGTCCATGAGCTTGAACGGCTCCTGCAACTTCTGCAACAGCCGCTCGGCGATATCCTCTGCGGCACGGATATCGCGGATGTCGACGAGGATCAGCGCGAACTCGTCGCCGCCCAGCCGCGCCACGGTATCCACCTCGCGAACGGTGTGCTGGAGCCTGGCCGCCGTCTGGCGCACCAGCTCATCGCCCGCGGGATGGCCGAGCGTGTCATTGATATGCTTGAAGCGGTCGAGATCGAGATAGAGCAACGCCACCTTTCCCGTGTCGTGAACCGCCATGTCCTGGCTGGTCCTGAGCAGGGCCTGCCGCAAGCGGTCCTCGAACAGAGCCCTGTTGGGCAGACCGGTGAGCGTGTCGTGGAAGGCGAGATATTGCGCCTCATCCTGGCTTGTCTGCAGCGCGGACGAAGCCCGGCGGAGCCGGCGCAGCAGGAACGCCAGAACGCCAGCCGCCACAAGCAGTGCTACAGCCAGCGCCGGCGCCATCTTGCGCACCAGGGTAAGACCGGGCCGTTCCTGGTTCCAGCCTATATAGCCGAGGATGACGCCGCGCGAATCGACCAGCGGAACGGCCGCCGCGCCGACCGGTTGCGACAAGGGCACGAGTCGTGCCCCCTCGAGCAGGTATTTCTCGGCGATCTTGCCGATGACGGCGTCGTTGATGAACTCGACCGACACATGCAGATATTCGCCGCCGGGGTCCTGCGTGACCCGGTCCGTGCTCGGCACCAGCGGCATGACGCTGAGGATCGCCGGCTTGCCGCCCAGCGGCACCAGATCCTCGGCGACCATCTTGGCCGGCTGGCCGGAAGCGTCGGCCTTCGGCGGCTGAGCGAGCATGGCGCGCAATTTCTCGATGGTGGAGAGCATTGCCGGCTCGTCCTCGCGATAGGCCGACGGTTCGAGCACCTCGCCCTCCCGCATGGTATGGACCGGACGATTTGCGGCATCGAGGAGGTAGACCCGGTTGTGGCCGTAGTAGGTATACATCCAGACGCTGAGATTCTCTTCGATCCAGGCCTGGTTGCCGGCCTTCACATTGGTGACAGCGTCATCCCAGACCGAAACGCTTTCCTGCTCACGCTGAACCGTCGCGATCTGATCCTTCAGGCCATCGGCGATGAATATCTTTTGGCGCTCGAGCGAGGCATGGTCGGCCTGAACTGCCGCGTAGAGGCCGAAGCCGACGACGATCGCCAGCGCGCAAACGGCAAGCGTCAGCACGGTCAAGGTGACCTGATGCGTCAATGGGCTGCTGTTGGGGCGCGGGCTCATGCGTGTTTGGCCGACTGTGTCGGAGCCAGTCAAAGCAAATTCGGCTTAAGATCGCGTTATAATATTAGCGAGGATTGGTCCCTGCCTTGACGCAGGCCGATAAGCGTTCCCCAATCGCATGATGAGTGAAGCAGCAACCGAATCACGCAGCAATGCCACCGAATACACGGTGAGCGAGATTTCAGGCGCGCTGAAGCGCACGGTCGAGGACGCCTTTGGCAATGTGCGGGTGCGCGGCGAGATTTCCGGCTATCGCGGCCCGCATTCCTCCGGCCACGCCTATTTCGCGCTGAAGGACGATCGCGCGCGGCTCGATGCCGTGGTCTGGAAGACGACGATGAGCCGCCTGAAATTCCGCCCTGAGGAAGGGATGGAAGTGATCGCCAGCGGCAAGCTGACGACCTATCCCGGCAAGTCCAACTACCAGATCGTCATCGACAATCTCGAGCCGGCGGGCGCCGGAGCACTGATGGCGCTGCTGGAAGAGCGCAAGCGCCGGCTGCAAGCGGAAGGCCTGTTCGATTCCGGACGCAAGCGGCGGCTGCCGTTCATGCCACGGGTCATCGGCGTGGTCACCTCGCCGACGGGCTCGGTGATCCGCGACATCATCCACCGCATCAAGGACCGGTTCCCGCTCACCGTGCTGGTCTGGCCGGTGAGGGTCCAGGGCGAGACGACGGCCAAGGAAGTGACCGCGGCCGTCAACGGCTTCAATGCGCTCGCCTCGGACGGCGCCATCCGCCAACCCGATCTCCTGATCGTGGCGCGCGGCGGCGGCAGCCTCGAGGATCTTTGGGGATTCAACGACGAAGGGCTGGCGCGCGCCGTCGCGGCCTCCCGGATCCCGGTGATCTCCGCAGTCGGCCATGAGACGGACTGGACGCTAATCGACTTCGTCGCCGATATGCGCGCGCCGACGCCGACGGGCGCCGCCGAGATCGCCGTGCCGGTCAGGGCGGACCTGGAAGCCACCTTGGCAAGTCTCGGCGCGCGGCTCAATGCCTGCGCCTCGCGGCATCTGGATCGCAAGCGCCAGGCTGTGCGCGCCGCGGCGCGCGCGCTCCCCTCGCCCGACCAGTTGCTGGCGCTGCCGCGCCGCCGCTTCGACGAGGCGACCAGCCGGCTGGGCCGCGGCCTGACGGTGAGCATCGAGCGCAAGCGCGCGAGGCTGGACCGGCAGCGGCTGACGCCCGCGACCCTGTCGCGCCGCCTCAACGAGACGCGCACCCTGACAGGCCGCGACATCGCCCGCGCGCGTGCCGCCTTCTTTGCCATCGTTCGTCAAGGCCGGGAACGCTTCCAGCGCACCTCGGCGAGACTGTCGCCGGCGCCGATCGTCAGGCGGCAGAAGCTGCAGGCCGATACGCTGGCCGGACTGACGCGAAGGCAGGACCAGGCGGTGGCGCGGCAACTGGATCGGCTGCGTGCGGCTTTGACCCAGGCCGACCGGCTGCTCTCCACCCTCTCGCACAAGGCCGTGCTGGCGCGCGGCTTCGCGCTGGTCAAGGACGCCGACGGCGCCGTCATAAAGCGCGTCGCGGAATTGGCGCCGGGCGCGGCGCTGCAACTGGAATTCGCCGACGGCAATGCGGAGGCCATCGCCACCAGCGGCGGAGCGCGGCCGAAGCTGGCCGCCAAGCCCTCGGGCAAGGCCAAGGAGCCCGGCAGCCAGGGCTCGTTGTTCTGAGGACGGGATGAGCAATCAAGACCCGCATCTTCGCACGCCGTCGGGCAAGCCGCGCCTGCGCTCGTTCAACATCGCATTGGACGGCACGCCGGGCCGTTTCAACGCCATCACCGATGTACCGGGCGTGTCGGTAGGCTACACGACGCTGATTTCCGGCGACGGTCCGCTGCGGGTCGGCAACGGACCGGTGCGGACCGGCGTCACCGCGATCCTGCCAAGGCCGGTTCACGAACTCGCAACGCCGGTGTTCGCCGGCGTGTTCAGCCAGAACGGCAATGGTGAGCTGACGGGAACGCATATCATCGAGGAGACCGGTGCGTTCAACTTCCCGGTCACCATCACCAACACGCATTCCTGCGGCGTCACGCGCGACGCCACCTTACGCTGGATGCACAAGGTGCTGCCAGCCGCGCTCGATACAGGCTGGGGCCTGCCGGTGGCGGCGGAGACCTATGACGGTTTCCTCAACGACATCAACGGCCATCATGTCGGCTTCGAGCATGTCGCTGCCGCGCTCGACAGCGCCAGCGGCGCGGCCATCGAAGAAGGCAGCGTCGGCGGCGGCACCGGCATGATCACCTTCGGCTTCAAGGCCGGATCCGGCACCGCCTCGCGCGTCGTCGAATGGCAGGACAGGCGTTACACGCTGGGTGTCTTCGTGCAGTCGAATTTCGGCCAACGGCGCAATTTCACCATTCGTGGCCGGCGCATCGAGCCGGAGCTTGTCGAACCGGCGATCCGCGTGGCGACGGCGCGCGCCGAAAAGGGTTCGATCATCGCCGTGGTCGCCACCGACGCACCCTTCCTGCCGCATCAGATGAAGCGCCTCGCCAGGCGCGTGCCGCTCGGCATCGCCATGACCGGCGGCTACGGCTACCACAGCTCGGGCGACATTTTTCTCGCCTTCTCGACCGCCAATCCAGAGGCCGCGCTGGCGGCTTCAGGCCGCGTCGCCCGCGCGGAGTTCATCCCGGACATCGACATCGATCCGTTCTTCGACGCGGTTGTGCAAGGGGTGGAGGAAGCGATCCTCAACGCGCTCACCGCCAATGAGGACATGACGGGGCGCGACGGCAATTTCGTGCCGGCGCTGCCCAAGGCGTGGCTCAAAGAGAAATTCGGGTAAGCCGGATCCAAGATCCGGCTAAACTATGCCTGTCTTTCCCAGATCAAGCTGGAACCGGCATCTCACTCGGACGGCTTGTCCGACGTCGTCTGTTGCTCGCTCTCCTCGGCGACTTCCTCAAGCCGCGAAGCGATCAGCTCCTTGATGTCGCCGACCTCTTCCTGGATGTCTTCCAGAAGAATGCCTTCCTCGGCGGCCTGGGCGCAGCACTCCTTGGCGAGGGTTTCGGCCTGCCTCTCGATCCTGGCCGGTGAATGCTGGCACTGGACCTTTTCGCCAATCCATCCGCGCAAGAACTCGATTGCGTGTTCACTCATACTGCTTCTTCCCTAGCGGCTAAGCCGGTTTGGTAGTCATGAACGCCCCCATCCCGCTAACGGATGCACGCCCCATTCGAACCGAGTCGGCCTCGGCCGGCAAGACATCTTGCCCGAGATCCACACAGCGAGAGGAATTGGAGGGTTCAGGGAACACGTTCAGATCGGTGAGGATGATGAAGCCTTGGCCAGGACCGTCAAAGATCCGCTCTATTGTTTCTGCTTGCTTTTTCCCGGTTTTTCAGGCCGATTTCCGTCACAATACGCAACGCATTTAAGGCGATCTCGCAGGCGCAGCAAATGGGCGAGAAACCGAAAGCCGCCGGTATATAGTGATATCCTCACGCAATGTCGACTCCGCTCGCCGTCCTGCTTCCTTCCGCCGCGTCAGGTGAGGCAGGCAACCATCGGATCACGAGCATATGGGCCGCGTTTACCAGGCATAGATGCGACGCCGCCATTGGCCCTTGAACGGTCAAGTCAGGCCCGCGTAACATCGCGCTGCTTCAACTGAGTCTGCTTCATTCGTCCGGGCTAATGTTCGGATCTGTTTGGATATTTTCCTTGCATACGGATGCAAAAAGCAGCGCGCCGGAGCGCGGCAAATCCTTTGCCCATGTGGCGGAAGCCTCCTGGGGAAAGGGTTTCAGCACCCTGCTCCGCATCATGCGCATGACGCTGCGCCACCCCTGGCAGGTCGCTATCACCATCGTGTCGACCTTCATTGCCGCGACGCTGCAGCTTCTCATTCCACGCCTGCTGGGGCGCGCCATCGATCAGGCGCAAGGCGTGATGGCCGAGGGCGCCGGCACTGCCGCGGAGCACGCGCTCTGGAACACCGCCCTGACGCTGCTCGTCGTCAGCGTCCTGCGAGGCCTCTTCACCATGGCGCAGAACTACTATGGCGAGGCCGTCGGCCATCAGACCGGCTACGAACTGCGCCTGGCTTTCTATGAGAAGATCCAGCGCCTGAGCTTTGCCTTTCACGACAGGGTTCACACCGGCGATCTGATCACGCTCGGGCTGCTCGATCTCGACGGCGTGCGCATGTTCTTTTCCACTGGCGTCCTGCGCGTGGTCCTGCTCGGCGTGCTGATCGGCGTCGGCGCCTATCTGCTGATCATCACCGATCCGGTGCTCGGGCTGCTCAGCCTCAGCTTCGTGCCGTTCGTCGCCTGGCGATCCTCCGTCACCCAGTTGAGACTGCGCAGCACCTGGCTGACCCTGCAGCAGCGACTGTCGGTGCTGAGCCGGGTGATGGACGAGAACCTCGGCGGCATCCGTGTCGTGCGCGCTTTTGCGGCGCAGCGCCACGAGCTCAAGAAATTCGACCGCGCCAAGCAGGATGCGCTGGATCTCGCCAACGAGCGCGTCGATATCCGCGTCGGCAACACCAGCGCCATGAACTTCTCGTTCCTGGCGGCCATGGGCCTCGTGCTCTGGTTCGGCGGCCAGAAGGTGATGGCGGGTCAAATCAGCGTCGGCACGCTGGCGCAGTTCCTTACCTTCATGACCATCCTGCAGATGCCGGTGCGCCAGCTCGGCCTGATGGTCAACTCGTTCGCACGCGCCTCGACCTGCGGCACGCGGCTGTTCGAACTGTTAGACACCGAGCTCGACATCAAGGACGCGCCGGGCGCCAGGGACCTCGTCGTCACCGAGGGCGTGCTGCGCTTCGACGACGTCGGCTTCCGCTATGGGGGTTCTGGCGGCCGGCCGATATTGTCCGGTATTTCCTTCGAGGCCAGGATCGGCCAGACCATCGGCATCGTCGGCCCGCCCGGCAGCGGCAAGTCGACCATCGCGCATTTGATCCCGCGCTTCTACGATGTGACCTCGGGCACCATCACCATCGACGGCCAGGATATCCGCGCGGTCACGCTGCAATCGCTGCGCAAGGCGGTCGGCGTCGTGCAGCAGGACGCGTTCCTGTTCACGACCTCGATCGAGAACAACATCGCCTATGGCAATCCCTGGGCACGCGAGACCCGCATCGAGCGGGCGGCAGAGTCCGCCCAGTTGCACAACTACATCATCGGGCTTCCGGCCGGCTACACCACGATCGTCGGCGAACGCGGCGCGTCGCTCTCCGGGGGCCAGCGGCAGCGCCTGACCATCGCCCGCAGCCTGATGCTGCGGCCTTCGGTGCTGGTCTTCGACGATTCCACCGCGGCCATCGATGCCGGCACCGAACAGCGGATCCGGGCGGCGATGAAGCGCTTCGCCAAGGACCGCGTGACGCTCATCATCTCGCATCGGCTGAGTTCGCTGATGCATGCCGACCAGATCCTGTTCGTCGAGGGCGGCCGGATCGTCGAGCGCGGCACGCATGAGGAGCTGCTGGCCCTGGGCGGACGCTACCGCGCGCTCTACGACCTGCTACTGCGGCCCGACGATGCCGCATTGGGAGCCGCTTGATGCCGGACCCGCGCGACGACGAGAAGGAAGACACCAGCGGACGGCCGGCAAAGGCGGTCGTCGGCTCGCACCGCGACGAGGAGGAGGTCTTCGGCAAGGCCTACGATCCGCGCGTCGTGCGGCGCATCTGGAGCTTCGTCAGACCGTACCAGTCCCGCATCTTCATCTCGGTCGCCGCGGTGCTGATGTTCACGCTGACGCAATTGGCGATCCCGCTGGTCATCCGCTACGCCATCGACCACGGCATGGCGCCGGGCAGGCTCGACCGTTCGGTGATGGGCTGGGCGACCGCTGCCTTTGCCGTGATCATCCTCATCAACTACGCGGCCAGCTATGTGCAGGAGAGCGTCGTCGGCAAGGTGGCCGAGAATGTGCTTTCCGACCTGCGCCGCGCCATGTTCAGCCATCTGCAGCGGGTCTCGCTGAGCTTCATGGACAAGACCGAGGTCGGCCGGCTGATGTCGCGCCTGCAGGGCGACGTCAATTCGATGCAGGAATTCCTCGAGACGTCGGTCATGTCGGTGGGCGACATCGTCTTGCTGTTCGGCATCGTCAGCGTCCTGCTCTGGCTGGATTTCCGGCTCGGGCTGCTGACGCTGTCGACCATGCCGATGCTGTTCGTCGTTCGCCTGTTCTGGCTGCCGCGCGCCAAGGTCGCCTTCATGGCCGCGCACGAGACCAATTCGATCGCCAACGGGGCGCTGGCCGAAGGCATTCACGGCGTGCGCACCGTGCAAAGCCTCGAACGCCAGCATGTCAATTTCGATCTCTATGACGAGAAGGTGCTGGCCAATCTCAATGCCCATCTGCGGTCGGCCAAATACGCGCAGGTGATGGTGCCGATCGTCGATACGCTGACCGGGATCGCCATGGCGACGGTCATCGTCATCGGCGGTTCGATGGTGCTGTCGCACAGCCTCGATGTCGGCGTCATGGTGGCGTTCCTGTTCTACATCCAGCGCTTCTTCGACCCCATCCGCTCGCTTACCATGCAGTACAGCGTCATGCAGCGCGCCATGGCTTCGGGCCAGCGCATCTCCGAAGTGCTCGACGTGCCGGTGGACGTCAGCGACAGGCAAGACGCGGTGGCGCTGTCGCGCGACATGGACGGGTCGGTCGAGTTCAGGAACGTCACCTTCGGCTACCGGCGGGACCAGCCGGTGCTGAAGAACGTCAGCTTCCGTGTCAATCCGGGCGAAACCGTAGCGCTTGTCGGCCCGACCGGGTCCGGCAAGTCGAGCTCCATGGCGCTGGCGCACCGCTTCTACGATGTGTGGTCGGGTCAAGTCCTGGTCGGCGGGCACGACGTGCGCGACCTGACGCAGGATTCGCTCGGCGATCAGGTGGCCATGGTCCTGCAGGAGCCGTTTCTGTTTTCCGGAACGGTGCTGGAGAACATCCGCTATCACAAGACCAATGCTACCCGCGAAGAGGTGGTGCGCGCGGCGAGGGCCGTCGGCGCGCACGACTTCATCTCGCACTTGCCCGACGGTTACGACACCGAGCTCGAGCAGCGCGGCGGCAATCTCTCGCTCGGCCAGCGCCAGTTGATCAGCTTCGCGCGGGCGCTGGTGGCCGACGCCAGGATCCTGGTGCTCGACGAGGCCACGGCCAGCATCGATTCCTACACCGAGATGCTGATCCAGAAGGCGTTGACAAAACTGCTGGAGGGCCGGACCGGGCTCGTCATAGCCCATCGGCTCGCCACCATCCGCGGCGCCGACCGCATCATCGTCCTGCAGAACGGCGAGATCGTCGAAAGCGGCAACCACGAACAATTGATGGAACGAAACGGCCTCTACGCCCGCCTCTACAACATGAACTACGCCTCGTTCGACGACATTTCCGAGGAAGACATGGGAATGGACGCGGCGGCCGGCAAAGCGACGTGACCGACGAGAAATCCGATGGTACCGTTGGCTGGGCTCGAACCAGCGACCCCCAGATCCACAATCTGGTGCTCTAACCAACTGAGCTACAACGGCACATCCGCCTGAGCGCAATCGAGGAGAAACGGTTCTCCACGCCCGCGCTGTCCTCGGCGATGCGTCCAATACGGGCTATCAGAGTCTAATTCAAGGCCTTTGATTAGGCAAAGGCCGGTTCAACGAACCGGCACCCGTTTTAGCCGGGCAAAAGAAAAGGCCGGCGGGAGGAGGTGCCGGCCTTTTCCTGTTACGAGCCAGCGGGAGGAGGTGCTGGCTGGTTACCCCGGAAAGCGAAGGGAGGAGGTTTCACTCCCCGGGTATTCGTCTGCTTAACCTATCGCACATGTATTTGTCTGACAAAATGCGACGTTTTGATGCAGCTTTCGGTCGTGCGTTTCAGGCCAACTTGGCGTCCTTGATCGCCTTTTCGAAAGCGGTCTTGACCGGCTTGGAGACGTCCTCGACCGCCTTGGAGGCAACCGTCTGGAAGTCCTTGACCTGCTCGACGGCCATCTCGACGCGCTTGCGCAGGAAGGAGGTCTGCAGTTCGACGACCTCCGAGAGCGTCTTGGCGCCGACCAGGGCTTCGAGATGCGAGAAGCCGGCCTCGGCGTTGGCGCGCAGAATGGCGATGGCCTTCAGCGACAGGTCGCCAGAAACGGTCTTGGCGGTCTCGTAGGTCGACTCCAGAACCTTCTGGGTCTCCTCGGCGCCGGTCTTCAGCTTGGCATAGGCCTCCTTCGACTGCTCGACGCCCTTCTCGGCGAAGGCGCGGATCTGGTCGGTGGCCTTGGAAGCGTCGAAGCTCGGAAATTCCACGTTCTCGATGGTCTCGGCGGACTTGGCAGTCTTGGACATTTTTCCAACCTTTCAGCGGTAGCGGCTTTGACAGAAAGCCGTCTCGTTCATGTATAGTGGCAATATAAAGGCAATTTTTGTGCATTGCAACATCTTTGTTGCAGCGCACCATAAAAAAGCCCTGACCGTTAACCACGAGCCCAGAGATTTCAGCCGATGCACGGCCTGGCTTGTGGACCTTCGCCCCGCAGGCTTTTATTAACAAAGCGTTAACCGAAATGCCCGCTGCCGGAGGGTTCGCCAGCGCATGCCGCCCGAAAACTACTCATTCCTTGATGTGGCCGTGCTCGATGCCGTGCGCCAGCGCTTCGCCGCCGGCGACGCACTCGCCATATTGTCGGCCGACCTAGAGCAGGTGATCTGGGCCAACGGGCCAGGTGCCGCGGTGTTCGGCTATCCGGATATCGAGGCCATCATCGGCGCCTCCGCGCGGCTGCCGCTGGTCGCCAGGCGGCAGATCATGGCGACCAGCGGCTTTCCGGAAATCGGCAGCGACCGCGCCATCACCGTCAGGCTGGCGACCGGCATGGTGAGCCGCGCCGTCGGCTTGCTGGCCAGCGCGGTGACGATGCCGGACGGCGAAAAGGCGATCATGCTGGCGATGCCGGCGGCGCAGACCGGCTCGCGCAGCACCGCCGAAATTGCCAGCCGCGCCATCGGCGGCCTCACCGAGGCCGGACATTTCATCGCCTTCGTCGACGCCCAGGGCCATGTCGAGGCGGCCTCGGAGGGTTTTCCGGCGCTCGGCATCAAGCCGGAGACCCTGGCTGCGCTGGTCGCGGATGTAGCAAGCGCGGGCGACCGCATCGTCAAGCGGCTTGTTCCCGGCGCAGGCACCTCCTACCCGGCCGGCTTTGCTCGGTTGACCGACCAGCGCCATCTTCTGGTGGTGATCGACGAGGACCAGCTCGACGGCGAGCAGAACGACCGGCCTGGCGGCGATGACGCAGCGGCGGAGCCGGAAAGCGTGCCCGCCGTCTCTGAAGGCAAGAGCGCCGCCGCCGAAGCCGAGCCAGTCCGAGAGAACGATATCTCGCCCCCGGCAGCGACCGCGGGCGGAGAAGCGGTCACGGCCCTGGCGGGGTCTGCGGACAGCGCCCGGCCAACGGAAGAGACCGCGAGCACGGTCGACCATGTGCCGGATACGACCGAAGCAGGTAGGCCGGCTGCCGGTGCGGGCCCTGCGCAGCACGACCATTGGTATTTCAACGCCGGCGGCGACGAGGTGAGTCCGCCTGAACCGGAGGCACCGCCGCGGGCAGAACCGGCGGATGCCGCGGCCAAAAGCCCGCGGGACGCCATCGAAACCGCGCCGGCGCAGCCGGCCGCGGCTCGCAACATCGACCGTTCGGCGACGCCATTGCGTTTCGTCTGGCGCACCGACGCCGAGGGTAGGTTCAGCGCGCTGTCGCCGGAATTCGCCGACATCGTCGGCAAGCCGGCCGCCGACGTGATCGGCCGACGCTTCAAGGATGTAGCCACGACTTTCGGTCTCGACGCATCGGGCGAGATCGCCACCTTGCTCGAGCGGCGCGATACCTGGTCCGGGCGCTCGGTGCTGTGGCCGGTGGCAGGCACGGACCTGAAGATCCCGGTCGATCTTGCGGCACTGCCGGTCTATGGCCGCGGCCGCGACTTCGAGGGATTTCGCGGCTTCGGCGTCGCGCGCAGCGCCGACGCCGTTGTCGACCCGGAAGCGCTCGGCATGGCGCTTGTGCCCAATGGCGCCGCACCAGCCGAAACCGAATCGGGCGCCGGGCAACCGGCGGCCGAGCCACCGAAGCCTGCCGATCCGTTCCTGGGCGAAGTGCCGGCGCTGACCATCGTGCCGAAGCCGGAGCGGCGCTACGCCGACAAGGTGATCCGGCTGGCCGAGCACCGGCAGCCGGCCAACGACAAGCAGCCGGGAACCGGCACGCCTGCAAGCGAGAGGGGCCTGTCGATCCTCGAGCGCAGCGCCTTTCGCGAAATCGGCGAGCGACTGCGGAAGGACAGTTCCGGCCCGGCCGAGCCGCCGGCCGCTGGCGCCGAGGTCGAAAAACAGTCTGATACGGCTGCCGCCGGCGATCAGGTCGGGACAGCGGCGAAGCGGCCGAAGACCGACGAATCCGGTGTAGCGACGACCGGGCGCGAGCCCGCGCATGAAGCTGGCCAGGCGCAGCCCGATGCTGAGGCCATCGAAACGGCGGAGGCGGAGACCGAGGCGGAAGATCAGAAGGATCTGGCCCGGCTTGACGGTATCGACGATGCTTCCGAGGCAGCCGCCGGCCAGGGAGAAACGCCGCCCGTCTCCGGTTCGCTGCTCGACTATGCCGGGCGCGAGAAGGCCGCCGACGAAGCGGACCAAACGCCGGAGACCGAGGCCCGCCAAACCGAAGCGGCGGAAAAGGCGGCCGAACCGACGGCTCAGCGGCCCGTGACGGGGGCGCCCGCCCCTGACGCAGGCGCGGATGACGACAGCATGACCGCCGACGATTTTCGCGACGCGCAAGACAGCGAGGACTGGGCCGGTTCCGACAGCACGGTGCCCGAAGCCGAACAGTCCAGCGACGCGAAAGCGGTATCGTCGGAACGGCCGCGCCTCGAGATGCCGCCGCTCAAGCTTGAAGGCTTCGTGCCTTCGGCTTTTTCCACCGGCGAGGAGGCAAGGGCGCCCGACACGTCCATCGTCGCCAGGTTGCCGGTGCCGCTGCTCATCCATTCCGGCGATGTGCTGCATTACGCCAATCACGCATTTCTCGAGCTCACCGGCTATGATGCGTTGGACGACCTCGCCGATGCGGGCGGGCTGGGCGCGCTGTTCGCCGAGCATTACGCCAACGACGGCGAGGCCGACGAAAGCGACCGTTCGCTGAAGCTCAGGACCCGTCAGGGTCAGGAATTCCCGATCGATGCGTTGTTGCGCTCCGTACCGTGGCGCGGCGGCAAGGCGCTGATGCTGGTGGTGCGCCGCACGGGCGAGGACGAGGCGCCGGCGGCGAATTTCAGCGCGGCGAATGACGAGCCGAGCCAGCAGCCGGATGTTTCGGAGCTGAAGTCGCGCATCGCCGAAATGCGCACCATCATCGACACCGCCACCGACGGCGTGGTGCTGATTGGCCGCGACGGCAATATCCGTTCGATCAGCCGCCCTGCGGAAGCCCTGTTCGGCTTCGACACCGATGAGATCGCCGGCAAGCCTTTCGCCTCGCTGTTCGCTATCGAGAGCCAGCGCGCGGCGCGCGACTATCTCGCTGGCCTTTCCGAGCCGGGCGTGGCGAGCCTGCTCAATGACGGCCGCGAGGTCATCGGCCGCGAGGCGCAGGGACGCTTCATTCCGCTGTTCATGACCATTGGCAGGCTGCCCAACGACAGCGGCTTCTGCGCCGTCGTGCGCGACATCACGCAGTGGAAGCGCGCCGAGGAAGACCTCACCCAGGCGCGAGCCGTGGCCGAGCGCGCCTCCTCGCAAAAGACGGATTTCCTCGCTCGCATCAGCCATGAGATCCGCACGCCGCTCAACGCCATCATCGGCTTTTCCGAGCTGATGGTGGACGAGAAGTTCGGCCCCGTCGCCAATGACCGCTACCGTGACTATCTGCGCGACATCAACCGGTCCGGCAATCACGTGCTCGACCTCGTCAACGACCTGCTCGACATCTCCAAAATCGAGGCCGGCCAGCAGGAAATGGCCTATGAGGCGGTGTCGCTCAACGACACGCTGGCCGAAACAGTGGCGATGATGCAGCCGCAGGCCAACCGCGAGCGCGTCATCATCCGTTCCAGCTTCGCCTCGCGGCTGCCGGAGGTGGTGGCGGACTTGAGAAGCGTGCGCCAGATCGCCCTCAACATCCTGTCCAATGCCATCCGCTACACACAGGCGGGCGGCCAGGTGATCGTGTCGACCGCCTATGAGGCCTCCGGCGACGTCGTCATGCGCGTGCGCGACACCGGCATCGGCATGACCCAGGCCGAGATCGAGCAGGCGCTGAAGCCGTTCAAGCAGATCAATGCGTTGAAGCGCGGGCGCGGCGACGGCACCGGCCTCGGGTTGCCGCTGACCAAGGCGATGGTCGAGGCGAACCGTGCCCGCTTCACCATCACGTCAACTCCCGGCGAAGGCACGCTGGTCGAGGTCGGCTTCCCTTCCACGCGCGTGCTGGCCGAATAATCGCGTCTTGAGCGGTTCACCGTTTCACGGAAACGGCAAGCCGCTCTATCTCTTTGTTTTGACGCAATTCCGGACGGAAAACCGCTACACACTTTTCCTGGAATTGCTCGAGGAAAAGAAAAAGGCGTCCAGTGGACGCCCTTGAAAGATGGGATTGCTGTCACAACGGGGACTTGAGCGAATCTGATCCTCAGGGGACGAGGAACGGGATTTCTCCCTCAAGTTACACGCGACTATCGGCGTCGTCCCTTAACAAGTCCTTACCGGGGGCCGAAAAAATTTACGAATGTGTACCACTCGTGAAATCTAGGTAAATTCGACCGGCAGAATTCGTTTACCATTTCGAGGGGCTTATTCCGCAAGCTGCGGCAGGTTCCTGAACAGCTCCAGCGCCTCGGGGTTGGCGAGCGCTTCCTTGTTCTTGACGGCGCGGCCATGGACCACGTCGCGCACGGCGAGCTCGGTGATCTTGCCGGATTTGGTCCTTGGAATGTCGGTGACGGCAACGATCTTGGCCGGCACGTGGCGCGGGCTGGCGCCGGTGCGGATCCTGGCGCGGATGCGCTTTTCCAGATCCTCGTCCAGGCTCACGCCGGCGGCCAGCCGAACGAACAGCACGACGCGCACGTCATTGTCGAAATCCTGGCCGATGCAGAGCGCCTCCAGGATCTCCGACATCTGCTCGACCTGGTTGTAGATTTCGGCCGTGCCGATTCTCACCCCGCCCGGATTGAGCGTGGCGTCGGAGCGGCCGTGGATGATCATGCCGCCATGGGCCGTCCACTCGGCGAAGTCGCCATGGCACCAGACATTGTCGAAGCGCTCGAAATAGGCCGCGTGATACTTCTTGCCTTCCGGATCGTTCCAGAAGCCGACCGGCATTGACGGGAAGGCTTTGGCGCAGACGAGCTCGCCCTTCTCCTGCCGGATCGGCTTGCCGTCGTCGTCCCACACGTCGACGGCAAGGCCGAGGCCCGGCCCCTGGATCTCCCCGGTCCAGACCGGCTCTGTCGGCACGCCGAGCACGAAGCAGGAGACGATGTCGGTTCCGCCGGAAATCGAGGCCAGGTGCACGTCGCTCTTGATGCCGTCATAGACGAAGCGGAAATCCTCGGGCGACAGCGGCGAACCGGTGGAGGAGATGGTGCGCACGCTTGAAAGGTCGTGGCTCTTGATCGGCTTCAAGCCGGCCTTGCGCACGGAATCGATGAATTTCGCCGAGGTGCCGAAATAGGTCATCTTCTCGGCGTCGGCGAAATCGAACAGCGCATTGCCGTCGGGATAGAAGGGCGAGCCGTCATAAAGCAGAAGCGTCGCGCCCGAGGCGAGGCCCGAAACCAGCCAATTCCACATCATCCAGCCGCAGGTGGTGAAGTAGAAGAAGCGATCGCCGTCGGAGAGGCCGGCATGCAGCCGCTGCTCCTTGACGTGCTGGATCAGCGTGCCGCCGGCCGAGTGCACGATGCATTTCGGGATCCCGGTCGTGCCGGAGGAGAACAGGATGTAGAGCGGGTGCGTGAACGGCAGCCGCTCGAAAGCGAGCGCCTTGGCGGCGAAGGGCGAGAGCGCTTCTTCAAGCGCCGCTGCCTCGTCGATGGTGGCGGCGACATCGGCCGAGGTGCCGAGATAGTCGACGATCAGTACCTTGCGCACGGTCGCCAGTTTCTCGGCCACCGCCCGGACCTTATCGGCGACCTCGATCGCCTTGCCATTGTACCAGTAGCCGTCGGGCGCGATGAAGACGACCGGCTCGATCTGGCCGAAACGGTCAAGCACGCCCTGCTCGCCGAAATCGGGCGAGCAGGAGGACCAGACCGCGCCGATCGAACTTGCTGCCAGCATGGCGGCGATGGTCTCGGGCATGTTGGGCATCATGGCGGCGATGCGGTCGCCCTCTCTGACCCCAAGCGACAGGAAAAGCTGCTGCAGACGCGATGTGAGTGCGTTGAGCTCGTTCCAGGACAGCCGGCGCTCGACCTTATCCTCGCCGCGAAAGACGATGGCCAGGCCGCCGCCGGTCTTCTTCAGAAGGTTCTCGGCGAAATTGAGCTTCGCGTCGGGAAAGAAGGCCGCGCCCGGCATCCTCTCGCCATCGACGAGAACCCGCTCGCCCTTGTCGCCGACCAGTCCGCAGAAATCCCAGACCAGGCTCCAGAACGCCTCGCGATCGTCGATCGACCAGCGATGCAACTCCGCGTAGCTGGAGAAAGCCTCCCCCGCCTTCGCTGCCGCGGCCTTCATGAAGGCGGTCATGGGCGCGGAGGCGATCCGGTCCTGCGTCGGCGTCCACAAAGGGGTGTCGGCGGCCATCATCGTTCCTCCCAAAGCGCGTCGCGATTGCGGCAGTTAAGCCTGATGTCGCCTGCGTCGTTGTCCCAAAACCGGCGTGGAGTTTGCGGGCCGGACGGGCCTATGGCTTATGCATACCGCAGCGCGGCAGGGCAAGATTTTGTTGGAATGGCCGACGGGGAACCGGCGTAAATGCCATGGCAAGGCCATAAAGACTTGAAAAGCGTCGGCGCTCGGTTACACCCGTCGGGCGGTTTTGTCGGCAATGGAAGCATACGGGGCGAGATGCCATCATCTTTGATCCGGCGGGGGGTGTGGGTGATCGGCGTTGCGGTGCTGGTCATCGCGCTGGCCGTGGCCGCCCTGCCGCTGATTGCCTCGACCCGCATCGTGCGCGACCGCATCGCCTGGGAATTGAGCGCCTGGAGCGGTTTTCGCGTGACGATCGACGGCTCGCCCCGCATCGAGGTGTGGCCGAAGTTCCGGGCAATCCTCAGCGATGTGACGCTGTCGCAATGGACCGAGACCGACGCGCCGCCGGTGGTCGAAGCCGAGCGCGTCGAGGTCGACCTCTCGGCCATGGCCGCCCTGCAGGGCGACGTCCAATTCTCGACGGCGAGGCTGGTGCGGCCGACCATCAGGGTCGAGCGCACGGCGGGCGGCTTCTATCTGCCGCCGCTGCCCAGCGGCGGCCGCATCACGCGCTCGATCGACACGGCGCGCGGCGTGGTCACCGCGAACCCGCAGAAGCCCGATCTCGGCAGACTGCCCTCCGATCCGTTCGGCACCGTCGAGTTCCGCGACGGCCGCGTCGTGGCCTCGGCGGGCGGCAAGGACACCGAGATCCTAAGCAGCCTCAGCGGCCAGGTGAACTGGGCGGCGATGAACAGTGACGCCACGCTCACCGCGACCGGCATATGGCGCGGCGAGAGCGTCCAGATCGATTTTTCCTCGGCGAGGCCGCTGGTGCTGTTTGCCGGAGGCACCGCGCCCGTCACGTTCACCTTCAAGGCCGCGCCCGCCTCCCTGTCCTTCGACGGCGTCGCCTCGATGTCGGACAACGCCTATCTGGACGGCCAGGCGAAATTCGCCGCTCCTTCGCTGAGACGCCTGCTTGAATGGTCGCAGGCCGGCATCGCGCCGAGTGCCGCGATCGGCTCCGTCTCGGTCGCCAGCAAGGTAACGGCGTCGGCGGGACGGGCGAAATTCGAGAACACGACGGTGGCGCTCGACAACAATCCCGGCATGGGGGCGCTGGACTTTTCGTTCAGCGAGGCCCTGCCCGTCATTTCCGGCACGCTTGCCTTCGACACGCTTGACCTTCGATCGTTCCTTTCCGCTTTCACGCCGATCGCTCCCACCGGCGACAAAGGCCCCGGCGAGATCGACACCAGCTTCGCCGACAAGATCAACCTCGATCTCAGACTGTCGGCGGCACACGCCACCGCCGGCCCCATACAGCTTGCCGACGTCGCCGCGACCGCGCAGGTCAAGAACGGGCTTGCCGTCTTCGACATCTCCGACGCATCAGCCTTCAACGGCAACATCCAGAGCAGCCTGCGTTTCGACCGCAAGCCGGACGGCACTCAGGTCGAGATGCGGCTCCTGGCGTCGGATGTCGACACCGGCGCCTTCGCCACCGCGGCGGGGATGACGCGGCTGGTGCCGGTCGGCACCGGTACCGTCTCGGTCATCCTCAAGGGGCCGGGCAAGGCCTGGGACTCGATCTTCGAGAATGCCGACGGGTCGTTTTCGGCAACATTCGGGCCGGGCTCGCTCAACGGCCTCAACCTGCCCGCCTTCCTCAAGCGCAACGAACAGGGAGGGTTCTTCGCGCTCGACGACGTCGCCGACGGCTCGCTGCCGATCGACGGCGCCGAGATCAAGGCGAGCATCTCGAAAGGCGTGGCGCGGCTGGACAAGGCCGAGGTCAATTCACAGAAGTACAAGATCTGGCTTTCCGGCATCGCCTCTTATGCCGGGCACGGGCTGGCGCTCTCCGGCGGCATCGTCCCGAACGGACAGCCGGCACAGCAACCCGCGCAGCAACCGGCCGCCACCGGTCAGGCAGCGGCGCAGGCGCCGCAGCCCCTGAACCAGTCGCTGTTCTTCGTCGGCGGCAACTGGAGCACACCGTTCATCTCGCCGATCAGCCGCGGCGTTTCAGGCCAATAAGGTTCCGCAAAAGCCCCGCAGAGGTTCTCTTCGCACGAGGAACGGTGGGCGCCAGCTTCGCCCGCCGTCTGTCGCTTACCCGCGCTGCGCCGCCTGCTCGTCGCGCTGGCGCTGGACCTCGCGGCGCTTGTTGGCGATCGAGGCAATGATGACGCCGATCGCGACGACGGCGATCAGGATCGTGCAGGCCGCATTGATCTCCGGCGTCACGCCGAGGCGCACCTGGCTGTAGATCTTCATCGGCAGCGTCGTGGCGCCGGGACCCGAGGTGAAGCTGGCGATGACCAGATCGTCGAGCGACAGCGTGAAGGCCAGCATCCAGCCGGAGACGATGGCCGGCATGATGACCGGCAGGGTGATCTGGAAGAAGGTCTTCACCGGCGGCGCGCCGAGGTCCATGGCGGCTTCCTCCAGCGAACGGTCGAAGGAGACCAAACGCGACTGTACGACGACGGCCACGAAGCACATGGTCAAGGTGGTGTGCGCGAGCGTGACCGTGAAGAAGCCGCGATCAAGCCCGACGGCCACGAACAAGAGCAGCAGCGACAGGCCGGTGATGACTTCCGGCATGACCAGCGGCGCAAAGACCATGCCGGAAAACAGCACCCGCCCCTTGAAGCGCGTGTAGCGCGTCAGGGTGATCGCCGCCAGCGTGCCGAGCACAGTCGCCACGGTGGCCGAGATGACGCCGACGCGCGCCGTCACCCAGGTGGCGTCCATCAGGCCCTGATTGTGGAACAGCGACACGTACCATTTGGTCGAGAAGCCGCCCCAGACGGTGACCAGCTTCGATTCGTTGAAGGAAAAGACGATGAGCAGCACGATCGGCAGATAGAGGAAGGCAAAGCCGAGCACGATCGAGGTGATGTTGAAGCGGCTCCAGGTGGCGTTCATTTGCCTTGCTCCTGCGCGCGCGCCTGGGCCTGCTGGAAGAACATGATCGGAACGGTCAACACCAGGAGCAGGATGACCGCCACCGCCGACGAGACCGGCCAGTCGCGGTTGGCGAAGAACTCGTTCCACAGCGTCTTGCCGATCATCAGCGTCTGCGAGCCGCCGAGAAGGTCCGGGATGACGAACTCGCCGACGGCCGGGATGAAGACCAGCAGGCAGCCGGCGATGACGCCTGGCAGCGACAGCGGAAAGGTGATCTTCCAGAAGGCGCCGGTCGGCGGGCAGCCGAGGTCCTGCGCCGCCTCGATCAGCGAATAGTCCATCTTCTCCAGCGAGGAATAGAGCGGCAGCACCATGAACGGCAGGTAGGAATAGACGATGCCGATGAAGATCGCGGTGTAGGTGTTGAGGATGACCAGCGGCTGGCTGATGAGATGCAGCGACAAGAGCATCTGGTTGAGCAGCCCTTCCGGCTTCAGGATGCCGATCCAGGCATAGACGCGGATCAGGAACGAGGTCCAGAACGGCAGGATCACCAGCATCAGCAAGATCGGGCGTACCGTCGCCGGCGCGCGCGCCATGCCATAGGCGATCGGATAGCCGACGATCAGCGTGAGTATCGTCGAAATCCCGGCGATGATCAGGCTGGTCACATAGGCGTTGAAGTAGAGCGCGTCCTGGGTGAGCCAGGTGTAGTTGTCGAAGTTGAGTTCGCGCAATCCCGCGAGGAACCCGGAAACGCCGTCGGTGAAATCGAGCACGGGCGTGTAGGGCGGCATCGAGATCGCCGTCTGCGACAGCGAGATCTTGAAGACGATGACGAATGGAACGAGGAAGAAGAACAGCAGCCAAAGATAGGGGACGATGATGACGAGGCGGTCGACGAATCCCTTCGCCAGCCTGGTCGGCAGCGCTGCGGCGGTTTCGCTCGACGGGGCGGCGGTGGCGGCGATGTTGCTCATGGCCCGCTCCTACCTGGTCAGCACGACGCCGGCGTCGGGCCGGAAGGAAACCCAGGCGCGGTCATTCCAGGTCAGCGGATCCTCGGTGACGCGTGAGGCGTTCAACGCGCTTGCCCGGACAATCTGACCATCGTCGAGCTTGATGTGATAGACGGTCATGTCGCCAAGATAGGCGACGTCATAGACCTCGCCCTGCAGGGCATTGACGGCGTCGGCCGGCTTCTTCGATGAGACCTTGATCTTCTCAGGCCGGATCGCGAAGACGATGTCGGCGCCATTGGCGGCATCGGCGGCATTCTCGACGACGATCTGCGCCCCGGTCGCGCCCGTGATGCGCGTCGTATTCGCCGCCCGCTCGGCGACCTTGCCCTCGAACATGTTCACATTGCCGACGAAATGCGCCACGAAGCGCGAGGTCGGAGCCTCGTAGATTTCCGCCGGCGTCGCGACCTGCACCACCTCGCCCTTGTCCATGATGGCGATGCGGTCGGCCATGGTCATGGCTTCTTCCTGGTCATGGGTGACGACGACGAAGGTGAGGCCGAGTTCCTGCTGCAGGTCCATCAACTCGAATTGCGTCTCCTCGCGCAGCTTCTTGTCGAGCGCGCCGAGCGGCTCGTCCAGAAGAAGCACCTTCGGCCGCTTGGCGACCGAGCGGGCCAGCGCCACACGCTGGCGCTGGCCGCCGGAAAGCTGATGCGGCTTGCGCTTGGCGAACTGCTCGAGCTTGACCAGCCTGAGCATCTCGGCGACGCGCTTTTCGATGTCGGAGGCAGGCATGCCTTCCTGCTTGAGGCCGAAAGCGATGTTCTTCTCCACGGTCATATGCGGAAACAGCGCATAGGACTGGAACATCATGTTGACCGGCCGCCTATAGGGCGGGATGCCGCGCAGGTCCTGGCCGTCGAGCAGAATGCGGCCGGCCGTCGGCTGCTCGAAGCCGGCGAGCATCCTCAGCAAGGTCGACTTGCCGCAGCCGGAGGCGCCAAGCAGCGCGAAGAACTCGCGCTCGAAGATGGTCAGCGACAGATTGTTGACCGCGGTAAAGTCGCCGAACTTCTTGGTCACCTTGTCGAACTGGATATACGGCTTGGCGTTCGGATCATTCCATGGCGCGAAATCCCTGCGGATGCTGCCAAGCGATTTCATTGTCCCCACTCCGGTTCTGCTTCATGCCGCTAAACGGTTCATCGTTTCAAGGAAACGCAGCACCGCTTTCGCTTTTTGTTCTTGACGCAATTCCGGACGGAAACCGTCCACACTTTTCCTGGAATTGCTGCCTTGTTCCTACGCAACTCCGGACGGAAAACCGCTTCACACTTTTCCTGGAATTGCTTCCAAAGAAAGCGATCCCGGCAGTTGGCTGCCGGGGTCGCTTCTCGATGCTTATTGGCCGGTGACGATCTTGGTCCAGGTGCGCGTGATGACGCGCTGTGTCTTGGGGTCGTAGGGCTTCACGGTATAGAGCTTCTTGGTCGTCTCCTCGTCCGGATAGACCGAGGTGTCCTCCAGCAGGGCCTTGTCGACGAACTGCTGCGAGGCCTTGTTGCCGTTGGCATAGAGCACGTAGTTCGACGACTTGGCGATGACTTCCGGCGTCATCATGTAGTTGATGAACTCAAGCGCCTCGGCGACATGCGGCGCATCGGCCGGGATCGCCATCTGGTCGAACCACATCTGGGCGCCTTCCTTCGGCACCGAATAGCTGATCTCGACGCCCTGCTTGGCTTCCTCGGCGCGGTTGCGGGCCTGGAAGACGTCGCCCGACCAGCCCACCGCCAGGCAGATATCGCCGTTGGCCAAAGCATTGATGTATTCGGACGAATGGAACTTGCGGATATAGGGCCGGACCTTCAGCAGCGCTTCCTCGGCCTTGGCGATGTCGTCGGACGAGGTGCTGTTCGGGTCGAGGCCGAGATATTTCAGCGCCGCCGGAATGATGTCGGCCGGCGAATCCAGTACATAGACGCCGCAATCCTTCAGCTTGGCCAGGCTCTCCGGATTGAAGAACACGTCCCAGCTGTCGATCTTGTCGGTGCCAAGCGCTGCCTGCACCTTCTTGACATTGTAGCCAAGACCGACGGTGCCCCACATATAGTTGACCGAGTATTCGTTGCCCGGATCGTACTTGGCGGTGCGCTCCGAAACCACATCCCACATGTTGGAGATGTTGGGCAGCTTCGACTTGTCGAGCTTCTGGAACACGCCGGCCTGGATCTGGCGCGCGAGGAAGTTGGCGCTGGGCACGACGACGTCGTAGCCGCTGCCGCCAGCCAGCAGCTTGGTCTCCAGTATCTCGTTGGAATCGAAGGTGTCGTATACGACCTTGATGCCGGTTTTCTTGGTGAAGTCATCGATGATCGAGCTGTCGATATAGTCCGACCAGTTGTAGACGTTGACGACGCGGTCCTCTGCATGGCCGCCTGCGGCAAAGAGCGTCAGGAATGCCGAGGTCGCCGAAAGCAAAAGCGCTTTGCGGATCATGATGTTCTCCTTTGGTGAATGTTCCCCTGCCGGCTCGGCGCGATATGGGCGCGGGGCGGCGTTTGGTTCAGATTATTGAGCTGTCCGGAAGGCAACAGGCGCGAGCCGCTGGTGCCGCGCCGGATCGTTGAGTAGCGGTTGCAGCCCTTGCACCCCCTCCGGGAGGGTATCAGGGCGGCGTCAACGGCGTTCGCCGCGGCGTAAGCAGAAATATGACGTTGCGGTCCGGCCCCGATGAGGCCGGCGGAGACACTTGGCAAGATACGCCTGTCTTGTTGTTGCCGTAATTGCAGCCTGCCCGCCCGGCGACACGGTTGTCAATGGCAAACGCTTATGTAGCATCAATTAGGGGACGGCAGGCCTGTGATGCCGGGCCGCTCGGGGCGTGTCTGCCGCTTGAACTCAAATGCGATATGGACAAGCAGCGCCGTGACGACGACCGCGCCGCCGATGATGGTGCGCATCGACGGCACCTCGGAATGGACGAGCCAGACCCAGATCGGGCCGAGGATCGGCTCGAAAGTGCCGAGCAGCGCCGCGATGGCGGCCGGCACCAGCCGCGCGCCCATGGCGAAGAAGGCAAGGCCGACGCCGAGATTGATGACGCCGAAGGCAAAGAGAAAGCCCATGTCGCGCGCGGGGACGGCGAATTCCGTGGCCTGGGAAGCAGCAAAAGCACCGGCAAGCAGCGCGCCGAGGCATGTGGCCGGCACCATGCGCACATGGGCGAAGCGCCGAGTGATCACGGTCGCGAACGAAAACATCACCGCGATCAGCAGCGCCACCCCATCGCCGATCGGCGAGACCGACCCGCCCAGGGATTCGGAGACCATGATGGCGACGCCGGTGATGACGGCGGCAATGGCGATCCAGGTCCCCGGGCTCACACGTTCGCGAAACAGCACCCAGGCGAGCAAGGCCGCCAGAAGCGGCACGCCGGCCTGCATCAACAGGATGTTGGCGACCGTCGTATAGGCGAGCGCCACCACGAAGCTGGTCGAGGCGGTGGCGAAGCAGAAGGCGACGCCGAGCCCAGGCAGGCCCATGTCGCGGAAGAGCCTCGAGGTGCCGCGCCAGCCGTCGCGCCAGAGCATGAAGGCAATGAGGAAGGCCACGGCCCACAGCGAGCGCCAGAACACCACGGTCCAGCTGTCGCCGACATGGATGAAGCGGGCGATGGTACCGCCAAAACTCCACATCAGCGCCGACAGGAAGACCAGCAGCATGCCGATCCGCTCCTGATGTGCAGATGGCGAAGCGATGGTTGGCGATACGCTCTGGGTCATGGCTGCCACTGTCGGCGTTTCCGGGGCGGTACGATACGCGATGGACGACAGAAATGTGCCGCATCCGGGTAACGCATCAGCCGCGACTCGGCGTGATCCAGCTTTGCGTACCGTTTGGCGCACTAACTGTGCGGAGACGGGATAAGATGGTCGTGCGGGGTCGGCACCGATGAGTTAAAGTGCGATGCTGGATGGCAAATGCTTTACAGGCGACGGCTTCATGATCGACGTATGGGCGACCTATGGATGAGCCATTCTACAAGACCGCTGCAATTGGCTACGACGAGTTGTTCGCCCGCGCAACGAATTCGTTCATTCCATCCTTGCTAAGGGCGGCTCGGATTGCGCCTGGCCACCGTGTGCTCGACGTCGCAACGGGTACCGGAGCAGCCGCCCAAGCTGCGGCGATGATAGCAGGTGCATCGGGCTCCGTGATTGGCGGCGATATCTCGCCGTCCATGCTCGAATCTGCCAAACGCAATTTGAAGGACCAGCCAATCAGCCTCGTAAGCTTTGACGCTCACGCGCTCCCTTATGAGGATTGTCAGTTCGATGCAGTGATCTGTCAGCTCGGGCCCATGTTCTTTTTCGGACCCGATTGCGGCGCTTTCGGAATTTCGCCGGGTTCTGCGCCCCAAAAGCTGGACTGCAGTCAGCGTGACGACGACGCCGGAGCGCTCACTATTCGCAAGAGTAGGCGCGTTGATAGCTCGTTACAGCCCCGAAAAAGCTGAAAAGCTAAATCGCTTCTTTTCCATCCCTGACGCGACAAGCTTGCATTCCTTGCTCCACGGCGCCGGGTTTCAAGATATTAACGTCCAACTCGAAACTCGGCCCATCAAATTCTCCTCCTTCGACGACTATTTCAGCGGCATCGCCAAGGGAGCAGGATTGAGCGGTCAAGAGTATGTCCAGCTTCCTCCAGATATGAAGCTCATAGTGCGCGACGAAGTCTGGCGCGGTCTAGCTTCGCCGAACGCCGGAGAGCCGCTGACAATTGAGATGGACGTTTTGATAGGCAGCGGCGGGCGATAGGGCAATTCCGCCGCAGCGCGGTTTATGGCACTGCTCTTTGCCTATCCCTGGAAATCGAAGGCGCTGAGGCCGGTCACCATCTCGTCGAGGCCGAGCGGGCGGGTGACGGGCGGCTCGGCGCGCGCCAGGCAGCCTACGCGCTCGCAGAGCCTGCAGGCCGGACCGACCGGCGTTGCCAATACCGTGCCCTGTGCGGCCTTGCCAGCGAACGGCCCGGGCAGCGCCGCGCCGTAGACGATCTCGTCGCGAAAACCGATGTCGCAGCCAAGCAGAAGCGCGGTGCGCCGCGGCCGTTCGGAGAAGGCGCCTTGCGGCCCTTCGAGCGTGCGCGCGATGCAGAGGAACTCGGCGCCGTCGGGCATTTCCACCGCCTCGACCAGGATCTGGCCTGGTTGCGAAAAGGCGGCATGGACGGGGAGCTTCGGACAGGCGCCGCCGAATCGGCTCTGCGGGTAGCCCTGGCTGCCCGCCTTGCGGAAGCGGTTGCCGGCGTTGTCGACCTCCAGCATGAAGAACGGCACGCCAGAGACACCCGGCCGCTGCAGCATGGTCAGGCGGTTCGCCGCCTGTTCGAAGGACACGCCAAAACGGGAACGCAGGACGTCGACGTCGTAGCGGGCGCGGACCGCCGCCGCATGGAAAGCCTGGTAGGGCATCATCAGCGCGTGCGCTGCATAACGGCCCAGCTCGAAGCGGGCGAGCCGTCGTGCCTCGTCGGTGCCGAGCTTCAACGCCTGGATCTCGCCCGCCACGGCCACGGTCATACGGATGAGGCTGGCCTCCATGGCGACTTCGCGCAGCTGATCGAAGGGGGAGAGCCGTTCCGACAGGAACAGGCGCTGCGAATGGCGGTCATAGCGCCTGCGCCAGTTCGGCATGGTGGCGACCGGCAGCACCTTGACCACGATGCCGTGCTCGCGCTTCAGCCAGGCCTTCAGCGCGCCGAACAGGTCGTCTCCGGGATCGAGCACCGAGGTGAAGGCCTCCGCCTCCTCCTCGAGCGCCGCGAAATGATTGGGCCGCCGCTCCAGGACCTCGTGCACCTCGTCGATCGGCAGGCGGGTGCCGGACAATGCGGTTGCCCTGCCCTCCCGCGCCAGGAGCTCGTTGAGATCCGACAGCCGCTCGGCCTGCTCGCGATAAGCGCGAAACAGTTTCACCATCGCGGCGGAAGCATTTGGCGCGGTCTCGGCGAGATCGATCAGCTCCTGGTCGCCCGGCAATTCACCGGCCAGCAGCGGATCGCCGAACATCTCCTTCAGCGCCGCGATCGATCCCTTGGTCTCGCCCTGCAATTCGTGCGGGTCGATCTTGTAGACGGATGCCAGCTTGAGGATCAGCTGCACCGTCAGCGGCCGCTGGTTGCGCTCGATGAGGTTGAGGTAGGACGGCGATATGCCCAGCCCCTCGGCCATCGCCGTCTGGGTCAGGCCCTTGGCGTTGCGAAGGCGGCGGATGCGCGGCCCGGCGAAAATCTTCTGGTCGGCCAACTCACTATCCTTGACAAGAATTTACATACTTTTCCGCGCTCAACCATCAACGTCGGCATTTACAAGTTTGACAAATTTACAGCGACCCTTTGTCAAATGCAACACAGGTTTTCCCTTATTTTCCGACCGAAATGCTGGTTTCATTCGCAGCTTTTCGCAGCGCAATGTAAATGATGTCATATAGCAACGGCGCAAACCATCCCACAGGCGCGGCGTTCCAAGAAATGGCTACGAACGATCTGGAGTGACCCAATGACCGATTTTTACAACCTTGTCCCATCCGCGCCCGAAGGCCGTTTCGACGGCATCGAGCGGCCGTACTCGCCGGAAGACGTGAAGCGGCTGCGCGGCTCGGTCCAGATTCGCCAGACGCTTGCCGAAAATGGTGCGAACCGGCTGTGGAAGCTCATCCACGAGGAAGACTTCGTCAATGCGCTCGGCGCCATGTCGGGCAACCAGGCCATGCAGCAGGTTCGGGCCGGGCTGAAGGCGATCTACCTGTCGGGCTGGCAGGTGGCGGCGGACGCCAACACCGCATCGGCCATGTATCCGGACCAGTCGCTTTACCCGGCCAATGCGGCGCCTGAGCTGGTCAAGCGCATCAACCGCACGCTGCAGCGAGCCGACCAGATCGAGACGTCCGAGGGCAAGGGGCTTTCGGTCGACACATGGTTCGCGCCGATCGTCGCCGACGCCGAGGCAGGCTTCGGCGGGCCGCTCAACGCTTTCGAGATCATGAAGGCCTTCATCGAGGCCGGCGCCGCCGGCGTCCACTATGAGGACCAGCTGGCGTCGGAGAAGAAGTGCGGCCATCTCGGCGGCAAGGTTCTGATCCCGACCGCGGCGCATATCCGCAACCTCAACGCGGCGCGGCTTGCTGCCGACGTGATGGGGACGCCGACGCTGGTCGTCGCGCGCACCGACGCGGAAGCGGCGAAGCTGCTCACCTCGGATATCGACGAGCGTGACCGGCCTTTCGTCGATTACGACGCCGGCCGCACGGTCGAAGGCTTCTACCATATCAGGAACGGCATCGAGTCCTGCATCGCGCGCGCCGTCGCTTACGCGCCGCATGCGGACCTGATCTGGTGCGAAACCTCCAAGCCTGATCTCGAGCAGGCAAGGAAGTTCGCCGAGGGCGTGCGCAAGCATCATCCCGGCAAGCTGCTTGCCTACAACTGCTCGCCGTCGTTCAACTGGAAGAAGAACCTGGATGACGCGACGATCGCGAAGTTCCAGAAGGAACTCGGCGCGATGGGCTACAAGTTCCAGTTCATCACGCTGGCCGGCTTCCATCAGTTGAACTTCGGCATGTTCGAGCTGGCACGCGGCTACAAGGACCGCCAGATGGCGGCCTATTCGGAACTGCAGGAGGCCGAGTTCGCGGCGGAAGCCCACGGCTACACCGCGACCAAGCACCAGCGCGAGGTCGGCACCGGCTATTTCGACGCCGTGTCGATGGCGATCACCGGCGGCCAGTCTTCGACCACCGCCATGCATGAATCGACCGAGCACGACCAGTTCAGGCCGGCGGCCGAGTGACAGAAGAAAAGTCAGAGGAAACGCCCTACGGGCACTTACATCGAGGAGAACAGCAATGGCATCGATCAGCCGCGTCAAGGAAAGGGCCGAGGAACAGTCGAGCGCGATGAGCGTCGACCAGCAGGCGACGATCCGCATGCTTGCCAACGACCTGCACAGGTTGAACCAGTCGGTGATGAAGGCAGTCGAGGCCGGCGTGTCGGTGGAACTGGTGCGCTCCGCCAGGCACCATGGCGGAGACGGCAACTGGGGCGATCTTTTGATCCCAGTGATCGTCACCCACCAAGGCCAAGGTTGACGTAACGTCAACAATCTTCCGCGAGTGTCTCCCGTGCGCTATACGTTCGGGAGACTTTCGTTTTTTTCGAATTTCGCTCTTGATGACGGGGAGAACTTGCCCCGAATTTTGGTAATTCTTGTCATATTCTCATTTTCCACTATTTCAGCTTGACACCGCTGGCGATCTCGCGCCAATTGCGCTCAGGTTTCAACCCTGCATTGAATCAGAGCGCCTGCCCGCTATGTGCCCCGCCAATCGTGACGACCCTCGAAAACCAACAAACCCGGCGGAGCGCGGCGCGGCAGGCCGGCCATCCGCGGATTTCTCCAAGGTGCTTGTGGTCGGCAAATCGTCGATCAACCGGGTCGTGGTGTCGAAGATCGTGGAGAAGTCGGGGCTGAAGCCGATTTCGGAGTCACCCGAGACGGCCGAGAAAGCTCTGGCCAGCCTGGTCCCCGGCGCGGTGATCCTGGACGGCGGCCCCGACAACAAGGATTGCGACGGGCTGTTGTCCGGCATCGATGCGCTGCGGCGCGCCTCCGGCAAGGCGCTGCCTTCCGTGATCCTGCTCTCAACCAGGAATGGCACGCCGGACAGCCTTGGCCTGTCGAATGTGGTCGACGTGGTGGTCGCCAAGCCAATCACACCTGAAAGACTGCAACCTGTGATCGACCGGATGATGGGTCGCGGCTAGAGCAGTTCATCGTTTCACGGAAACGCAGAACTGCTCCATTCTTTTGTCTTGACGCAATTCCGAACGGAAAGCCGTTACACACTTTTCCTGGAATTGCTCCAGTCCAAAGCGCATCGCGATCTTTCAGATTCGCTCCGTGCGCTTTAGGTTTTTGATTTTACGCATGTGTTGGTCCCGAAACCGGTTCCCATTTCGAGAGACATGCTTTAAACGGCGGCTTTCAGCCAGCCCTCACGATTGCCTCGACCAGGGTCGGCAGCTCGCCAAGATCGGCAATTTGGCGAAAACGCGGCGCCGCGACGGGCGCCTCCGCATGTTCGACCGCCCAGGTCAATTCGTGCGGCACATGGATGCCCCAGCCGCCGGCCTCGATGGCGGGAACCACGTCGGACTTGAGCGAGTTGCCGACCATCATGCTGTTCTGCGGACCGTCGCCATGGCGGCTGAAGATGCGGGCGTAGGTGTCGGCGCTCTTGTCGCTGACGATCTCGACCGCATCGAAGAGATCGCCCATTCCCGACTGCGCCAGTTTGCGCTCCTGATCGAAGAGGTCGCCCTTGGTGATCAGCACCAGATGGTAGGAGCCCGCCAGCTTTTCGACCGTCTCGCGCGCATGCGGCAGCGGCTCGATCGGGTGGCTGAGCATCTCGCGGCCGGCAGCCAGGATTTCGCCGATGACCAAACCAGGCACCTCACCACCGGTGATCTCGACGGCTGTCTCGATCATCGACAAGGTAAAGCCCTTGATGCCGAAGCCGTAGAGGGCGAGGTTGCGCCTTTCCGCCTCGAGCAGCCTTGCCGCGATGTGCTCATGATCGCCGTGCTCGGCCAGCAAGGCGGCAAAGCGCTTCTCGGTGATGCGGAAGAACTGCTCGTTCTGCCACAGCGTGTCGTCGGCGTCGAAGCCGATTGTGGTCAAACGTGGAGCGGACATGCGCAGACCCTTTGCGAATAAGTTTCATCTAGACCTTGTCGGCTGGCGCCGCCAGCAAGAAGACAGACGCGGCGGCAGGTCGACACTCGTTGTGGCGACTCCTGCGCCTCCCCTTCCCTTCCCCCACGGGGCCCGGCTATACTTCGAAATCCGCAACACAATCTGGTGAATGATGCCGCCTGAAAAAAAGGAAGTCCGTCCGTCGAGCCGGGGGGGACGCGCCCGCACGCCTGCCTTCCTGAAAAGCGAACGCGGTGTGAAGAACTGGAAGGAGGCCAGCGCCTGGCTGGAATGGCGCGGCATCGAGGACATCGAATGCATCACGCCGGACCAGGCCGGCGTCGCCCGCGGCAAGATGATGCCGTCGAAGAAATTCACCTCCAACACATCGCTTGCGCTGCCTTCGGCCGTGTTCATGACGACGATCTCCGGCGGCTACCCGGAAGACGGCAACGGCTTCCACTATCCCGAGGATGACGGCGACCTGAAGCTTTTGCCCGACCTGTCGACGCTGACCGTCGTGCCCTGGGAGGAAGATCCGACCGCCGCCGTGATCTGCGATCTCGTCCACCAGGACGGCCGCTCCGTCGAATTCACGCCGCGCAACGTGCTGAAGCGCGTGCTGGCCGCCTATGACGAACGCGGCCTGAAGCCCGTGGTGGCGCCCGAGATCGAATTCTACCTGGTGCGCAAGAACCCTGACCCGGACTATCCGCTGACGCCGCCCGTCGGCCGCTCGGGGCGGCCGATCGGCGGCGGCGCCGGCTATTCGATCGCCGGCGTCAACGAGTTCGACGAGCTGATCGACGACATCTACCATTTTTCCGAGCGGCAGGGCCTGGAGATCGACACGCTGATCCACGAGGAAGGCGCCGGCCAGCTCGAGATCAACCTGCGCCATGGCAATCCGATCGAGCTCGCCGACCAGGTCTTCATGTTCAAGCGCACGATCCGCGAGGCGGCGCTGAAGCATGAAATCTACGCCACATTCATGGCAAAGCCGATCCAGGGGCAGCCGGGTTCGGCCATGCATATCCACCAGTCTGTGATCAACAAGAAGACCGGCAAAAACATCTTCTCGGCGGAGGACGGCTCCGAAACCGACGCGTTCTTCCATTTCATCGGCGGCATGCAGAAGCATGTGCCGAACGCGCTCGTAATGCTTGCGCCCTATGTCAATTCCTATCGCCGACTGACGCAGGCGGCATCGGCGCCGGTGAACAATAAGTGGGGCTACGACAACCGCACGACGGCCTTCCGCGTACCGCGCTCGGATCCCGCGGCACGGCGCGTCGAAAACCGCATCCCGTCGTCCGACGCCAATCCCTATCTGGCGCTGGCCGCCTCGCTTGCCTGCGGACTTATCGGCATGAACAACAAGATCAAGGCGGAGCCGCCGGTGGTGACGACCGCCAACGAGGATGAAATCGACCTTCCGCGCAGCCTGCTTGAGGCCGTCGACCTCTTCGAGGCCGACGAGGAACTCGGCGCCATCCTCGGCAAGTCCTTCGCCGCAACTTATGCGGCGATCAAGCGAGCCGAGTTCGAGACCTTCATGGAAGTGATCAGCCCGTGGGAGCGGGAGTATCTGTTGCTGAACGTGTAGGGAGTAGGGGAGTAAGGGAATAAGGGAGTAGGGGGGAACGATGCCGTGGGGGCAACGAATGGGCGAGAAAACAGGCTCCTACCAGGACCTGGTAGTCTGGCAGCAGGCGATGGATCTTGCCGTGGCAGTTTATGGCGCCACGAAATCCTGGCCTAAGGAGGAACTCTATGGGTTGACCAGCCAGGTGCGCCGCTCTGCCAGTTCCATACCGGCGAACATAGCTGAGGGTTATGGCAGAGAAATCCGAGGCTTCTATCAGCAATTTCTCCGGATCGCTCAAGGATCACTGAAGGAGTTGGAGACCCAAATTCTTATCGCCGAGCGTACCGGCATCGCGCCGAAAGCGACGGCGGCTTCATTACTGGAGGGGACTGAAAGTGTGGGAAAGCTCCTTCGACTTCTGATCCGCAAGCTTTCGACCGGCTAACCCCTACTCCCCTACTCCCCTACTC
>SAQE01000041.1 GCA_004020545.1 Mesorhizobium sp. | reverse complement strand
TACTCCCCTACTCCCCTACTCCCCTACTGCTTCCCTCAAATCCCCAATTACCGGCCTGCGATCATTGCGCCGCCAGGCGAGATGGATGGCAACGCTGCGCTGGAACCACGGCAGGTCGCGGAAGACGATGCCGGGCGGTGCGGCACTCTGCAGGCTGGTCTGGACCGTCGCGAGGCCGAGCCCGGCGCTGACCAGGCCGAGCGAAGTCAGGGGATCGGCTGTCTCATAGGCGATGTCTGGCATGAAGCCGGCCTCGACACAGGCCGCCAGGAACTGCGCCCGGTTGGTGTCGTCCGGTTGCCGAACGACGGTGATCCATATGCGGCCGTCGAGATGGCTGGGCCGGATATCGGCGACATCGACAAGCGGATCGCCCTCGGGGATTGCCAGCACCAGCGGCTCGCGCCGCACGAGCATGCTCTCAATGTCGGGATCCCCTTTCGGCGCCGGCGCGTAGACGAAGCCAAGGTCGAGCGCTCGGCTTCGCAGATCCTCGAACTGCGCGGCAGTGCGCCGGCTCCTTAGTTGCAGATGGAAATCCGGCCGTTCGCGGCGGAACTCGCGCAGCATCGCGGCAACCAGCCCGGCATGCACCGCGCCTTCGACATAGCCGATGGCGAGGCTGCCCGCAGCGCCGCTGGCAAGATTGCGGCCGAGCTCCTCCAATCGCGCGGCGTTGGCCAACAGCGCCAGGGCCTCGGCAAGGAAGGCCCTGCCCTCGGCGTTGAGATGGACACGCTGCCTGGCGCGCTCGAACAGCGCCACGCCGAGCTGCTCCTCGAGCTGCATGATCTGCCGGCTCAAAGGCGATTGCGAGATGTGCAGCTGCGCGGCGGCGCGGCCGACATTGCCGGCCTCGGCGACGGCGACGAAATATCTGATTTGGCGCAGGTCGAGCATTCTCTAAGTCCCATTAGGTCTTAACTTTAGCCTAATCAGTCTTGGACAGTCTGACCAGACGGCGCGATATCTCCCCGTATCAACCGGCCACAAAGGAGACCGCCATGCAGTTCTTTGCCCTTCTCACCCGCAACACCGAAAAGTTCAGCGACGCCGATTTCGCACCGCTGCTTCCCAATGAGTCCGAGCAGCGCAAGACCCTCTATGCGCAAGGCGCCGTGCGCCAGATCTGGAACCGCGGCGACATTCCCGGCAGCGGCATGATGTTCGAAGCGGCCGACGAGAAGGAGGTGCGAGGCCATCTCGCCACCCTGCCGCTGATCGAAGCCGGCATGATGGACATCGCGGCGATCGTGCCGCTCAATCCTTATCCTGGCTTCGGTCCGAAGCGCTGAGCGACAAGCTGGCTGAGGCCGCCTTGCGTTCGGCGTCCTTGCTGACCCGTCGACCGCAGCGACGGCCGAAGGCGGCAAGTGCCTTGCGCTTCATCGAGCCACGCGGCACGCTGTCGAGGGCCGGCGGGCTTGCCGGCGACAATCGATGAAGGTGCAAATTGCGTTCGACTGACTATCTCGGCCGCCTGTTCGGCCTCGAGGGCAGACATGCCTTCATCACCGGCGCCAGCCGCGGGCTGGGGCTTGCCTTCGCCGAGGCGCTTGCCGGCGCCGGCGCGCGCGTCACGATCGGCGGCCGCAAGGCGGAGGAGTTGAAACCCGCCGGCGACCGTCTGCGCGGCGAAGGCTACACGGTGGCGGAATCCGTGATCGACGTGACCGACACGCAGTCGGTCGATAGCGCCATTGCGGCCACGGAAGCCGGTGCCGGCCCGATCGACATCCTAGTCAACAATGCCGGCATCCAGCGCCGCGCGCCGCTGGAGACTTTCAGCGACGCCGACTGGGATGCGCTGATGGCCACAAACCTCGACGGCGTGTTCAAGGTGAGCCGGGCCGTGGTGAAAGGCATGATCGCCCGGCGCAAGGGTTCGATCATCAATGTCTCCTCGGTGCAGAGCGTGCTTGCCCGCCCCTCGATCGCGCCTTACGCGGCGAGCAAGGGGGCTATTACCATGCTGACCAAGTCGATGGCCGGCGAATGGGGCCAGCACGGCGTGCGCGTCAACGCCATAGCCCCCGGCTATTTCAAGACCGAGCTCAATGCCGCCCTCGTCGCCGACGAGACATTTTCCGGCTGGCTCACCGGCCGCACGCCGATGCGGCGCTGGGGCGATGTCGAGGAACTCGCCGGCGCCGCCGTGTTCCTGGCCTCCGACGCCGCCAGCTTCGTGACGGGACAGACGCTCTTGGTGGATGGCGGGATCACCAGCGTGTTGTGAAGGCTTAGTCAGGTCCCCTCAAACCGGTGATCTCGTCTTGTCCATTGACCGATGCGGCTCGATAGCTCGCGGCTTCGACCTCGGCGCCTTCGCCTGCCCCGCTCTTCACGAATCCGGCCAGCGCTCTATCCAGTGAAAACTTTCCCGAACCGGCGAGCGCCAGGATGAACATGCCGCCGGCGATCGCGAGGTCCTTTTCGAAATGCAGCAGCTCGTTCTGACTGGCGAAGTTGGTGTGGAAGAGGCTTGCCGTCATCAGGCAGAACAGGCCGAGCGCCACCGCGCCCAGCCGCGCCTGGATGCCGAGCGCGACCGACAGGCCGGCGCCGAGCTGCAGCGCTATGGTGGCAAGAAGCAGCGGCGTGCCGACGCCGAGCACGGCCATCGCTTTTTGCGCGCCCTCGAAATGGGTCGCAAGCTGAAGGCCCTCATGCACGAAGATCAGCGACAGAAGCAGGCGGCCGGCAAGCAGGACCGCGTCCTTTGCGCGAAGCTTCTCGGCGAATTCGGTCGGTGTCATGGTCGGCTCCGATTTTCGAAACAGGCGGGCCCGCGCGTCGGTCGAATGCGCGCATGCGTTTGATGCTGAAAAGGGTCGGAGCCGGCGCGGGGGAGAGGACGCCGGCTCCGGTTTTCGGGCGCTACCGCCGCGGCGCCCAAAGGCGAGCCCCTACGGGCCGCTTACTTCGTCACCTTGGTGTCGATAGCCTGTTTGAGGTCGGAAAGCTCCTCGCAGCCCGCCGGGCAGAGTTTTTGCAGCGAGGCTAGCTGCTCGTTGGCCTTGGCCATGTCGCCGGTCTCGACATAGAGCTCGCCCAGATATTCGTGGGCCGCCTTGTGGTCGGGCTTAAGCTCCAGCGCCTTGGTGTAGTAGGTGAGCGAGGTCTGGTAGTCGCCGGTCTTGCGCAGCGTGAAGCCGAGCAGATTGTAGACATCGGCCTGCTGGGTGTCCTGCGCGAGGTCGCGCAGGTCGGCCAGCGCGCTTTGATAATCCTTGGCGTCGATCTTGGCCTTGACGGCGGTCAGGTCCGGCGCGTCGGCGCCTTCGATGTCGTCCACGGCATAGGCCGGCACGGCAATCGCGATCGGAGCAGCGGTCAGCACCGCAATGGCGCCAAGCATCGCGAAAAGTGCATGTTTCATGGGCGTTGGCTCTTTCTGTTCAGGATCCGATTCAGATCTGGGTTGGGGTGAAGGCGTAGGCGTTGCCGTCCTTGACGAAGCTGCCGGTGCCCGGGAACGGGAAGTGCGAGCCGCAGATGCGGACATTGTCGGCAATCACCTGGTCGACGATCCTGTGGCGCGTGGCGATCGCCATCGGCCCGTCCTGGTCATAAGCGCCCTGCCATTCGGGATGCGGGGCAAGCAGCGCCGGCACGTACATGGTGTCGGCCGAGACCAGGAACTGCTCGGAGCCGGCATCGACGTGGTAGACGGAATGGCCGGGCGTGTGGCCGGGCGCCGCCATGATGCGGATGCCGGGCGCGACTTCCGTGCCGTCCTCGACCGGCTTCCAGTTCTTCCACTTTGGAAAATTCTCGGCGATGCGCTTGCCCGCCGGCTTGCGGCCCTCGGGCAGCTTGGCCAATCGGCTGGGATCGGTCCACCAATTGTACTCGGTGGCGTTGACGATCAGCTCGGCATTCGGGAATACCGGCGCGTTGGTGCCCTTCTCCATCAGGCCCCAGACATGGTCCGGGTGGAAATGCGAGATCATGATGGTGTCGATCGCCTTGTAGTCGATGCCGGCCGCCTTCATGTTGGCCGGCAGATGCGTGGCGTTGGCCTGCCACTGGCCGACGCCGGAGCCGGCATCCATCATGATGATGCGGCCGTTCATCTGAAGCACCACGACGGTGAGCGGGATCGGCATGAAGTCGGTGGTCAGCCCCGCCTTGGCGAGCGCAGCCTTGGTGTCGTCGACCGATACGTCCTTGATGAAGGCCGGGTCGTGGGGCTTGCGCCAAATGCCGTCATAGACCGCGGTGACCTCGAGCGAGCCCACCTTGTATTTGTAGAAGCCAACCATCGGCTCGACCGGGGTTTCGGCTTGAGCCGCGGGCGCGAACTCCAGCTTGCCGGCAATGCCGAAGGCGGCCGCAGCCGTGGCGGATCCGAGCACCATGCGGCGTGTCATGTTGAACATCAGAAGTCTCCTCTAGTGGCAGCGGTTAGCGGTGGTTTCCTGGAAGTGAGCATTCCTCCGGGGCTGGCGACGTCCGGCCCGAAGGTTCGCCTCGCCACACAGCAAGACCCGGGAGGCTCGGGCTTTATTCCCGGATGGACGAAGAATTTTTGAGAAGCGCGGAATCTCGCCGCGGAAGGACTGTCGAGGGCTGGGGCACGTCCGCAGTCACCGAACTGTCACACGAATGCAGGGGCGAGCGTGCTAGAAACGCAGCCCGGCCGCCTCCGCGACCCTGACTGCATCAAAAGCCGGCGAAGCCGCCATGAACATCGCTGTCCCCAACGAAGGCACCGACCTCTCGCCTTATTTGCCCGACGAGCACGGCCTGTTCTTCATCTATCATTTCACCGCCGACGGCTTGCGTACCAAGGATCCCGCCGAGGCGCGCTGGACGTGGCGCAGCTACCAGATCACCGATATGCGCGCGCGCAAGGAGATCGGCGCCGAGCAGGCGCTGCCGGCGCCGGTGCGCGACGCCTTCCTGTCCCCCAGCCATGGCTGCCACATCGACTTCGAGGACGACTTTCTCTATGGCGATCTGCCCGACCTCAGGCATGATTTTGCGGAGGCGCGCGGGCTCACCCATTTCCGCTTCGCCTTCAACGACACGATGCTGGTCGGCGCGCGGAAGCAACCGCTGGAATCGGTCGACAGGATCCGCAAGATGGTCGAGAGCGGATCGCGCAAATTTCGCTCACCGGCCGAGCTGATCGAGGCGGTGATGGGCCAATCGCTCGACGGCATGGCGGGCGAGCTCGACAAGATGGGCGACACGCTGGACGGCATCGAGGACCGCATCGTCGTCGACGCCTGGCACAGCGAGCGGCAGGCGCTGGTCGACGCGCGCCGGCATCTGGTGATCATCCACCGCCAGATGGCGACGCTCACCAACCTCTTCCGCCATCTCGACCATTCGCATCGCAACGAGCTGCCGGATGCGATCAACGACATGGCGGCCAGGCTCTCGCACCGGGCGCACACGCTGCATCACGACGGCGAGCAATTGCAGGCACGCACGCGGCTCTTGCAGGACGAGCTGATGGCGAAGCTGACCGAGCGGTCGAACCAGCTGCTCTACATCCTCTCCGTGATGACGGCGGTGCTGTTGCCAATGACGATCATCTCCGGCCTGTTCGGCATGAATGTCGGCGGGCTGCCGCTGGTCGACACGCCGATGGGGTTTTGGTTGGTGACGGCGATTTCAGTCATCATCGCCGGCATCGTCTATATGATCGTGAGACGGCTGGGGCGGGTTTGAGCGCTAGGCGGTGGCGCGAAAGTCCTCGATGATGGTGCCGGCGGCGCGGACTTCCGCCTCGTGGTCGGGCTCGCGCCAGGTCTCGGCAAGGCCGGCCGCATACCATTCGCGCATGGCCGGCAGATCGAGCAACCGCTTCGGATAGGCAGCGGCCGCACTTTCGAAAGTCAGACCATAGGACTGGGCCCGGAATGCCACCGGCGCGAAGAAGGCGTCGACGGCGCTGAACCGGTCGCCGGCCAGGAACGGACCGCCGAAACGGGCAAAGCCGTCGTTCCAGAGGTCGCCGAGGCGGAAGAGATCGTGCTTCAGCGCATCGGACATCGGAAACGGCTCGACGCGCACGCCGCAGCTCATCGGACAGAGGTTGCGCAGCGCGGTGAAGCTCGAATGCATTTCGGCGGCGGCCGAACGCGCCCAGGCGCGCGCCCTGGCGTCCGCCGGCCAGACGCCCTGATGGCGCTCGGCCAGATATTCGACGATGGCCAGCGAATCCCAGACCGTCCAGCCGTCGTCGACCAGGCACGGCACCCGGCCACTCGGCGAGAACGACCGGAAGAGGCTGAAACTCGATCCGGTCGGGAACGGCGTCAGCCGCTCCTCAAAGGGAATGCCCTGGGTACGCATCAGCACCCATGGCCGCAGCGACCATGACGAATAGTTCTTGTTGCCGATATGCAGCACATACATCGAAGACCTCTCCCCGTTTGACGCAATTCCGGACGGAAAACCGCGTCACACGTTTCCTGGAATTGCTTACCTCGTTGTGGGAGCCGGCTGGCGGACCTCGCGGCCCCTGAACATCGACCAGCTGTACATCGCCAGCGCCGTCCAGATCAGCGCGAAGGCGATGGCCTGGATGGTGCCGAAGGGCTCGTCGAAGATCAGCACGGCGATCAGGAACACCATGGTCGGCGCGATATATTGCATGATGCCGATGGTGGAGAGCCGCAGCAGCCTGGCGCCGAAGGCAAAAAGCAGAAGCGGCACTGCCGTGATCGGCCCGCAGCCGATCAGCAGCGCGGTGTCCGTGGCGCTGCTGGAGATGAAATGGTCCTGCCCTGTAGCGATCAGGTAGGCGATGTAGCAAAGCGCCGGCATCGATAGCAAAAGCACTTCGAGCAGAAAACCCTGGCTCGGGCCGATCGGCAGCGTCTTGCGGAAGAAACCGTAGGCGGCGAAGGAGAAGGCGAGCGCCAGCGACACCCATGGCAGCTTGCCAGCCTCGACAGTAAGCACCGTGACCGCGATCGCGGCCAGCGCCACCGCCGCGATCTGCAGCCGGTCGAGCCGCTCGCCGAGCAGCACGGCCCCTACGACGACGTTGACCAGCGGGTTGATGTAGTAGCCGAGCGCGGTTTCGACGGTGCGGTCGACTGCGATCGCCCAGACATAGATGCCCCAGTTGACCGAGATCAGCACCGCCGTCAGCGCCGCCATGCTGATACTCCTCGGCGAGCGGATCGCCGCCTTGAAATCGGCGGTGCGGCCGGCCCAGACCAGCACGGCCGCTGCTATAGGCACCGACCAGACGACGCGGTTGGCGATCACCTCGGCGAGCGGCAGATGCGCCACCGCCTTCATGTAAAAGGGCAGGAGCCCCCACAGGAAATAGGCGCCCAGCGCCAGCAGGAAGCCGCGGCGGGCCTTGGCGTCTGCATCGAGATTGACTGTTGCGGTGACCATGGCCCAACGCTATGGCCCAGCCAATCGTCCAAGACCATCGCAAATTGCTGATGGATCAATGGACTTTTGGTGATGGTTCAAGGGGCAGCGCAGGTTCCTCGCCCCACGAAGTGGGGAGAGGTGGCCCGGCGAAGCCGGGACGGAGAGGGTCTTCGTAGAGCGCGGAAAAACGGTGAATTAGAGCCCAGACGAGCCGCATGAGGCAATTCGAGCCCTACCTTCCTCCGACTCTGACTTCGCGTAGGTCGTCCCCCGCTCCGTCCCGGCTTCGCCGGGCCACCTCTCCCCCGCTCTGCGGGGGCGAGGAAAGGAGCCCTACTCCGCAGCCACCAGCCCCGCCATCTCGCGGTTCTTCATCAGCTTGTAGATGATCGAATCCATCAGCGCCTGGAAGGAGGCGTCGATGATGTTCTCCGAGACGCCGACCGTCCACCAGCGGGCTCCGGTGGAATCATGCGATTCGACCAGAACGCGGGTAATGGCCTCGGTGCCGCCGTTGAGGATACGCACCTTGAAGTCGGCGAGCTCGAGGTCGACGATCTCGCTCTGGTACTTGCCGAGGTCCTTGCGCAGCGCGATGTCGAGCGCGTTGACCGGGCCGTGGCCTTCGGCCACCGACATCTTCTCCTCGCCGTCGACCTCGACCTTCACGATCGCCTCGGAGACCGTCTTCAGATTGCCGTTGGCGTCGAAGCGGCGCTCGACCATGCAGCGGAACGAGGTGACGGTGAAGAACTCCGGCAGGCCGTGCAGCATCTTGCGCGCCAAGAGCTCGAAGGAGGCGTCGGCGCCCTCATAGGCGTAACCTTCAGCCTCGCGTTCCTTGACCACCGCGATCAGCGCATCGAGCCGGCGATCATCCTTCGGCACATCGATGCCGCGCCGCTTCAGCTCGGCGAGGAAATTGGCCTTGCCGCCCTGGTCTGAGACCATGACGCGGCGGCGGTTGCCGACCACTTCCGGCGGCACGTGCTCGTAGGTCGCCGGCTCCTTGGCGAGCGCGGAGGCATGGATGCCGGCCTTGGTGGCGAAGGCGGACGAGCCGACATAGGGCGCCTGCGCTTCCGGCGCGCGATTGAGCAATTCGTCGAACGCGCGGGAGAGGCGCGAAATGCCGGTCAGCGCCTCGGCCGAAATGCCGGTCTCGAAGCGGTCGGCGAAGGCCGGCTTCAGCGAAAGCGTCGGCACGATGGAGATGAGATTTGCATTGCCGCAGCGCTCGCCGATACCGTTGAGCGTGCCCTGGATCTGGCGCACGCCGGCTTCGACGGCGGCCAGCGAATTCGCCACCGCCTGGCCGGTGTCGTCATGGGCGTGGATGCCGAGATGGTCGCCCGGGATGCCGCCGGCGATGACTTTCTCGACGATGGCGCGCACTTCCGAAGGCTGCGTGCCGCCGTTGGTGTCGCACAGCACCACCCAGCGCGCGCCGGCGTCATAGGCGGTCCTGGCGCAGGCCAGCGCGTAAGCAGGATTGGCCTTGAAGCCGTCGAAGAAGTGCTCGCAGTCGACCATCGCCTCCTTGCCGGCAGCGACGGCCGTCTCGACCGAGGCCTTGATCGACTCCAGGTTCTCCTCATTGGTGCAGCCGAGCGCGACACGCACATGATAGTCCCAACTCTTGGCGACGAAGCAGATCGCATCCGACTTCGACTGCATGAGCGCCGCCAGTCCCGGATCGTTGGAGGCCGACACCCCTGCCCGCTTGGTCATGCCGAAGGCAACGAATTTCGCGCTTTCGGTTCGCTTCTGCTGGAAAAAGGCGGTGTCGGTCGGATTGGCGCCGGGATAGCCGCCCTCGACATAGTCGATGCCGAATTCGTCAAGCAGTTTTGCGATCGCGATCTTGTCCTCGACGGAAAAGTCGATGCCCGGCGTCTGCTGGCCGTCGCGGAGCGTGGTGTCGAAGAGATAGAGGCGGTGTTTTGTCATGGCTGCGAGGGCGCGCGTGCACCCCCCTCTGGCCTGCCGGCCATCTCCCCCTCAAGGGGGGAGATCGGCAGTTTGAATGCCGCGTCTCCCCTTGCGACGCCGAAAATTTGCGAAAGTCGAAATGAAAGCCAATCTCCCCCCTTGAGGGGGAGATGCCCGGCAGGGCAGAGGGGGGTGCGCCTTGGCATCGTCATTTCCCCGCAAACCCATCCGTCGCCCGGATCAGCCGGTCCAGAATCCCTGGCTCCGAATAGGCATGGCCGGCGCCCTCGATCAGGTGGAAATCCGCCTTCGGCCACGCCTTGTGCAGCGCCCAGGCGTATTTCGCCGGGCACGGCATGTCGTAGCGGCCGTGAACGATGGTGCCGGGGATGTCCTTGAGCTTCCATGCGTCGCGCAAAAGCTGTCCCTCCTCCAGCCAGCCGGCATGGACGAAATAATGGTTCTCGATGCGCGCGAACGCCACCGCATAGTCGTCCTGGCCGAACGGCGTGCTGGTCTCAGGCTCCGGCAGGAGCGTGATCGTCTCGCCTTCCCACAGGCTCCAGGCAAGGGCGGCCTGAACTTGAGCCTTGCGGTCGGTCCCGACCAGCCGCTTGCGGTAGGCGGCCATCATATCGCCGCGCTCGGCCTCGGGGATCGGCGCCAGAAAACGCTCCCACTTGTCGGGGAACATTTCCGAAACGCCGAACTGGTAATACCATTCGAGCTCGGCACGGGTCAGCGTATAGATGCCGCGCACGACGAGTTCGCTGACGCGCTCCGGATGCGTCTCGGAATAGGCGAGCGCCAGTGTCGAGCCCCAGGAGCCGCCGAAGACCAGCCATTTGTCGAAGCCAGCCATCTCGCGCAGGCGCTCTATGTCGGCGACGAGATGCCAGGAGGTGTTGGCCTCGAGCGAGGCATTTGGCGTGGATTTCCCGCAGCCGCGCTGGTCGAACAGGATGACGTCGTAGAGTTTCGGGTCGAACAGGCGCCGGTGTTTCGGCGAGATGGTGCCGCCCGGGCCGCCATGCAGGAACACGGCGGGCTTGGCGCCCCTGGTGCCGCAGCGCTCCCAATAGACGGTATGGCCGTCGCCGACATCGAGCATGCCCGAATCGAACGGCTCGATCTCCGGATAGAGCGTGCGTAAGGAGCTGCTGTGGATCGTCATAGTTTCAGGCCCTGCTGCGGCCAGTTGGCCGTCTCGTGATCGGGATGCTGGAAGGAGATGATCTGCTCCTGCCGTCGATAGAAGTCGGGGTCGTCGAGGATCGGCGCCTCGAAGATCTTTTCCACCCAGGGCAGCCGCACCGCGTAGTTGACCTGGATCTGCGGCGCGAGGTCCGAGCGATCGTCGAAGGCGCCGATGGCGATCTCCAGCGCGCCGGGCTGGCGGTAGGTCAGCGGCGTGCCGCAGCGGGCGCAGAAGCCGCGGTCGATATTGACCGAGGACTGGAAATAGCTCGGCTCCTCATGGGTCCATTCGACGCCGTCCTTCGGCACCGTCACCAGCGCGCCGAAGAAATTGCCGAACTGTTTCTGACACATGCGGCAGTGGCAGATGGACGGGCGCCCAAGCTTGCCCTTGATGCGGAAGCGCACGGCACCGCACTGGCAGCCGCCGGTTCGAACTTGGTCGGTCATGGTCTTTCCTCCGGTGGCCATTGGTCGGTGTCGTGGTCGGGATGCTGATAGGAGACGAGTTCGGCGAGGTAAGGCGCTGACGAGACATCGCCCATCGTTTCCTCGGCCGGCAGTTTCGGGATGCCGTCTACATAGGGAAGCTTCGCCTCGACGCCCCACTGGATGGTCGGTGCAATCCCGGTCGGATCGTCGAAGGCGGCGATCGCCAGCGCCATACCGTCGGGCGCCTCGAAGGTCAGCGGCGTGCCGCATTCGGCGCAGAAGCCGCGCCATGCCGCACTCGACGAACGAAAGCGCTTCGGCTCGCCGCGCGTCCAGTCGAGCCTGGCGCCGCGAACCGAGACCAGCGGCAGATAGAAATTGCCGCTCGCCTTCTGGCACATGCGGCAATGGCAGACCGATGCGTCGCCCAGCGTACCCTCGACGCGGAAACGAACCGCGCCGCACTGGCAGCCGCCCGTATAGACCGGCCGGTTGTCGAGACTCATCGCTCCCTCCGAGTCATTGGCCAATTCATGGGCTCACTCCGGATCATGGCAGACCGCCTCGACATTGTTGCCGTCGGGATCGAAGACGAAGGCGCCGTAATAGTTGGGGTGATAATGCGGACGAAGCCCCGGCCCGCCATTGTCCCTGCCGCCGGCGGCAAGCGCCGCGGCATGGAAAGCGTCGACCTCGGCGCGGCTGCGCGCGGTGAAGGCGACGTGCTGATGGTCCTTCGGTTTCTCCTTGCCCGCACTTACCCAGAACACCGGCCGGTCGCGGCCATAGCCGCCGACCTTGGCGCCGCCGGTATATTCCTGCGGCACCATATAGAGCAGCGAAGCGCCCAGCGGCGCCATCGCCTTGTCGTAGAAGGCCTTGGATTTTTCGAAGTCGGAAACGCTGATGCCGAGATGGTCGATCATGGAACGAGCTCCTGCGTCGCCTGCTCCGGCACATCGGCGCCAGCCAGGCCGGCCGCAATCACGATGTGCTGGCAGACATTGTCGATATCGCGGATCACATCGTCGTTCCAGAAGCGCAGGATGGTCCAGCCCAGCGCTTCGAGCTTCGCAGTTCGCGCGGTATCAGACGCCGAGACCTCAGGCGAAGCATGCTGGGAGCCATCCAGCTCAACGATCAGCTTCTTGGCGGGACAAGCAAAGTCGACGATGTAGCCAGCTATTGGCATTTGACGTCGAAATGCCAACCCCATGAGGCGGTGTGCGCGTAGCTCGTTCCAAAGCTTCAGTTCGGCGTCTGTCATTTGCTTGCGCATCTTGCGCGCATTGCCGCGATTGACGGGAAATACAGGAAAATGGGTCATCGCAAGGCGCCCCCCTCTGTCCTGCCGGACATCTCCCCCTCTAGGGGGAGATCGGCCATTTCGCCGACGGCGCCCAATGTTCAACATCGGCGATTGGCGAAAGCCGAAGTGACGTCCAATCTCCCCCCTTGAGGGGGAGATGTCCGGCAGGACAGAGGGGGGCGCCTCGCGATGACCTCTCCGTTCCTACCGTGATATCCACGACCCTCACCGCTTGATCTCCCAGGTGGTCACGCGCTGGCCGGTGGCGGGATCCTTGCCGTCCTTGAGCTGCACGCCCTGCGCCAGCAGCTCGTCACGGATGCGGTCACCTTCGGCCCAATTCTTGGCGGCGATGAACCCCAGGCGCTTGGCGATCGCCTTGGCGATCGCCGCTTCGTCCACCTTGGCCGCGCCGGTGTCGAAGCCGAGAAAGGCCAGCGCCGCCTTCAGCGAAGCGGCGGCACCGTTCCCGCCATCGCCGCTGAACTCGATCGCCTCGCCGGCAAGCTGCGTCAGCCGCTGGAAGGCGGCGTAGGTGGCGAGGTCGTCGGACAGCGCTTCCACGACATCGGCCGGCAGCTCCTTTGCCGCCGTAGGCGCAAGGTCCGCGGCGCGCTTCCATTTGCGCAGCGTGTTCTCGGCTTCCTCCAGCTTGCGCACGGAGAAGTCGATCGGCTCGCGGTAATGCGTCATCAGCATCGCCAGCCGCAGCACCTCGCCCGGCCAGGTGCGACCGCCGAAGGTTTTCGTCTCCAGCAGTTCGTGGATCGAATAGAAATTGCCGAGGCTCTTCGACATCTTCTGGCCCTCGACCTGCAGGAAGCCGTTGTGCATCCACACATTGGCCATGACCTTGGTGCCGTGGGCGCAGCGCGACTGGGCGATCTCGTTCTCGTGGTGCGGGAAGATCAGGTCGAGGCCGCCGCCATGGATGTCGAAGACCTCGCCGAGATAGGCGGCCGACATTGCCGAGCACTCGATGTGCCAGCCCGGGCGGCCCCTGCCCCAAGGACTTTCCCAGCCGGGCTCTTCCGGCATGGACAGTTTCCACAGCACGAAATCGCCGGGGTTCTTCTTGTGCGCATCGACAGCGATGCGGGCGCCGGCCTGCTGCTCGTCGAGATTGCGCTTCGACAGTTCGCCATAGTCCGGCATCGAGGCAGTGTCGAACAGCACCTCGCCGCCGGCGACATAGGCATGGCCGCGCGCGATCAGTTGCGCGATCAGTGACAGCATGTCGGCCTTGCCGTCGGCGCGGGGTGCGACGAACTCCGTCGCCCGCGGCTCGTAGGTCGGCTCCAGGCAGCCGAGCGCGGCGACGTCCCGGTGGTACTGATCGGCGGTCTTTTCGGTGACCTTGCGGATGGCATCGTTCAGCGAGAGCTTTCCGGCCGCGATCTCGTCGCCGAAATCGCGGAGCGCCCTGGCGTTGATCTTGTCGTCGACATCCGTGATGTTGCGCACATACGTGACGTGCTGCTGGCCATAGAGTTGGCGCAGCAAACGGAACAGCACGTCGAAGACGATCGCCGGTCGCGCATTGCCGATATGGGCAAAGTCGTAGACGGTCGGGCCGCAGACATACATGCGCACATTTTTCGGATCGATCGGAACGAAACGCTCCTTCGCCCGCGTTAGCGTGTTGTAGAGGCTGAGGCCTTTCGATGCGTCAGACATGCGTGCCCTTCCGATCCCCTAGAATGGTCGGAGCCTTCTTTGCGCAGAGGACGCAAATCGGGCTCCAGCCTGCTGGCCGGGGCGTTTGTCCAATCTGGGGAAAGATAAGGCGAAAACGTCCGGACCAGCGCGAAGCTAGCCAATAATGCAAATGCCACAAATGGCGAAAGACGTTTTCATGGGCGGCTTTATCGCGCCCGCCGGTGTTGCCGTCAAGTCGCGCTGTTCCGGAAACATGTCGTTGGATCACAGGTAAAGACGGGCCGAAACATTTTATTAAACATGTCGGCACAGTGATGAAACATTCGCCGGCTAGACCGCCCAGGCGTCACGATTTGGTCCGAATCGACCCATCAAACGCGGACACGAAAACACTACCAGGGAAGAGAACAATGCCCCGAAGCAAGCAAGAACAGAGCCGACCGGCGCAACAGCCGCTCACCAAGCACTACCGCGCGATCGGCCCGGCAGCCATCGTCGCAGCCCTTCTTCACACCGCGAAGAAGAAGAAGCCGGCGCAGAAGATCGTTTCGCCGCGCGCCGCCTGAAAAAGGCACGACCGGCGCGGTCCCTGATGATGGGGGGCCGGCGATGAGGGCGACGCCAATGCGCGCCCGGAACCGAGGCAGACGCCAAGAGCGAGCCTCTCTAGAACAGGGTCATCTGGTTTTCGTCCGCGCCGGGTTTCTGGCGCCTGACCTTCTCGGGCCGCTCGCCGACGATGCCCCGCTCCTGAATCTCCGGCCCGGTGTTGGCGACCTTGTTGACAAGGTCGGAAACCGCAATTGCCTCGAAGAAATCGGGTTCGGCGGGTTTCAGGAGGTCGAGCACGTCGCGCGGCTCCTGCGTGCGGCAATCCAGCCAGCGGGCGAAATCGCGCTCCTCGATCACCACCGGCATGCGGTCGTGGATATGGGCGATGCCGGTGTTGGCATGCGTCGTCAGGATCGCGCCCGTATCCATCTCGGAGCCGCCGGGCTCGGCATAGGTCTCGACAAGGCCGGCGAAGGCGATCACCCCGCCCCGCCGCGGCCTGATCCAGTAAGGCTGGCCCTTGGCGCTGCCCGACTGCTGCCATTCGTAGAAGCCGGAGGCCGGCACCAACGCGCGGCGATGGCGCATCGCGGTCTTGAACGAAGCCTTTTCCAGCACCCCTTCCGAACGGGCATTGAAGAGCAGCGGAAACGCCCTGGTGTCCTTGACCCAGGCCGGGATCATGCCCCAGCGCACCAGTATCGCCTGGCGATCCGGCAGGTTGGAGCCCGGCGCGCGCGGCGGGCCGGCGAGCGCCATCAGCACCGGCTGGGTCGGGGCGATGTTATAGCGGGCCGGAAATTCCTCCAGCTCCGCCAGGCCCAGCAAGGCAGCGGTCTGGTCCGGCGTGGCGGTCAGGGCAAAGCGTCCGCACATGAACTCGGCTCGTCGATTTGAATTCTTCTTTGAGCATGATCTTTTCCGAACCGAAGGTCAGCGAAGCAAAAACCGCTGCGCACTTTTCGGGATCATGCTCTGGGACTTTTCTCGAAGGTGGCGATGGAACCTTGCTCTTGCAACCGCTAAAGCTGAGCCTAGCCGGTCGGTCCACAAAAGGTTGCACTCAGCATTCCAATGGAAGCACGCAAGATCATTCCCGCCGTCTCCGTCGCCGTCGTGCGCGGCAAGACGGTGCTGCTGGTCAAGCGGGCGCGGGCGCCCTCGCAAGGGCTCTACGCCTATCCCGGCGGCAAGGTCGAGCCGGGCGAGACGCTGGCGCAAGCCGCAGCGCGGGAACTCAAAGAGGAAACCGGGCTCGAGGCCGGGGATTACCGGCCGCTGCGCGACATCCATATCGACGGCCGTGGCGAAAACCATGCCGTCGACTATCTGCTGACGGTGTTCGGCGCGGGCTATGCCGGCGGCGAGCCGGTGGCGAGCGACGACGCCGAGACGGCGGCCTTCTACACGCTGGCGGAAATGGCGGCGATGCCGCTGGCGGGCGATGTGTTCGAGGTGGCCGAGGAATTGCTGGGGCCCGTGCAAGACAACGGGCGGCAACTCTCATAAATCGCCTTGCAGGCGACAAAATGTTTCGTCACAAAGCCTTAGCTCTCTCACGCCAAGGCCCTGATGACCCGCGCCTCACCTCTCCTCGCCGCGTGCCTCGCCTTCAGCATGACCGTCACGGCGCGGCCGACACTTGCGGCGGAGGCGCCGTTCGAGCCCGGGCTGATGCGGCTCGCCGAGGTGCTCGGGTCGCTGCATTTCCTGCGCAATCTGTGCGGCGAGAAGGGCGACCAGTGGCGGGTCGAGATGGAAAAGCTGCTCGAGTCGGAAAACCCCGATCCCGAGCGGCGCGCCCGCTTCATCGCCTCCTTTAACCGCGGCTACCGCTCCTTCAGCGGCACCTATACGCAATGCACGCCCTCGGCGACCGAGGCTATTGCCCGCTACATGAAGGAAGGCGAGACGCTGTCGCGCGACATCGCTTCCCGCTACGGGAATTGAGGCCGGCGCCAATCGCGGCCAATCCGGTTTGCGCATAATCCACCGGGAACTGGCCCCAATGTGACGCGCCTTATTGTGTCCGGCTGCGCCTTGGTGCAATGATATGTTGCGCTTGTGCAACAATGTTAATGAAACGTTAGCGCACAATTGCGGAATTAACTCAAACTGAAGGTTTTGATGCCGCAAGCCGGTCTAATCGGCTAAGCTTCGGAACGGATTGAGTGCAGCCTTGCTCGAAATGTAGATTACGACCGCAAAAATGTCGTATTTACAATCACTTATCCAAGGCTGCGAATGAACTGGAAGGTCAAGCCCGATCTCTCGCCGGATCGCCGCTTGAAAAAGGTGGACATCGCAATGGAACATGGTGTCAGCGACATCGACGCGTTGGTCAGGGAAGAAAAGCGCCTGACCGCCGTGGAGAGCCACAGCGAAGCCTGGGCTGAGGGATTGTCGGCTGGCATCGAGCCCGAGATCATCGCCGAAGCCGCCCTCGAAACCGCGTTTGGCGAAATGCTGCGCGCCAATGGCGAGACCTCGGCGCTGGCCCTGCTCGACCGCATGCGCGAAAAGGTGATCTCCGGCGCCTTCGAGCCGGAGCGGCCCAAGCACTAGGCCGCCCGCTTTCTAACAGCGGCTTTTGACGGCGACGCGCCATTTGGGCATGATGCCTGGGTGCCTTAACAGCTCAAGCGCTGTCCGGACCGAGCGAGCCCGGGAACCATGGAGAGGCAAGGGGTGAGATTTTCGTTGGCAGGCCGGCCGCACGCCTGGACCGTCGGCATGTGGATCGTCGCGTTCTGCCTGGTCCTTCCAGTGGGCTTGTGCCTCGCCAGCACCCCTTCCCATGCGCTGAGCGAGATCCAGCGTCAGGATTTGCCTTCGCCGGTCACGCCGCCCGCCAACGACGATACGGCCGCGCCGGATACGACCGTGCCGATACCGGACCCGCTCGGCACGAAACCCTCCGGCAACAACCAGCCGGCCGACGGCAAAAACAAGAGCGAGCCTGACGCTCCCCCCGGCAGCGGCGGCGTCACCAGCCCGCGCGCCGATCCGGACGCACCGCCGCCCGCCGTCGTCTACGACCTCGACAAGCTGCCCGAACCGGTCAAGCGGATGCATGGGCAGATCATCGAGGCCTGCAAAAGCGGCGACATCGAGAAGCTGAGGTCGCTGATCGGCTCGGGCGATTCCATGACGCAGCTGTCGCTCGGCGACATCGATGGCGATCCGATCACCTTCCTCAAGGGGCTCTCCGGCGACGGCGACGGCCAGGAGATCCTCGCCATTCTGGAAGAGGTGCTGAGCGCCGGCTATGTCCATGTCGACACCGGCACACCGCAGGAACTCTATGTCTGGCCATATTTCTTCGCGCTGCCGCTCGACAAGCTCGATCCCAGGCAACGCGTCGAGCTGTTCAAGCTCGTCACGGCAAGCGACTATGACGACATGAAGCAGTTCGGCGCCTACATCTTCTACCGCGTCGGCATCACGCCCACCGGCCAGTGGCTGTTCTTCGTCGCCGGGGATTGAGGTTCGCCAGCGATGGGTGGCCGCCAGGAACTCGCGGTCCATCAGCCCGAGAGCTTCGGCAATGATCCTGTGTTCCGGTTTTCCAAACGCCTTCATGATCTCAACTCGCGGTGTTCCGGCTTTGATTGTTTGCTGCGGGAAGACGTCCAAGAAGAGAGGAAGCGAAACCTTACGAGGTGGTCAAAAGGATGCCATGACCGAACTTGTCAGCAAGTTTCCTAATAAGCAGCTTTTCACGCGCGGTAAGGCTTTTTTGATCAACAAAACGCCAATTGCGTTTGTAAAGCGCAAATGCTTCTTCCGCAGGGATCGGACGCGACGCGTCTCGGCTCCAGGCGAGTACCTGGAACTGCGGGAACTCTGCGGGAACGATCGGCGCGATATTTGCGGTCATGGTTCTGCAAACATGGTGCAGAGCGCTTAAGAAATCCAACGTGGCCTAGGCCGGCAGCGCCTCGGAAAACTCCACCGCCTTGCCCTGGCCGGACGTGACGATCTCACCCTCCCACATCACCCGGTTGCCGCGCACGATGGTGCCGACCGGCCAGCCGGTGACTTGCCTGCCGTCATAGGGCGTCCAGCCGGCCTTGGAGCCTGCCTGCGCGTTGGTGATGGTCTCGCGCCGCTTGAGGTCGACGACGGTGAAATCGGCGTCGTAGCCGGCGGCGATGCGGCCCTTGCGCGCCATGCCGAAGATGCGATGCGGACCGTGGCTGGAGAGGTCGACGAAGCGCTGCAGGGTGAGCCGGCCCGCGTTGACGTGGTCGAGCATGATCGGCACCAGCGTCTGCGCGCCGGTCATGCCGGACGGCGAGGCGGGATAGGGCTTTGCCTTCTCGGCCAGCGTGTGCGGCGCGTGGTCGGAGCCCAGCACGTCGACGATGCCCTGCGAAATGCCGTGCCAGACGCCGTCGCGGTGGCGCGCCGCGCGCACCGGCGGGTTCATCTGGATCAGCGTGCCGAGCCGCGCATAATCGTCCGCCGTCAGCGTCAGATGGTGCGGCGTCGCCTCGCAGGTGGCGACATCCTTGTGCTGTTCGAGGAAGAGGATCTCCTCGGCCGTCGAGACGTGCAGCACATGGATGCGCGCGCGTGTCTGTCTCGCGATGCGCACCAGGCGCTCGGTGCAGCGAAGCGCCGCGATCTCATCGCGCCAGACCGGATGGGACGATGGATCGCCCTCGACGCGGAGCCCAAGCCGCTCGCGCAGGCGGAACTCGTCCTCCGAATGGAAAGCGGCGCGGCGCCGCGTGTTTTTCAGGATCGAGGCGACGCCTTCGTCGTCCTCGACCAGCAGATCGCCGGTCGACGAGCCCATGAACACCTTGATGCCGGCGGCCCCAGGCAGCCTTTCCAGCTCGCCGACATCGCCGGCATTGTCGCGCGTGCCGCCGACCCAGAAGGCGAAGTCGCAATGCATGCGGCCGGTGGCGCGCCGCACCTTGTAGGCCAGGGCCGCCTCGCTCGTGGTCAACGGATTGGTGTTGGGCATTTCGAAGACGGCGGTGACGCCGCCCAGCACCGCCGCGCGGGAGCCGGTTTCCAGATCTTCCTTGTGCTCCAGCCCCGGCTCGCGGAAATGCACCTGGCTGTCGACGACGCCGGGCAGGATGTGCAAGCCCTTGCAGTCGATCATCTCGCCGGCCGATGCCTGGCCGAGATCGCCTATCGCGGCGATGCGCCCTGCCCGCACGCCGACATCGCGCCGGCCTTCGCCGTCATGGTTGACCACCGTGCCGCCTGTCAGGATGAGGTCGAAGGTGCTTGCCATGGCAGGTCCAATCTCTTGCGAGGGGAGTGTGGCCGGCTTACGTAATGACCATCATATTTGCAAGACCAGGCTGACTCCACGCTTATGCCCTTTGCCCTGCTGAAAGACCGCGCGCTCATTTCCGTGTCCGGCCCGGATGCCGAGCATTTCCTGCAGAACATCCTCACCACCGATCTCGAAATGCTCGGCGCTGGCGAGGCGAAGCCCGGCGCGCTGCTTTCGCCGCAGGGCAAGATCCTGTTCGACTTCCTGATCTCGCGCGCCGGCGAAAACGGCTTCCGGCTGGAATGCCGGGCCGATATCGCGGACGATTTCGTGCGCCGCCTGATGCTTTACCGGCTCAGGGCAAAAGCCGAGATTGTCAAGCAGGATCAATCGCTTGTCACGGTCGTGTGGGGCGACGATGCAACCGCCTCATATTCTGATTCAACGGCGCTTGCCGATACCCGCTTCCGCGATGTGGCAGTGCGCCGCGCCTATGACGGCGCAGCACGGGACGGCGGCGATGCCGAGGCGTGGCGGACCCTGCGCATCGCCAATGGCATCGCCGAAAGCGGTTCCGACTACCAGCTCGGCGATGCTTTCCCGCATGACGTTCTGCTCGACGAGACCGGCGGCGTCGGCTTCAAGAAAGGCTGCTATGTCGGCCAGGAAGTGGTTTCGCGCATGCAGCATCGCGGCACCGCGCGGCGCCGCGTGCTGATCGCCTCCGCCGAAAGCGCCCTGCCCGCTTCAGGCACCGAGCTCACCGTCGGCGGCCGGCCTGTCGGTGCGCTCGGCTCGGTCAACGGCAGGACCGGCCTCGCCATCGCCCGTATCGATCGCGTCAAGGCGGCATCCGACGCGGGCGAAAAGATCGTGGCCGGAAACGTCCCGGTGACGCTCGCGATTCCCGCCTGGGCCAGGTTCTCCTTCCCGCAGGACACAGTCAGCGCGGAGGAAGCCTGATGGCGGCCGACAGGGCTGGAGCGCCGCCGCGCGCCTGGCAACGCATGCTGTCGGGCCGGCGGCTCGACCTGCTCGACCCCTCGCCGCTCGACATCGAGATCGCCGATATCGCGCATGGACTCGCCCGGGTCGCCCGCTGGAACGGCCAGACCAGCGGCGATCACGCCTTCTCGGTCGCGCAGCATTCGCTCGTGGTCGAAGCACTGTTCGCTGAACTTTCCCCTGCTGCCTCGGCCGAGGCGCGGCTGGCAGCGCTGCTGCACGATGCTCCGGAATATGTCATCGGCGACATGATCTCGCCGTTCAAATCGGTGATGGGCGGCTCCTACAAGGACTGCGAGCTGAGGCTGCAGCGCGCCATCCATCTGCGCTTTTCGCTGCCGGCGGAGCTCAGCCCGGGCCTGCTCAAGGACATCAAGCGCGCCGACCAGATCGCCGCCTACTACGAGGCGACGCTGCTCGCCGGCTTCTCGACGGCGGAGGCGACAGAATATTTCGGACGGCCACGCGGCTTTTCCGCCGACCGCTTCGACTTCACGCCGCGCTCGGTGACTTGGGCACAGGCAGCGTTTCTGAAGCGTTTCGCGACGCTTGAGGCTCATCGCCAGTCTTTTCTTGCTGCAAATTCCGCAACGTAAAAGAACGCTAAATTAACCGGCGACCACGACAGTGACATGTTCAGTCAAGGTTTGCAGGCGCTCATGCCCGTCGCACATGTCAAGACTGGTTCGGCCGCCAGCAGGCGGAAAGCAACCCGTGCTGGTCCGGCCGAGCGGATAGCACAAGAACTTCGCGCGCAGAACGAGCGCTTCTCAGCCGCTGTCGAGAACATGTCGCACGGGCTGTGCATGTTCGACGCCGAAGAGCGGATGATCATCTGCAATCGAAACTACATCGACCTCTTCCGCCTCGACGCCAAGGTGATGAAGCCCGGCATCCGCTTCTTCGATATCCTGCAGCACAGCGTCGATATCGGCATCGCCTCGCAAAGCGCCGAGGAGCTCTATGCGGTCCGCAAGCCCTATATCGACGGCGCCAAGCCCTCGACCTATGAGGAAACGCTGGCGGACGGGCGCATCATCGTCATCTCGCACCGGCCGCTGGCTTCCGGCGGCTGGGTGTCGATCTACGAGGACGTGACCGTGCAGCGGCGCGCCGAAGAGGAGCTGAAGGAGCAGCACCGCCGCTTCGACGCCGCTTTAGCCAACATGTCGCAAGGCCTGCTGATGTACGACGCCGACGGCAAGATGATCGTGCGCAATCAGCGTTTTCTGGAACTCTATCATGCCACCGCGGCCGATTTCCCGTTTGGGACGACGCATCGCGACGCCCTCGAACGGCTGTTGGAACTCGGCATCTACACCAAGATCGACGTCGACAGCGAAGTCGCCAAGACCGCAGCTTGCCTGCAGGCGGGGAAGATGCATTCGACTTATCGCTATCTTGCCGACGGCAGGACGTTTCTGGTTGTCCGCCAGCCGATGAGCGGCGGCGGCTGGGTGGTCACCTTCGACGACGTCACCGAGCGTCGCCGCGCCGAAGAACGCATGACGCATCTTGCGCATCACGACACGCTGACCAATCTGCCCAACCGCTCGATGTTCCGCGAGCGTCTCGACCAGGCGCTGAGCGAGGCCAAGATCGCGCCGCTGGCGATCTTCTCGCTCGACCTCGACCGCTTCAAGGCCGTCAACGACACTTTTGGGCACCCGGCCGGCGACTGGCTGCTGAGATGCGTGGCCGAGCGTTTGCGGCGCTGCCTGCGAAGCGAGAAAGACGTGGTGGCGCGTTTCGGTGGCGACGAATTCGCCATCATCCAGTCCAATGCCAGAGGCGCGGCCGATGCCGAAAAGCTTGCCAAACGCATCATCGAGGTGATCGGCAAGCCCTATCGCGACAAGGGCCGCGAGATGCATGTCGGCGTCAGCCTCGGCATCGCGCTCTACCCCGGCGACGGGCAGGATGCGGACACGCTCTTGACCAATGCCGACATGGCGCTCTACCGAGGCAAGAGCGAAGGGCGCAATATCTACCGTTTCTTCGAGCCCGGTATGGACGCCATGGTGCGGGAGCGCCGGGCGCTCGAAGCCGATCTTGAAGCGGCCCTGCCCAGGCGCGAGTTCGAGCTGGATTTTCAGCCGATCCTCGACATCGCATCCAGCGATATCGTCGGTGCCGAAGCGCTGATGCGCTGGCGCTCGCCGTCGCGCGGACTGGTGCCGCCGGATGACTTCATCGCTGCGGCCGAGGAGACCGGGCTGATCGTGCAACTCGGCGACTGGGCGCTGCGCAAGGCCTGCGGCGTGGCGGCGGGCTGGCCGCGGGACATGCGCATGGCAGTCAATGTCTCGGCGGCCCAGATCAAGAGCGGCGGCTTCGCTCGCAGCGTAATTGCGGCGCTCGCCTTTTCGGGCATGCCGGCCAACCGGCTGGAGCTCGAAATCACCGAAACGGTGATGATGGACGAGAGCGAGACCGTGCTGAGGACGCTCGGGCAATTGCGCGGGCTGGGCGTTCGCATCGCGCTCGACGATTTCGGCACCGGCTATTCCTCGCTCGGCTATCTGCGGCGCTTTCCTGTCGACAAGATCAAGATCGACCGCTCCTTCATCCGCGACCTCGACAAGCGCGACACGGCGGCGATCGTACGCACCGTGATCAGGCTTGGCGCCGAGCTCGGCATCACCGTTACCGCCGAAGGCGTCGAGACCGAAGCGCAGCTCGAGATGCTGCGCAAAGCCGGCTGCGGCGAGGCACAAGGTTTTCTGATCGGCGTGCCGGCCAAGGCCTCGGAGACGAGCCGGCTGCTACGCTCGCAGGAAAAGCTGCGCCAATCCGGCTGACGCCAGGCGCACCGTCAGCGCAGCGTCTCGATGTATTTCTCGTGGAAGCTCACGTATCCCGGCTCGACCACCTTGAGATGCCGCTCGATCAGCCGATGGAACGCCGGCAACTGGTGGAACGGCACGCCTGGATAGGCGTGGTGCTCGGCATGGTAAGGCATGTTCCAGGCGAGCTTGCGCACGACCCAGTTGGTCAGCGTCGTCCTGCTGTTTTCCAGCATGTTGGCGACGAAGGGGCAGCGGCCATGCTCGGCCAGCAGATAGAGCCTGAGGAAGGGCTGCCCGAGCAGCGCCGGCACGATCCAGACGTAAAGCAGCACGGTCGCCTTGAACCAGAGGGCGAGCGCCAGCAAGACGACGTAGAAAAAGATCATCGCGCGCGCCTCGGCCTGCACTTTCGGAAAGCCCTTCGGCGGCACATAGCTGTCCCGGCAGCGGCCGCCGGCATTGGTGCAAAGCGTCTTGAGATGCCCCCACCAGACCGGCAGGCCCGAGACATGGACGATGTATTGCCGCAAGGTCTCGGGCTTCGGGAAGGCCAGTTCCGGATCGTTCTCCGGATCCTGAGTGAAGCGGTGATGGGCGAAATGAAAATAGCGGAACCAGTCGGCGGGCAGCGCGATCGCCAGGCTGCAGAGCCGCGCGACGGCATCGTTCAGCCACTGCGTCTCGAACGCCGTCCTGTGCACCGTCTCGTGCAGCAGCGTGAACAGGAACACGATCAAGATGCCCTGCGGCAGCATCAGCAGCGGCCAGAACGGCACTTTGGCCGCGATCAGCGCGCCGAGCACAATGATCGCGCCCAGGTGGATGGCGAACTGGATGAGCCCCGGCGCATCCGACTTGCCTGTCAGCCGGCCGCGCTCCTCATTGGTCAGCGAGGCGATGACGTCGCGATGGTCCACGGATTCGCTGCGGTCGATTGCGTTCATAAAGGTAAGGTACTCCGGCAAGAAACCTTTCGAAAAACGAGGATTTCTGTAAAATAGATAAGCTGAACTTATCTTTTGGTCGCCATGGTCACTCTTCCATCGCTGAGGGGACTTCAGGCCTTCGAGGCCGCCGCACGCATGGGCAGCTTCGCCGCGGCGGCGGAAGAGCTGTCGGTTTCGGCGGCCGCCGTCAGCCAGCTCATCCGCACCGTCGAGGAGCAGATGGGCCGCAAGCTTTTCCACCGCGTCAACCGGCGCGTGGTGCTCACCGAAGCCGGCGTCGAGATGCTGCCCAGGCTCACCATGGCCTTCCAGGAAATCGGCAGCGTCGCGCGCGGCGGCGATGCATTCCGGCCGAGGCTTGTCATCTCCGTGCCGCCGTCAATGGCGATGGGCTGGCTCTCCATGCGCCTTGCCGGCTTTGTCGCAAGCCACGGCGCCGCGGATATTTCGCTCAGAGGCGACGACGACCCGGTGCCGTTCGACCATGAGCTGATCGACGTCCGGCTTTCCTACGGCCCGCACTACCGCGAGCACCCGACCGAGGAGATCGTCAGGGACGCGGTCTATCCCGTCTGCGCGCCGGGCCTTGCCGGAGCAATCAGGTCCGAAAGCCTCGCCGGCCTGCCGTTGATCCACACCGACTGGGGACCGACCGGCGCCTCCTTTCCGTCCTGGCGCAACTGGTTCGAGGCGGCCGGCATCGAGCCAGGGCGGGCGGCACGGCGCGGCCTCTCTGCCAATTCGTCGCGGGCAGCACTCGATCTCGCCATATCAGGGCTGGGTGTGGCGCTGGCGCAAGGCATTTATTGCGCCCAGGCGCTCGAAGACGGCAGGCTTGTGCGCCCTGCAGCCAGCGCGCTGGAATTGCGCCAGCCTTATTGCCTCACGATCCCCGAGCGCAGCGCGAGACGCGATGTCGTGGCTGCATTCCGCGAATGGCTGATCGAAGAATGTCGGCGCGCGGTCAGGTCTCCGACGCTGATCGCTTAGCAGCTAGAGATGCCCGGCCAATGCCGCGACCATGTCCTTGCTGGTGGCAACGGGAACGATCTCGAACTCCACCAGATCCGCCCATTCGATGACCCAGCGCTGCAGCAGCGTGACGTCGTCGGCCTCCACCAGCATGAAGCAGCGGCTCATGTCGCCGGCGATCCAGCTATGGTGGACGACAAGCTCGTCGGGTTTCAGCCGGCCCCGGTCGCGGAAACGGCGGTAGATCTCCTTGCGGTCGCAACCGGTAAAATCCTCGATCACGAAAAACAGCATTTTTGCCCCGTCCGGTTGATTATCGGCCCGGCCGCTCCAGGCGCTCCAGGAACCATTGCGTCAGCCGCACCCAGACCTCGTCCTTCTCGCCGGAATCCTCCCAGCCATGGTCGAGATTGGGGTTGTCGTTGACCTCGATGACGAAGACGCCGTCCTTGGTCTCCTTGAGGTCGACGCCGTAGAGCCCGTCGCCGATGCAGCTCGCCGCCTTCACCGCGGTTTCGACGACATGCGGCGGCGTCTGCTTCAGCGTGAAGGTCTTGATGCCGCCCTGGTCGGGCTTGCCGTTGGCCTTATGGTTGACGATCTGCCAGTGCTTCTTCGCCATCAAATAATGCACGGCAAACAGCGGCTGGCCGCCGAGCACGCCGACCCGCCAGTCATATTCGGTGGGGATGAATTTCTGCGCGATGAGGAGGTCGGAATCCTCCAGCCACTCGGTCGCGAGCTTCGTCAGTTCGGCGAGGTTCTCGCATTTCTTGACGCCGCGCGAGAAGGACGAGTCCGGGATCTTCAGCACCAGCGGGAAGCCCAGCGTCTGCGCCGCGACTTCGAGATCGGAAGTGCCGGCGATCATGACTGTCGGCGGCACCGGCACCTTGTTGTAGGTCATCAGCTCGTTGAGATAGACCTTGTTGGTGCAGCGGATCATCGACAGCGGATCGTCGATCACCGGCATGCCTTCCTGTTGGGCGCGGCGCGCGAAGCGGTAGGTGTGATTGGAGATCGACGTCGTCTCGCGGATGAACAGCGCGTCGTAATTGGCGAGCTTGGCGAGGTCCTTCCTGGTGATCGGCTCGACCTCGACGCCCATCTTCTCGGCGATCCGCGCCCAGTAGCGCAGCGAGGAGATCTCCGAGGGCGGCAGCTCCTCATGCGGATCGACCAGCGTGGCGAACGTATAGCGCGCAGGCGTGCGGCCCTTGGTGTCACGCCATTCGCGGTTGGTATAAGTCTCCAGGCATTGCAGGAAGAAGGCTTCTTCCTCGTCGGTCATGCGGGCGAGCGGCAGGAAGCCGATCTTGCGGATCGAGGCCCATTCGGCGCTGTCCTTGATGTGGACCTCCAGCGCCGGCGCGCGGAACCAGTCGAACAGCAGCTTGGTGAAGCGGTCCCATACTTTCGACGGCCCGATGCCGAAGAAGACGGCGACCTTGGACGGGAAGGTGCCGCCGAGATCCTTGCGGCATTTGTTCAGCGCGAGCTCGAGTTCCGGCAGCGCGTGCTCGTAGAGCTTGCGCTCCGACAGGTCGATCATGGTCTCGACAGTCGGGATCACCTTGTGGCCGCGCGAGCCGGCAAGCAGCGAGGCGTAGTAGCCGCGACTCTGGTAGCCGTAATTGTTCGACAGGTTGATGACCTTCGGCCGCTGGCCGCGAAACAGCGCCGGATGCGCGAGATAGTCGCGGTTGGTGATGATCTTGTGGGGCGTGGCCACCTGGTCGAGATCGTTCTGCCTGCCTGTGAGGATGACCCAGGTCATTGTTTCAGCGTTTTCCCAGAGTGATGGCGGCGCGCAACCCGTCGCGGCCGAACTGCGCCATGTTCATGAAGATGCCGTAGGGCACGGGGATGTTGGCGGCGTCGAGGATGGTCTCCTGCCTTTCGTCCTCGACCCAGGGATCGTGGATCAGGATGTGGTCGCCGTCGTCGCCGATGGCGAGAACCCAATGCGGCACCTTCTTGCCGAACATCAGGAAACCGCTGATCAGCACCAGCACCAGCTTGCCCTCGGCAAGGGCGGTACGGATGTCGTCGATGCCGAACGGACGGTAAATCACCGGGATGCCGTAAAGTTCCGCGCGGCGGCGAAAGTCGACCTGGGCGAGTTCCATCACCCGGCGCTTGTCCTCGCTCCTGACCGACTGCAGGAACAGCGCGCCGTGGAAGGACACGAATATCTCGGCCGCAAGCCCGCTTTCATAGCCGGCGACCGCCAGGCCGAAAGGCTCGCACCCGCCCGGCCCCGACATCATGAACACCGTGGTCGCCTCGCGCCACAGGCGGATCTCCATGACCGGGTCCGGCACGAAGCCACGGTCGAAATTGGCCATCGCCATCATCAAGCAACAGGGGCCGCAGGTGAATTCGCAGGTCTGCTGGTAGAACGGCACCCGGGTAGCGGTCGGGACATCGCCGCGCAGCGTCTTTTCGTAACGCAGCGCGGTGGCGCCGTCCTCGTAATAGTCGGGCTCGCGGCCGATCTTTCGGTAGCCGGCCTGCTCGTAGATGCGGATGGCGCGCTGATTGTCCTCGCGCACCTCGAGCCGCAGCATCATGCGATCGTGCTCGTAGGCCGCCTCCTCGGCCGCGGCCAGCAGTTGGCGGCCGATGCCGAGGTTGCCAAAGAACGGACCGACGGCGATGGAATAGAGCCGGGCCACGCCGCTGCCCTTGCGAAACAGCACCACCGCGTAGCCGGCGACATGGCCGGTATTCTCGGCCACCAGCATCTCGGCGGTTTCGCGCTCGATGAACTGACGGAAGGAGCGGCGGGAAAGCCGGTCGCCCGAGAAGACAGCCTTCTCGATGGCGGCGAGGTCATCGACGTCTGACGCGCGGGCCTTGCGAATCTCGGCAGGCATGCGGGCTTGGGAGAACCTCGATTGGGTTTAAGGAAACGGCCCCGGTCAAAAAGCAACACCGCCCGAAGCGCCAGCATTCATCAAGCGCTTTCGCTCCTTGATTTGGGCCGAATTGTGACACTTTCAGCGCCGGCAAGGAAGCGCGAAGTATTTGAACAAGATCACTGTTTGGAAGGGCTGCCGGCCGCGGAAAACGCAGCCGGCCTCAGCTCGAAATACCGGCTAGAAGCTGGCCGTAGGCGCTCTTGGCGACCTCCGACAGGCGCTCGCGCGGCAGCGAGCCGACGACGGCGCAGCCATAGCCTTTGTCCAGCCAATAGACCGCCTCGGGGCCGTCCGCCTCAGCCGCATAAGTGCCCTTGGCGGTCTGCGATGATTCGGCGGTGACGAAGAGCGAGATGCGCTCGCCCTTGGCGTCTTCATAAAGCAGCATCGCCGCCTTGCCCCCTTCGCCAGAGGGCAGCAGCCGGCCGCCGACGAGCTCAAAGCCCTGGGCCACGAGGTCGGGCGCGATCACCTTCAGCCCTACCCGGTTGGACAGCCAGGTCTGCAGATGGTCCTTGTCGCTTGCCGGCACCTCGACCGCGTGACGCTTCTCGGCGGCGTAGATAACATGGGCGGCGATCGCCTGCTCGGCGAGTTGGTCGTCGCTCTCGCCGCTTCGGCCGATGCCGCCGATGCCGGCGACATAGCCGCCAAGGCCGCCGACCATCAGCACGGCGGCGGCCGCCGCCGAAAGCCACCAGCGCGAGCGCCAGGCAGGCGCACGGGCCGGCGATTCGCCAAACACTGCCTGGCGCAGCCTTGCGGGCACAGGTTCGTCCATCACGCCGGCCAGGGCGGCGCGGAGCGCCGCGCGGTCGGCGATGTAGCGGATGCTCTTCGCCTTCATCTCGGGATTGGCTTCGAGCCAGGCGTCATAGGCCATGCGCTCCTCGCCCGGCAACTCGCCGTCGAGGGCCATGTGGATATCGCGTTCGGAGAAATCGCGCCGGGTCATCGCTCGACGATCCTTATCGAGCGGCGGCGCGAGGAGTCATCCAGCAGGCCGCGCAATTCCTCGCGGCCGCGCGCGATGCGCGACATCAGCGTGCCGGCCGGCACGCCCAGGATGTTGGCGGCCTCGGCATAGGAAAAGCCTTCGATGGCGACCATGACCAATGCCGCGCGACGATCGGGGCTGATCGCCTGCAGGGCATCCATGATCTCGCGCGAGGCGATGGTTTCGACCTGATCGGCGGGCGCAGCCTGGGCTTCGCCGGCTTCGAGCGGCAGCATCGCCGACTCGCCGCGCCGGTTAACCTTGCGCATCTGGTCGATGAACAGATGATGCATGATCGTAAACAGCCACCTCCTGGGGCTTTCTCCAGTCTGCCAGTTGTCGAGCCGCACAAGCGCCCGCTCCAGGCAGTCCTGGACGAGGTCGTCGGCGGAATCGCGGTCGCGCAGCAGCGAGCGCGCATAGCGCCGCAGACGCGGTATCTCGCTCAGGATCGCTGCCTTCTTGTCGTCCATGACCGCTTGTTTCGAGGCCGTTTTCCATTCGATTGAACGCGCCTTTCCGGCGCGGCGCAAGCAGCCAGCGCGAAGCGGACCACCCGCTCCGGTACCCAAGCACCTTAACAACGCCGGCGGATGCCGGTTTATTCCCCACCCAAAGGCGATTGTTTGTTTGTCTAATTACGTAAGATAGGTATAATAGATATATTACGTATGAGATGACCGATGAAGCAATTCACCTTTTCAGACATGAACCGCGCGTCCGGCGAAATCCTCGAAACGGCGATGATCGAGCCTGTCGCTCTCACAAAACGCGGCAAGGAGAAGCTGATCATCCTGTCAGCCGCGCAATACCGGCAACTCGTCGGCTCGTCCCATGCCGCCGCTTACACGCTCGAGAATGCGCCGGACGAGGTCCATGATGAACTCATGTCAGGGTTGGAGGCCATCATAACCGGCGACAAGTCGGATGTTTAAGCCCGGCGACCTGGTTCGATATTACTACCTATGGGCGCGACAGGCTGACGCCGGCGAAGAGTCCGGCCGTAAAGCGCGGCCCGTCTGCATCGTGGTCAGAACGCCGACCACGTCTGCCGCGCTGTTCCTGTTCCCGCTCACCTCGCAAAAGCCCGATCGGTCCCGCACGCATATTGCCGTCAGTGAAATCGAGTGCCGCAGGGGCGGCCTCGATTTTCCGTCATGGCTGATCCTCGACGAATATAATCGCGTACGGATGGACGAAGCTTATGATCTCGTCACAACGAAGCCGATCGGTTCCTTCAGCCCGGCATTTGTTCGCAAGATCGCGGGCCTCATCAAACAGGCCGCCGACCAGCGCCGCCTGCGCGGCATAGTCCGAAAATAGCGGGTTCTCACCCTCCCCTAGCCGCCCTTGTCAGCAGCCGCTGATAGAACAGCCCGATGCCGATCAGCACCGCGCCGAGACCGATGAAGGAGAGCGCGCGCAGCACGCCTTCCAGTTCCGACATGTCAAACAGGAAGACTTTCAGCACGGCCACCGCGATCAGCACCGCCGAGGCAATGCGCAGTACCTGCGACCTCAGCCAGACGCCGGCGGTGAGCAGCGCCACGCCGATGACCAGCCAGAGCGCCGAATAGGTGTAGGTCTCGAGCTGGCCGAGACCGCTCCACAAGCCGATGAACTCGCCCTTGAACAGGCGCCGCACCGACAGCGTCGCATAGGCGAAGGCAAGCAGAGCGGCGACCAGCGCCAGCATCGCCGCATACCATCTCGGGCGCTTGTCGCGGACATAAAGGGCGAGTGCTCCGGCAGCGATTGCCGGCAGCAGATAGGCGAGGAACAGCAGGTTGAAGACGGGAATCGTGCCGGTCGATTCGTCCGTCGCCAACGGGTTCAGCACCGCGAAATGCTGGATGACGATCAAGCCCGCCGAGATCACGCCGGCGGCCATCGAGCCATAGCGCAGCACCGAGCTCGGCGAGCGCATGTCGATGGCGACGAGGATGGCGCCGGCGCCGAGCGCGATCAGCGTGTAGATCGCCTGTTCGCCGAGCGTGACGGCGCCGGTGTCGATGACACCGCCATGCATGGCGTGGCGCACCAGCATCGCAACGGTGAGCAGCGCGAACAGGGCCGAGGCCGCCTCCATGGCAAGGCGCGGCCGTCCATTGGTGGTGCGGGCGAGCTGCCAGGCGGCGAAGCCGAAGGCGAGCGCCGGCACGCCGTAGCCAGGCAGCAGCCAGTTGAAGATCGGCGTCCTCGACAGCACTGCTGCGCCGACGATGGTCGGATCGAAGGCGACGCGGCCGAGCACGGCGACCGCAGTACCGACCGCGATCCAGCCCAACACCGGATAGGAGCGCCAGCGTGTCGCCAAGGCCGGAACAACAGCGGCGGCGCCAAGCAGCACCGTGGTCCAGCCGGAGCCGAAGGCCATGTGCAGCATCAGCAGGCCGGCGACGCCGGCGCCGGCGAACGCGAAGGAGACGGCGGGTCCGCCGCCGAGCGGCGGTTCCTCGGCACGCGCGATCCACTCACCGCCGGCGGCAAAGATCAACACCAGAAGCAGCGCCGGCAGCGCGTAGCCGAAGTCGCGGTCGATATCGCCGAAGGTGAGCCAGAGCGCGGTCAGCACGACAAGCGGCGCGATCACGCCCCATGCCGCCCAGGACGCCGCGTGGACGGGTGCCGCGGCGGCGAGCCGGCGCGCAGCCCAGAAGCCGGCGGCAATGAAGACGATGGCGAGCGCGATGCCGATGCGGAAGGTCAGCGCATCGGATGCCGCCAGCGGTTCGGCGCCCAGGCCGACATCCAGCGCATCGGCGCCGATGGTGGCGGGCGGGACGATGCCGAGATAGATCAGCACCGTCGCCAGGCCGGCGGCGAAGAGGAGCGGCAGAGCGCGGGGACGGTAGAGCGCCACCGCGACAAGTGCTGCGAGCAGCACCGCGCCATGCAAGGCATCGCCCGCCTTGGCAAAGACCGGATCAACCGACAGGCCGAGCGCGGTCAGCGCGACGAAGAAGCCGGGCACGATCGACGGCCAGTCGAAGCCGGATTCCGCTTCGTCGCGGCCAGTAATCAAGAAAAGGTCGAGCCAGACGAAGGCAAGCACGGCGAGCGTGGCCAAGCTGATGAACAGCACAGAGGCGAGGTTCACCTCGGGCGCATCGGTCATATAGAGGATGGTCCAGATACCGCAGCCGGCGAAAGCAGCCGCGACGAGCGCCTTCCAGTCACGAATGCGGGCGATGGCCGCCGTCGCGGCAAGCACGATCGCCAGATAGACGAACAGCGCCCACGGGTTGGGCGCCTGCGAGGCGACGAGTACCGGCGTGACCATGGCGCCGACAAGGCCGATTCCGGCCAGCGCCAGGCCGTGGACCAGCGATACCGCGATTGTCGCAATGCCGATCGCGCCGAGCAGCGTGAAGGCGAGCGCCGGACCGATGAAGCCATAGATGCCATGCGCGGCATAGACGGTGCCGAACAGGATGAAGGCGCCGGCCGCCGTCAGGATCGCCGGGATATAGGCGCCGGCCGCGCCCTGCACCGGCACCCTGAAGCCGGTGCGGCGGATGAACTCGGCGCCGGCGACCAGCACGAGGCCGAGAATGCCGGCCATGGTGAGGCGCACGCCAGGCCCGAAAATGCCGGCCTCGATGGTGTAGCGGATCAGGAAGAGGCCACCCAGCGCCAGCGCGATGCCACCGACCCAGACCGCCCAGCGCGTGCCGAGCGCCGTCTCGACATCGGTCTGTCGCGCGGCCCTTGCAGGCGCAACAGCATCGGCTGGCGCGGCAGGTTGCGCCGCTTCGGCTGGCGTGGCGGGCTCGGACGACGTCCCCTCGCCCGCTTCGGCTGGAACCTCGGCTTTGGGAGCATCGGGCGCCGCGGCAGGGACTTCGGTCAACGCAGCTTCACGCGCGGGCGGCGTGGCAGTCGCGGCCGCGGCGGGAACTTCGCCCGGCGCGCCTTCCGCCGCCTCACCCGTTTTCGGCGCGGGCTGCGGGATACCCGAAAGCACCAGGCTGCGCAGCGCGCCAAGCTCGCGCTCGATCAGGCCGATGCGGGTTTGCTGGCGCGAAATGATGACGAAAAGCGCGATAATGGCGGCGAGGCCGATCAGGCTTTCAAACATGGCGGTTTCCCCTCAAAACCGGTCCAGTCGTGGCCGACAAATGCGGCAATGAGACGGCTATTGAAATCAGCGCCTTGCCGGCCTGCAAGATCGAGCATGTTTCGGCGCCGATTGCCAGCAACTTGGGGCTTTATCCAATGGCAACACGTCGAACGGCCGGACTCGGGCGGCGAGATTACCTGCCGCCTGCCGCGAAATACTCGTGCTATTCTAGGGTCTTCGGGGGAATAGCCATGAGGACGACCGATGCCGCTACGAAGCGCCGGGCTGCTGATCTATAGGCGAACCGCCGGTGTGTTCGAATTCCTGCTGGTTCATCCCGGCGGACCGTTCTGGGCAAAAAAGGATGAAGGCGCGTGGTCGATTCCGAAGGGGCTCATCGACGATGGCGAGGATGAGCTCGCAGCCGCCCGGCGCGAGGCCGAGGAGGAACTCGGCGTCGCCATCGACGGCGACTTCCAACCCGTCGGCAGCTACAAGCAGCCGGGCGGCAAGATCGTGATCGCCTGGAGCGTCGAAGCGGACATCAACGTCGACGCCGTCAGGAGCAATACGTTCACCATGGAATGGCCGCCAAGGTCCGGCGCTAAGAAGGAATTCCCCGAGGTGGACAAAGCCGGCTGGTTTTCACTTCCCGAAGCTGGCCTCAAGATCCTGAAAGGCCAGCGCGCCATTCTCGGCGATTTTCTGGAGCGGCGGGAAGCCAGATAGGCGCTGCCTTACTGTGTGACGTTTTCGATCGCTTCGACTGCCGCCTGATGCCGGCGTAGCGCCGCGAGAAAACCGCCACGTGCGTCGGGCGCCTCGATGCCGCGCGGCTCGTAGACGTGGCGGGTGAAGAAGAAGCCGGTCAGCCGGAACGCGTCCTCGAGCGCGGCCGCGTCGGCGCGCAGGCCTGAGCCGCGCTGCAGGAAGGCAGGCAGCGCCAGCATCTTGTCGCGCCAGGGCTCACCGGCGGCGCGCGAAACCGCGCGCCCGGATTTCGGCGAGACATAGGCGAGGTCCTGCCGCGTGCCGGTCGCCGCGCATTGGCTGAGATCGAGGCCGAAGCCGAGCTCATCGAGGATGAGCAATTCGAAACGCGCCACCAGTTCGCCCGCGGCATCGGCGTCGTCGAGATGGGAGATCATCACGGCAAGCGCCTCGTAGAGGCCGCCATGGGCGTCGCGCTCCGGCAGAAGCCTGAGATGCGCTGCCATGGTCTGCAGGCCGTAAACAGCGACGGCGCTGTCCATCAGCCGCGCGGCGTTCATCTCGATCGCCTCGGCCTGGAAGATGCCCAAATGCTCGTCGAGCCGCGCCCGCCACAGAAGATCGACGCGGTTACCTGGTTGCAGCACCGGCTGCTGCTTGCGCGAGCGCCCTCCGCGCACGAGACCGAGATGCCGGCCATGGGCGCGCGTCATCACCTCGAGGATGGCGCTGGTTTCGCCATGCCTGCGGGTGCCGAGAATGATTCCCTCGTCGCGCCATTCCATGGGTCGAGCTTTTCACCCGTTGGACGGCGAAATCAAGATTTGCGTACGTCGTATCTGACACAGAGAAACCAACCGGCGAGCGAACCGAGCGCTTCAACATAAGACGGTTCGCGCTGTCGACAACGCTGTCTTTGGCCAACTAGGCAACGATCGGCGGCAAAGTTCGTTATGGCACCCGGAGCGCGTCGCCAAGGAGGGACCCGCCGCACTCGACGAAGGTACCAACTTCCACCCTAGCAGGTTCGCCCTAGATGAACTGCACCAATGCGAAGATGCGGCTGCCTGCAATTTTGCAAGAATGTCCGAGCCGGCGCCGGCAGCGCGCACACCCCGATCGATAGTTTTCCGCCAGGGCCAGCAATGCGAACTCTAATTTCTCTGTTGTTGTTTCTACTGCTCTGCGGGGCACCAAGCTTCGCTCAGCCGGCTGCACAAGGAGGCTCCAAGCCCGGCGAGCCGAACGCGGATGTCGAAGCGCTCATCACCATCCTGGAGAATGACCAGGCGCGGCACCGCCTGATCGACAAGCTGCGCGCCGCGGCCGCGGAAGGCAACCAGCCGGCGGCCGAGGCAGCGCCTGAAACGACGATCGCACAGGAGGTCGCCGCGTATACGAGGGACGCGGCAGAGAGCGCTTCGGGCCTGATCAAGACGACCGCCGCCCTCGTCGAGAGAATTGCCGGCATCTTTTCAGGAGGCGTCTCGATCGATGTGCAGAGCCTTTGGAACGCCGTACGCAACAGCGCCCTTGTCGTGGTCCTCACCTTCGCCGTCTACCTCGCGTTGCGGTTCGCCTTTGGACGGTTCCAGCGCACATTCGCCAATGCAGCGACACGCGGAGGCAGGTTCGAGCGGTTCGGCTTCATCGGGTTGTCCGCGCTGGCCGACGCGCTCACCGTGCTCGCGGCCTGGGCAATCGGTTCGGTGTCTTCGCTCTCTGCATTCGTTATCGACCAGGCGGGCCAGGCAGAGATGAACCGTGCGCTGTTCCTGAACGCCTTCCTGGTCATCGAGTTCATCAAGGTCCTTGCGCGTACGCTGCTTGCCCCGAGATGGCCCGCGCTGCGGATCTGGACATTGGGCGACACAACGGCAGCATACTGGTATTTCTGGCTGAGCCGCTTCGTCAGCGTGGTCGGCTATACGATGTTCTTCCTCGCGCCGATCGTTGCGGTCAACGTTTCGGAAGACGCCGCGCAAGTGGTCCGCGTGGTCGTGATGTTTGCCGCGCTGGTGCTCGCCCTGATTGTCATCCTGCAGAATCGCGATCAGGTGCGGCGATGGCTGCTGCGCCGCAGCGAGACCCGCCGAACCGACATTCTGGGCAGGTTCCTGGCCGGTCTCGCCAGGCTTTGGCACGTCGTGGCGATCGGATACCTGATCCTCGTCTTTGTTCTGTGGCTCGCAGCGCCCGCAATGGCCCTGCTGTTCGTCCTCGCGGCCACCGTCCAATCGATCATCGCTATAGCCATAGGGGTATTGCTGACGGGCGTCATCGCGCGGGTCGCCGGAGCCGGGATAAACCTGCCCGCCGAGGTCAGCGAGCGGCTTCCGTTGCTCGAGCGGCGCCTCAATGCCTTCGTTCCCAATGTGCTCAGGGCAGTTCGCATCCTGGTTGCCGCGGTTGTGCTGCTGGTCATCGCACAGTTCTGGCGAGCGGCAGACGTTGTCGGGTGGCTGTCGAGCGAAGTCGGCCAGCGCTTCGCCGTTTCAATCGTTTCCGCAATCCTGATAATGCTGGTCGGCGGCCTGATCTATCTCGCCGTCCAGTCGTGGGTGGAATATCGCCTCAATCCGAACTACGGCCATGTCCCCTCCCCGCGGGAACGGACGCTTCTCGCCCTGTTCCGCAACGCCTTTGTGGTCGCGCTGGGCGTCCTCATTGTCATGCTGGTCCTGTCCGAGTTTGGCGTAAACATCGGCCCGTTGCTTGCCGGCGCCGGCGTTGTCGGCCTTGCTGTCGGCTTCGGGGCGCAAAAACTGGTGCAGGACATCATCACCGGCGCCTTCATACAGTTCGAGAACGCGATGAATGAAGGCGATGTGGTGACCGCAGGAGGGGTTACAGGCACCGTCGAGCGACTGACAATCCGGTCCGTGTCGTTGCGTACTCTCGACGGCGCCTATCATCTCATCCCGTTCTCTTCCGTCGATGCCGTGACGAACTTCATGAAGACCTTCAGCTATCATGTCGCATCGATCGGCGTGGATTACGGAGCGAGCATCCCCGAAGTGAAGCAGGCGATGCACGACGCCTTCGACAAACTGAAGGAGGCCGGGTTCGCGGGCGACATCATCGGCGATCTCGAGATGCATGGCGTGACCGAATTCGCCGACTCCGCCATTCTGGTTCGGGCTCGCATCAAGACCAAACCCGGAAAGCATTTTGCCCTGGGTCGCGCCTATAACGAGATCATCAAGGAGGTCTTCGAGGAGCGCGGCATCGAGATACCTTTCCCTCATGTGACGTTCTATATGGGCGGCGAAGACAAGGCAGGAAAGTCACCGCCGCCGCGCATCAAGCGGCCCGGGCCAAAGCTGACGACGGAAAGGCCCAAGCGCAGCGCGGCGACAAACGCTGCATTGGGCAAATCGCCCAGACGCGGGCGCAAGACCAGGGTCGCCCAGGACGGTCCGCCCGATGAAGGGCACGATGCGCCCGACCAGACCGAGGTTTCTTAGCAGGGACCGCTCCGGAATTTGTCCAAGCGGGTCACTCGCCAACCAACCGCCCCTTCGGCGTGATCGACCGAGCGCTTTTCATGCCACTCTTGCCTCGCAGCTTGTACGTATAGCGTATGTACGTTATATCTGCCCATGAAGGAGGATGGCATGTCCAAGCCAGCCAGCGACAGAACCGAACGCTTCAATATCCGCATACGGCCCGCGCAAAAGGCGATGATCGCCCGCGCGGCGGCGCTGTCGCACAAGGACATGACCGACTTCATCCTCGACAAGGTGCTGCCTGAGGCGGAAGCCGTGATCAAGGCGATCGAAAAGACCGAAGTGTCGGAGCGCGACTTCAAACGCATCCTCGAACTGCTCGAGCACCCGCCGAAGCCCAATGCGAAATTGCGGGCTGCCATTGCGGCTCTTCCCGATACGATATGACCCTGCCGCGATGGCGAGAGGAGCCGATCTCGAAATCGCACGATCGCGCGTCCTTTGATTGCGGCGACGAGCAGATGAATGATTTTCTGCGGCGCTTCGCCAGGCAGAGTCATGAACAGAATGCTTCGAAGACGTTTTGCGCTGTCGACAACGCGAACCCAGACCGCGTTCTTGGCTTCTATACGATCGCACCCTCCGCCGTTGCTCATGAGCAAGTGCCCGCGGCCCTGATGAAAGGGTTGGCCCGACATGAAGTATCCGGGTTCAAGCTTGCCCGCCTGGCGACCGATCTGACGGTGGCCGGGCAAGGGCTCGGAGGTCAGCTCCTCGCTGCGGCGGCCCTGCGCTGCCTTCGTGTCGCCGCTGAAGGCGGCGGTCTGCTGCTCATCATCGACGCCAAGAGTGAGCGCGCCGCGAACTGGTATCGTGGATATGGCGCCGAGGCGCTTTCGGGAAAACCGCTGACTCTCGTGATGCCGCTGACGACCTTCGCCGCCGATCTCAGGACCAAAGGCTTGTTGTAATCCGCGTCACGCCCAGCGTTCGTGATCGGCAAGCACCTCGTCGATTACCCGGCGCTGCCGTCCGACCTCGGCCTGATTGGCGTCATGTCCGGCAACAGTGATCAGCGCCTTCCACAGCGTCCAGCCGCGGCCGCGCGCCCAGGTCGCGTCATCGACAGCGATGGCGGCGCGGAAGGCCTCCCGGCTTTCGCCCTCGAAAAAGGTCCAGGCGATCGCGAGGTCGCAGGACGGGTCGCCGACGCCGGAGGTGCCGAAGTCGATGACGGCGCTCAGGCGGCCGTCTTCGACCAAGAGATTGCCTGAGGCGACATCGCCGTGGAACCAGACGGGCGAACCGTGCCAGGTGGCGGCCAGGGCCGCTTCCCAGACCTTGGTGGCTGCTTGTGTATCGACCTGGCCGTCGAGTGCTGCGATCGCCTGCCTCGCCTCGCCGTCATAGACCGTCAGCGGTCCGCCGCGATAGAAATTGTGCTGGCCCGGCACCGGCCCGCCGGTCGGATCGATTCGTTTCAGGGCCGCGATGAACTCGGCAAGTGTGACCGCGAACGTGCGAAGGTCGGGGATGCGTGCGGTCTTCGCCGTCTCGCCCTCGATCCAGCGGTAGACGGACCAGTGCCATGGGTAGCCTTCGGCGGGCTCGCCCATGGCGAGCGGCGCCGGAATCGGCAGCGGCAGGAGCGGCGCGAGCCTGGGCAGCCAACGGTGTTCCTTTTCGACCTGCAGCGAATAGGGAGCCGCACTTGGCAGGCGCGCGGTCATCTCGTCGCCGAGATGGAAGGTGCGATTATCCCAGCCGCCGGACGCAACGGGTCTCACCGGCAGATGCCGCCATTCGGGAAACTGCGCGTCAACCAGCCGGCGCACGAGATCGGTGTCGATATCTACCCTAGGATTGTGCATGCCGTTGTCCCAGATCGACGGGCGGCATTCCTAGACGACATGCATCAGTGAGGAAACTCCAGCCCCATCTCGCGATAGCGCTCGGGGTCGTCGCCCCAGTTCTCTCGCACCTTCACGAACAGGAAGAGATGCACCTTCTGCTCGAGGATCTCCGCGATCTCGGCGCGAGCGGCCTGGCCGATGGCGCGGATTGTCTCGCCCTTGTGGCCGAGCACGATCTTCTTCTGGCTGTCGCGCTCGACATAGATGACCTGCTCGATGCGCACCGAGCCGTCCTTCTTCTCCTCCCATTTCTCGGTCTCGATATGCGAGGAATAGGGAAGCTCCTGATGCAGCCTGAGATAGAGTTTCTCGCGGGTGATCTCGGCCGAGAGCTGGCGCATCGGCAGGTCGGAGATCTGGTCTTCCGGATAATACCAGGGCCCGGCCGGCAGCGTCTCGGCGAGATAGTCGAGCAGGTCCTTGCAGCCGGAGCCGGTGAGCGCCGAGACCATGAAGGTGCGCTTGAACGGCACTCTTTCGTTAGCTGCCGCGGCCAAGGCCAGAAGCGTCTCCGGCTTGACCCGGTCGACCTTGTTGAGGACGAGCAGCATCGGCTGCTGGACGTCCTTCAGCCGGTCGAGGATGGCGTCGGCATCGCCCTTGATGCCGCGTTCGGCATCGATCAGAAGCACGACGACATCGGCATCCTTGGCGCCGCCCCAGGCGGTGGTGACCATCGCCGTGTCCAGCCGGCGCTTCGGCTTGAAAATGCCGGGCGTGTCGACGAAGACGATCTGGGCGTTGTCATGCGTGGCGATGCCGCGCACGATCGCGCGGGTGGTCTGCACCTTGTGGGTGACGATAGACACCTTGGCGCCGACCAGTTGGTTGACCAGCGTCGACTTGCCGGCATTGGGGGCGCCGATCAGCGCGACGAAGCCGGACCGCGTAGCGGGTGTTTCAGGGGCTTCGGTGCCGGTCATGTCGCGCTCCACACGCCTTCGCGCAGCAACAGCACCGCCGCTGCTGCCTGTTCCGCCTCGCGCTTGGAACGGCCGCTGCCGACCGCCGGCGCAAAGGAGCCTACCTTGACGCTAACGGTGAACAGCGGATCGTGGTCGGGTCCTTCGCGACCATCCACCCGGTAGGCCGGAACCGCGCCGGCAGCCGCCTGGTGCGCCCATTCCTGCAATTCGGTCTTGGCGTCGCGGCGGGCGGCACCTGTCGCCTGCGAGCGCGGCTGCCAGTAGCGGTGGATGAACGCGCGGGCAGCCTCAAGGCCACCATCCAGGTAAAGCACGGCAATCAGCGACTCCAGCGCGTCGGCGCGCAGGTTGGTTCGCTTGCGGCCGTCGAGATTGCGCACGTCGGAGCCGGCGCGGATCAGCTCCGGCAAGCCGATCTCCCCGGCGATCTCGGAAAGCGCCTCGGCGTTGACCAGCGCGTTGAGGCGCAGCGAAAGCTCACCCTCGGCGGCCTCGGGGAAGGCGGCGAGCAGCATGTCGGCCACGACAAGGCCGAGAACGCGGTCGCCCAGGAATTCGAAGCGTTCGTAGTCGACGCCGGCATGGGTCGAGCGCGCGCTGGCATGGGTCAGCGCGCGCTGCAGACGCTGGCGGTCGGCGAAGGCGTGGCCGGTGCGCTCGAAAAGCGCTTCGGCGAGGGCATCGGCGGTCAAACGCTTGGTAGCCGCCATGACCTTAGTGGACGAGATGGAACAGGCGTCCGGCGCGCATCAGCGACGGCCACTTCCAGATTTCCAACGGGCTTGCGCCATCGGCGATCGAGAAGAAGATGACGTTGGCACGGCCGACAAGGTTCTCGGCCGGCACGAAACCGACGGTGAAGCGACTGTCGGAGGAGTTGTCGCGGTTGTCGCCCATCATGAAATAGTGACCGGGAGGCACGTCGAACTCGCGCGTGTTGTCGCCGATCGAATTGGGCGTCAGGTCGAGCGTGTCGTAGGTGACGCCGTTGGGCAGCGTCTCGCGATAGACGTCGACGGGACGATCGACCTCGGTGATATCGGGATTGTCGATCTGGCCGACCTTTTCGCGCGGCACGGCGGTGCCGTTGATGACGAGCTGGCCGTCCTTGACCTGGATCTTGTCACCGGGCAGGCCGACGACGCGCTTGATGTAGTCGACGGACGGATCCGGCGGGAACTTGAACACCACCACGTCGCCGCGCTTGGGCTCCGAGCCCCAGATGCGGCCGGAGAAAATGTTGGGGCCGAAGGGCAGCGAATAGCGCGAATAGCCGTAGGCCCATTTGGTGACGAACAGATAGTCGCCCTCGAGCAGCGTCGGCCGCATCGAGCCGGACGGGATGGAGAAGGGCTGGAACAGCAGCGTGCGGATGACAAGCGCGAGCAGCAGAGCCTGGATGATGACGGAGAAGGTTTCACCAAGCCCGCCGGATTTCTTCTGCGATTTTTCAGCCACGCTCATGTCGTCCTCGATTGTGCGTTGGTTGGTATAGAGTCTCGGCGCGCGCTGGGCAACGTCATGCCGCCCGTGGTCAGATGGAATCAATGTGGCGCTTGTTCGGCGGGCACTGCCTCGATGATCACAAAGGCTTGAGCAAGCGGAAAATCATCGGTGATGGTGAGGTGAATCAGCGCGCGGTAGCCCTCGGGCAGGATTTTCTCCAGCCTTGCCGCGGCGCCTCCGGTCAGAGCCATGGTCGGCGCGCCGCTCGGCAGGTTGACCACGCCCATGTCGCGCCAGAACACGCCCTCGGCCATGCCGGTGCCCAGCGCCTTGGCGCAGGCCTCCTTGGCGGCGAAGCGCTTGGCGTAGGAAGCGGCGCGGGCCGCGCGGCCTTCGGATTTGGCCTGCTCGACCTCAGTGTAGATGCGCTGGATAAAGCGCTGGCCGTGCCGCTCCAGCGACTTCTCGATGCGTCTGATGTCGATCAGGTCGCTGCCGATGCCGATGATCATTCCGCGGGAACTTCCCGCCCGCCAGCGCGCTTGGCCTTCTCGGCCCGCTCGGCCATGCGCCGCTTCCGCTGCTCGCGAAACACGGTCATGCCCCAGCGGGTGATGCCATAGAAGATCAGTCCGAAGACCAGGCCAAGCGGCACTGCGCCGAGGAGCATCGGCTCCAGGATCGGATGCCACAGCTTGGCGAAGGAAAGCGTATGCATCATTTCGCCGAGATGCTCGGGCGGCCCGTGCTTGGGCAGGCGTTCATGCAGGATGAGCTTGCCCGTTTCCCAGGACGCGCCCCAAAGCAGCGGGAAGGTCAGCGGATTGCCGAAGAACACCGCGCCCAGCGCCGCCGCCACCAGATTGCCGGCGATCACCCAGCAGAGCACGGCGGCGATGACGAAATGGAAGCCGAGTGGGAAGAAGGAGGCGAAGACGCCCGCCGCGACGCCGGCCGCGACGGAATGGGGCGTCGCCTTCAGCCGCAGGATGCGCTTGGAGAAATACTGCACGGAGCGCGAAAAGGAGCGGCGCGGCCACAGGTAAGTACGCACCCGCTCCAGGAGGCCATCAGGCTCTCGGCGTCGAAAAAGCACTCTGTTTCAGTTCCTGGTCCAACACGCGCTCCCTGCCATCCGGGTAGCGCCAACATATCTTGCGCTCCGAGGGCGCAGGAAGGCAACAAAACTTTGATATAGCGACCGCCAGGGCACGGAACAACGAAACGCCGCCGCGATGGTCTGCCGCAGGCCGTAATAAGAGCGCCATTCTGGCAAAACTGAGGACTCTCTTGCGGCGTGGTCTTCATCGTGGCCAACCGGTTCGCGCACGATAAGACCCTGCGTGACTACTTCAGATACTCGCTGACCTCGACCAGATTGTCGTCGGGATCGCGGAAATAGACCGACATCATCCTGCCGCGCGCCCCAATGCGCTCGACCGGCCCGACTTCGACCGCCACGCCGTTGGCCTCGAGGCTGGCGCGGATGTCGGAAAGAGGTACCGCCGCGACAAGGCAGAAATCGCCGGAGCCCGGGCTCGGCGTCCTTGCCTTCGGCTCGAAGGTGCGCCCGACCTCATGCAGGTTGATCTTCTGCGATCCGAACAAAAGCGCGGTCGGACGGTTCGGCTCGTCCAGCCGCCGCAGGCCAAGCACGCGCTGGTAGAAATCGCAGGTCGCTTCGACCGAGCGGACCGTCAGCACAAAATGGTCGATGCCGGCGATCATTCTTGCTTCTCCTTTTTGCATGTCGTTATCCCAAAACCGCTACGCACTTTTGGGCGACATGCATTCTCAGATGTTCCGGCTGCCCGGCTTGACGGCGGGGATGGCGGCAAGCTCCGGCGGCAGGCGATCGGGCGGATAGGCAGGCACCTCATATTCGGCGAGCGCGATCAGCGGCACGCCGACATCGGTCTTGCCGGCCGAGCGATCGATGATGCAGGCGGCCGCCACCACCTCGGCGCCGAGCTCGCGCAGGCAGTCGATCGTCTCGCGGATCGAGAGTCCCGTGGTGACGATGTCCTCGACGATGACGACGCGCGCACCCTTGGCGATCTCGAAACGACGGAGCCTGAACTCGCCCCCTTCCCGTTCGACCCAGATCGCTGGAGCGCCCAGATGACGCGATGTCTCGTAGGCCGGGATCAGGCCGCCGATCGCCGGGCCGACGACATAGTCGATCCCGCCCGGCACACTTTCTCGGATCTTCTCGGCCAGCGCCTTGCACAGGCGCTCGGTCTTGTCGGCATGCATGAAGACGCGCGCTTTCTGCAGGAAGATCGGGCTGCGCAGGCCAGACGTCAGGATGAAATGACCTTCGAGAACGGCGCCGGCCTCGCGGAATATGCCCAGCACTTCTTCGGTGTTCATTTGTTCGCTCCATGCCCTTGGCGAGTGGTGAATGGTGAATGGTGAATGGTAGCGAGAGCACCTTCTATTTCACTATTCACTATTCACTATTCATCCGTTCACACGCCGAGCGTCGCTGACGCTCGAATTGTCCTTGAGCTGCGACAGCAGCCGGTTGAGATGCTTGAGGTCCCAGACCTCGAGGTCGATCAGCATCTCGGTGAAATCGGGAGCGGTGCGCACCATCGACAGCGTATGGATGTTGGCATCGTTCGACGCAACAACCTGCGCGATGTCAGCCAACGATCCCGGCGCATTGATGGCAGTGACCGAGATGCGCGCCGGGAAGCGCTCCTTGGTGCGCTCGTCAATGTCCCAGCGGACGTCGATCCAGCGCTCGGGCTGGTCGTCGAAGGCCTGGAGGGCCGGCGATTGGATCGGATAGATGGTGATGCCGGTTCCCGGCTGGATGATGCCGACGATACGGTCGCCGGGCACCGCCCCTTCCGGCGCGAAGCGCACCGGCAGGTCGCCGCGCACGCCGCGGATCGGCACTGCGCCGTCGCGCTGCTGGTCCTTGCCCTTGCGCGCGGCGCGGCCGGGCATCTGGAACAGCATGCCGGCGGCGTTGCGGATCTTCGACCAGCCCTCCTCGCGCTGCTTGGGCGCCGCGACCGTGACGCGCTCGTCCTTGTAGTCGGGGAAGACCGCCTTCATGACGTCGGTGGACGCAAGCTCGCCGCGCCCCACGGAGGCCAGCACATCCTCGATGTCCTTGCGCGCCAGCCGGTGCAGCACCGGTTTCAGGCTCTCCTTGGCAAAGCTCTTGCCGGCGCGCTCGAAAGCGCGTTCGAGGATGCGAGCGCCGAGGCCGGAATATTGCTTGCGGATGGCGTTCTTGGTGGCGCGGCGGATGGCGGCGCGCGCCTTGCCGGTGACGACGACCGATTCCCAGGCGGCCGGCGGCACCTGCGCCTTGGAGCGGATGATCTCGACCTCGTCGCCGTTCTTCAATTCCGTCATCAGCGGCATGATGCGGCCGTTGACCTTGGCGCCGACGCAGGTGTCGCCGACATCGGTGTGGACGGCGTAGGCGAAGTCGATGGGGGTGGCGCCGCGCGGCAGCGCGATCAGCATGCCCTTGGGCGTGAAGCAGAACACCTGGTCCTGGAACAGCTCCAGCTTGGTGTTTTCCAGGAAGTCCTCGGGATTGTCGCCTTCGGCCAGTTGCTCGATGGTGCGCCGCAGCCAGGCATAGGCGTTGGTCTCCTTGGAGATCGCGTGCGCGGCGCCATTCCCCTTGCCGCCCGTATCCTTGTAGATCGAATGCGCGGCGACGCCGTATTCGGCGATCTTGTTCATCTCGCGGGTGCGGATCTGCAATTCGACGCGCTGGCGCGACGGGCCGACGATGGTGGTGTGGATCGAACGGTAGTCGTTTTGCTTCGGCGTCGAGATGTAGTCCTTGAAGCGGCCGGGCACCATCGACCAGGTGGTGTGGATGGCGCCGAGCGCGCGGTAACAGTCCTCGACGGTGTCGACGACGACGCGGAAGCCGAATATGTCGGAGAGCTGCTCGAAGGAGAGCGCCTTGGCCTCCATCTTGCGGAACACCGACCACGGCTTCTTCTGCCGGCTTTTGACGCTGGCCTTGATCGCATGCTTTTCGAACAGACCCGACAGCGCCTTCTCGATCTCGCCCAGCACGCCCTTGTTGCGCTCGAATATCTCGGCCAGCCGCGCGGTGACGGCGCGATAGGCTTCAGGATTGATGTAGCGGAAGGCGATCTCTTCCAATTCCTCGCGCATGCCCTGCATGCCCATGCGGCCGGCGAGCGGCGCATAGATGTCCATCGTCTCTTCGGCGATGCGCAGCCGCTTGGACTCGGGCATATGGTCGAGCGTGCGCATGTTGTGCAGGCGGTCGGCGAGCTTGACGAGGAGAACGCGAATATCCTCGGAGATCGCGAGCAGCAGCTTGCGCAGGTTCTCGGCCTGCTCGGCCTTCTTGGAGACGAGGTCGAGCTTCTTCAGCTTGGTCAGGCCTTCGACCAGCTTGCCCATTTCGGGGCCGAACAGTTCGTCGATCTCGGCCCTGGTCGCGGTCGTGTCCTCGATCGTGTCATGCAGCAGGGCGACCGCGATGGTCGCCTCGTCCATGTGCATTTCGGTGAGGATGGCCGCCACTTCCAGCGGATGCGAGAAATAGGGATCGCCCGAGGCGCGCTTCTGGTGGCCATGCTTCTGCATGGCGTAGACATAGGCCTTGTTGAGCAGCGCCTCGTTGACGTCAGGCTTGTAGCGCTGGACGCGCTCGACAAGCTCATACTGACGCATCATGGGCGGGATCTCGCGGTGCTGAAATGAATCATGCGCCGCTGTTGCTTGCGGCGCATGTCATAGATAGCCACGAAACTTACGAGACGGAAGTGCCGGATGCTTGATCCAGGCAAGTTCCGATGAAGCTTAGTAGTCGTCGCTCTTTTCCGGTGGCACCAGACCTTCGATGCCGGCGAGCAGGTCTTCCTCGCTCATGCGGTCGAAGGCGATGTTCTCCTCGGCGTCGTCAGTGTCCGCAGCGGCGGTGGCGGCACCCGTCTGATCGGCGATCGCCTCGCCATCGGCCTCCGGCTCGTCGACCTCGACATGCTTCTGCAGCGAGTGGATCAGATCCTCCTTGAGGTCGTCGGGCGACAGCGTCTCCTCGGCGATCTCGCGCAGCGCAATGACCGGATTCTTGTCATTGTCGCGAGGAACGGTGATCTGCGCGCCCTGGCTGATCTGGCGGGCACGGTGGCCGGCGAGCAGCACGAGCTCGAAACGGTTATCGACCTTGTCGATGCAATCTTCAACGGTTACGCGGGCCATGGACTGCCCCTTTCATGCGTGGATTTGATGGAAAACTGGCGGGCTGCATAACCCGGACGCCGTCGAAATACAAGCTTTATGGCGGCAGCGCCCGAAGCACAAGCCTTTGGCCGGCTCAATGTCCGGACATCGCCCTTATCCGCCGCTCACATAGCGTCGATCACAATTGCTTGCAATCGGCGTCCGCGCCCTTGGATATCCATAAATCTGGCGTTATCTCGGATGAGACGGCAAAAGGGACCATTACCGGGCCTGCCCGTCACGTCCATTTAGACGACAGAAATTTTCGAAAGGGATGTTTTTCAATGTTCGATCCCCGTGAAAAGATCGCTCTTTTCATCGACGGCGCCAATCTCTATGCCACCTCGCGGGCGCTCGGCTTCGACATCGACTACCGCAAGCTCCTGTCGAGCTTCCAGAAGCGCGGCTACCTGCTCCGGGCCTACTACTACACCGCTCTGGTCGAGGATCAGGAATACTCCTCGATCCGGCCGCTGATCGACTGGCTGGACTATAACGGCTTCAAGGTGGTGACCAAGCCCGCCAAGGAGTTCACCGACTCGACCGGCCGGCGCAAGATCAAGGGCAACATGGACATCGAGCTCACGGTGGACGCGCTGGAGCTTGCCGATGTCGTCGACCACTATGTCATCTTCTCCGGCGACGGCGACTTCCGCACCCTGGTCGAGGCACTGCAGCGGCGCGGCCGCAAGGTGTCGATCATCTCGACCATGGCCTCGCAGCCGCCGATGATCTCCGACGATCTGCGCCGCCAGGCCGACCACTTCATCGATCTGATGACACTGAAAAACGAGGTCGGCCGCGACCCGTCCGAGCGGCCGGCGCGCCGGCCGGAACCTGCTGAAGTCGACGAGGACGATTATTGAGAGCGGCGGCCTTGAGCGCCGCGCCCTCCCCCGAACCCGACCGCGACTGCCCGCTTTGCCCGCGGCTGCACGACTTCATCGCCGGCTGGCGCGAGCGCGAGCCGGGCTGGTTCAATGCGCCGGTGCCGACCTTCCTGCCGCCGGAGGGCGAAGCTTCAGTCAGGCTTCTGATCGTCGGGCTGGCGCCTGGCCTGCGCGGCGCCAACCGCACCGGGCGTCCCTTCACCGGCGACTATGCCGGCGACCTGCTTTACGGCACGCTGATTGCCGAAGGCCTGGCGCGCGGGGAATTCAAGGCAAGACCGGATGACGGGCTGCAGCTCGTCGGCACGGCGATCACCAATGCGGTGCGCTGCGTGCCGCCGGAAAACAAGCCGGTCGGCGCCGAGATCGCCACCTGCCGCACCTTCCTCAGGCCGACCATCGCGCGCTTCCCCAATCTGCGCGCCATCCTGACGCTCGGCTCCATCGCGCACCAGTCGACGGTGCGGGCGCTGGGCGGACGTGTCGCCGCGCTTCCGTTCCGCCATGGCGGGCGCCAGGAGGCCGGCGGCATCACGCTGTTTTCCAGCTATCACTGCTCGCGCTACAACACCAATACGGGCGTGCTGACGGAAGAGATGTTCGTCAATGTCTTCAAGGAGATCGCGGCGTTCCTGAAGAGCTAGATTCAGGCGTCGGCGCAAACAGTTCCGTGAGCCTCGCCGGTCCGCCCTTCAGGACATTCAGGTCGACATCGCCATCGATGCCGTCGACACGGCCTTTGTCGAGATATTGCCAATAGACCCAATCGTCTTCGTTGAGCGGTCCCCGCACGGAGCGCAACCAGCGCTGGCGAACCGCTAGATGAGCGGAATAGGTCGGCGCCATCTCGTCGGTGATGTAGATGATGGCCGGCTTGCCATAGGCCGCCTCGACCGGACCCAGGAATGCAAGCAGTTCCGCGTTCAACTCGGCGGGCGAAGGCCGATGCGGACAATTGCCGTGGAATTCGATGTCGACGACCGGCGGCAAAAGCTGCCCGCCGCGCGGTACCGCCGAGATGAAATTCCTGGCCTGATCGGCACCCGGGCGGCAGAAGGTGAGGAAATGGTAGGCGCCGACAGCGAGGCCCGCCGCACGGGCCTGCCGCAAATTCTCGGCAAAGGCATCATCGACATGGTCGCCGCCTTCGGTCGCCTTGATGATCGCGAAGGCGACATCGTCGGCCGCGACGCGTGGCCAGTCGATCCTGCCCTGATGGTGCGAAACATCGATGCCCCTTATGGGGAATTCGCCGCGATCCGGCGGGAAAGCACGGGGCCGGAAAAAGCCCTCTGCCCAGATGGCAAGCGCCAGAAAAGCGAAAGCCAGGGCAAGGACAATCAAGCGGTTCCTCAAGCCTTGGCTCCCCTGCCCGCCTGCCGACATCGCCGGCGGTTTAGCCGCGCTCCTTGAGGAGCCGCCCCTTCTCGCGCGACCAGTCGCGCTGCTTTTCGGTCTCGCGCTTGTCGTGCAGCTTCTTGCCGCGGGCAATGGCGAGCAGGAGCTTGGCCCGGCCGCGATCGTTGAAATAGATTTTCAGCGGCACCAGCGTCATGCCCTCGCGCTCGACGCTCTGCGACAGCTTGGCCATCTCGCGCTTGCTGACGAGCAGCTTGCGGCGCCGGCGCGGCTCATGATTGAAGCGGTTGGCCTGCAGGTATTCCGGCAAATAGGAATTGATCAGCCAGATCTCGCCGCCCTCGGCCGAGGCGTAGCTTTCCTGGATGTTGGCCTGGCCCTGGCGCAGCGACTTGACCTCGGTGCCGGTCAGCACCAGGCCGGTCTCGATCGTGTCGAGCACCTCGTAGGAAAAGCGCGCCTTGCGGTTTTCGGCGACCGTCCTGTTGTTGGGGTCGGCTTTCTTGACTTGATTCATAATGCGGAGAGGTGGCGCCTCATCCCTAATTAATCAAGCCGGCGTGCTTCATCGCCTGATCGATCTTTTCGGCGGTTGACGCCTCGATCGTCACCAGCGGCAAGCGCACCACGTTCTCGACCTTGCCCAGCTTCGACAGCGCGTATTTGGCGCCGCACAGGCCAGGTTCGGTGAAGATAGCCTTGTGCAGCGGCAGCAAGCGATCCTGCAGGTCGAGCGCCTTGGCGCCGTCGCCCGAAAGGGTTGCCTCCTGGAACTCCGCGCAAAGCCTGGGGGCGACATTCGAGGTCACCGAAATGCAGCCGACACCGCCATGCGCGTTGAAGCCGAGCGCCGAGGCATCCTCGCCGGAGAGCTGGATGAAATCCTTGCCGCAGGTCAAGCGCTGCTCCGAGACCCGCTCGACCTTGCCGGTCGCATCCTTGACGCCGACGATGTTCTTGAAGTCGTGGGCCAGCCTGCCCATCGTCTCCGGCGTCATGTCGATCACCGAGCGCGGCGGGATGTTATAGATGATGATCGGCAGCTTGGTCGCCCTGGCGACGGCGGCGAAATGCTCGTAGAGGCCGCGCTGCGTCGGCTTGTTATAATAGGGCGTGACGACAAGGGCCGCGTCGGCACCAGCCTTTTCGGCATATTGCACCAGGCCGACGGCTTCCTCGGTGTTGTTGGAGCCGGCCCCGGCGACGACCGGAACACGGCGCTTGGCCGCTTCGATGCAGACCTTCACGACCTGGCGATGCTCGTCATGCGACAGCGTCGGCGACTCGCCGGTGGTGCCGACCGGGACGAGGCCCTTGGTGCCCTCGGCGATCTGCCATTCGACGAAAGCGCGAAAGGCTTTCTCGTCGAAACGCCCGCTCTTTTCGAACGGTGTGACGAGCGCGGTCAGCGAGCCTCTCAGCATGTCGTCCAAACTCCTTTAGGACTTTCCGGGTTTTGGTTGCGCGCCTTCTAACCGAAAGCGGAGCCGCGCACCATAGTCTCGACATGGTTCAGCGGCAAGCATCGCCATGGTACCAGCAGGGGCAATTCGAACGGCCTCGATAACCTTTTGTTCACGAGCCTTTCACGACCTGAGTTTAGGCTTGGGACCGGGTCTTCAGGGTCCCTGCCTGCTGGCAATGTGCTAGGATAAAAGAATGCCGACGAGGCGACCCCATCTCTTCGCGCTCCTCAGCGCGGTGGTCGCGCTGATGCCTGGGATGGCGATCGGCGGCAGTGCTGACGTGCGCGTGACGGCGGCTATCCCCGCGCCCGGCGCGCCGCAGGTTCCGGGCGAGGCGCAGCCGTCTCAACCTTCGGCCGGTATCGCGCAACTGAAGGGCGGGCTCGACGCGCTGGCCGGCAACGACATCGCCGGTGCGCGCAATGCGCGCGATACGCTGCCCGCCACATCGCTCGACCGGCACATCCTGGCCTGGGCGATCGCGCTCTATGGCGGCGACCAGGTGCCGAGCGGCGAGATCGCCGACGCGGCCAAGATGCTGCCCGGATGGCCCGGCACGATTGCGCTGCGCAAGAACAGCGAGCGCGCGCTCTTTCGCGAGAATCCCCCGCCGCAAGTGGTGGTGCAGGCCTTCGGCCGCAGCCAGCCGTTGACACCGGAAGGCGTGATGATCCTCGCCCGCTCGCAGGTGGCGCTGGGCAACGCCGCGGCGGCGCGCGCCGTGCTGGTGCCCCTTTGGCGCACCGAGAAACTGGAAGCAAAAGACGAAATCGCTTTTATCAGGGAATTCGGCGCGCTGATCCCGGCGGCCGACCATCGCTATCGCATGGAGCGCATGTTCTACGCCGACCGGCCGTCCTCGGCGCTGCGGATCGCCGGCCTTGCGGGCGCGCAGCAATTGGCGGATGCCTGGGCCGCGGCCGACAAAGGCGACAAGAACGCGGCGAAGCTGCTGAAGGCCGTGCCCGCAGCGCAGCGTTCGGCCGGCTATTTCTTCGCCGAGGCCGAATATCTGCGCAAGCAGCAGAAATCTGCGGATGCCGCGGCGATCGTGATGAAAGTGCCGACCGACCGCGATTCGCTGGTCGATCCCGACGCCTGGTGGGTGGAGCGCCGTGTTCTGTCGCGCGAGCTGGTCGACCAGGGCGACATGAAGACTGCCTACAGAATTGTTTCCATGCATGCGGCCGAAAGCCCTGCCAGCGCCGCCGAAGCCGAGTTCCATGCCGGCTGGTACGCATTGCGCGGCCTGAACGACCCGGCGATGGCCGCCGCGCATTTTTCGCGCATCGCCGACCTCGCCCAGGGGCCGGTGTCGCTGTCGCGCGCCTATTACTGGCTCGGCCGCGCCGCGGAGGTCGGCAGTCCTGGCAGCGCGAAGGACTACTTCACCCGCGCGGCCGCCTATGGCACGACCTTCTATGGTCAGCTCGCCGGCGAACGCGTGGGCCTCAGGACCCTCAACATCGCCTATCCGAAGCCGAGTGCCGCCGACCGCCAGAGTTTCGAAGCCAGAGAGGCGGTGAACGCGATCAGGCGGCTGCAGGAGGCGGGCTATGACCGCTATGCCGAAACGCTCTACCGCGACCTTGCGGGACAACTGACCAGCCCGGGCGAGCTGGCGCTGCTTGCGGTGCTCGCCGAAAAGCAGGGCAACCATTTCATGGCGCTGAAGGTCGGCAAGATCGCCGCCCAGCGCGGCATCGATGTCGGCGCGCTGTCGCATCCGCTGGGCGTCATTCCCGATTCGGCCAACATCTCCGGTTCCGGCAAGGCGCTCGCCTATGCCATCGCCCGCCAGGAGAGCGAGTTCAATGTCGGGGCGATTTCCAGCGCCGGCGCGCGCGGCCTTTTGCAATTGATGCCCGGCACGGCCAGGCAGTTGGCGAAGAAGGCCGGAATGATCTTCTCGCAGGCGCGGCTGACGAGCGATGCGGGCTATAACGCGACGCTGGGTTCGGCCTTCCTCGGCGAGCAGCTCGACCGCTTCAACGGCTCCTATGTGCTGACCTTCGCCGGTTACAATGCCGGCCCCAACCGCGCCGCCCAATGGGTGGCGAAATACGGCGACCCGCGCGGCAAGGACGTGGACGCCATCGTCGACTGGATCGAGCGGATTCCCTACACGGAAACAAGAAGTTACGTGCAGCGCGTGATGGAGAATTACGAGGTCTACAAGATGCGTATTTCGGGGAAGTACGACATTGTGGGAGATCTGGTGAACGGGAGGGGTTGAGGCCTTCTTCCCTTCTCCCCTTGTGGGAAGGGGGAGCTTCAGCGATTTGACGATCCGCGCCCTCCCCTGTAGCAGTCCACGCAATCAGCGAGGGACGGCATTTTCGATGGCGAGCGAAGATTTCTCAGACTTCTCCTACGCCGCGCCCGATGGGCTGAAACTCCATGCCCGGATCTACGGCGAGGCGAACACTGGCTGGCCGGTCGTATGCCTGCCCGGCCTTACCCGCAATGCGCGCGACTTCCATGAGCTGGCGCTTTACCTTTCGAGCAAGGCGAAGAGGCCGCGCAAGGTCGTCGCCTTTGACTATCGCGGCCGCGGCCAATCCGACTACGATCCCGACATCGGCCAATATCATGTCGGCGTCGAGGCCGGCGACGTGCTCGCTGGCTTGTCAGAACTGGGCATCGAGGGGGCTGCCTTCATCGGCACCTCGCGCGGCGGGCTGATCATCCATGTGCTCGGCGCGCTGAAGCCGGCCATGTTGAAGGCCATCGTCCTCAACGACATCGGCCCGGTGATAGAGGCGCAGGGCTTGGCCCATATCCGCACCTATCTCGACCGGTCGCCGAAACCGAAGACATTCGCCGAGGCGGTCGACGCACAGCGGCGCGTGCATGGCGCGAGCTTCCCGGCGCTGTTCGACGCTGACTGGGCTCGCATGGCGGCCGCCATTTACCGCGATACGGACGCGGGACTGGTGCCGGATTTCGACCCGGCCCTGGTCGACACGCTGGCAGACGCGGACTTCACCAAGCCGCTGCCGGATCTATGGCCGCAATTCGACGCGCTCGCCTCCGTGCCGATGCTTGCCGTTCGCGGCGGCAATTCGAAACTTCTATCCGCAGCGACGCTGGACGAGATGAAAAACCGTCATCCCGGCATGGAGTCGATTACCGTCGAAGGCCAGGGACACGCGCCCTTCCTGGAAACCGGCGATCTGCCGGAAGAGATTGCCGATTTCCTCGATCGCGCCGAGCAGGCTCGGCAAAAGTAAAACTGAAGATCAGAACCGGATCTTTGAGACGCTGCGGCAGTATAGGCATCGGCGAGAGCAAAGCGCATACCTCCCTTCTCCCCTTGCGGGCTAGCGTGCGCACACATTTGCTTCGTGCTGTGGTCAAGCGTGAAGAAGCGCCGTCGGAAAATGGCTTGAAGCG
>SAQE01000040.1:25341-55818 GCA_004020545.1 Mesorhizobium sp. | reverse complement strand
GGCGGCTACAGAATCACATACGATTCAACCGCTTCAAGCCATTTTCCGACGGCGCTTCTTCACGCTTGACCACAGCACGAAGCAGATGTGTGCGCACGCTAGCCACAAAGGGAGAAGGGGGAGGCGTCTCACCCCTTCACCGGCACCCAGATTTCCAGCCCGCCATTGCCGGTATCCGGATCGAATTCAGGCCCGTAGCGCTCGAATTCCGGCGCGTCGGCGATCTCATGGCCGGAGGCCGGCAGCCATTTGTTCCAGATCGTGTTGACGGTGCGGCGGATGGTCGAGATGTGCTCGCGATGCGAGAACACGGCGTATTTCTGCGCCGGCACGCGCACGCGATAAAACTCCTTGGGCAGGTCGGAGAAATCCGACACTTCGACGCCGGCGACATAGTCGAAATTGCCGGCATCGTCGCCATTGATGCAGACGCCGTAGAAGACGCCGGGCACTTCGCCGGGGATGTTGCCGATATAGGGCCCGAAGCGCTGCCACTGCATCGGAATGCCGGCGCTGGTCTCGCAGCTGTAGCGCTCGCCGAGACCGGCGATGAGGAAGGGTCGGCTAGTCTCGAAGCGCGACGGCTCGATCGTGGTGAGAAGGGAACTGTCCATTAGAATAGGCTCCACGAGATCGAGGGTCTGGGTCGAGCCTTGCGCGCGCACCAACTCCGGCGTGGTGCCGAACTGCTCGCGAAAAGCCCGCGTGAAAGCCTCATGCGAGCCATAGCCGGCATCGAGCGCAACCGAGAGGATGTCGGGCGCGCCGTCGGCAAGCTGGCGCGCCGCTTCGCTGAGCCTGCGCGCCCGCATATAGCCCATGACAGACCGTCCGGTGGCGGCGCTGAAGGCGCGCGTCACGTGGAAGCGCGACACGCCGCTGCTTGCCGCGATATCGTCGAGCGAAATCGCATCAGGCAGATGGCTTTCGACAAACCACAGCGCTTTCTCGGTCGGGTTCATGGCTCCTCGCATTTGGCGAGGCGACACTAGCCACCGCGCCGGCACCCAGTTTGATCGAAATTGCGCATGGCGCTAAGTCGAAACGATGTTGACAAACGTGGCAGTGCCCTCTTAGTAGTAATGTTATTACATATCAAATCAGGAAGATGAAATCGCTGCGCGGCGACGGTTCGCCACGCTCTTTCGGGCAAGGGCGGACAGAAGTTCGTTGCGACTCGCGCGCGGACAACCTACGATGGTTATTGTCATGGTCCCCGAGCCGCAAGGCGAGGGGTGAAAAGGGAACACGGTGAGACCCGTTTCGGGTCGAGGCCGTGGCTGCCCCCGCAACTGTGAGCGGCGAGCTTCATCCGAAAGCCACTGGCCGGCAAGGCTGGGAAGGCGGATGGCGCAGCGACCCGCGAGCCAGGAGACCTGCCATCGACACGAGTTGACCGGACGGGGTGTGCCGGGAGGAGACGCGGGCACCGGTCTTGTCGGCCGGCTCGTCCGGCATCCTTCCGTCGCCATTTTGGAAAATGACGGAATGATGGACGGTTTTATCCCTCATATTCACCACGCTATCGGACACGCGGCCTGGAAGCATCATCCGGCGGGGCTAGGTTCATGACCGCGCCGCTTCTCGAAGGCCGTGGCCTCGGCGCGACGGCGAATGGCCGGGCGTTGGTCGACAATGTCAGCCTGTCGCTCGTCGCCGGCGCGCGGCTGGCCATCGTCGGCCCCAACGGCGCCGGCAAGACGACGCTGCTGCGCATGCTGTGCGGGGCGCTGCCGCCGAGCCGCGGCGAAGTGCGTCTGTCCGGCCGTCGGCTGGACAGGATATCCGCCGCCGAGCGGGCGCTTAGCATGGCCGTCGTCGGTCAGACGGACCAGCCGGATCCGCGGCTGGCACTGATCGACTATGTCGAGCTTGGCCGCGTCCCGCACGCCGGCCTCAGGCGCCGCCACGATGATCGCGACATCGTCGTCGAGGCGCTGCGCCGGACCGGGCTCTTGCCGCTGCTCGCGCGCAGCATCGGTTCGCTCTCCGGCGGCGAGCGGCAACGGGCGCAACTCGCCCGTGCCATGGCGCAGGAGCCGAAAATCCTGTTCCTCGACGAGCCGACCAACCACCTCGATCCGCGCGCCCGCGGCGAATTGCTTGACCTGGTCGCCGGCTTCGGCATGACCGTCGTTGCGGTGTTGCATGATCTCGCGCTGGTGGCGCCCTTCGCCACCAGCGTCGCGGTGATGAACGACGGCCGGCTGCACGCGCTGGCGCCGCCGCGCGAGGCGCTGGCGCAGCCGCTCATCCGCGAGGTGTTCGGCATCGATGTGCTGCGCCTCCAGCACCCGACCGAAGACCGCGAGCTCACCGTCTTCGAGCTTCCCGCGCGCGCTTCCTCGCCATCCTGAGCCCGCCCAACCCAAACGACCCAAGCAAACAAGGAGCACCATCCCGTGAAACGCCTCGCTTTGCCGCTTGCCCTCTCGCTTGTCGCCTCGGCCGCCTTCGCCTTTCCGGTCACCGTCGACAGCTGCGGCAAGCCGCTCGCCTTCGACGCGCCGCCGAAGCGCGCCGTCATCCAGGACCTCAACATGGCGGAGATGGCTTTTGCGCTGAAGCTGCAGCCGTCGATCGTCGGGCTCACCGGCATCACCGGCTGGTACAAGGTCGGCCCCGAATTCAAGGCCGAGCAGGGCTCGATCCCGGAGCTGGCGCCGAAATACCCGACGCTTGAGAACCTGGTCGCCGCGCAGCCCGATTTCTTCTTCGCCGGCTGGTATTACGGCATGAAGCCGGGCGGCGAGGTGACGCCCGACACGCTTGCCCCGCACGGCATCAAGACGCTGGTGCTGACCGAGAGCTGCGTCCATCTCGACAAGAACCGACCCGCCGCCTCGATGGACCTGCTCTATGGCGACGTCGAGAAGCTGGGCAAGATCTTCGGCAAGGAGGCCGAGGCGCAAAAGCTGGTCACCGGCTGGAAGGCCGAGCTCGCCGACATCACGGCGAAAGTCGGCAACGCCAAGGGCACGCGGGTCTTCCTCTACGATTCCGGCGAGGACAAGCCCTTCACCGCCGGCAGGTTCGCTATTCCCAACGCCATGATCGCCGCCGCTGGCGGTGAAAACATCATGGCCGACGTGGAGACGAGCTGGGGCAACACCGACTGGGAGACGGTCGCCTCGCGCAATCCACAATTCCTGATCCTGCTCGACTACCAGGATGGCGGTGGTTACCGGAAACTGCTCGATTTCCTCAAGGCGAATCCGGCGATGAAGGAGACCGACGCGGTGAAGAACGAGCGCTTCGTGGCCTTGCGCTATGCCGAGCTGACGCCCGGCCCCGCCAACATCGAGGCGATCGGCAAGATCGCCCGGGCCATGCACCCGGAAGCGTTTTGAAGTCTGGAGCACGGATGAGCCGGGAGTGGTTCCGTTTGATGGATAGCCTGCCTTGGAGAATGGCGAAAACGCTCATCACTTCGTCATCCACGGGCGGAGCAAGGAGCGAAGCGACGCGGCGCAGACCCGAGGATCCATTCCGTGACTTTCGAGTGTTGCAACGGTGCAGAATTCTGCTCCGCGGCACTCTGCGCACGAGGTCATGGCATGGATCCTCGGGTCTCCGCGACGGAGCTGCGCTCCTGCTTCGCCCATGGATGACGAAGTCGCGGAGATCTCCGCAACTCTCGACCGCCAGCAAGGCGATGACAGGCCCGACGACGTGAACTTACGCCACAAGTCTTTCGCCTTGGTCATGACATTGGGCGCGGCATTGCTCGCCGCGCTGGCGTTGCTGTCGATCGTCTATGGCTCGACGCTGATACCCGTGTGCGAGGTCGTCGGCGCGTTGGCGCATGCGGCTGGCTTGGGCGGCGAGGCCGTGCCTGGCCCGGTCGGCAGCATCGTCGTCGACCTCAGGCTGCCGCGAACGCTGCTGGCTATCGCGGTCGGCGCCGGCCTTGGCGTCGTCGGCGCGCTCCTGCAGACGGTAACCCGCAACGACCTCGCCGATCCGTTCCTGTTCGGTCTCTCCTCGGGCGCCGCCGCCGGCGCCGTCTCGGTCATCACCGTCTTCGGTGACTCCTTCGGCATCTGGACCCTTCCGATGGCCGCCTTCACCGGCGGCATATTGGCGGCGGCAATCGTGCTGCTGCTTGTCTCGCGGGTACGGGGGCAAGGGCCAGAGCGGCTGATCCTTGCCGGGCTCGCCGTCTCCTTCATGTTCACCGCTTTAACCAACTATCTCATTTTCGCCGGCGACCAGCGCGCCGCCCATTCGGTGCTGTTTTGGACCATGGGCGGGCTCGGTCTCGCCCGCTGGGACAATATTGGCCTTGCGGCACTGGGCGCCTGCATCATCGTCGCGTACGGGCTCTGGAACCACCGCCGCTTCGATGCCTTCCTCGCCGGCGAGAGTGCTGCCGAAAGCCTCGGCGTGCCGGTGGCACGCATGCGCCGCACGACATTTTTTGTCGCCGCTCTGGCCACCGCGATCCTCGTCGCTGTCGCCGGCGTTATCGGCTTTGTCGGGCTGATGATCCCGCATCTCGGCCGACCGCTGGCCGGCCCGTTGCATCGGCCCTTGATCGCAATCTGCGCGCTGTCCGGCGCGATCCTGCTGCTCGCCAGCGATCTGCTCGCCCGCACGCTGCTCCCGCCGCAGGAACTGCCGATCGGCATCATCACCAGCTCGCTCGGCGCCTTCTTCGTCGTCACGCTGCTGATGCGAAAGCGGATCTAGCCGGCGCTCAAACCGTCCAGAAATAACGCACGATGTGGAAGAAGATCGGCGCGGCGAAGACCAGGCTGTCGGTGCGGTCGAGCATGCCGCCATGGCCCTCGATCAAATGCCCCCAGTCCTTGACGCCCTGGTCGCGTTTGATCGCCGAAGCGACGAGCCCGCCGAGGAATCCCATCGTGCAGGCGACGAAGGCGACAGCCGAAGCCTGCAGCGGCGAGAAGGGCGTGATGAAGGACAAGAGCGCGCCGAGCAGGCTCGACGCGACCAGACCGCCGATCAGGCCTTCCCAGGTCTTCGACGGCGAAACATTCGGCGAGAAGCGGTGTTTTCCGAACAGCTTGCCGAAGATGTATTGCAGCACATCGCTGCCCTGCACGACGATGATCAGAAAGGCGATCAGCAGAAGATTGCGGCCTTCGAAGCCGGGCACGTTGAGCGTCAGCAGGGCAGGGACATGGCTGACGCAATAGACCGAAATCATGATCGCCCATTGCTGCGCGGCGATGCGCTCCAGGAAGCGCTCGGTGTCGCCATGCAGCGCCGTGATCGCCGGCATCAGCAGGAAGCAGTAGACCGGGATGAAGATCACGAACAGCCCGTACCAGGCCGTCCACACCAGGCAGTACTGGAACGGAATGACGATGCCGAACATGCCGAGCAGCACCCAATGGTCGCTGCGGCGGCTGTGGGTGAGCGTCACGAATTCGCGCAGCGCCGCGAACGAGATCAGCGCGAACAGGATCGTCATGCCGTAGCGGCCGAAGAAGAACGCGACCGTCATCAGCGCCACCATCACCCACCAGGCATTGATGCGCTGCGTGAGGTTGACGAGCGTCGCGCTCAGTGGCTTCGGCGCACGCATCGACAGAATGCCGGCGGTGACGCTGGCAGTGCTCAGCACCACGAAAAGGCCGATGATGAGAATGCTGATTTCGTGGCGCATCAATCGTCTCGGTCGGGGCGCGGATTGAGCGCCAGAAGTGCCTCGCGGGCGCGCGCGAGGAAGGCGCGGCGTTCCTCGCCAGGTGCCACAGCCACCGGCGCGCCGAAGACGACGCGGCAAAGCAGCGGCACCGGCAGGAACTGGCCCTTGGGCAGCACGCGCGACATGTTCTCGATCCAGCAGGGGATCAGTTCGACATCCGGCCGCGCCATCGACAGATTGTAGAGCCCGGAGCGGAAAGGCAGCAGCTCGTCGCTCATGTTGCGCGTGCCTTCCGGGAAGATGATCAGCGAGTGGCCCTGGGAGAGGACCGAAAGCATGACGGAAATCGGGTTCTCCGCCTCGCTCGTCCATTGCCGGCTGATCAGCACGGAGGACAGCATGTCCTCGGCGATGAAGCGGCGCAGCCGCGACTTCCCCCAATATTCGGCGGCGGCCACCGCATGCGTGATGGCGCGCTCCTTCTCGCTGAGGCAGGCCGACAGCAAAATGAAATCGCCATGGCTGGTATGGTTGGCGAAGTAGATGCGCTGCCGGTCGGACGGCTGGCTGCCGCTCCAGATCGGGCGCACGCCGGTCACGGCCCACGCCATTGCCGACAGGCCGACGGAGGTCACCGTCTGCAACAGGGTGAAGGTCCGCAGCGCAAGCTTGCTCATCTGGGCATCCAGAACCCTGCTGTGAGGAACGCGACGACGAAGATCGCGAAGCCGATACGCTGCCGGAAAAGCAGGCGGCGCGTTCCTGCGATGCGATCGTCGAGCGGACGCGGAGCGGCCGGCGCGGGCTTCAGCCGCATGCGCGAAAGGATGTCGTCGACCGCGGCGCCTCCGGAGGCGTCGTCTGAATGCGTCGCCATCAGCCGGAACAGCAGCGCGTCGAAGAGAAGAAGCGCGGAAAGCCCAAGCACCACGACAGCGCTCGCCGCCGCGACCAGCAGCGCCAGCACCGCGAGCGGCGCCTGGAACGCGCCGCGCGCCGAGGCGACCAGCGGCGCGACGCTGTCGCCGGCGATGACGATGGCGGTCGGCCATGCCGCCTGCTTGATCAGCATGGTGGCGAAAGCGGCTGTCCGCTGCTTATAGGTTTCGTCGGTCATGCCGGCTCATCCAGTCCGACCTGAAGATGCACCGGCCGACCGGAACCGGCGAGTTGCTTGCGCGCCTGGGCCGGCGTGCGCGAGCGGCCGCTGGCGACCAGCCATCGGGCGACGACGGTGGCGCTGCGCTGGAAACCGAGGGCGCAACAGACCAGCACCGTGCCGTGCCTGCGCGCCGGCTCGATCGCCGCCACCGCGTTGTCGAGCATGTCTGCCTGCGGCGGCAGGAGATCGAGCATGCCGAAGCTCGCCCAGCGGCCAGACGCGTCCCGCGGCCTCTCCAACTCGGCGGCAAGGTCGATCACGGTGCCGAAGCCGTTGGCGTCGCCGGCCGAGGGGAAGCGTCCCAGGAAGACGCCATCCGTGATCGCCGCGAACGGCGGCAGCTTGCGCGTCCAGGCCAGGACATTGATCCTGGCGCCTATCCGGTAAGGCCAGAGCAGGATGCGGCTTGCCAGCGAAACCTGGCCGTCCGTCGTCTTCTGGAACACTTTCGCGCCGGCCCCGGCATAGGCGAAGGCGACGATCGCCAGCGCCAGCGAGGGCCACAAAAGGACAAGCGCGATCGGCGAAAGAAAGACGCCGATGGATGCAGCAGCGAGAACGAGCGCGGTACCCATCGCGTAGTACAGCGAAAGCCGCCGTGCCTTGCCGTCGGTAGTCAGGCGGAAACCGGCAAAGGGCAACTCGCCCTTGGCTGGAAAGAGCCACAGCGCGAAGAAGCCAAGCAGCGCGCCGGTGGGGATGTCGATGAAATGGTGCTGCCATGTCGTCATTACCGACGCGCCGATCAGGAAGCACCAGCCGTGCCAAAGCGCGAGTAGCGGGCCTCCAAGGCGTTGGCGCCAGTGATCCCAGATGATCACCAAAAGCGCGATGTGCAGGGAGGGGGCCTGGTTGAACGGCTTGTCGAAGCCGCCGAGCACGGCAAACAGGAAGCCCGGCAGGCCGCTCGTTTCCGGCCGCACGAAGGTGGCAGTCAGCGGAAACAGGATGAAGCAGGTGACGGCAACGACCTGCGCGGTCAGGTAGCGGCCGGCCAGCCGGTCGACGCCTTGCCTGCTGTCGTTGAGCAGGAGCGACAGCCCGTAGAACAGGTTGATCGACCAATAAGGCACGATCGTCCAGGCGACGAACGGTATCGCGTGCTCCCAGGCGAACACGATGCTGCCGACATGGCCGCGCGTCGACGCCAGCCAGTTGGCGAAGCCGTAGGTCGAATAGAAGAGTGGCGCAAGCAACGAGAGCCAAAGCGCTGCCCGGACGACGACACGACCATAGGGCTCGGCGGATGTGGAGACTGCAAGGCGCGGGGGCTCGGCACTGGTGGGCATGCGTGGGCAGTCCTAGATCCGCCTTGCGAGCGAGACGGTGAATATGCCCCACTGGTCGATGCGCTGGTCGAGTTTCTCGAAGCCGGCCGCCTCGACCAACTGGTCCATCTCGCCTTGCGTGCGCCGCCGCATCACCCAGGCCTGGCCGCCGCGATGCGAGGTCAGGCTGCGCGCGATCATCTCGAGCTGCGGATGCCAGGGCTGGTTGGTGTAGATGAGCAGGCTGCCGGGCTGCATGGCGCGGGCAAGGCCGCCGAGCGAGCGGGCAATCAGCGCGTTGTCGGAGAAGAGCTCGTAGAGGCCGGAGACGATGGCGAGGTCCGGCGCCGGGTCGAGCGCGGCGAGCCCGTCGCCGTCGAAAGCGTCGGCGCGGCGGAACGAGACGCTCGCCGGCAATTGCCGCTCGGCGATCAGCTTGCGTCCGAGCTCGACATTGAGGTCGGAATAGTCCTGCAGGCGCACGCTCGCCGGCTGCGCTGCGCTCTTGCCGATCGCATCGAGCACGTAGCGGCCGTGGCCGGCGGCGATGTCGAGGATATGGCCGGGCCGTCCGGCGGCCTTGAGCGTCGTTAGTGCCGCGCCGATCAGCTCTTCGAGATTGAGCTTGCGCTGCCGGATACCGCGCCAGCCGATGGCGTCGAGGAAGGTCCGATCGACCGCGCGTCCGATCGGTCCGAGACCGCGCGCCTCGTTCTCATAGACATAGTCCAGGGTCGAACCGGAATCGAAACCGGTGCTGACGCCGATCTTCATGCCTCGCGAGAACCAACTGCCGATGCGGATGGATGCGCGGCTCATTGCCCAGTAGAGGCCCTTTGGCGACAGGAGATCGAACGGCGAGGCGAGCCGGTCGGCCTCGTCGCGGGTGTAGCCGGCGATATCCGCCTGTTTCAGGTCGACGGGCTCGGCCGGCGCCTGGAACTGCCCTTCGAGGAAAGGCCGGATCAAATCGAGCGCCTTGGCGCGGTCGCGTTCGCCCAGCGTGTCGTGGAAGAAGCCCGGCAGAACATGCCGCTCCTTGATGCGGCTGCCGAGATTGACGAAGAATTCATGCTGCGGGGCGTGCCGCACTACCCAATCGCTGCCCGACAACAGAAGCTGCGTCGGCACGGTGATGGCGCGGGCATCGGCAACGATACGCGCCGCGTGCTGGTAAAGCTCGACCAGGATGTTCGACGCGATCGGCCGCGTGATCAGCTTGTCGCTTTCGAAGGAAGCGATGCGCACCGGGTCATGGGTGAGGAGGTTCGCCTTGACATAGGAATTGACGAAGAAGCGTCCCTTGATCTTCTGCCAGAGCGCGATGCCTTCCTTGGCGAAGGGGACATAGAGCTTGACCGAGAAGGCGGGCGAGGCGAGCACCATGGCGCGCAGTTTCGGCGCGTGGTCGTGCACCCACGCCGCGGCAAGCACCGCGCCGAAGGACTGTGCGATGAGCGCGATATCCTGCACGGCAATACCGTCCCTGGCGGCGATCTCGTGCATGAAGCAGTCGATGTCGCCCACAAGTGCCGAAAAGGACGGCGCATAGCCGCGCTCGCCGGCGGAGCGGCCGTTGCCGCGGGCGTCCCAGGCATAGAAGGCGTGGTCGGGCATGCTGAGTTCATCGACCAGATGTGCCATGCGGCCGCCATGCTCGTGGCCGCGATGGAAGAGCACGACCGCGCCCTTGGCATCGGCCGATACCGCCGGCCAGAAGCGATAGAATATCTCCGTGCCGTCATGGCTGCGGAAGGTGCGTTCCTGCGCCTGCCGCGCAAGGCCTTCCGCCGGCGCTGCGGCGATCTGTTCGTGAAGCATGGTGTCTCCCTCGGGCGGCATGGCTAGCCTCGATGCTTAGCCGGCGCTGCCAATAAGCCCGGCGCGTATCCGGTTTATGGCGGTCAGCAGCGAAAGCGTAGCCATGGCCGGAAACACAAATGGCGCAATCGCCGCCGGCCAGAAGCTGGCGGCGGCGAGCACCGCGACCACGCCCAGCGCCAGCGCCCTGTCGCTCTTGCCGAACGGCCCGGCGTAGTTTCGCCCGATCCCGGCGGCGATGCCGAGCACGCCGGCGAACTCGGTGAGCGCCGCGGCGATGGCAAAGGCGACGACGCCCCGGGCCCCGAATTGCGCAACGGCGGCAAACGGCAGGATCAGCGCGAGGTCCGAGACGACGTCGCAGATTTCGTTGAGATACATGCCGAGCGTCGAGGCCTGCCCATGCTCCCGCGCCAGCATGCCGTCGATGGCGTTGAGCGCCATGCGCGCGAAAAGCACGATGGGAATGAGGAAGAGCGGCGCGCGCCAGGCGGGCAAGGCCGCGATAGCCGTTCCAGCCGCGACGGAGAGCAGGGCTGCCAGAATGGTTACTGTGTTGGCCGTCACGCCCATGGCGGCCAGTTTGCCGACCAGAGGCCGCAGCCTGTCCTGGAAAGCCGGTTTCAGCGCATAGAGCGTCGGCATTGTGCTGATCCCCCGATCCACGGCGTAAGCTGTATCACGAACATGCCGAACGGCGCCAGCACACCAGCTAAAACACAGTGAATTTCAGGTGGTTGGCATCCCGCTATGAAGGCATCGCCTCAGGCCGTTGCCGCTGCCCGTCCATACGGCGCTGGTCATGGGCGCTTCGCTTGCCTGCCATGTCGATTTTCCGGCTTCTGGAACAATGCGTTCTCTTGAATGGTAAGCACGCTTATTATATATGCCGCTCATGGTTTCGGATGGCATCGACAGATTGGGATTTTTGATCCACGACGTGCAGCGCCTGATGCGCAAGCGCTTCGAGGCGCGCGCCAGCGGGCTCGGCCTGTCGTCGGCGCAATGGCGGCTTCTGGTCCGTGTCGCCAAGGAGGCGGGCGTCGCCCAGGCGCGGCTCGCCGAGCTCCTCGAGATCGAGCCGATCAGCGTCTCGCGCCTGGTCGACCGCATGGAGGAGGGCGGCTGGATCGAGCGCCGCCAGGATGCGACCGACCGGCGTGTGCGCATGATCTTCCCGACCGAGAAGGCAAATGCGGCCTATGCCGACGTCAAGAGCCTCGCCGGCGAGGTCTATGAGGAATCGCTCACCGGCGTGTCGGCGGAGGACCGCCGCATCCTGATCCGGGTGCTCGACACCATCGTGCAGAATCTGACGGACGGCGAAGCGTCGTCGCTGGAAAAGAATACGGAAGGCGCAGCAGCATGAACGCGGCAGCCAAGATAGAAGACAACGTCACCAAGTTGGAAATGGAAGCTCCGGCGCAGCCGGCACCCGGTCCGGTTTCGGTGGCGCCGGTACCGCAGCCGGCTCCCGCGCCGAAGAAGAAGCGCCGCACCGGCCGCTTCCTTTTGATGGTCGCCCTGCCGCTGGCGCTGCTCGCCGGTGGCGCCTATGTCTGGGTGACCGGCGGACGCTATCAGGAGACCGAGAACGCCAACCTGCAGCAGGCCAGGATTTCGATCGCCTCGGATACGGCCGGCCGCATCGTCCAGGTCGGTATCGCCGACAACCAGACGGTCAAGGCCGGCGACCTTCTCTTCGTCATCGATCCCGAGCCTTATCGCATCGCGCTGGCTGAGACCGACGCCGCGGTTGCCGCCGCACGGCTCAATGTCGAGCAGTTGCGCGCCGCCTACAGCCAGGCCATGGCGCAGGAAAAGTCCGCCGGCAGCGAGGTCGACTATGCGCAGTCGCAATATGACCGCGCCGCCGATCTCGCCCAGAAGGGCATCAACGCCAAGTCGTCGCTGGATGAGGCCCGCAACGACCTCGACAAGGCCAAGCAGCAGTTGGCGGTTGCTCAGCAGGGCATCGTCAGCGCCAAGGCAGCACTTGGCGGCAACCCGGACATCGAGACCGACAAGCATCCGACCGTGATGTCGGCTTTAGCCGCGCGCGACAAGGCGGCTTACGACCTGGCGCAGACCACGGTGAAGGCGCCGGCGGACGGCGTGGTCTATCAGGCCTCGTCCTTCAAAATTGGCCAGTATGTCGCCGTCGGCACGCCGCTGTTTGCGCTGGTCGAAACCGGCGACACCTGGATCGACGCCAATTTCAAGGAGACCCAGCTTACCCATATGAAGCCGGGCCAGAAGGCCGAGATCGTGGTCGATACCTATCCCGGCAGGACCTTCGAGGCGACCGTCAAGGCGATCGGCGCCGGCACGGGCGCGGAGTTCTCGTTGCTGCCCGCCCAGAACGCCACCGGCAACTGGGTCAAGGTCACCCAGCGCATTCCCGTGCGCCTGGAACTGACCGACCCCGACGCCAGGATGGCGCTGCGCACCGGCATGAGCGCGACGGTCACCGTCGACACCGGCGTGGCGCGCGGCCTGCCGTCGGTCTTCGGTCACGCCACGGCCGGTGAGAACGCGCGGTAAGGCCGTAGAAACAAAGAGTTGGAGCAGGGGATTGGTCTGAAGGGGGAAGTGAGAAGATCAGCTTTGAGACGAACCGCCTCGCGGCTCGATCGAAGCTGAAGCTTTCGACACGGACCCGTCGGTCCTCAGGTTTCCGGGCGGCAGGCATCCGCTCGAACAGAGACTTTCAGTCGATGTAACCCCCACATCGATACTCGCGTCCCACCGCGATGAGGTCTCTCAACGGAAGGTCCCGCCGCCCGGAAACCCGGTGTACACGTTTTTGTTACCTGCTGGAAGTTCAGCGCCATGAGCACGCCCGAACCCTTCAAAGAGGTCCCGCACCGCGGCCTGATCACGGTCGCGCTCATGCTGGCGACGATCATGCAGGCGCTCGACACCACGATCGCCAATGTTGCGCTGCCGACCATGACCGGCGACCTCGGCGCCTCGCCCGACAACATCAACTGGGTGCTGACCTCCTATATCGTGGCCGCCGCGATCATGACGCCGGTTACCGGCTGGCTTGCGGACCGTCTCGGCCGCAAGGAGTTGTTCCTGGCCTCGGTGGTCGGCTTCACCATCTTCTCCATGCTCTGCGGCCTCGCCTGGAGCCTCGAGACCATGGTGCTCTTCCGGCTACTGCAGGGCGTGTTCGGCGCGGCGATCGTGCCGCTGTCGCAGACCTTCCTGCTCGACATAAACCCCAGGGAGCGCCATGGCCAGGCGATGGCCATCTGGGGCGCCGGCATCATGCTGGGGCCGATCCTGGGCCCGACGCTCGGCGGCTGGCTGACCGAGAACTTCAACTGGCGCTGGGTGTTCTTCATCAACCTGCCGGTCGGCATCCTCGCCTTCATCGGCATGGCCGCCTATCTGCCGGCCGTCGCCAAGCGCGTGCGCAGCTTCGATTTCTTCGGCTTCGCCATGATATCGCTCGGCGTCGGCGCGCTGCAGCTTCTGCTCGATCGCGGCGGCGAGGTCGACTGGTTCTCCTCGACCGAGATCTGGGTCGAGCTCGGCCTGTCGATCACCGGCTTCTGGGTGTTCATCATCCACACGGTGACGTCCGAGCATCCCTTTATCGATCCAAAGATATTCCTCGACCGCAATTTCGTGACCGGGCTGGGCTTCATCTTCGTCATGGGCGTGCTGATCCTGGCCTCGATGTCGCTGCTGCCGCCGATGCTCGCCAATATCTTCGGCTACCCGACCGTGACCATCGGCGTCGTGCTTGGGCCGCGCGGCATCGGCACGATGATCTCGATGCTGGTCGTCGGCCGCATCATGCACAGGATCGATGCCAGGATCCTTGTCGCCATCGGCTTCCTGCTCACCGCGCAGTCGCTCTACACCATGGCGAGCTTCACGCCGCAGATGGACAACTGGCTGATCATCTCTTCCGGCGTCATCCAGGGTCTCGGCATGGGCATGGTCTTCGTGCCGCTGTCGGCGGTGGCCTTCGCCACGCTCGACGCGCGCTACCGCACCGACGCCACCTCGTTGTTCAGCCTGGTGCGCAATCTGGGCTCGTCGATCGGCGTGTCGGTGGTCGCGGCGCTGATGGTGCGCAACACGCAGGTCAACCATACCGAGCTGTCCGCCTTCATCAACCCATACAATCCCAATCTGTGGGCGGCCTCGCCGGCCGCGGCGGGCGGCGATCCCTCAGCGCTTTCGCAGGTCGACAGGCTGGTGAACGTCCAGTCGATGATGATCTCCTACATTAACGACTTCAAAATCCTGATGGTGATGACGTTGATTGCCGTTCCGTTCGTCATCCTGCTGCGCAAGCCGAAGGCCGCGCCGGCCGGTGGCGCGCCGGCCGCGCATATGGATTGACGTTTATGTCCAGATTCTTGTCGATGCCGGCGGGACAGCGCCCCCCTCTGTCCTGCCGGACATCTCCCCACAAGGGGGGAGATTGGCAGCTTCGGCGCTGCGCTCAATCCTGCGACGTTGAAGATTGGCGAAAGCAGCCGTGACGGCTGATCTCCCCCCAAGTGGGGGAGATGCCCGGCAGGGCAGAGGGGGGCGCGAAGGATCGCTACCGCTCTCTTCTCTCGATTTTCTACCTGCCCAGCACCAGCGCCCAGTAACGCAGGCTGGGGTCGCGGCCGTCGCGCACGTAAGCCAGCCCAAAGCGGCTGAAGTCCGGGTCGAGCATGTTGCGGCGGTGGCCGTCCGAATGCATCCAGATGTCGAACAGTTTCTGCTGATCGAATCGGCCCTCGGCGATATTCTCGCCGGCGGCGCCGTGCACCCCGTTGCCTTTCATGCGGGAGGCGAAATCCTTGCCCCATCCGGTGGTGTGGCTCATGCGGGCACGCGACGCCATGTAGCCCGCCTGCTGGAGCGCCGCCTGCTCGAGCTGTGTGTCCGGCGTCAGCGCCGGCAGTCCGGCTGATGTGCGGATTGTGCTCAACGTGCTGGTAGCGGAGGACGAAACGCCGGCGCGTTCGCCGGTCGGCAGCGAGACGGTGTTGCAGGCGGCAATGCCGCCAAGCGCCGCAAGGCCGATGGCCTTGAGCAATGTGCGTCTGTCGAGATTGGGGGATTCGGTGGTCGGGATGGTCATCGTGCCTCTGGTAGTGGCGATCATGGCTTTTGCCGGGCAGGCGACGAAAATCGCGTGAAGCGGCGACAATTCCCGGAAGATCCGCTATGATGGCCGCGTTCTTGAAAGTGGCAGCCACGGGCGGCCATCCCAGGCGGTGACCGCCCCCCGAGAAATACGGAGGACGGTTATGGCTGGTTTTCATATCATGGCGGACGCGCGAGGGATGCATGTGCAGCCCACCGTGCGCCACATCACCACGTCGGATCTCTGGGATGCGTTGCGGCTCGGCGCCGAGGATTTCTGGGCCAAGCCTTCGCACTACGTGTTCCTGTGCCTGATCTATCCGATCGTCGGCCTGATCCTGACGCGGTGGTCGTCGGGCTCAAACGCCATCCAGCTCGTCTATCCGCTGATGTCGGGCTTCGCGCTGATCGGGCCCTTCGCGGCGATCGGTCTCTATGAGATCAGCCGCCGGCGCGAACTCGGCATGGACAGTCATTGGCAGCATGCGCTCGACGTGCGCCATTCGCCGGCGCTGCCCTCGATAGCGGTGATAGGCGGTCTGCTCTTCGCGCTCTTCCTTCTGTGGCTGTTCACCGCGCAGTCGATCTACACCAGCCTGTTCGGCGCCGAGCCGCCGGCATCGGTCGGCACCTTCCTGCGGGACGTGCTGACGACCAGCAAGGGCTGGACGCTGATCCTGCTCGGCAACGCCGCCGGCTTCGTCTTCGCGGTCGTGGTGCTTGCCACAACCGTCATCGCCTTCCCGCTTCTGCTCGACCGCGATGTCGGCGCCGTCTCGGCGATCGAGACCTCGGCGCGTGCCGTGATGGCAAACCCGCTGCAGATGGCGCTTTGGGGCTTGACGGTCGCGGTGCTTCTGGTGATCGGCTCGATCCCGCTGTTTGCCGGCCTTGCCGTCGTCATGCCGATCCTCGGCCACGCGACCTGGCATCTCTATCGCAAGGTGATCGAGCCGGAGCAGATCCGGCCCGCCCGCCGGCCGATGTAGGTCTACGCCGGGGCCGCTAAGGTCGTCTCTACCTTTGCGCCTCGGTCGCCATTTTCAGCGCCAGCGCGGTCAGCACCGTGCCCATCATCCAGCGCTGGACGACCAGCCAGAACGGTCGTCCGGCGAGGAAGGTGGCGATCGAGCCGGCGGTCACCGCGATGACGGCGTTGACGGTGAGGCTGATCGAGATCTGCGTGACGCCCAGCACCAGAAGCTGCGACAGCACATGGCCCTTGGCCGGGTTGATGAACTGCGGCAGCAGCGAGAGATAGAGCACCGCCACTTTCGGATTGAGCAGGTTGGTCATCAGGCCCATGACGAACAGCTTGCGCGGCCTGTCCTTCGGCAGCTCGCGGACCTGGAACGGCGAGCGCCCGCCGGGCCTGAGCGCCTGCCAGGCGAGCCACAGCAGATAGATCGCGCCGGCGATGCGCAGCGCGTCATAGGCGTAAGGCACGGCGAAGATGAGCGCCGTGATGCCGAAAGCCGCCGACAGCACATAGAACAGGAAGCCCAGGGCCACGCCGCCGAGCGAGATCAGCCCGGCCTTCGGCCCTTGCGACAGCGAGCGCGAGATCAGGTAGATCATGTTCGGCCCAGGCGTGAGCACCATGCCGAGGCAGATCAGCGCGAAGGTGAGATGATTGGCGGCGTCGGGCATGGGAGTCTCCTGGAAAGCGCGCCTGAGATGTGCCCTGCCCTGCAGAACGGCACAAGGGCTTCAAGGCACCGGCCGTTGCGCCAGCCTCGATGCCGCCAAATCCGGTCGTTTCTCGACCAGGAGGTGATAATCCGATACACCTCCATTCACCTAGAAATTCGAGAGTCAGCTTTGCACGGGTCAACGCAATGCAAATCTCCTTCAAGGGCAAAAAGGTTGTTGTAACGGGTGCCAGTCGCGGCATCGGCTGGTCAATCGCTCTGGCATTTGCGACGGAAGGTGCCGATGTCGCGATCTGCGCCCGCGGTGCGCCGGGTCTCGAAGCGGCTGAGGTCGAGCTGAAGCGGCATGGAGGGATCATTTTCGCAATGCCATGCGATCTCGCAGAGGCATCTGCGCCCGCGAGCTTTGTGGCGGGAGCCGTTAGCGCGCTCGATGGTATCGACATCCTGGTCAACAACGCGTCGGGCATCGGCATGAGGGATGACGAGAGTGGCTGGCGAGCCAGCATCGACGTCGACCTGATGGCGACGGTGCGCACCACCCAGGCAGCCATCCCGTTCATGGAAAAAGCGGGAGGTGGCGTCATTATCAACATCTCGTCGATTTCCGGTTTCAGGGCGGTGCCGCGCACTTTGCCTTACGCCGCGATCAAGGCGGCGCTCGTCAACTACACAATGGGTCAGGGGTTGGCGCTTGCGCCAAAACGCATCCGGGTAAACGCCATCGCACCCGGTTCGATCGAATTTCCAGGCGGCGTATGGGATAACCGCAAGGCGTCCGATCCCCAACTGTATCAGCGCACGCTCGACAGCATACCTTGGGGGCGGTTTGGCACGCCGGAGGAGATCGCAAATGTTGCTCTGTTCCTGGCGAGCGAAATGGGAAGTTGGATTACGGGGCAAACGATCGCGGTCGACGGTGGCCAATTGCTGGCCTCAAAGACGGGCCCTTCAGCGACATTGCCCGCACCGTGAAGCATGCTTTCAGAGCCTGGACGCTGACATTCAACGCCCGTTTTCCGGCCTTACCCCACAACCCGCAAATTCGACAACTCGTTGGCGATTTCCTTGAAATTGTCGGACAGCGTCGCCCCGGTCGCGTTCCAGAACAGCTTGGCCGGCTTGCTGGGGTCGGCCGGGTCCTTGCGGAAGCGGGAGTCGGACGAGCAGGCCTTGAGTGCATCCATCGCCTTCTTGTCGTCGGCATCCGTCGAGGACATGTCGAGCGCCACCGTCATCACCATGATGTTGCCCGCCTTGGCGTTGTCGCACAGCTTCGCCATCTGCTCGTTCATCGCGGCCGTATAATTGCTCGACGTGTAGTTGAACTGACCGATGTCACTCGACGTGCCGCCGAACAGGCGGGTGACCGAGGTGCCGTTATAGCCGACGCCGGTATAGCCGTAGGCGGCGTAGGTCGACTTGTTTCCGGCCGGGTCGGAATTCACCGTCGAATAGGTGTTCTCGCCGTCGGTGAGCACGATGACGACCTTGTCGTTGCCGCGCTCGGTCTCCAGCCTCCCTTCCGTGAAGGGCTCCGTGCTGGAGACGGTGCGCCAGCCCCAGGCCATGCCTTCCGGAACGTTGGTGTTGCCGTTGGGAACCATCAGGTCGATCGCCGCCTTGATGGCGGCGAGCCCATCCGCGTTGGTGACGTCGGTGAGCGGCGTGATCGGTGTCGTGGTGCAGCTGTAGTTGGGACCGGCGCCCTTGCCCAGCACCGGCGCATTCATGGGCCGCGGCTGGAAATATTTGGCCATGTTGGATTGCCTGGTCTTGCCGGTGGTGCTCGACGGGTCGTCGTTCCACCAGCTGTTGGCGGCGCCGTAGGTCACCGGCTTCGGCTCGTCAGGGTCCTGGGTCATATACCAGTGGTTGCCGGGCTCGTCCGGAGCGAACATCGGCACGAACATGGTGGCGGGATCGCCCTCACTGGTGCCGGTGTTGTTGGGGCCGCCCGAAGCCGGCGTGTCGTCGACATTGTAAGGATAGGGCCGGACCTCGACGCAACCCTGCCAGCTGGCGAACGGGCCGTAAGTGTCGACATAATCGTATTCGTCATGGCTGCGCCGGCAGGTGTGGTTGTCGCGATATTCGTCGCAGACGACCCGCTTGCTGCCGGCGACGCGTTCGTGGCTGGTCACCACCTTCATGTCGCGATAGAGCTCGAAGCGGGTCAGGATCTGGCCCTCTTCCTCACCCCAGCCGGTTCCTTTCTTGTACCAGATGCCGTTGATCTTCTGGGCGTATTTGTCGGGTGCATTGAGCGTCGACCAGTCGAAATTCTCGTTGCTGACGGGCGACAGGCCGTAGGTGTCCATCCACGAGGCGTTGTCATTGTCCGGCCCGACATTGACCGAGGCTGCGAAGGGCACGATGCTGAACTGCACCGGCTTGTCGATCTGCTTGATCTGCGCCGCCTGCTGGGCCAGCGTATCGACGAGCTGCTTGGCGGCCTGCTTGAGCAGGTCGATGCGCTTTTGCCCGGCCCCGGTGCCGAGGATGCTCATCGAGCCCGAATTGTCGAGCACCATCGCCACTTCCAGCGTGTTTTTCAGACGCACCTGGGAATTCATGTCGAGCTTGACGGGCTTGTTCGCGTCGGCTTCGCCCACGCCGACGAGCAGTGCCGAAGCCGGATAGAAATAGGGGTGGTAATTGAGTGTCGCGCTCATGGTCAGCAATCCGCCGCCGGCCTGGTTGCTGGGCAGCGTGACATCGAGCGAGATAGTCGCGGGATCGACGTTGTTGAGGTTGGCGTTGAAGAAGTCGACCGCATAGGCCTTGATCTGGTCGTCCGTCGCGCCCTCGGCAAGTCGCCGCGCCGCGGCGAAGTTGGCGGCGTCGAGTGCGTTCAGCACCATTTGCTTCTGGCGGTTGAGCTCGCTGAAATCGACGGCCATCGCCACGGCGCCCATTAGGGGCACCATGGCGATCGCTGTCACCAGGGCATAATTGCCGTGTCGGTCGCGGCAGAATCGACGCCAGAATTCGCGCATCTTGGTAGTTGCCCTTTCGGATCAGCTGACGATGCGCAGGTTCGACAATTCGTTGCCGATTTCCTTGAAATCGTCCGACAGCGTGGCGCCCGTCGAATTCCAGAACAGCTTGTCCGGCTTGCTCGGATCGTTCGGATCCCTGCGGAAGCGCGAGTCGGACGAGCAGGTCTTCAACGCGGTCATCTGCGCGGCTTCGGCCGTATTGCCGGCATCGAGGTCGAGCGCGATGGTCATGACGATGATTCCGGCCGCTTTGGCGTTGTCGCAAAGCGTGGCGAAATGCTCGCTCATGGCCTTGGTGTAGTTGGCGTTCGAATAATCGGTCTTGCTGACACTGCTGCTGGTGCCGAGGAACGGGCGCCCGTAGGTGTAGCTGCTGCCAAACGGCTTGGCCTGGCTGCCATATGCGAGATACCCCAGGGCCGAATAGATCGCCTTGTTGCCGGCAAGATCGTTTCCGCCGCTCCTGTAGTAGGTGCCCGAGTACGTCTGGGCGCTCACCGAATCCGGCGTGTAATAGGTGTTGGCTCCGTCGGTGAGTACGATGAGGACCTTGTCATTGCCCCGTTCAGTTTCGGACCGGCCCTCCGTGAAGGGCGCGGTGCTTGAAAGGGTCCGCCAGCCCCAGGCCATGCCTTCCGGCACGTTGGTGGCGCCGACGTCGACCATGGCATCGATGGCCGTCTTGACCGCGCTCGCGCCGGCCGTGGTGGAGACATCAGTCAGCGGCGTGATCGCGGTCGTGCTGCAGCTTGTGTTCGGTCCGGCATTGGCGCCGTAGGCAGGCGTCACTTTGGTGCCGTAGTTGAAATATTTCGGCATGTACTTCTGACGCGCGCCGTTGTCGGAGCTTGTCGTCACGTCGAGATGCCAGTTGTTGTTCGCCGGCCGTGAGTAGCCGTCTGTATTGTCGGTCTCGTCGGGCGCGAACATCGGCACGAACATGGTCGCCGGCGTCGAGCTCGAAGCGGCCGTGTCCTGGATGTTATAAGGATAGGGACGGGACTCGACGCAGCCGCCCCAACTCGCGATCGGGGCGTAGGTTATGTTGGACGTGCAAACGTTATTCCAGTCTTTGGTGCACGCCGAGATGCGCTGCATCCACTTGTAGAGCGAGAACCGCGTCAGCGGCTGGTCCTTTTGTGTAGGGTCCCAGGCGGTGCCTCGCGCGTACCAGATCGAGCCGACCTTCTCGGCATAGCGGTTCGCATTATTTGCCTGGCTGAGCGTAGTCCAGTCGAAATTCTCGTGCTGGATGGGCGAGATGCCGTCCTGGTCCATCCAGGCCGCCTTTTCATTCGCCGGACCGACATTGACCGAGGCGGCGAACGGGACGAGGCTGAACTGAACCGGCTTGCTGACCTGCTTCATCAATTGCGCCTGGCCGGCCAACTGGTCGACCAACTGTTTGGCGGCGTTCTTCAGCAAATCGAACCGCACCTGGTTGGAACCATGGCCGAGTTCGGCCATCGAGCCGGAATTGTCGAGCACCAGCGCGACTTCCAGCGTGTTCTTGAGCCGGACCTCCGATCTCGCCGAGAAATTGACGGTGGTGTCGCCCGCCTTGCCGCCGAGCAGCATGGCCGCCACCGGCAGGAAATAAGGCTCGTATTTCAGGGCTGCCTGCATGACGAGCGTGCCGCCGCCGGCATTGTTGTTGGGTAGGGTGACAGTCAGCGTCGTGTTGGCCGGAAGGACATGCCTGAGATTGGCCTCGAAGAATTGCTTGGCGTAGGCCTTGGCCTGATCGTCGGTCGCCCCGCCGACGATCTGCTGTGCCGTGGCGATGCCGGCGGCGTCCAGCGCGTTGAGCGTCTCCTGCCGTTCCCGGACCAACTCCGTGTAGTCGACGGCAAGCGCCACGCCGCCCATTAGCGGCACCATCGTGATAACCGTCATCAGGGCATAGTTGCCCCGCCTGTCGCGTAGAAATTCGCGGATCATTGCGCTTAGCCCCCGCCAAGGACCCATGTTGATATACGACCATGGTCGTAGCTGACCTGCTACCATGGTCATAAACCTTTAAATTTCAGCTTGCGCAAAAACATCAAGAAGGCACCGCCTTTTTGACGGTCCATTAACCCTGCGCTCCCGAACGGGCGGTATCGGGGCTCGCCCTGCCGACGATGGCGAAAGCTGATGACAGGATGAAGCGCTTCGGTTATGCGGGACCGGCGGTGACGGACCGTCTGTCGCGGTTAATCAGGGATCAGATCAGGAAACGGCATGGCGGATTCGCCCGACATCATCGCTTCGCTCGCCGACCTGACGGGAAACTACGCCGCCCTTCTGTGCGACGTATGGGGCGTGGTGCATAATGGCGAATGGCACTTTCCCGTTGCCGCCGAAGCGCTGGCCCGGGCACGCGCGGCCAAGGTACCGGTGGTGCTGATCACCAATTCGCCGCGCCGCAGCGCCGATGTCGTCGCGCAGATGAACGTGATCGGCGTTCCGGCCGGCGCCTATGACCGCGTCGTCACCTCCGGCGACGTCACCCGTGACCTGATCGCCGAAGGCCCGAGGAAGATCTTTCACATCGGCCCCGAGCGAGACTTCACCCTCTATGAGGGCCTCGACATCGAGCTCGTCGAGGAATTCGAAGCCTCCGGCGTCGTCTGCACAGGGCTCTATGACGACGAGGTGGAGAAGCCCGCCGACTATGCGGAGCTGCTGCAGCGGCTGCGCGCCCGCAATTTGCCTTTCATCTGCGCCAACCCCGATATCCTGGTCGAGCGCGGCGAGCGCACCATCTGGTGCGCCGGCGCGCTGGCGCGCGACTACGCGCAGCTCGGCGGCCGCACGCTGATCGCCGGCAAGCCCTTCGCGCCGATCTACGATGTCGCCATGAAGGAGGTTTCCGGCCTGCTCGGCCACGCGGTCGAACGCAAAAAGGTTCTCGCAATCGGCGATGGCATGATGACCGACGTCAAGGGCGCCGCCGACAACGGCTTCGACGTGCTTTATGTCTCGGGCGGCATCCACGCCCGCGACTATGGCGATCCGTTGCGGCCCGATCCCGAAAGGCTGGCGGGCTTTCTCGCCAAGCACGGCTATCGGCCGGTCGCCGTCATCCCGCGGCTGCAATAGAGCATGATCCCGAAAAGTGTGCAGCGGTTTTTGGAAAAGATCATGCTCGAACAAGAAGATAAAGCGGAAGGACGAGTCGAAGAAAAGTCATCCCGCTTTATGCAGGTGGCATGACCATGACGGGTGCCTCGGACATGAAAGCTTTCGAACGCATTTCGGCGGTCGCGCCGTTGCCGGCCCATCTGCGCGGCGGCGTCGTGGCGATCGGCAATTTCGACGGCGTTCACCGCGGCCATCTCGCCGTGCTGGAGCGGGCGCTGGCGGAGGCCCGCCGGCGCGGTGTGCCGGCGCTGGTGCTCACTTTCGAGCCGCATCCGCGCAAGGTGTTCAGGCCGGACGTGCCGCTGTTCGTGCTGACGCCGCCGCTGATGAAGGCGCGGCTGTTGGCCGAGCTCGGCTTCGCCGCCCTGGTCGAGCAGCCGTTCACGCGCGACTTCGCTTCACTCTCGGCCGATGCTTTCGTGACCGACGTGCTGGAGACGAGGCTCGGCATCAGCCATGCCGTCACCGGCTTCGACTTCCATTTCGGCAAGGATCGTCAGGGCGGCCCGGCCTTCCTGATGGCGGCCGGCGAACGCCACGGCTTCGGCGTCACGCTGGTCGATGCCTTCCGCGACGAGGGCGCCGAGGTGGTCTCGTCGAGCCGCATCCGCGCCCTGCTTTGCGAAGGCAAGGTGGAGGAGGCCGCCGGCCTGCTCGGCTATCGCTTCACCGTCGAGAGCGAGGTGATCGGCGGCCAGCAGCTCGGCCGCACGCTCAGCTTCCCGACCGCCAATATGAGGCTTTCGCCGGAAGCCGCCTTGAAGGAAGGGATTTACGCCGTCCGCTTCCGCCGCGCCGACGGTACGCTGCATGACGGCGTCGCCAGCTTCGGCCGCCGCCCGACCGTCGACGACAACGGTGCGCCGCTGCTCGAGACTTTTGTGTTCGACTTCTCCGGCGATCTTTACGGCGAGACCTGCCGGGTGTCCTTCTTCGGCTTCCTGCGCCCCGAGCTCAAATTCGATGGGCTCGATGCGCTGGTGGTGCAGATGAGGCGCGACGAGGCCGAGGCGAAGGCGCTGCTCTCCGGCGTGCGGCCACTGTCGGAGCTGGACGCCGCGATCTGCTTTTGAGGTAAACTACCTCTTCAACGCCAGCCCGACGGCGATGAAGCTCCAGCCCTGGAAGATCAGATCGATGGCCAGGAACATGCCGAGCACCCACAGGCTGTTGACAGGCCAGCCCATGGCGATGGTCAGGCCAAGCAGGATGGTGATGATGGCGGCCACGAGCAGCCATCCCCAGCCTTGCTCCGGCCGGTGATTGTAGGCGACCCACGCTCTGAGCAGTCCGGAGGCGACGAGCGCGATCGCCAGCAGAAGCGTCAGCACCGCCGAGGCGAGCAGCGGATTGTCGAAGGCGAAGAAGCCGGCAATGGCGTAGAGCAGGCCGCTGAGCAGCCAGTAGAAGAAGCGGCCCCAGGTCTTGACCCCGAAGGCATGGACGATCTCGATGGCGCCGGCCATCAGCATCAGCCAGCCGACGACATAGACCGAGGCGACGGTGGCGATGAAAAGATTGCCGAAGGCGATGCCGCCGAAGATCAACAGCAGCACGCCCAGCGCCACGAACCATCCCCATTTGTCGCGCGTCCGGCCGATCGCGTCTTTCAGGGCATCGCCTTGCAAGGTCATGGTTCGGTCTCCCTCCAGAGTTCGCCGCCCATCCTGCGGGTCAGTCGAAGGTAATCTCAATGGCGTGGCCCGTCCAGCGAGCCGCCTGGCGAAAAAACGCTTGGGCCGCCGTCACCGATGTTACCGATTTTAAGTCAAATTTTACCGAACCGACGCCATGCCTTGACCGCAGCCGGGTGTTCCTGCCGGCCCGTTTCGCGTAAGGGGTGACGATGCGTATTGTCGGGACGATTCCGCTGGTTCTCGCCTCTGGCCTGATGGCCGTCTGCGCAGCCCAGGCGGGCGAGGGGAGTTGGATTTCGGGCGACTGGTACCTGACGCTCGGCGCCACCGGCCTCGTGGCCCCGAATTTCGAGGGCGGCAAGAAGTACATGCTGAGCGCCCAGCCCATCATCTCGCTCGGCAAGGTCGGTCCCGAGGCGCGCTTCACCTCGCGCAACGACAACATCTCGCTGGCGCTGATCGACGACGGCAGCGTGCGTGCCGGCCTCACCGGCAAGTTCCTGTTCTCGCGCGACAGCAAGGACGAGCTGAAAGGCCTCGACCCGGTGCGCTGGGGCGGCGAAGTCGGCGGCTTCTTCGAATTCTATCCGCTCGACTGGGTGCGGGCGCGGGCGGAGTTGCGGCATGGCATTCGCGCCCATAACGGCTTCGTCGCCGACATCGCGGCGGACGCCTTCTACGATGTCACGCCGACGGTCCGCATCTCGGGCGGTCCTCGCGTTTCCTTTGCCTCGTCCGACTATTTCGACGCCTATTACGGCGTCAACGCCACGGAAGCGGCGGCCTCTGGCCTCAGCGAATACCATCCGGGCGGCGGGCTGAAATCGACGGGCCTCGGCGGCGCGATCACCTGGAAGGTGACAGAGCCGATGACGGCGAGCGTCTTCACCGAATATTCGCGCCTGATGGGGCCGGCGGCCGATTCCAGCCTGGTCAAGGAGCGCGGCGACCGCAACCAGTGGACCGTCGGCGTGTCGACCACCTACCGCTTCAATTTCTCGATGTAGGGGCAACAAACCAGCGCTCTGCCTTGAAATCCGCGCTTTATTCCTGCCGCGCCATCCGCTAAAAGCCACGCCATGACGAGGTTTTCGCGCCTTTTCGCGATCGCGATACGAATTACAGGCCCGGTGTTCCAGGTGGCCTGAGCGCCGCCGGAGCCGCCGGGAGTTTTCGCGCGCTCCTCGCGCTTTGCCCAGAACATGATACTTCAACGCCCGGGCTTTTCGCCGCCGGGCAATTGAGATGGCAGATCGATGACCGATACCCCTACGACCGATGCGTCCGAGACGATCGACTATTCCAAAACGCTTTATTTGCCGCAGACGGATTTCCCGATGCGCGCCGGCCTGCCCGAGAAGGAGCCGGGCCTGGTCAAGCGCTGGCAGGACATGGACCTCTACCGCAAGCTCAGGCAGGAGGCCGCCGGCCGCGAGAAGTTCGTGCTGCATGACGGCCCGCCCTACGCCAACGGCAACATCCATATTGGCCATGCGCTGAACAAGATCCTCAAGGACGTCATCAACCGCTCCTTCCAGATGCGCGGCTACGACGCCAATTACGTGCCGGGCTGGGACTGCCACGGCCTGCCGATCGAATGGAAGATCGAGGAGCAGTATCGCGCCAAGGGCAAGAACAAGGACGAGGTGCCGGTCAACGAATTCCGCAGGGAATGCCGCGACTTCGCCGCTCATTGGATCAAGGTGCAGGGGGGCGAGTTCCAGCGCCTCGGCGTCATCGGCGATTTCGACAATCCCTACACCACCATGGCCTACCACGCAGAGGCGCGCATCGCCGGCGAGCTGTTGAAATTCGCCATGTCCGGCCAGCTTTATCGCGGTTCCAAGCCGGTGATGTGGAGCGTTGTCGAGCGTACCGCGCTCGCCGAGGCCGAGGTCGAGTACCAGGACTATGAGAGCGACACGATCTGGGTGAAGTTCCCGGTCGCCAGCCTTGCGCAGCCGGTCGCCGGTGCCGACGCCGCGGCGGCGCTGAGTGAGACCGCGCTCGATCTCGTCGAGGCGCATGTCGTCATCTGGACGACCACGCCCTGGACCATCCCCGGCAACCGCGCCGTCAGCTATTCGCTGCGCGTCGCCTATGGCCTCTACGAGGTCACGGCGGCGGAGAATGCCTTCGGCCCGCAGCCCGGCGAGAAGCTGATCTTCGCCGACGCGCTCGCCGAAGAAAGCGCCGCCAAGGCCAAGGTCACCTTGAACAAGCTTCACAGCGTCTCGGCCGAACAGCTTGGAAGCCTTACGCTTTCGCATCCCTTCAAGGGTCTCGCCGGCGGCTATGAGTTCCCGGTTCCGATGGTTGCCGGCGAGCATGTCACCGACGAAGCCGGCACCGGCTTCGTTCACACCGCGCCCAGCCACGGCCGCGAGGACTTCGACGCCTGGATGGACGCGGTTGCCGAGCTGCTCAAGCGCGGCGTCGACACCACCATCCCTTTCCCGGTCGACGATGCCGGCTTCTTCACCAAGGACGCGCCGGGCTTCGGCCCGGATCGCGAGGGCGGGCCAGCGCGCGTCATCGACGACAACGGCAAGAAGGGCAACGCCAACCAGGCGGTCATCGACGAGCTGATCAAGCGCAACGCGCTGTTCGCGCGCGGCCGGCTCAAGCACAGCTATCCGCACTCCTGGCGCTCGAAGAAGCCGGTCATCTTCCGCAACACGCCGCAATGGTTCGTCTATATGGACAAGGAGCTCGGCGACGGCACGACGTTGCGCAGCCGCGCGCTGAAGGCGATCGACGACACGCGTTTCGTGCCGGCGGCGGGCCAGAACCGCATCCGCGCCATGATCGAGGAGCGTCCCGACTGGGTGCTGTCGCGCCAGCGCGCCTGGGGCGTGCCGATCGCCGTCTTCGCCGACGCGGACGGCAATGTGCTGAAGGACGAGGCGGTCAACCAGCGCATCATGGACGCCTTCGAGAAGGAAGGCGCCGACGCCTGGTTCGCCCCCGGCGCCAAGGACCGTTTCCTCGGCAACCACGACGCCTCGAAATGGCAGCAGGTGATGGACATCCTCGACGTCTGGTTCGATTCCGGCTCGACGCATGTCTTCACGCTGGAGGATCGTCCCGATCTCAAATGGCCGGCCGATGTCTATCTCGAGGGCTCCGACCAGCATCGCGGCTGGTTCCACTCCTCGCTGCTCGAAAGCTGCGGCACCAGGGGCAGGGCGCCTTATGACACGGTCATCACCCATGGTTTCACCATGGACGAGGAAGGCCGCAAGATGTCGAAGTCGCTCGGCAACACGGTGGTCCCGCAGGACGTGATCAAACAGTCCGGCGCCGACATCCTCAGGCTCTGGGTGGTGACGACCGACTATTGGGAAGACCAGCGACTCGGCAAGAACGTGCTGCAGACCAATATCGACGCCTACCGCAAGCTGAGGAACACCATCCGCTGGATGCTGGGCACGCTTGCCCATGACGACGGCGAGGACGTTCCGCTGGACAAGATGCCGGAGCTCGAGCGGCTGATGCTGCACCGGCTGTCCGAGCTCGACGACCTGGTGCGCCAGGGCTACGACGCCTTCGAGTTCAAGCGCATCACCCGCGCGCTGCTCGACTTCATGGTGGTCGAGCTCTCGGCCTTCTACTTCGACATCCGCAAGGACGCGCTCTACTGCGACGGACCGTCCAGCCTGCGCCGCAAGGCGGCGGTGCAGGTCGTGCGCCACCTCTTCGAATGCCTGGTGAAGTGGCTGTCGCCGATGCTGCCCTTCACCATGGAAGAAGCCTGGCTCGACCGCCACCCGGATGCCGTCTCGGTGCATCTCGACCAGTTCCCGGTCATTCCGCGGAACTGGCGGAACGAGGCGCTGGCCGAGAAATGGCGCAAGGTCCGGCACGTGCGCCGTGTCGTCACCGGCGCGCTCGAGATCGCGCGCGCCGACAAGCTCATCGGTTCCTCGCTGGAAGCCGTTCCAGTGGTCACCATCGACGACGCGGCGCTCGAAGCCGCGATCGCCGACGTCGACATGGCCGAGATGGCGATCACCAGCGACCTCGTCATCGAGCACGGCAAGGCCCCGCAGGGTGCCTTCATACTGGACGACGTCAAGGGTGTGGCGGTGGTGGTCGAGAAGGCCGAGGATCGCGGTCTCACCAAATGCGCGCGCTCCTGGCGCTACACGGCCGATGTCGGGCAGGACCCGGAATTCCCGGATGTTTCGGCCCGCGATGCCGCGGTGCTGCACGAGCTGAAGGCGCTTGGGCGTTTGTAGACACCTGTTCATAAGCCGGTGCACAAATGCCACGCCGGGCGGCCCTTATCCGCCCGCGCGTTGCCCTTAATAAGTGGTTGAGGTAAACACGCGACACTCCGGCAGACAAATTGTCGCCGGATTTCCATCGCAAATGCGGGGAAGAAGGGGACCGTGCCCCTGTGGCCGGTGGCGACCGAGAGGCTGTTAGAGTGGGACTTTTTGGCATGACCGAAAGAACGTTTGCGCGCGCCGCGCTGCTGGCGCCGCTTGTGGCATCGGCCGTCGCCATGTCCGGCTGCGTCGGCTCGCCGACCTACGGAACCGACAAGACCGCCGCCGAACAGCTCGCCGATGACGTTTCCGGCGCCATCGCCATCACCCCGAAGCACCGCGATCCGATCGACTACAAGCCACGCCCCGATCTGGTGAAGCCGGCGCCGGGACAGAAGGAAAACCTGCCGCCGCCGCAGGAAAGCATCCAGGCGGCGAGCGCCGACTGGCCCGAATCGCCCGAGGCGCGCCGCGCCCGTATCCGCGCCGATGCCACCGCCCACCAGAACGATCCGAACTACCAGCCGGAGGCTGTCGAGGACGTGCAGACCGATCCGGTGGCGGTGAAGAAGGCGATGGCCGATTCGGCGTCCAGCCATCCGCCGCGCTGGTCGCCGGACGATTCCAGCGCGACCCGCACCGCCGAGATCCAGCGCCGCCTCGCGGAGCAGAAGCAGGGCAATCCCAATGTCCGCAAATATCTGAGCGAGCCGCCGCTGGCCTATCGTCAGGCCGCCGACACCGCGCCGCAGAACGAGCTCGGCGAGGACGAGTACAAGAAGGAACGCCGCCTCAAGGCGCAGGCAGAAGGCAAGAAGAGCGGCGGCTGGTTCGACTGGCTGGGCCTGTAAGCTTCCTTGCACAGCCGGCTGCGTCGCTGCTCTATATTTCCCGCTTCCCGCGGAAAAAATCCTTGAGGATGAAGGCCGCTTCGCTTTCGCCCAGCCCCGGATAGATATCGGGCGTGTGGTGGCAGGTTGGTGAAGCGAAGAAGCGCACGCCGTTGACCACCGCGCCGCCCTTCTCGTCTGCTGCGCCGAAATAAAGTCGCCGCAACCTCGCGAACGAGATGGCGCCAGCGCACATGGCGCAGGGCTCCAGCGTCACATAGAGGTCGTGACCGGTAAGCCGCTCGCTGGCGAGCTTCCGGCAGGCCTCGCGGATCGCCAGCATCTCCGCATGCGCGGTCGGGTCGGCGAGTTCGCGGGTGCGGTTGCCCGCCTTTGCCACCACGGTATTGCCATTGGCGACCACCGCGCCGATCGGCACTTCGCCCCGGCTTGCGGCCGCCTCGGCCTCCTTGAGCGCCAAAGCCATGAAATCCGGCCGCTTCACGCGTTTTCCATTCCGATTATTCCTCGCCACCCGACGGTGATCCTGTTATCTAGCGCGTGACCCTGAAAACCGGAATCGGTTTTTGCCGCGCTGCTGTACGCGCAAAATCAAGATGACACTGCCTGCGCTGCGCGTCCGAACGGGCGCGTGCGCTGTGGCAGTCCAAGACGAGCAAGATCCATATGGACGACGACAAGAAATCATCACGACAAAAGGGACCGCGCAAAGGCGGGTCGAAACCGACGCCGCGCGGCGACAAGCCGTTCCGCAAGGGGCCACGCGCCGAGGGCAAGCCCTTCGAGAAGCGAGATGGCACGCGCAAACCCTACGCACCGCGCGGCGACAGACCGATGGCCGCTGAAGGCGAGAAGCCCCAGTTCAAGCGGGCCTACAAGCCGCGTGAAGCGGGCGAGGGCACGGAACGCGGCGAAAAGCCGTTCCGCAAGGGACCGCGCCCCGAGGGCAAGTCCTTCGAGA
>SAQE01000040.1:5193-25331 GCA_004020545.1 Mesorhizobium sp. | reverse complement strand
CGCGGCGAAAAGCCGTTCCGCAAGGGACCGCGCCCCGAGGGCAAGTCCTTCGAGAAGCGCGACGGCGCGCGCAAACCTTATACGCCACGCGGCGACCGGCCGATGGCCGCTGAAGGCGAGCGCCGCGATTTCAAGCGCAGCTATAAGCCGCGTGAAGCGGGCGAGGGTGCCGAGCGCGGCGAAAAGCCGTTCCGCAAGGGACCGCGCCCCGAGGGCAAGTCCTTCGAGAAGCGCGACGGCGCGCGCAAACCCTATACGCCACGCGGCGACCGACCGATGGCCGCTGAAGGCGAGCGCGGCGAACGGCGCTTCGACCGTCCCAAGCGCGATTTTTCCGACCGCCCGAAGCGCGACTTCGCCGACCGGCCCAAGCGGGACTTCTCTGATCGCCCGAAACGCGATTTCGCAGGCGAGCGGCCCCAGGCGTCAGGCGGTGGCTTCAAGCCGCGTCCGCGCCCCTCGGAGACGGCGCCGGAGCCCGGCGAGCGCATCGCCAAGCGGCTGGCGCGCGCCGGCATTGCCTCGCGCCGCGACGCCGAGGAACTGATCGCGGCCGGCCGCGTCAAGGTCAACGGCAAGGTGCTGACCTCGCCGGCCTTCAACGTCATGCCCGACGACGTCATCCATCTCGACGGCACGGAGATCCCGCCGATCGAGCGCACGCGGCTGTTCCTGTTCCACAAGCCGGCGGGCGTGGTCACGACCAACCGCGATCCGGAAGGCCGCAAGACCGTCTTCGACGTGCTGCCGGCCGACCTGCCGCGGCTGATGACCATCGGCCGCCTCGACATCAACACCGAAGGCTTGCTGCTGCTCACCAACGATGGCGGCCTGTCGCGGGTGCTGGAACTGCCGGCCACCGGCTGGCTGAGGCGCTATCGCGCCCGCGTCCACGGCAAGGTCGAGGAGAGCGCACTGGCCGCCTTGCGCGAAGGCATCGCTGTCGACGGCGTCTTCTACGGTTCGATCGAAGCCTCGCTCGATCGCGAGCAGGGCAGCAACGCCTGGCTGACGATCGGCCTGCGCGAAGGCAAGAACCGCGAGGTGAAGAACATCCTCGGCGCGCTGGGGCTGGAGGTGACGCGACTGATCCGCATTTCCTATGGGCCATTTCAGCTCGAGGACCTGCCCGAGGGCCATGTGCTGGAGATCAAGGGACGCGTGCTGCGCGACCAGCTCGGCGAACGGCTGATCGAGGAGTCCGGCGCCAACTTCGATGCCGAGATCACAAAGCCCTTTTCCAACAAGCCGGTGCGACGCAGCGACCCGCGCCACGACGAGGCAGAGCGGTCGAAGTTCACGCGCGAGGGCGACCGCCGTCCAATCGGCGAAGGCGGGCTGATCAAGGCCCGCAAGCGCCGCGAAGGCAGCCGCGACGAGGCGCTGGGCAAGCTGTCGACCAAGCCGGAAAGGGCCTTCGGCGAACGCGGCCCCCAGTCCGGCTTCGGCAAGTCCGGTTTCGGCAAGTCCGAACGCGGCGGCTTTGGCGGCAAGCCAGGCGGCAAGAAAGGCGAGCCGCGCCCCATCGAGCCACCCGGCCAGCGCAAGGCCAATGTCTGGATGGCGCCGGGCGCGCGCCCTATCGGCAAGGGCAGGGCGGAGGCCGAAGCCGCCAGGGCCGCGGAGGCGAAGGCGCGCAAGGCATCGTTCAAGCCCGGCGGCAAGGGCAAGCCGTTTGGCAAGCCACGGGGCGATCGACCCGAGGGAAGCGGTGGCGACAGGCTACGTGGTCCTAAGGCTCCGAGAGGTGGCAATGCGGATCGTCGGCGGTGAGTTTCGCGGGCGTCCGCTGGCGACGCCCCGTTCGAATGCCATCCGCCCTACCACCGACCGCACCCGCGAGGCGGTGTTCAACGTGCTGGCGCATCGCTACGCGGAACAGCTCGAAGGTGGCCGCGTGCTCGACCTCTTCGCCGGCACCGGCGCGCTGGGGCTGGAGGCTTTGTCGCGCGGCGCCTCCTACTGCGTCTTCATTGAAGAATCGGCGGAAGGGCGCGGCCTGATCCGCGAGAACGTCGAGAGCTTCGGGCTCACTGGCCGCACCAAGATCTTCCGCCGCGACGCCATTCATCTCGGCGAGGCCGGCACGCTTTCGCCTTTCGGGCTGGTCTTCGCCGACCCGCCCTACGGCAAGGGGCTCGGCGAGCGCGCGCTGCGCTCGGCAAAGGCCGGGGGCTGGCTTCTGCCCAGCGCGCTCTGCGTGGTCGAGGAGGCGGCCTCGGCGGCGTTCGATCCGGGCGCCGGCTTCTCCGTGGTGGACGAACGCGGCTATGGCGATACGGTGATCAGATTTATCGAGGTGGAGTGAGGGGCGCCGATTCTCCCTTCTCCCCTTTGTGGGAGAAGGTGGCCGAGCGAAGCTCGGACGGATGAGGGGTGTTGGACGGAGCGCTGCCTTGCAGATACAAGCACTTGAAGCAATTGTATTTTTGACGCCTCATTTCTTCCAGAACCCCTCATCCGTCTCGGCGCTGCGCGCCGATCCACCTTCTCCCACAAGGGGAGAAGGAAGACGCCTCGAAAATGCCGAACAATTCACTTTGCCTCGCCTTAGAGCGTGTCTATCGTCGCGCACTCAGAACCGGAGAACTTGATGGCATTGACGGGAAAACGGCTGCGCGCAGCACTCCTTGCCGGCACGCTGGCGCTCGCGGCGGCGGTCCCGGCGCGCGCCGCGAACGACGCCGAGGTCAAGGATTTCCTGCTCGACAACGGCATGGAAGTGGTGGTCATTCCGGATCATCGCGCTCCGATCGTCACCCATATGGTGTGGTACAAGATCGGCAGCGCCGACGAGCCGCCCGGCAAATCCGGCATCGCGCATTTCTTCGAGCATCTGATGTTCAAGGCGACCGCCAACCATGCCGCCGGCGAATTCGACCGCGCCGTGTCCGAAATCGGCGGCTCGAACAACGCCTTCACCTCCTACGACTACACGGCCTTCCACGAGACGGTCGCGCCCTCGGCGCTCGAGCAGATGATGGGTTTCGAGGCCGACCGTATGCGCAACCTCGTCCTCACCGACGACGTTATCAAGACCGAGCGCGACGTGATCCTGGAGGAGCGCCGATCGCGCATCGACAACAATCCGCAGGCGGTGCTCGACGAAGAGGTCGACGCGACGCTCTGGCAGAACCAGCCCTACCGCATTCCGGTGATCGGCTGGATGCAGGAGATGGAGCAATTGAACCGCACCGACGCCAAGGCCTTCTATGACAGCTACTACCGGCCGAACAATGCGGTGCTGGTGGTGGCCGGCGACGTCGATTCCGACGCCGTGAAGGCGATGGCCGAGAGGACCTACGGCAAGGTCGCGCGCGGGCCGGACCTGCCGCCGCGCATCCGCCCGGTCGAGCCCGAGCAGAACACCAAGCGCACGGTGACGCTTACCGACGCGCGCGTCTCGGTGCCGAGCTTTTCCACGCAATGGGTGGTGCCGTCCTATCATACCGCCAAGCCCGGCGAGGCCGAGGCGCTCGACCTTCTGGCCGAGATCCTGGGCGGCGACAACCGCAGCCGTCTCTATCAGCAGCTCGTGGTGAAGCAAGGCATTGCCTCCGAGGCCGGCGCCTCCTTCCAGGGCACCATGCTCGACGCCACCAACTTCACCGTCTATGGCGCGCCGCGCGGCGATGCCAGGCTTTCCGATGTCGAGGCGGCCGTCGACGCCGAGATCGCCCGCATCGTCAAGGACGGCGTGACCGACGACGAACTGGAACGGGCCAAGACGCGCTACGTCCGCTCGATGATCTTTGCCCGCGACAAGCAGGACGATATGGCCAATATGTACGGCTCGACCCTCGCCACCGGCGGCAATGTGAAGGATGTTGAGGAATGGCCGGATCGCATCCGCAAGATCACCGCCGGAGAGGTCAAGGCGGCAGCCGCCCGATACCTGGTGCTCGACCATTCGACCACCGGTTATCTCTTGCCGCAGCAACAGGCGGAGAATTGATGATGGGTGTGGTTCTTGGCACGAGCACCTTTCCTTCTCCCCTTGTGGGAGAAGGTGGATCGGCGCGCAGCGCCGAGACGGATGAGGGGTGCTGGAAGAAACGCGACCTGTCTCGTCGGGCATTGAGAGCTGGCAGTCTCCAAGGTTGCGCTCCGTCCAGCACCCCTCATCCGTCGCCTTCGGCGACACCTTCTCCCACAAGGGGAGAAGGCAAGATCTACCGCGCCTTCGCTACTCTCTGCTTCGCCTTGTTCTTCCTGCTCTTGCCTGCGCTTGCCGCCCACGCGGAGATGAACATCCAGGAGGTCACGTCGAAGAAGGGCGTCACCGCCTGGCTGGTGGAGGACCATTCGATCCCGCTGGTTGCCGTCCGCTTCGTCTTCGATGGCGGCACCGCGCAGGATCCCGCCGGCAAGGAAGGCCTGGTCAATTTGATGACCGGCCTGTTCGACGAGGGCGCCGGCGGCCTCGACAGCGAGGCCTTCCAGTCGAAGCTCGACGATGCCGGCGCCGAGATGAGTTTTCAGGCGGCGCGCGATGGCACCTATGGCTCGATGCGCATGCTGTCCGATCAGAAGGACGAAGCTTTCGGCCTACTGAAGCTGGCGGTGAACAGCCCGCGCTTCGACCAGGCGCCGATCGACCGCATCCGTGCGCAGGTGCTCTCCGGCATCCTCGCCAACGAGCGCGACCCCAACACGGTCGCCCAGCAGCGCTGGCTGCGCGCGATCTATGGCCAGCATCCCTATGCGCGGCCGGACGAGGGCAACAAGGAGGGTCTCGCCACCATCACCGCCGCCGACCTCAGGGCCTTCCACAAAGCGAATTTCGCCCGCGGCGGCTTGCGTGTGGCCGTGGTGGGCGATATCGACGCCGCCACGCTGAGCGGCAAGCTCGACGAGGTGTTCGGTGACCTGCCGGACAAGCAGGCACTGGCTCCCGTGGGCGATGTCACGCCCAAGCTCGGCCAGCAGCTCGAAGTGAATTACGACCTGCCGCAGACCTCGCTGCAGCTTGCCTGGCCTGGCGTGAAACGGAGCGACCCCGATTTCTACGCCGCCGTGCTGATGAACGAGATTCTCGGCGGCTCGACCTTCACGTCGCGGCTTTACGAGGAGGTGCGTGAAAAGCGCGGTCTTGCCTACGGCGTCAGCTCGGATCTCGTCGATCACGAGCATTCCAACGCGCTGCTGGTCACGACGGCGACGCGCTCCGACCGCGCCGCCGAAACGCTCTTGATCGTGCGCCAGGTGGTGAAGGAGATGGCTGAGAAGGGGCCGACCGCGGAGGAACTCGCGGCGACCAAGAAATACATGATCGGCGCCTACGCCATCAACAATCTGGACTCCTCCAGCTCCATCGCCGCGACGCTGGTCGAGCTGCAGCTCGACAATCTCGGTATCGACTATATCAAGCGTCGCGCCGCGTTGATCGACGCGGTGACGCTGGAAGACGTCAAGGCCGAGGCGAGGAAGCTCTTGTCGGCCGATCCGGCGGTGATGGTGATCGGTCCGCCGCTCGTGCAGATCGCAGGGGGCGGCAAGGGATGAGCCCGACCTTCGCGGTTGCCTTCGGCGGCGGCGGGGCGCGGGGACTCGCGCATATCCACGCCATCGAGGCGCTGGACGAGCTCGGCATCAAGCCGGTGGCGATCGCCGGCTCCTCCATCGGCGCCATCATGGGCGCCGGCATGGCCGCCGGCATGCGAGGGGCGGACATCCATGCTTACAGCCGCTCGATCCTCGGCAGCCGCGCCGAAATGGCGGCGCGCATGTGGCGCTCGCGGCCGGGCACTATCGCCGAAGCCATGCAGGGCGGCATCCGCGTTGGCCAGTTCAATATCGAGCGCATCCTGAAGGCGTTCCTGCCGGAGGCCATTCCCGCGACCTTCGAAGAGCTGAAGATACCGCTGAAAGTCACGGCGACCGACTATTTCGGACACAAGCTCGCAGTCTTCGCCGAGGGCGACCTGCAATCGGCGTTGGCAGCCTCGGCAGCCATTCCGGCCGTGTTCCGCCCGGTGACGCGCGACGGCCGGGTGCTGATCGACGGCGGCATCTACAACCCGGTGCCCTTCGACCTCGTCGAGAAGGATGCCGACATCATCATCGCCATCGATGTGGTTGGGGCGCCGAGCGACGCAGAGCGCAAGCACCCGACAACGATCGACCTGCTCTATGGCGCCAATCAGCTGATGATGCAGTCGATCATCGCCAACAAGCTCAGGCAGCATTCGCCGGACATCCTCATCCGCCCGGCCGTCTCGAAATACCGTGTGCTCGATTTCCTGAAGATCGAAACGCTGCTGGCCGACACGGTCGAGATCAAGGACGAGTTGAAGCGCGCCGTCCATAAGGTGATTGCCGGGCATGGCGGCAAGCGCGGCAAGAAGGCGGTGTGAACGATCAGCCTCTGGCCGATTCGCTCCACTGCTTGCCAGTCCTCCATACGGATTGATCAAGTTTACCCACGAAAGCGTACAAGTACGCATTTTGTCATTAACTCTTCATCGAATTGGCTGTTGACGCTCCCTGGGTAGAGTTAATAATATCCTAATATAGGGGTAGCGCGAATTATCTCCCGACCGGCAACAACGAGTTACGGCGCTACTGGGGTAGGGGAAACGCAGCGCGGTATCTATCGCCGTCGCAGCCGTCACCAACGAGCCACCTGCTGTCTGTGAACCGCCGTTGTGGGCTGGCCGTTCACAGGCCGAGCCGTCGGGTTGCGCCTGGTTGCACGGCATTCCGATTCTTTCCTCCCCCAAAGACTGGGCGCCGATCCATTCGGCATGGGGTAGTCAGCCGTCTGTCGGACGGCCAATGAGCAGGCGCCGCGTGCGTCTGCCAGGGGGATGGAAAGATGGCTTCTTCGACCGTTGGCACGAGCAGCGACGACAATCTGGTTGGGGGCAGCGGCGCCGACGTGCTGTCCGGGGGCGATGGAAGCGACCGCCTGAACGGCGGGTCCGGCGCGGACACACTCGATGGAGGCAGCGGTTTCGATACAGTTCTTGGTGGGTCAGGGTCGGACATCCTGATCTACAAGGCCTTCGAGAACCAATATTGGCTGGGTGGCACATTCACCGGTTCCACGCTGACAACAGCCGGTGCAATGCTGTATTCCGGAACAGACCAGACCACCATTGGAACTGTGCCCGATCAGACGGTGCTCAGCGGAGCTGCGTTTACTGGATACGACTCTTACGACGGCGGAAACGGCGCGGTGCAGCTCGGCAAAGCTGGGTCCACCCCGGACGCCGACACGTTGCAGATATGGCTCAGCGCGGCCCAGCTGAACGATGCCGCGATTACGGCGGAGATTGCATATTTCAGGGACGTTTGGCTTCCGGCACACATCAGCGCACAAACTGGCCAGGCCGACAGCTCCGTCTACACCTTCAAGACGCTTGATCTCAAGGTCACCGGTGTTGAGAAGGTTGTGGTTCTCGATAGTGCCGGTCATGTTCCTGTAGCCGTCAATATTGTCGATTCTGCCTTAAATGATAGCGACAACAACTCGGTCGTAACGTTCACATTCACTGGTCCGGTGACGGGTTTCACTGCGGCCGACGTTACGGCGTCTCACGGCACGCTGACTGACTTTGTGATAATTGATGCTTCGCACTATACGGCGAAGTTCACGGCAGCAGACGGTTTTGACGGTATTGGTTCCGTTTCGGTAGCGGCCGGTAGTTATACCGATACTGCCGGCAACGCCGGCGCTGGTGGCAGCGATACGGTTGCCATCGACACCGTCAACCCGACCGTCGTGGTCGCTCTCGACCGCGACACCTTCGACGACCATCACAACACCTCGGCGGTGACCTTCACCTTCTCGGAGGTGCCGAGCGGCTTCGATGCGAGCGACATCTCGGTGTCGGGCGGCTCGATCTCCGGCCTCACCCAGGACCTTGCCGGCGATCCGTCGGGCAAGACCTACACGGCGACCTTCACCGTCGACGACAACTCCACGGCGCCGGTCTCGATCTCGGTCGGGGCCAACACCTTCACCGATCCGGTCGGCAACGACAACACCGCCTCCAACACCGACACGGCCACGGTCGACACCGTCAACCCGACGGTGACCGACGTGACGGCGAGCGACCTGCTGATCACCGACGCGGATGCCGGCACCTTCACGATTGCGGTGACGTTCAGCGAGGCGATGAACACGGCGACGGCGCCGACGCTGAGCTTTGCTCCCGACGTTGCCGCGACGCTGAGCCTGACGGGTGGAGCATGGAACGCGGCCCACACCATCTACACCGCGACCTATGACGTTGCCGACGCCAATGTCGACACCGCGAACGTGACGGTTGACGTGACCGGCGCCCTGGATGCCCATGGCAACGCGCAGCAGGACTACACCCCGAGCGCCGAGTTCAGCATCGACACCGTCAACCCGACGGTTGTGATCGGCACCGACGACAACGCCCTGAAGATCGGCGATGTCGCGCACCTGACCTTCACCCTGAGCGAGGCGTCGACCAACTTCACCAGCGGCGATGTCGCCGTCACCGGTGGCACGCTGAGCAATTTTGCCGGCAGCGGCACCAGCTACACCGCCGACTTCACGCCCACCCCCGGCAGCACCACCACCGCCACCATCAACGTGGCTGGGGGCACCTTCACCGATGCGGCGGGCAACAACAACATCGCCGCCACGCAGCTGAGCATGACGGTGGACACTGTCGCGCCGACGGTTGTGATCGGCACCGACGACAACGCCCTGAAGATCGGCGATGTCGCGCACCTGACCTTCACCTTGAGCGAGGCGTCGACCAACTTCACCAGCGACGATGTCGCCGTCACCGGTGGCACGCTGAGCAATTTTGCCGGCAGCGGCACCAGCTACACCGCCGACTTCACGCCCACTCCCGGCAGCACCACCACCGCCACCATCAACGTGGCTGGGGGCACCTTCACCGATGCGGCGGGCAACAACAACACCGCCGCCACGCAGCTGAGCATGACCGTGGACACTGTCGCGCCGACGGTTGTGATCGGGATCAACGACACCGCGCTCACGGCGGGCGATGTCGCGACAGTGACCTTTACCTTCAGTGAGGTTCCGTCGAACTTCTCTGCGGCAGACGTGAGCTATGACACCACGAGCGCAACCCTGGGTGCAATAACGCCGACGGGCGATCCAAAGGTCTTCACGGCCACTTTGACGCCGCTGGCGTCGATCAATGATGCGACCAACGTCATCACCGTAGGCACTTCCTGGCAAGACCCAGCGGGTAATGCCCCAGCGGCCACGACCAACTCAGTCAACTATACCGTCAACACCGCCGACGCGCCGCCGACCGTGGTCATTACATCGAACAACAACGGTTCGAAACCTACTGTTACATTTACATTTAGCGAAGCGGTTACAGGATTTGACCTCAGCGACCTTCAGATCGTCGGAGCAACTGTCGATGGGCCGATTATTCACGTAGGGATGATTGGTGGCCAAGACATTTACACGCTGGCTCTTAAGGACGCCACTGGAGCGGGATCGCACACTATTCGCGTGATAAGCAGCGGCACGGGGTCATCATTCTGGACAGATTCTACCGGACATGGAGGGATAGGGAGCCCGATATTCAATCTGCCCGCCGGCGTCGCCGGCGAGCCGATCAATCTCGCGCTAATAGATCCCTCAGACGGCCAGGCCGTCACCGTCACGGTGAAGGACGTGCCTTCCGGCTGGACCATCGACGGCGCTACGCAGAACGCCGACGGGTCTTGGACGGTGCAGACCAATGCCGTCCATGAGCTGACCGTCACCACGCCCGCCAGTTTCGCCGGCGCGGTGGTGCTCGATGTCTCAATGACCTGGACCAACGCCGACGGCACGACCGGAAGCATGTCGATCGCCGACAATGTCGAGGCCTACGCGCCGGGTTCGCCGATCTTCGCCTGGTCGGGCGACGACGTGCTCACGGGCTCCAGCGGCAGCGATCTGTTCGTCTTCTCGCAGCCGATCGGCAACGACAGCGTGCACAGTTTCGACGCTGCCGCGGACCAGATCGATCTGATCGGCTATTCCGGGTTCCAGAGCTTCGCCGATGTTCAGGCGCATATGGTCGACGACGGCAACGGCAATGCGGTGATCACGCTTGCCGACGGCCAGTCGATCACGCTCGACGGCGTGCATTCGTCTGCGCTGGGGGCCGGCAACTTCGTCTTCGACCAGACGCCGGTGGTGAACAATCCCGGCGCCATGACCATCGGTGACGGCGCGCTGCTGCCGCTGAGCGGCACCGTCAACAACAGTGGCACCATCTCGCTGGACGCGACCGGCAGTGAAACGCTGTTGCAGGTGATCCAGCATGGCGTGACGCTGGAGGGGGGCGGGCAGCTTGTTCTCTCGGACAGCGCTTTCAATATCATTTCCGGCACCGGTCCGGACGTCACGCTGACCAATGTCGACAACACGATCTCGGGCGCCGGCCAACTGGGCGATGGCATGCTCGGCCTCGACAACAGGGGCACCATCATTGCCTCCGGTTCGAATGCCCTGGTCATCGACACCGGCGGCAGCGTCGTCGCCAATTCCGGCACCCTGGAGGCAACCGGTTCCGGCGGCCTGGTCGTGGCTGGCGGGGTCGCGAATTCCGGCATGCTCGAGGCCAATGGCGGCAACATCGTCATCCACGGCGTGGTCACCGGCGACGGCGATGCCACGATCGGCAACCTGTCGAAGCTGGAATTCGGCGCAGCCTCGTCGACGGACGTCACCTTTGCCCAGAATGCGGCGGGCACGCTGGAACTCGACGATTCATTCGACTACAGCGGGCTGATCGGCGGCATCACCAATGACGACAAGCTGGACCTGAACGACATCTCTTTCGGTGCCGGCACGACGGTCAGCTATCAGGCGAGCCAGGACGGCAGCGGCGGCACGCTCACCGTCTCGGACGGCGCGCACAATGCCACGCTGCATTTGCTCGGCACCTACGATGCGAGCGGCTTCAAGCTCGCGGATGACGGCGAGGGCCATACGGTCGTGACCTACAATCCGGCGGACTTCACGCTGACGGGCATCGGCAGCGGAACGAGCGAGTTCGTGTGAATCTCAGGCGAGCCGCCGGCAGCGGCGGCTCGCCTGACTGAAAACTTCGACCTGACGAGTATCGAGTGGGGTTCTGGAATTGAACGGCAAGCCTAGAATCGTCAGGGATGCGCTTCTCGCCTGCCGCCGCTATTTCCTCTTCGCGGCGGTGTTCAGCCTGGCAATCAACCTGCTTTACCTCGCATCCCCGCTCTACATGCTGCAGGTCTACGACCGGGTGGTCACCAGTGGCAGCGAGACCACTTTGGTGATGCTGACCCTGGTGCTGCTTGCGGCCTTCCTGGCGCTTGCCGGCCTCGACCTCGTGCGGGCCGCGATCCTGACACGCGCCAGCGCCCGGCTCGACCGGCTGCTTTCGGCGAAAATCCTGGCGGCCTCCGTCGAAACCCCGTCGCAGGGTGTCTCGCAAAGCCAGCCGGTCCGCGATTTCGACACGTTCCGGCAGGTGATCACCGGCAGCGGCATCCATGCAATGTTCGACCTGCCGTGGTCGCCGATCTATATCGGCATCATCTTCCTCCTCCACCCGTGGCTGGGCTTCTTCGCTCTTGGCTCGTCGCTGCTTCTCATCGCCATGGCGGTGCTCAACGAATACATGGTGCGCGCGCCGCTGAAGCAGGCCAACGACCTTGCTACGGCGAACTATAATTTCACCGAGATGAGCCTGAGGAACGCGGAAGTCATTCGCGCCATGGGCATGATCGACGGCCTCGTCCGTCGCTGGGGGCGCGACCGCGGGCTGGCGCTGCGGCAGCAGGGGCAGGCCAGCGACCGGGCCGCGCTCATGTCCGGGCTGATCCGCTTCCTGCGCCTCACCATGCAGTCGCTGATCCTCGGCGTCGGCGCCTATCTGGTCATTGAACGGCAGATCACCGGCGGCTCGATGTTCGCGGCGAGCCTGCTGCTGGGCAGGGGGCTGCAGCCGGTCGAGCAGATCGTCGGCCTCTGGCGCAGCCTGATCCTGGCGCGGGCCGCCCTTGGCAGGGTCGAGAAGCTGCTGGACGGCGGCGCGCGGAGCGAACGTTCGTTCAACCTGCCGAAGCCCACCGGCAAGATTGCCGTCGAGCAGTTGAGCTTCGCCATTCCCAGCCTGCAGAAGGTGCTGCTGCGCGATGTTTCGTTCCGGCTGGAAGCTGGTGAGGCGCTCGGCATCGTCGGCCCTTCCGGAGCCGGAAAGTCGACGCTTGCCCGTCACCTCGCCGGCATCATGCAGCCGAGCCGCGGCACGGTCAGGCTGGATGGCGCCGACATGACGCAATGGGGCAGGGAGGCGCTCGGCGACCACATCGGCTACCTGCCGCAGGACATCGAGCTGTTTTCCGACACGGTGGCCGCCAACATCGGCCGCTTCAAGACCGATGTCGACCGCGAAGTGATCGAGGCGGCACGGCTCGCTGGCGTGCATGAGATGATCATCCGCCTGCCGCAGGGCTACGAGACGCAGATCGGCGAGGGCGGCGCGGTGCTGTCCGGCGGCTACCGGCAGCGCATCGCGCTTGCTCGTGCCGTGTTCGGCACGCCGAACCTCATCGTGCTCGACGAGCCGAGCTCCAATCTCGACTCCGACGGCGACCGCGCGCTTGCCGAATGCGCGCTGGAGCTCAAGCGTCGCGGCAGCACGATCATCATCGTCTCGCACCGGCCTTCGACTTTGGCCAATGTCGACAAGATCCTGCTCTTGAGGGATGGCGCGGTCGAAGCCTTCGGCATGAAGAACGAGATCGTGGCGCTCCTCAACCAGCGCGCGGCGCCGATCGCGGTGGCGACCCAATGACCGACATCGCAGCCACCTACCGCAGCCTCTTGGGTGCCAAAGACGCGGGCGCCAACCCGGATTCGATCCGCGGGCCGGTCTGGGTCGGCGTGCTCATCATCCTTGCCTTCTTCGGCGTGTTCGGCGGCTGGGCGGCGGTCGCGCCACTCAACGGCGCGGTGCTTGCCGATGCGGTGGTGAAGGTCGAGGGCAACCGCAAGAGCGTTCAGCATTTCGACGGCGGCACGGTGAAGGAAATCCGGGTCAAGGATGGCGACATCGTCAAGGCAGGCGACGTGCTGGTGATGCTCGACGACACCCGCGCCCGTTCCGAGTTCAACCTCTATTCCCAGCAATATGCGCTGCTGCGCGCCACCGATGCCCGCATCCGCGCCGAGCTCGACGGGCACGAGGCGGTCGCCTTTCCCAAGGACATCACCGCCGAGCACCAGGCCTATCTGCAGGACGCGATGGCCAACCAGATCGCCGACCTCGAAAGCCAGCGCGCGCAGATAGCCGGCGCCAGGCAGATCCTGCAGAAGAGGATCGCCGAGCTCGACGAGCAGATCGACGGCAAGCAGGCGCGCGTCGAATCTTTCCGCGCGCAGCTCAAGTCGACGATTGATGAAAAGGCGGGTCTCAACAAGCTGCTGAAGGCCGGGCTGACGACGAAGCCACGCATCCTGGAGCTCGACCGCTCGGCGTCCGACCTGCAGGGCCTGATCGATCAGGCTCTGGGCGAGATCGCGGGCAACCGCCAGAGCAAGGCCGAACTCGAAAGCCAGATTGCGCAGCTCACCAACGAGCGCCGCGCGAAGCTGTCGGCCATGCTGATCGAGACGCAGTCGAACCTCGCCGACCTGGTGCCGAAGATGTTTGCCGCACAGACCGCTGTCGATCGCGCCGAGGTGCGCGCGCCCTATGACGGCCAGGTGATGGACTTGACCGTCTTCTCGACCGGCGCGATCGTCGCTCCCGGCCAGACCATCCTCGACATCGTGCCGACCAGGAATTCGCTGATCGTTCAGGCGCAGGTCAAGGTCGAGGACATATCCAGCCTGCGCGCCGACATGACCGCCGAAGTCCGCTTCACCTCCTACAAGCAGCGCACCACGCCGGTCATCCACGGCCGCGTGACCCATATCTCGGCGGACCGCGTCACCGATGCCAAGACAGGCTTTCCCTATTATGTCGCCGACATAGCGGTCGACGCGCAGGAACTCGCCGCCGCGCCGCAGATCCAGCTCTACCCCGGCATGCCGGCATCAGTCATGATCGTGACGGAGGAGCGTACCGCGCTGGACTACATCCTGGGTCCGCTGACGGCGTCCCTGCACACCGCGTTCCGCCAGAAGTAGGGGGCGGGTCAGCGTGGCGGAACCGGATTGAGACGCTTCGCTTCCCTTGGCGTTATACTCCCATATACTTCGACCCCACCTGGCCAATTCTTCGTCGAATTGCCCGTTGACGCACGCTCAGATAAAGTTAATAATGTTCTAATATAGTAGCGTAAACAATCTCCCGACCGGCAACAACGAGTTACGGCGCTACAGGGGGTGGGAAACCGCGCGGCATTTCTGCCGCCGCATCACCATCGAGCCGCCAGTCGTCGTGAGGCGCTGTCGCGTTTTGCCGTTCGCCGGCCGCCGCCGCGGGTTGCCAGACGCTACGCCGATCCTCCTCCCTCTCGAACTTGAGCGCTGAATCTCGGCGCTATTTGCCATGGCCAGTCAGCCGCCTTGCGCGGTCAATGCGCCGATGAGCGCGGCTGACGTGTCCCTGATGGGGAGAGGCAAGTCGTGGGGTTCAGTAAGGCGTCGCTCGGGTTGATGGGCAAGGCAACGCTTGGTTCGGCGCAGGCGAAGATCAGGCTTTTCGGCCTGGCCCTCGTCGCATGCGTCGCCGGCTTTTTTCTCTTCGGCTCAGGCCGGCATGCATCGATGGGCTCGATGCTCGTCGCGGTGGCGATGGCGGGTGCCGGTAGCCTGGTGATGTTTCGCGCTCGCGGCGACGCGGCGCAAAATGCCGTCGGCGACGCACTCCGTCGGCCCGCGGCGCGGAGCAAGCCGTCGGTGAAACCGACCGGGCGGGTGGCCAACGCCGCTCGCTCCGAGCTGGCCGCGGCACTTGCCAACTGCCGATCGGCCTTTCTTGCCGTCGGGTTGTTCAGCGGCGTGCTCAACGTGCTGATGCTTGCAGGCTCGCTCTACATGCTCGAGATCTATGATCGCGTGCTGCCGAGCCGCAGCCTGCCGACGCTCGCGGGCATTTCGATATTGCTCGTCATCCTCTATTGCGGGCAGGGCGTTCTCGATTTCGTGCGCGGGCGCGTGCTGGTGCGTATAGGCGGCGCCCTCGACGAGGCGCTTGGTCAGCGCGTTTATACGTCGTTGCTGAGATTGCCGCTGAAGGCTGGGCGCGAGAACGACAGCCTGCAGCCGATGCGCGATCTCGACAGCGTGCGCGGCTTCCTGTCCGGCATGGGTCCGACGGCGCTTTTCGACCTGCCGTGGCTGCCGCTCTACGTGATCATCATCTTCATGTTCCACTGGGTGCTTGGCGTTACGGCGCTGTTCGGTGCGATCGTGCTGATCACTCTGACCATGCTTGCCGAGCGGCTGACGCGAAAGCCGGTATTGGCTGCAACCTTGAGCGGGAACCGGCGTAGTGGGTTGGTCGCCGCCGGCAGTCGCAATGCGGAAGTCGTCGCCGCCATGGGCATGGCCGGCGGGCTCGCCGCACGCTGGGAAGATGCGAATCTCGATTACATTGCCGACCAGCGCAAGGTAAGCGACGTCGCCGGCGGTATCGGCGCGGTATCGAGAATACTGCGCATGCTGCTGCAGTCCTCCATGCTGGGCATCGGCGCCTGGCTGGTTATCGAGCAGCAGGCGACGGCGGGCATCATCATCGCCGCTTCCATCCTCAGCGGCCGCGCGCTGGCGCCGGTCGATCTTGCGATCGCCAACTGGAAAGGCTTCGCGAGCGCGCGGCAAGGCTGGCAACGGCTGACCAGAGTGCTGGCGGCGTTGCCCGCCGAGGCCGAACCGATGCTGCTGCCGGCGCCGAACGCCAACGTCATGATGCACAATGTTGCGATCACGGCTCCGGGGTCGCAGCGGCTGCTGGTCCAGGATGCCAGCTTCGCCATGGAGGCTGGCCACGGGCTCGGCATCATCGGCCCGAGCGGGTCGGGAAAGTCCACTCTGGTGCGCGCGCTCGTCGGGGCCTGGTTGCCGGTGGCCGGCCGGATAAAGCTGGACGGCGCCGATCTCGATCAGTGGTCGCTGGCGGAGCGTGGCCGCCATATCGGCTACCTGCCGCAGGACGTGGAGCTGTTTGCCGGCACCGTCGCCGACAACATCGCCCGCTTCGAGATGGACGCCGACCCGGCCGCAATCATCGCCGCGGCCAAGGCGGCTGGCGCGCACGACCTGATCGTGGGCTTCCGCCAGGGCTACGAGACCGAGATCGGCGAGCATGGCGAGGCTCTTTCGGCCGGCCAGCGCCAGCGCATTGCCCTGGCCCGCGCCCTCTACCGCGATCCGTTTCTCGTGGTGCTCGACGAGCCGAACTCCAACCTCGACATGGATGGCGAGCAGGCATTGGTGCGGGCGATGCTCGGCGTTCGTGAACGCGGCGGCGTGGTTGTGATCGTCGCTCATCGTCCGAACGTGCTGGCGGCCGTCGATTTCGTCCTGGCGATGAGCCACGGCCGCATCCATGAGTTTGGGCCGAAGGACAAGGTTTTCGCCAAGATGTTCCCCATGCTGCGGGCGGTGCCCACGGCCAATCCGCCGCCGAGGGCGGCCGCGGAAGGCGCTCCGCAGGCTGTCGCCAACGGAACCGAGGGAGGGAATTAGCGTGGCTGCGCCGGGCACCTCCCATGCATCGATCCGCTTCTACACACGGCTTGGGCTCGGAGCCGTGCTCCTGCTTGCCGGAGGCGTCGGCGGCTGGGCCTCGGTCACTGAGATTGCCGGCGCGGTGATCGCCCCCGGCACGCTCGTCGTCGGCTCCCATGTCAAGAACGTGCAGCATTCGACCGGCGGCGTCGTTGCCGAGATCGATGCCCGCGACGGCGACCGCGTGCAAGCCGGCGACCTGCTGCTGCGTCTCGACCGAACCGTGCCGGCTGCCAATCTTGCGGTGGTGAGCAAGGCGCTCGACCAGTTGACGGCGCGCAAGGCGCGGCTCGATGCCGAGCGCCGGGGCGCCGACAGCATCGCATTTCCCCCGGAACTCCTCGCTCGCTCCGCCGACCCCGATGTCGCCGAGGCGATCTCCGGCGAGAAACAGCATTTCGAGACGCGGCGCACGTCCCGCACCGGCCAAAAGGGCCAGCTCGGGGAACGCATCGTCCAGCTCGAGAAGGAGATCGCCGGCGATACCGCACAGGCGCAAGCCAAGGGCAAGGAAATCGAGCTGGAACAAAAGGAACTCGCTTCCGTGCGCGCGCTCTGGGCCAAGAAGCTCATCTCGATCGACCGGCTGACGCAGACCGAGCGCGAGGCCACGCGCCTCGACGGCGAACGCGGCCAGCTCGTTGCCGCGCAGGCGCAGGCGCAGGGGCGCATCGCCGAGATCAAGCTGCAGATCATCCAGATCGACCTCGACCTCAGCACCGAAGTCAACCGGGACCTGCGCGACATCGACGGCAAGATGGGCGAACTTTTGGAGCGCAAGGTCGCCGCGGAGGACCAGTTGAAGCGGGTCGACATTCGCGCGCCGCAGGACGGCGTCGTGCAGCAGTCGCTTGCCTACACCATCGGCGGCGTGATCCAGCCCGGCCAGACGATCATGCAGGTCGTGCCGGACAATGACAGCCTTGCGGTGGAGGCCAAGATCGCGCCCAGCGACATCGACCAGCTATGGGTCGGCCAACAGGCATCGCTGCGCTTTTCGGCATTCAACCAGCGCACGACGCCGCAGATCGACGGCGTGGTCGAGCGAACCTCGCCCGACATCACCACCGACCAGCGCACCGGCGTCAGCTACTACACCGTGCGCATCAAGACGACCGCCGCCGAGGTGGCGCGCCTCGGCGAGGTCAAGCTGGTGCCCGGCATGCCGGTGGAATCCTTCATCAAGACCGGAGATCGTTCGGTGATGTCCTACTTGGTGAAGCCGCTGCAGGACCAGATCAGCCGGGCCTTTAGAGAGTAAGCCCGCCCAGGCGGGAAAATGAAAACAGCAGCCACGAAAGAACAGCAGCCACGATAAGCAACCGAATCCGAAAGCTAGGGGAAATGTTATGGCGTCTAGCGATATCAGCGACAATCTGACGAACGATCCGCTCGCAGCACCCGATTCCACCGTGACCGGAAGCACCGATCCGACTTCCTCCGACGCGGTGCCGCCGCTTGCGGTCGCGGTCGACCAGGCCGATGCGGACTACGCGCCCGGCGAGACGGTGGGGATCACGGCCGCCGCCGTCGAGGATGGCGGCTCGCTCACGTTTTTGGTTGCCCACCACAGCGCGGGTGCCGACGGGATCCTCGGCACCGCGGATGATGTACTCACCTACGATCTCACCGCAACCGGTACACCCTGGGTCGTCACCGATGGTGGCGCCGGTGATCTGGATGGCGTCGTCAACGGCACGATCCAGACCTCGTGGTACGTCAATGCAGACGCGGAGAACCAGGCATTCACACTCACGGCGACGGATACGACGACCGGCGCCTCGGCATCGGTGAACTTCACCGATGCGCCGCCGCCACCGCCGCCGCTGAACCCGCCGACCTACGATCTGACCTTTGCCAACACCGTAACGATCAACAATGCCATCTTTTCGTCCTCGGATGTCGTCACCGGTGCGGGAACGGGCCTGCTTGATCCCTTCGTCCGAATTTCGGCTTCAGGCAACAATACTTCCGAGCAGGGGTATAATACCGACTTTAATGCCTTTGTTCTTGATAATACCTCCAAGGGCGGTACCCAGTACGTTCATTCAGTGAATATTGCCGACATTCCGATTCAATTCGTAAATGGTGTCGGCTACTATCGATTTGATCTCGACATCAACGAATCCAACGTCGCCACTTCCCAAAACCTTTCCCTGGATTCGCTCCAGATCTGGCAGGCCTCTGCAGGCGACTTGCATGACTACGCACCCGGAGCGACCCCGAGCCAGGGCACCGGCGCCTTCCCCGCGGCGGACGGCGCCTCGCTGATCTACAATCTCGATGCCGGCGGCGACAAGTTTGTCGGGCTGAACGGCGAGCTTCAGCCGGGCAGCGGCAACACCACCGACATGTCGTTGCTGGTTCCGGTCAGCGCTTTCGATCCGAGCAAGCCCTATATCTATCTCTATTCCGGCTTCGGCTACCAGGCCGGCGCTTATCAAGGGCCTACGGAAACGGCACAGAGCACCTGGACGGCTGATTCCGGCTTCGAGGAATGGAACCGCCAGATCGGCCAGGTGATCGATGGCCACAAATTCAACGACCTGAATGCCGACCACGTCTGGGAAGCCGGGGAGCCGGCTCTCAGCGGCTGGACGATCTACCTCGATGTCAACGGCAACAACCAACTGGATTCGGGCGAGCCGTCTACGGTCACCGACGCAAACGGGTACTATCACTTCACCGTCACGCCCGGCACCTACACGATCCGAGAGCTGCAGCAGGCAGGATGGTCGCAGGATGCGCCGAATAACGCGGAGGGCGAGTACACCGTCACCTTGGCGGCGGGCGAGGAGAGCCACAACAACGACTTCGGGAATTTCCAACTGGGCTCGATCTCGGGCCACAAGTTCGAGGACGCCGACGGCAGCCTGGCGACGACGGGTGATCAGACCGCGGTGAGCGGCTGGACGATCACGCTCTACAATGACGCCAACCACAACAACACCGCCGATGCCGGCGAGCAGGTGGCGCAGACGACCACTGACGGCAGCGGCTTCTACCAGTTCACCGGCCTGTTGCCCGGCGACTACCTGATCGAGGAAGAGAGCCAGTCGGGCTGGACGAATGTGAGCCCGGTGCAGATCGACCAGGACAACCTCACCTCCGGCCAGAACCTGACCGACCAGGACTTCGTCAACTTCGAGAAGTTCTCGGTCTCCGGCACCAAGTACGAGGACCTGACCGGCGACGGCAAGACCGCCGACGACACCGCCTGGTCGCATGACCCGGTGACGATCTTCATCGACGACGACAACAGCGGCGACCTGAGCGCCGGCGACCGCACGACGACGACCGACGCTTCCGGCAACTGGTCGATCGGCGGGCTGACGCTGGCCGATGTCGGCAAGAACATCTACGAGGTTGTGCCCGGCGGCTCCGAGCAGACCGGCGTTCTGGTGCAGACCATCGACAATCCCGGCAGCGGCGGCACCGACAGCGGCAACGACTTCACCAA
>SAQE01000040.1:0-5184 GCA_004020545.1 Mesorhizobium sp. | reverse complement strand
CAGACCATCGACAATCCCGGCAGCGGCGGCACCGACAGCGGCAACGACTTCACCAACGTCGTGCTGGGTTCCATCCACGGCTTCAAATTCGAGGACGTGGATGCCAATGGCAAATTCGACGGAACAGATACCCCGATGGCGAACATCACCATCGAACTGAAGGGTGATGTGGACGGTAACGGCACGATCGATACCGTCGACACCGTGACCGATGCAAACGGCTACTTCTCATTCGAGAACCTTCGTCCGGGCACGTATACGGTCAGCGAACTGTTCACGGATGGAACGACCTGGGCGGCGACCGTCGATCACGACAACGATGGCATCGGCGACGCCACCACGACGGTGACCCTCACGAGCGGACAAGAACTCGTCGCGGTCAGCGGTCAGGAAGGGCAGCTCGACCCGGCGCAAACGGAAGTCGACGTCGGCGACGCTCTGACGTTCGGCAATCACGAGCTTGGCGCCCTCGGGCTCACCCCCGGTTTCTGGTACAATCACGAATATGTGTGGGACGCTCCGATCAACGGTCCCGATACCAGCAACGGCAAGGTTGACGGCAACGGGGTCTCTCTCGCTTCCAAGCTCGCCGCCGACGGCACGATCGTGCAGCCGGACATCGCAGATCTTCTGCCCGGGAATGTCGATGTCGATAGCGACGGCCACAAGGATCTGGTGTTCCAGGGGTCCGGTGGCAACTCCCTTGTCATCGAATGGGACGATGCCCAGGAGATCGTCGGCGGGGCCAACGGCAAGGGCGGGGACAAGCTCGGCGATTTCGTACGCTATGCGATCACCACGCTGCTGAATGAGGCCGGTGTTCCGGACTTCAACGCCCCGGACGGGATGATTGCCAATATCGCCGACTGGCTGATCAAGAACGGCGGCGCGACGCTGCAGGGCGGCAATTTTGTCCTCAACTACAACAATGCGAAGGAGCCGGGCAAAGACGGCTTCACCACGACAGTCAAGGCAAGCAGCGCCGCCTGGCAGGATTCGGTTGGTGGTGTGCCATCCGGCAGCTCCATATTCGCCGACATGAACGCCACCACCGATGGCGCCGCCGGCAACAACCTTGTCGTGTCGCAGAATCAACTGCACGTTCTGTCTGCCGTGGACGAGGGCGATCATTTCGGCCTTGTCGCCGCCGCGCTGAATTATTCGGGCAGCTATCTGCAGCTCCATATTTGACGAAGCCGCAGCCGTCTGGATACCGATCGGGGGCGATCCCGTTTCGCCCTCGATCGTTCGGCCAGCACCAGATCGGCCGCGCGCTCAGGTAGCGGGGCGCCTACGGTTTCGCCGCCGGCCTGTACTCCAGCGCCACCACGCCATTGCTGAAGGGCACGGCCGAGCCCAGCTCCAGCGCAACCGGCTCCTCGGCCGGAAACAGCGCCTTGCCCTGGCCGACGGCGCCGGGATAGGCGAGCAGCCTCAGGCGGTCGACGAGGCCGTGGCTGAGCAACTGCCGGGCAATGCTCAGACTGCCGTGCACGTAGATGTTGCCGCCGCTTTCCTGCTTCAGCCTGGCGACCGCTTCCGGCAGGGGACCGGCAAGCAATTCCGCCGGCTGCCAGTCGAGCGCCTTCAGGCTGGTCGAGGCGACATATTTCGGCAGTGCGTTGAAGCGGTCGGCGAAGTCCCCGGTTTCCTTGGGCCATGAGCCGGCAAAGATCTCGTAGGTCGTGCGGCCGAGAAGCATGGCGCCGCTGTCGGCGAGCTCGTCCTCCTTGAACGCGTTCATCTCGTCGTTCCAGGTGACGTTCGGCAGCTTCTCGACCTCGGCGATGCCGTCGACGCTGATGAACTCGGTGACGATGAGTTTTCTCATGGTGCTCTCCATTGGTCAGGACTCGCACCATAGGACGCACACCCCGGCGTGTTTCCGACAAACAAGAAAGCCCGCCGTTGGGCGGGCTTTCTTGTTTGGCTGGAGGGCCCTTTGCTTAGTTGAACTTGTACTTGGCGTCGATCCGCACGGTGTGGAAGGACGGCGTCGAGGTGATGCTGCCGTCCGGCGCGCCTAGATCCGCCGAGAAGTCGTGCTTCTCGAACTGCGAATAGCGGTATTCGATGCCGACCGTCATCTTGTCCGACACGGCCGTTTCCAGACCGCCGCCGACCGAGAAGCCGCTCGAGCCCCAGTCGATGATATCGCCGATCGGGTCGGAGGCGTTGAGGTCGAAATGCTGCCAGCTGTAGCCGGCCAGCGCATAGGCCAGCGTCGCGTCGTTGACCTTCATGCCGACGCGGCCGAGGACATCGAAGCCATAGTCGGTGTCGAGGTTGATCTGGCCGCCGCCGAGGTCGAGCTCCGAGGTCATGCCGGAGTAACGCGCATCGACCATGATGCCCGCCACCCAACTGCCGAAGTCCTGGTCGTAGCCGAGGCTCGCCTCGCCGAACACGCCTTCGCCGCCCAGTCCGTTGAACGTCACGCCGGCCGGCGGAACGTCGATCTGGTGCACGGACGCGCCAGCGCCGAGCCCGCCGCCGACATAGAAGCCGGTCCAATTGTAGGTCGGCGTCTCGAAGCCGGCAGCTCCGCCGTTGGCGGCGTTGAAGCGACAGCTGGCGGCCACCTGGAAGGTGTGGCGCGAGGTGTCGAGGTTGAGCGCGCCGTCCGGCGCGCCGAACTGCGAAAGCAGATCGTCCGTGGTGCTGAAGCGCGTGTAGCGGTACTCGCCCTTGATCGTCCAGTTGGCGTTGATGGCGGTTTCGACACCGGCACCGACGAAATAACCGCCCTGGTCCCAATCCATGCCGAAGCCGGCATTGGTGTCGAGCTTGTATTTCTGCCAGGCGTAGCCGCCAAGCACGTAGCCCAGCGTGCTCGGCGTGAACAGATAGCCGGCGCGCAGGCCGGCATCGAAGCCGTAGGTCTCCTTGACGTCCGCGCTGAGGCCGAACGCATCGAGCGAGGTCTTGATGGTGCCGACATGAGCGTCGAGCAGGGCGCCCAGCAGGAAGCGCTGCGAGACCATATAGTCGTAGCCGACGGTGGCTTCGCCATAGATGCCTTCACCGCCGATGCCGTTGAGCGAGACGCCCGGAAGGATATCGCCGCTGATCTCATGCACATTGGCGCCGGCGCCGACGCCGAAGCCGACATAGAGACCGCTCCAGTTGAAGCCCGGCGCCGCCTGCACGACATCGGCCGCATGCGCGGCGGACATCATTGCGACCAGGGAAACGGCAGACAAAAGAATAGATTTCGCTGAAAAGCGCGCAAGCATAGCCCCATACCCCTTTATAAACCCGACGCGTTTCTAGCAGAGGTTGTTTCAATCAGTGGTGGCAGAAATGCCACACCGATAGACGAACTGCCGTTGCGATAGGCAGAGCCGAGCGATGCACCCAGAAAAGGTCAGGTGGGCTGTGGAAAGGCGAGGGCAGAGGGTCCGATCACCTGGTTCGAAAAGACCTGCGCCTTGGCGAAGAATTTCGTCGGCCTGGACTAAGCACCAAGGATAGGATTTCGGTGTTACATGTGAGGTTGATATCCCCAAGCAACGCAGCGCAGGAACATCATGGGATTCGGGGTCTTCATTCACCGTACAGATTCGATCTACGATGACAGCCCCGCTGAGCAATACCAGTTCCCCCGCCAGTATCTGCGCCGTGTCGAAGCCTGTGTCGGCGATTGGATCATTTACTACGAGCCCAGCAAGGTAAACGATACCCGTGGCTATTTCGCTATGGCCAAGGTCCAGCAGGTCATTCCCGACCCTGCAGCGCCTGGCATGTACCTCGCTCTGATCGAGCCCGGAACCTACCTCGATTTCATCAATCCTGTTCCATTCAATGGGGCCGACGGTCTGGTCGAACGGGGTCTGCTCAATGACGAGGGCAGAATCTCCGGTCGCGCCCAATCCGCCGTCCGTCCGCTTAGTCCTGCCGACCTCAACCGCATCATCGATCTGGCCTTCGACGCAAATGAATTGGTGCTACCGCGCGTCGATGAAATAGGCGGCGGCTTTCAGGAAGAACAGGCGCCATTTCAGTTGGAACAGAGTCGCGACCGGGTGAGCTACATCGGATCGCGAATAGTGCGGGACCGCATCTTCCGCCGCATCGTCCTGCGCGCCTACGACGAACGCTGCGCGATCACAGGACTGAAGTTGATCAATGGCGGCGGCCGAGCCGAGGTTTCCGCCGCGCATATTCGACCAGTCGAAGCGAACGGGCCCGATGTCATCAACAATGGCATCGCGCTGTCCGGCACAGCGCATTGGATGTTCGATCGCGGATTGATCAGCCTATCCGACGATCTGGAAATTTTGATCTCGCGACAGGTCAACGACCTCGACAGTGTGCACGGATTTATCAACAAAACGCGCCGAGCGCTCTCGCCGAGCCGACTGTCTCAACGCCCGCATCCTCGGTTCTTGCAGTGGCATCGGGAGCATTGTTTTAAGCAGTGAGGTTGCGTCTGGCACTTGGGAAGGTCAATTGTGCATTTGAGATTTCAGCGGATCGTCGAAAGCCTCCACCCGGCCCATGAGCGGCTTATGGCGATGGAGCCAATTTCGGGTGCAGCGCCGAAAGACCGAGTTAACGGCATTTACCTTTTCTCGGAAGGCGACAGGCACCTTTACGTTGGGCGAGCCAAGAACATCACTAACCGTTACGATTGGCACTGCATTCCCGCTTCCGACCACAACCGAGCCAGTTTCGCATTCAAGTTGGCGCGTGAGGCGACCGGCAATCTCAAGCCGAGCTACCAGAAGGGCGAGAAGAGCCGTGCCGGAGACTAATGCTCAATCCTGAATTCGTAGCTGCTTTCATGGAGGCAAAGGCACGCATTCGCCGCATGAGTTTTCGCTACGTCTCGGAGCCGAACCCCACACGCCAAGCGTTGCTCGAAGCGTACGTCTGCATCGTTCTCCAGACCCCCTACAACGACTTCGATACCCACTAAGCCAGTAACTCCTCCAGCCTCTCTGGATAGCCTTTGTCGCTGGGCAAGAAAAAGACTAGAAAGGCTGCAGGGTCTACCGAACTCTATTTATATCACCTAGACTAGAACAGGAACCGGCGTCGCGATGCTTCTCTACCGCATCCGCACTGCGCGGCAGAACGCTATAAGAAGACACGTTGGCGCTCGTTCACGCCACAGTACGATTAACGCTAGAGCACGTCCGATTTAATCCGGGTCATATCCAGCGGCCTTGAAATAGTTGG
>SAQE01000003.1 GCA_004020545.1 Mesorhizobium sp. | reverse complement strand
GCCTGATGGACTATATCGCCACCTGGACGGCCAAGAAGTCCGGCGCATTGCCGGCCTGACAATTCCCGAAATTTCAGGCAAGGGGCCGGCCAGCGCCGGCCCCTTGCACATTGGAGAGACGATTGCCTGCGCCCATCATCTATGTCGATGCCGATGCCTGCCCGGTGAAGGCCGAGGTCGAGAAGGTGGCGGAACGCCATGGCGTCGTCGTCACCTATGTCTCCAATGGCGGGCTGCGCCCCTCGCGCGATCCGATGATCCGCAACGTCGTCGTCTCGAAAGGCGCCGACGCCGCGGACGACTGGATCGTCGAGAACGCCAGGCTCAACGACGTCGTGGTGACGGCCGACATCCCGCTTGCCGCGCGCACGGTCGCGCTCGGTGCGCATGTGGTGGGACCCACCGGCCGCCCGTTTACGCCCGAGACCATCGGCATGGCGGTGGCGATGCGTGACTTGAAGCAGCATCTGCGCGAGACCGGTGAAAGCCGCGGCTTCAACGCCGCCTTCACGCCAAAGGACAGGTCGAACTTTCTCGGCGAGCTCGACCGCATCTTGCGGCGCGCGTTAAAATCCGTCACACCGGACTAGAAAACCGTCGCCATTAGGCCGGCTATGACCACCGATACGCCCATCAGCGACCCGTTGCACCGGCACATGCAATTCGCGGTATCGGCCTGTGTCGGCGCCGCCGCGTTGGCAATCGCGCTGCTCCTGCGCGCGCCGTTCCCCTATTCGATCTCGATCGGCGCCAATGCGTTCTTCGCCGCCTTTATCATTCTCGTTCTGCGTCAGATGCCGCGGCTGACGGGCCGTTATCTGAGCAAGAACGCGCGAGAGATCGATCTGCCGCTTCTGGGCATCTTTGCCATCACGCTCGCCGTCGTCGGCGTCGCCATCGTCCTGCTGTTCCAGCTGATCAATCACAAGGGCAGCAGCCCCATCGTGCTGAGTTTCGCGTTGCTGTCGATGCCGCTTGGCTGGTTCGCCATCCACACCATGGCAGCGCTTCACTACGCGCATGTCTATTGGATGGATGGGGATGCGATTGATGCCGAAACCAAGAAGAAGATACCGGTCGGCGGTCTCGAATTCCCCGGCGGCAAGCGGCCGGAAGGCTGGGATTTTCTTTACTTCGCGACTGTCATCGGCATGACCGCGCAGACTGCCGACACAGGCATCACAACCTCGCATATGCGACGCGTCGTGCTTGTCCACTCGATCCTGGCGTTCTTCTTCAATACCGTCATCGTTGCTGCCGCCGTCAACCTCGCCGTCAGCCTCGGCAGCCCGTAATAAATCCGTGATCGGATGAAACACCGCTTGGGTTGGCGACGTATTGGGGAGAGAACGCTACGCTGAGGCCGCCAGGGGATTGCGGCCAGAAGGGCAAGAACAATGGAAACCATTGCCAGGAGCCAACCCGCCACAGAGGCGGATGCCGCGCCGAAGGATGCGACGCTGATTTACCGGCAGTCGCGCTGGACGCGCCTGACGCACTGGCTGTGGGCCTTTTCCCTGTTCTTCATGCTGCTTTCCGGCCTGCAGATCTTCAACGCGCGGCCGCAGCTCTATATCGGCAAGGAATCCGGTTTCGGATACAACAACACGATCCTCCAGATCGGCGCCGAAAACACCGACAACGGCCCGCGCGGCTTCACCGAGATTTTTGGCCACCGCTTCGACACCACCGGCGTGCTCGGCTGGTCCGGCCCGCCTGGGCAGGAGACGCCGCGCGCCTTCCCGGCCTGGGCGACGATCCCCTCCTACTACGACCTCGGCACAGCGCGCGTCGTGCACTTCTTCTTCGCCTGGGTGCTTTCCGCCACTTTGCTCGTCTGGCTGATTGCGGGCCTCGTCAACGGCCATGTCCGTCGCGACCTCGCGCCGCGCCTGGACGATTTGCGCAGGCTGCCGAAAGACATCGTCGACCACGCGAAGCTGAAATTCCACCACACGCGCGAATACAACACGCTGCAAAAAATGGCCTATGGCGGCGTGCTGTTCGTGCTCTTGCCACTGATGATCATCACCGGCCTTGCGATGTCGCCGAGCATGAATTCGGTGCTCCCTTGGCTCAATGAAATCCTGGGCGGGCGGCAGACGGCGCGCACCATCCACTTCACGGTCATGGTGCTGCTCGTCCTCTTCTTCATCATCCACATGCTGATGATTCTGGCGGCCGGCCCGATCAACGAGCTGCGCTCGATCATTACGGGCTGGTATCGCACGGACCCGCCCGAGAAACACGACGAGCCGGCCGAAAGGAGCATCTGACATGCCCAAGTTCCAGATAAGCCGAAGAAAATTCCTCACCTCCGCCAGCCTCGGCCTGTCCGGCATTATGCTGTCCGGCTGTGATGCCTTCGACGGCGGGCTCGGCATCGGCGGCGGCCTGCGCAGCTTCCTCGAAAACGCCAATGGCCTGACCTGGCGCGCGCAGCGCCTGCTTGCCGGCCGCGACGCGCTGGCGCCGGAATTCACCGAGGCAGATATCCGCCAGCCGCAGCGCCCGAACGGCGTCACCGCGCCCGACGACGACACCTATAAGGGCCTGCTTGCCAACAATTTCGCCGACTGGCGCCTGGAGGTTACCGGCCTCGTCGAAAAGCCGCTGTCGCTCACCCGCGAGCAGCTCCAGAACATGCCGAGCCGCACCCAGATCACGCGCCACGATTGCGTCGAAGGCTGGAGCTGCATCGCCAAATGGACCGGCACGCCGCTGTCGCTGGTGCTCGACCAGGCCGTGGTCAAGCCGCAGGCGCGTTACGTCATGTTCCACTGCCTCGACACGATCGAGCAAAGCCTGTCTGGCGACATCAAATACTACGGCACCATCGACCTGATCGATGCACGCCACCCGCAGACGATCCTGGCCTATGGCCTCAACGGCAAGCCGCTGCCGGTCGAGAACGGCGCGCCGCTGCGCGTGCGTGTCGAGCGCCAGCTCGGCTACAAGATGCCGAAATATCTCTACAAGATCGAGCTGGTCGACAGCTTCGCCAATATCGGCGGCGGCCGCGGCGGCTATTGGGAGGACAATGGCTACGACTGGTATGGCGGCATTTGATGGCCCCTCGCCTGCAGGCGGAGCATGATCTGGCGCCGACCGAACTCGATGCCATCGAGGAGCGCTTGAACGGCGACAACCGGCGCCTTGTCGGCCGTGACGATGACCGGAACCTGGTCTTTGCGTTGCGGGACAAAACCGGACACGCTGTCGGCGTCGCCGCCGGCTATTCCTGGGCGGGGATCGCCGAACTCAAATTGATGTGGGTCGAGGAATCCTGCCGAGGTGTCGGCCATGGCAGGAAGCTGCTCGATGCTTTTGTCTCCGAGGCTGTCGCTCGAGGCGTGCGGCGCGTGTGGGTCTCGACACACGACTTCCAGGCGCCGGGCCTCTACGAAAAAGCCGGCTTCGAGCGTATGGCCGAATTCATCGGGTGGCCCGAAGGCCATTCCAACATCATCCTTTGCAAGACGATGGCTCCCCGATAGGCAGCACCCGGACGGGTCTGGCGTTCAGCACGCAGACCTTGGCGGCGCGATCATTCGTCCGGATCATCCACCATGCAGCCGACGCCGTGGCATCCCTGATAGTTGCCGTGGGTATCGAAATTGGGATTGCCGTCCCTGTCGAACTGCGGCGTCGGGTCGATCCATCGGTCGTCGCGGCGCGGCTGGGGCCTCGGATAGTAATTGTCCGAATGGTGGCCGTGGCGGTTGTTGTTGTCGAGGATCGCGCCGACGATGCCGCCGACGATGATCGCCGCCGCCGCATCGCCGGGAGACGGCCTGCGGCCGGAGCCGGCGACCAGGAATTCCGCCGAGCAGCCCTTGTCCACCCAGATGCCGCCGCCGTCGTAGCCCCAGCTTGTGCCGTACTGGCAACGAGACTTCGACAGCCGATTGGTCAGTTGCACGCCGCCGCGCGTGTCGACCCCGCAATAGGAATAGCGATAATCCGCGCTGGAGCAGACCACGCGTCCAGCGGCCTGCGCGGCATCGGGCAGAAGCGACAGCTTTGCCGGATTGCCGAAGGCGCAGGCCAAGAACATCATCGAACCGATAACCGCCATCCGCGTCGACATTGGCAAATCTCCATCAGGTTCCGCTATCGACAGAATGGCACCTCTGTGTAACTCTGACAACCGGAGGGGCCAGAAGCGAGGTTGTATTCATGCGCGCTAAGATAATCGCCGCAATTATACTTACTCTTTCTGTCTGGATGGCTCTGTTGCCGGCCCGCGCCGACGACAGCCTCAAGCGCGTCATTGACCAGAAGACGCTGACGGTCGGAGTTGCAATCAATCCGCCCTGGATTCTCAAAAAGGCCGACGGGAAATTCGCGGGCTACGATGTCGATCTGACCAATGCGCTCGCGTCGGATCTCGGTGTCGAGTTGAAGCTGGTCGAGGTGCCCTGGAACGACCTGAAGGCACGGCTGCTGAAGGGTGACTTCGACCTGATCGCGGCCGGCTATGCCAACACGCCGGAGCGCGCCCGCGAGATCGTATTCTCCAATCCCACGGGCACCGCCGACATTCGCATCGTTGCCTCCATTGCCAGCCTCGGCAGGCGGCCGGGCAAGGCGCTGACGGCGTCCGGCTACAAGATCGCCGTGCTCTCCAATTCGACCGACGAGGCGGCGGCCAAGGAGGCTTTCCCGAAGGCGGAGATCTTATCCTTCGACAACACCACCGACGTCTTTGCCGCGCTCATTGGCGGCAACGCGCAAGCCATGGTGGCCACGTCGCCGACGCCCCAGATGGCGGCCAGGCTTTATGACGCGAAATTCAAGCTGGTGGGTGGCCCGTTGCTGCGCACGCCGGAAGCCTTCGCCCTGCGCCCCGATGACATTCGCCTCGCCCAGTACGTCAACAACTGGATCGGCGCGCGCACCGCCGACGGCACCATCGCCGGCGTCCGCCGCTACTGGTTCGGCGGCTTCAAATGGATGTCGCGCTTCGACACCGGCGCCAAGCCGGAGCAAGCCAAGCAAAAGCAGTAGCCCTCAAGCGACTTTGTCGAGCAGCGGCTTTAGCGCCGGATGGATTTCCGGCGAGGCGTGCTTGATCAGCGTCAGCAGCGCGCGCTCGTTGTCGCGCAGCGGACGCCGTCCATCGCCGACGCGCTCGGCCAGCCACCTGGCCTCGCCGGCGTCGATCGTCTCGGCGCGGCGGGCAAGCGCCTCGGCCGCCCTGTTCTTGGCTTCCCACTCGGCCTCGATGTCGCCGGGCGAATGGTAGGCTTCCATGATACCGGCGAGCCCGCCCGACACCATGCGGCTGAAGAAGCCGCCGATCTCCGGTTCGGCATGCTCCAGGAAGGTTTCGTGGCGCAGCGGCACCTCGCGCGTCGGCGGCTCATAGCCGGCCGAGCACATGACGTAATTGGCGATCGCCTTAACGAAGAGGTCGTTCCACGAGGGATCGTTGTTGGCTGCCGCGGTCCGGTCGTTGATCCTGAACAGGATCTCGGCTTCGGCCTTGGTGACGGCAATGTTGCCGTGGCCGCCATAGGCATAGAGGATGCGGCGCAGAAGATCGACCTCGGCCTCGGCGATCAGCCCGGGTACAAGGTTGCCGCCGAGCATCAGCGGGCCTTTGCCGTCGATCACCGCATTGGCGACCTGCTCCAGCGCATAGGCCGAAAGTTGGCTGGGTGAGGATTTCGCCTCCTCCAGCACATGCACCAGAAGCTCGAGTTCGGTGCGGCTGTCGACCATGCCGTCGCGCGAGATGGTGCGGACCAGCCAACCGGCGTTCTCCTCGGAGATATAGCCCTCCGGTTTCTCCTGGTGGACGATGTAGTCGGTCACCGCCTCGACGAAGAACGCCGCCCATTCCGGGCACTTGTCCCGTGCCGTCTGGTTGAGCGCGAAAAGCGCCTCGGCTTCGCCGCGGCTCACGACGCCGTCGGCGAACACTTCGCGCCGCAGCATTGTCACGTCCCCGGCCGTGATGCGGTTCTTGGAGGTCAGCCCCGCCACTGGAGCGCTCATGATCAATTCGCCCATCTGCCGTCCCTGCCCGTCGCCTGTTGCCGGCGAACCCAATGCATTGTCCAATTGAGCTTTATCAGCATTATCTTGAGAAACCGGCAAATGGCGTGGTTAGCGAAGACTTGTCAGCCAATGCATGCGGAAGGGCAGCAGGCCGTCATTTGCAGGCCGGCGTCACCTGAATATCAACACACCTAGATGTCGCTGGGAGGTGACAAGGTGTCGCCGACGGGCTATGGATGGCGCGTCGGGGACTCAGGTGACTGAGTCCCACCTGTTTGCGGGAGAGAGCAGCGAGAGCTGTCGCCGAAGGGGAAATCGCCCGAAATCTCTCAGGCAAAAGAACCGTTGACGGGAAAGACAACTCTGGAAAGTCGGGATTTTTCCCGCGCCGAAGGTGTAAGCGCTGCCGACAGAGTTACGGGGCGCGAGTCTCTCAGGCTTCAGACAGAGGGGCACGGACTGGACCGCGATTGGCGGTCGATTGCGTGCGACTCTGGAGAAGACATGACAGGCGAAGACACCAAACACCTACCCCTCGAGGATTTGCACGGCGCGGCCGGCGCGCGTTTTGGCGCGTTCGCCGGCTGGTCGATGCCGCTCACCTATCCACCCGGCGTGATGAAGGAGCACCTCCACACGCGCGAGCATGCCGGCCTGTTCGACATCTCGCACATGAAGCTGTTCGAGGTCGGCGGCCCGGGCGCCGCCGCGCTTCTCGACCGCGCCTGCCCGCTCGATGCCGGCGCGCTGGAAATCTCCCAGTCCAAATACACTTTCTTGCTCAATGAGGCGGCCGGCATCATCGACGACCTGATCGTCACAAGGCTCGGCGACAATCGCTTCATGGTGGTCGCCAATGCCGGCAACGCGGCGGAGGACGAAAAGCACCTGCGTGCGCTGGCCGCCGATTTCGACGCCAGGGTCGAGCCGCTCGACCGCGTCTTCCTGGCGATCCAGGGCCCGGATGCCTGGGCAGCTCTTTCGCGCGCCGGCATAGAGACCGGCTCGCTGCTGTTCATGCACGGCGTCGAGCCTCGGCCAAATTGGTTCATGAGCCGCTCCGGCTACACGGGCGAGGACGGTTTCGAGATCGGCCTGCCGGAGGCGGATGCCCGCGATCTCATCGCCAAGCTGCTACAGGACGAGCGCGTGCAATGGATCGGCCTTGCCGCCCGCGACAGCCTGCGGCTCGAAGCCGGGCTTTGCCTGCACGGCCAGGACCTGACACCCGAGATCGATCCGGCAAGCGCCGGGCTGATGTGGGCAATCCCCAAGGAGGTCCGCGCGTCCGGTCATTTCATCGGCGCCGACGCGCTGCGCTCGATCCTCGAGCGCGGGCCATCGCAAAAGCGCGTCGGCCTGAAGCCGGATGGCCGCCAGCCGGTGCGCGCCGGCGCGGCGCTGGTCGACGCCGACGGCAATCCGGCCGGCCACGTCGCCTCGGGCGGCTTCGGCCCTTCGACGGGCCACCCGGTCGCCATGGGCTACGTCAACACCGCGCTGGCCAAGCCCGGCACCAGACTGTTCGCCGATGTCCGCGGGACGAAAATCCCGGTCGACGTCACGTCCCTGCCCTTCACGCCACACCGCTACCGCAAAGGATGATTTCCCGATGGCAAACACCTATTTTACTGAAGACCATGAATGGCTGCGCGTCGAAGGCGGGGTCGCCACCGTCGGCATCACCGACTACGCGCAGGAGCAGCTCGGCGATCTCGTCTTTGTCGAACTGCCGGAAATCGGCCGCAAGCTCGCCAAGGGCGACACTGCCGTGGTGGTGGAGTCCGTCAAGGCGGCTTCCGATGTCTACGCGCCGGTGGACGGCGAGATCACCGAAGCCAACACGTCACTGTCGTCCGACCCTTCGCTGGTCAATTCGGCGGCCACCGGCGACGGCTGGCTCTGGAAGATGAAGCTTTCCAATGAGAGCCAGCTCGCCAGCCTCATGGATGAGGCCGCCTACAAAGCCCATATTGGCTGATACCGGGATTTTAGAAATGACCGCAGCACCTATTCCCTTCTCGGCCCGCCATATCGGTCCCGGCCTCAACGATGTCAGAGCCATGCTCGCCGTCATCGGCGTTCCGTCCGTCGAGACGCTGATCAGCCAGGCCGTGCCGAAGTCGATCCGTCTGGACCGGCCGCTCGCCCTGCCTGCTCCGGCCAGCGAAGCCGAGGCGCTGGCGGAATTGTCGGCGACCATGGCGAAGAATACGGTGCTGAAGAGCTTCATCGGCGCCGGCTACCACGATGTTTTTGTGCCGCCGGTCATCCAGCGCAACATGTTCGAGAACCCGGCCTGGTACACGGCCTACACGCCCTACCAGGCCGAGATCAGCCAGGGCCGGCTGGAGATGCTGTTCAACTTCCAGACCCTGGTCACCGAGCTGACCGGCCTGCCGGTGGCATCGGCCTCGCTGCTCGATGAGGCGACCGCCGTCGCCGAAGCCGTCGGCATCGCGCTGCGCCATCACCGCGACAAACGCACCAAGGTGGCGCTGGCCGGCACGCCGCATCCGCAGACGCTCGACGTCGTGCGCACCCGCGCCGAGCCGCTGGGCACCGAGGTCGACGGCGAGACGATCGACGACAACACCGCCGCGCTCCTCGTCTCGTGGCCGGACACGTTCGGCGTCTATGGCGACCACAAGGCAGCGATCGAGAAGGCCCGCGCCGCCGGCGCGCTGGTCGTCTTCATCGCCGACCCGCTTGCGTTGACGCTGACGGAGGCGCCGGCGAAGCTCGGCGCCGACATCGCCGTCGGTTCGATGCAGCGCTTCGGCGTGCCGATGGGCTTTGGCGGCCCGCATGCCGCCTATTGCGCCGTCTCCGACAAACTGACCCGTCTGATGCCCGGCCGCCTTGTCGGTCAGTCGACCGATACCAAGGGTCGCCCGGGCTATCGCCTCGCGCTGCAGACGCGCGAGCAGCACATCCGCCGCGACAAGGCTACCTCCAACATCTGCACCGCGCAGGCGCTGCTTGCCAACATGGCGACGGCCTATGCGATCTGGCACGGTCCCGCCGGTCTGCAGGCGATTGCCGGGCGCGTCCACGCCCTCGCCGACCGCCTTGCCGCGGGGCTCAAGGCCGCCGGCGTTTCGGTGCTCGGCACACACCGTTTCGACACGGTGACGGCCGAGGTGAAGGGCAAGGCAGGCTCGATCGCCGCCGCCGCCGAGAGGACCGGCCGGCTGTTGCGCGTCATCGATGCCGACAAGATCAGCATCGCCTTCGACGAGACCTCCACCGACACCGATTTGGAGGCGATCGCGGCCCTGTTCGGCGCCAAGCCGGGCGCGGTGGAAGGTGGTTCCATGCCGGACAAGCCGCGCGGCAAGGAGTTCCTCACGCAGCCGGTTTTCCACGAGAACCGCTCCGAGACCGAGATGATGCGCTTCCTGCGCCGGCTGGCCGACAAGGACCTTGCGCTCGATCGCGCCATGATCCCGCTCGGCTCCTGCACCATGAAGCTCAACGCCGCCGCCGAAATGATGCCGGTGAGCTGGCCGAGCGTGGCCAACCTGCATCCCTTCGCGCCGGCCGGCCATTCGGCCGGCTACCGCGCCATGATCGGCGACCTGGAAGCCTGGCTGTCGGAGATCACCGGCTTCGATGCCGTGACCTTGCAGCCCAATGCCGGCAGCCAGGGCGAATATGCCGGCCTGCTCGCCATTCGCGGCTACCACCGTTCGCGCGGCGAGGGTCATCGCACGGTCTGCCTGATCCCGTCCTCAGCGCATGGCACCAACCCGGCAAGTGCTGCCATGGCAGGCATGAGCGTGGTCGTGGTGCGCTGCACCGAGGAAGGCAACATCGACGCCGAGGACCTCAAGGCCAAGGCGGCCGAGCATTCCAAGGACCTCGCGGCGCTGATGTTCACCTACCCGTCGACGCACGGCGTCTACGAGGAAGGTGCGCGCGACCTCTGCGCCATCGTCCATGAGCATGGCGGCCAGGTCTATTTCGACGGCGCCAACCTCAACGCGCTGGTCGGCCTGGCCCGCCCGGGCGACATCGGCGCCGACGTCTGCCACATGAACCTGCACAAGACCTTCTGCATTCCGCATGGCGGCGGCGGACCCGGTGTCGGTCCGATCGGCGTCAAGGCGCATCTGAAGCCTTATCTGCCGGGCCACGTTACCGAGGGCACGACCCATGCCGTGGCGGCGGCGCCCTTCGGCAGCGCCTCGATCCTGCCGATCACCTGGATGTATATCCGCATGATGGGCGCTTCGGGCCTGAAGCAGGCGACGGAGACGGCGATCGTCTCCGCCAACTACATCGCGACCCGGCTAGCGCCGCACGTCCCGCTCCTCTACAAGGGCAGGCACGACCGCATCGCCCATGAATGCATCCTCGACACCCGCGTGCTCAAGGAGAGCGCCGGCATCAGTGTCGACGATATCGCCAAGCGCCTGATCGACTACGGCTTCCACGCGCCGACCATGTCGTTTCCGGTTGCCGGCACGCTGATGGTCGAGCCGACCGAGTCCGAGCCCAAGCGCGAGCTCGACCGCTTTTGCGAGGCGATGGTTGCGATCGCCGGCGAGGCGGCGAAGGTGGCGAAGGGCGAGTGGCCGCTGGCCGACAATCCGCTGGTCAATGCCCCGCACACCGCCGCCGAGACGCTCGCGGGCGAGTGGAAGCATCCCTACTCGCGGCTCGAGGCGGCCTACCCTGCGGGTGACGCCGACCTGTCGGCGAAGTACTGGCCGCCGGTGTCGCGCATCGACAATGTCGCCGGCGACCGCAATCTGGTCTGCTCCTGTCCGCCGCTGTCGGAATATCTCGGCGCTGCGGAGTAGCCGAGCGAAGCGGATTCAGGCAGTGCGCAAGGCCGGCCCAGTATCGGGCTGGCCAGTCTTTTCCTGAACGACGACGCGATTCCTGCCGCCGCGCTTGGCGGCGTACAGCGCGGCATCGGCCTCGGCCAGCACCTCGTCCAAGGTCCGGCCGTCGGCGCCGCCAAATCCCATGCCGCCGCTGACGCTGCTGCGCAGCGGGCCGCGATGGGTCGGAACGATCTCGGTGCCGAAAGCGACGCCGATCCTGCTTGCCATGTCATGCGCCTTTTCCGGTGTCATGCGCGATATGACGAGCGCGAATTCCTCGCCGCCCAGCCGGAAGGCGTCGACACCGGTCCTGCCGTATTTCTTGACCACGGCCGCGAAGCGGCAAAGCACCTGATCGCCGACAGGATGGCCAAAGACGTCGTTGGTCGTCTTGAAATGGTCGAGATCGAACATGGCGACCGCCATGAACGGACCGAAGCTGCGATCGCCGTAAAGCTCGTTGAGCGCTCTGCGGTTCATCAGGCCGGTCAGCGGATCGGTCATCGTCTCGGCCTTCAGCTCGATCTGCGCCTGCAGATGGTGCAGCGAAAGCGTGAGCGCCCCGAGGCCGGTCATGCAGGCAACCGCGACGACGGAGTTCAACCGCTCCGCCCAGTTGTCGGGCGCGGCGCCGAGAACCCACTGCCCCTGGACGAGCAGCACCAGGCCGCACAGCGCGAAGGACACGCCACAGGCGCCGCTCAGGAATGAAACGACGAGCAGGATCCGGCGGTCGTGATCCCCCTTCATCCAGAACATCGTTCCGATCGCGGCGAGCAGCGCCGTCACCGCCGAATAGGTGATGAGGAAGCCGATGCCGTCGAAACCGAGATAGGTGAAAGCGGCGCAGGCGGCCATGGCTGCAAGCGTCGGCACGATGGCGCGACGGTAGTGGTGGAAGCCGAGATACTGCATGGCCGACAGGCAGATGACCAGAAACCCGAGGCTCAGCAGCGCAAGCACGATCTGGCAGAGCCAAGGGCTGGCGTCCTTGGTATAGCGCCAGAACAGGACGACATGGGCAACGAGCACGAGCATGCCGCAGGCGACCGTCAGGATGAAGCGCCCCCGCGGCGTGGTGAACCAGATCACAAACATGGTGATGCTGAGGCATGTGCCCGACAGCGCCGCCGCGAGCAGGAGCGAACTGAAATCCAACATTGTTGAGCCGCAGCCTCTTGGGAGTCGTCAGTTAGGTTGCATTCTAGGTTAACGGCGGCCCGCTGATACCGTTTTTAGCTAACCCTTCGACCAAACCTTCGGACAAGGTTTACAAAGCATCCACTACTTCGCCTGACAGACGCGAGGACTAGAAATTTTGGTTTATATTGAAACAGTTCTTTCCACGAGCGCGAGGCAATCCGTGCGAAAACGGCATTCGCCCGATGTTGTGCACCTGGTGAGCCGGCTGACAAGCGGGGCATCTGCCAGCTGGAAATCCCGCCCTGTCGCTTTGATTTCGCCAATCGACAGACAGGAAATTGCCCGGTGAATTCCGGCGCAACGATTCAATCCAAGCCCGACAGGCTCTAGCTTTTGTTCAGCAGTGCCAGATTGGCGTCGACCACGGTCTGGTCGGCCATGCCTGCCTTGGCTTCGAGCAGCAGGGTCCTTGCCTTGTTCTTGTTGCCGCGCAAGAGCTGCGAATAGCCCATGTTGTTGACGATCTGCGGCTTGCGCCCGGCGACCCTCAGCAATTGGGCATAGGCGCGGTCGGCGAAGTCGAAGCGGCCGAGCTCGTCATAGGAGGCGGCAAGCCCCATCCAGGCTTCCGCATTGTCGGCCTTGAGCTCGACCGCCTTGCGGAAATGCTGTTCGGCAAGGCCGAAATTCGCCTCGCGGAACTGCGTCTTGCCCTCCGCCAGGTCGGCAGCGCTGACGTCCTTGGCCGTCGGCTGGATCGCGGTGGTCTTGGTCGTGTCGACGTTTGCGTTCGTCGTGCAACCGGTGATCATCAAGACGGCCGCCAACGCCGCCGCTGCCGTGGGAAGTCCGTGACGCATGCCCCTGCCCCATCGCCCGATTTGCCGGGTCGTTCTTCAACAAGGACAGTACAGCACGGCGATTAAGCTTCGGTGCCGAAATGCAGCTAAATTTCGGTTGCGAGCAAAGGATGCGTTAACCAGGGTGCCGCTGACGGGCTCAGTGCGAAGTCAGCTTCACGACGATCGGGATAATGGCGACCATCAGCACCACCGGCAGGATGCAGACCGTCACCGGCACCGACATCTTGGCCGGCAAAGCGTGTGCCTTCTCCTCGGCAAGCGACATACGCTTGTGGCGCATCTCGTCGGAAAAGACGCGCAGCGAGCCCGACAGGCTGGTGCCGAGCTCCTTGGACTGCTGCAACAGTGTTGCGAAGGAGCGCACCTCGTCGAGGCTGAGACGGTCGGCGAGCGCCTTCAGCGCATCGTCGAGGCTGCGGCCGGCCCTGAGTTCCAGCGACACCAGCTGCAGGTTCTGGCTGAGCGACGGATAGGTCCTGGCGAGCTCTCTCGAAACGCGCTCGATGCCGGCCTCCATGCTCATGCCGGCATCGGAGCAGACGATCATCAGGTCCATGAAGTCGGGAAAGCCGTTGCGGTATTCGCGCATCTTTTCCCGCACCTTCTGGCTCAGCACCAAGCCCGGCAGGAAATAGCCGGCCGCACCCGACAGGATGATGAACGTCCAGCGGCTGGTCATGGTCGACTCGGCGCTGGCCGCCCAATGGTTGATCAGGAATGCGGCAAATGCCGCGCCAACCAGAGCGGCAAAACGGATCAGGAAGAACATGCCGACGGCGCGCGGTTCCATGTAACCGGCCTGGATGAGCTTCAGGCGCAGCCGCGCGACGTTTTCCGGATCGCTCTTGGCGTAGAACTCCTGCGCCCGCCTCACCGCCTTCTCGCGCACGGCGTTTGCGTTCTTCCTGGGCGCCGGCTCCGCCTGCTCGACCGGCTCGGCCACCTCGACCTTCAGCCGGCGCTTGACCTCATTGCGATCGCCCTTGGCGACGACCAACGGCCAGGCCATCGCGCCGCCGCCCAATACCAGCAGCAGCACCGCCACCGGCAGTGGCGAGGTCGGCGCGAGCGAGGCGAGGAAGCGGATGATGTCTTCCATCTCAGAACCTGAAATTCGACATCTTGAACATGATGGCGTTGCCGAGCAGCAGCCATATGATGGAGCCGCCAAGCATGTACCAGGTTTTCGGTATCCCCCACACTTCCCGGTAGAATTGCGGCATGAGCGCCATGATGGCGGTGAACAAGAGCACCGGCACGGCGGTGAGGATATAGGCCGACATGCGGCCTTCGGTCGAAATGGCGCGCACCTTGCGCCGCAGCTTGCCGCGCTCGCGGATGGTCGACGACAGCCCGTCCAGGATCTCGCGCAGATTGCCGCCGGAGCTGCTCTGGATCGACACGGCGGTGACGAACAGCGGCAGGTCCTCATGGCCGACCCGGTCGAACAGGTTGTTGAGCGCCGAAACCAGATCGGAGCCGTAAGTCACCTCGTCGGCCACGACGCCGAACTCGGTGCCGATCGGATCCGCCATCTCGCGCGCCACCATCGCGATCGCCACCGGCACCGGGTGGCCGGCTTTGAGGCCGCGCGTGATCAGCTCCAGCGCTTCCGGCAACTGCAGGCCGAAGCGCTTGTGCCGGCGCTTGCGCAGAAAACGCATCGCCATGACCGGCAGCAGCGGCAACAGCACCAGGAACAAGCCCAGGCCGAACAGCAAAGGCAGGCCGTACCAGACCGCGACAAGCGCCAGCGCGAACGCTATTCCCGACGTGATCATGAGGAATTTGGGCAGCGGCATGATCATGCCGGATTGCGTCCGCAAGGCGCGAAAGCGATCGAGCGAAAACAGGGACCTGCCGCCTTCGACGCCGCGCTCCTTGCGCAGCTGGATCAGCACCTGCTCCTGGCTGATCTTGTTCTCCGCCAGCTTCATGCGGCGGTTGATCGCCGTGCGCTTGTCGCTGCGGCCGGCATAGAGCAGGTAGCAGCCTTCGGCGATCATGATGCCGGTGAGCGCCGCCGCGGCGTAGACGGCATAGATCGGGCTGAACCCTTCGAACACCGGCTACTCCTGCGGCCGGCCGGGTTCGAAATATTTGCCCGGAAATTCGATACCCATGTTGCGCAGGTCCTCGAGAAAGCGCGGGCGGATGCCCGTCGCCTCGAAATGGCCGACGATCTTGCCGTCCGCCTCCATGCCGGTGCGCACGAAGCGGAAGATCTCCTGCATCTGGATGACGTCGCCTTCCATGCCCGTCACCTCGGCGACGCTGGTCACCTTGCGCTTGCCGTCGGACAGGCGCGTCAACTGCACGATGATGTCGAGCGCGCTGGCGATCTGGCTGCGGATCGACTGCACCGTCATCGGCATGCCGGTCATGCCGAGCATCTGTTCGAGGCGCGAGATGGCGTCGCGCGGCGTGTTGGCATGGATGGTCGCCATCGAGCCTTCATGGCCGGTATTCATCGCCTGCAGCATGTCGAAAGCCTCCTCGCCGCGGCACTCACCGAGAATGACGCGGTCGGGACGCATGCGCAGCGCGTTCTTGACCAGGTCGCGCTGCTTGAGCTCGCCATGGCCTTCGATGTTTGCCGGGCGCGTTTCCATGCGTGCGACATGCGGCTGCTGCAATTGCAGCTCGGCGGCGTCCTCTATGGTGATCAGGCGCTCGTCCTCGGGGATGAAGGCCGACAGAGCGTTGAGCATCGTCGTCTTGCCGGTGCCGGTGCCGCCCGAGATGATCGTGGTCTTGCGGGCATGCACGGCCGCCGCCAGCACCTCGGCCATGTTCTGGGTAATGGCGCCGAATTCGACCAGCTTGTGCAGGCCGAGCTTGTTCTTGGAGAATTTGCGGATCGACACCAGCGGCCCGTCGACGCCGACCGGCCGGATGGCGGCGTTGAAGCGCGAACCGTCGAGCATGCGGGCGTCGACCATCGGCTGCGATTCATCGACGCGACGGCCCACGGCGGCAACGATTTTGTTAATGATCCGAAGCAGATGCGCCTCGTCCTTGAACGGGATGTGGACCTGCTGCAGCTTGCCGCGCTTTTCGACGAAGCAGTTCTGATGGCCATTGATCAGGATGTCGTTGATCTCCGGATCCTTGAGCAGCGGCTCCAACGGGCCGAGGCCGACCATCTCGTCGACGATATCGTCGACAAGGGCGCCGAGCTCGGCGGTGTTGATCGCCATCCGCTCCTCGCGCGTCTTTTCGGAGACGAATTCATGCACCTGGCGGCGCATCTCATCCTTCGGCAGACGCTCCAGCGCGACGAGGTTGATCTCCTCGAGCAGCATGCGGTGGATGCGCACCCTTGCGTCGAGCACCTTGTTGGCGCTCTTTCCCGGCGCGGCGTCCGGCTTCGGCGCCGCCGGCTTGCGGGTCGTCGGGATGATCACGGCATGGTGCGCGACGGGCGCCGGTTCTGGCGGCCGCTGCGGACGGACGTCGCGGTTCTGCAGGTTGGAGAAGCGGCTGCTCATCCGGCCTTCCTCTTCAGCAAGCCTTTGCCGAAGCCGAAAAGCGACTTCGATTTGGCCGTCGTCGTGACCGCTTCTTCCGGCAGGATGATCTTCTTCAGGTCGTTGACCACATTGGCGTTGGGATCGATGTCATGCAGTGGCACGCCGCGGTCGACGGCCTCGCGCACCAGCCGGTAGTTGTTGGAGATGCCGCCGACAAAATGCTCGCCGAGAATGTCCTGGACGTCGGCCTGCTTGATGCCATTGTCGAACATCTTCTGCTCGAAGCGATTGACGATGACGTTGGGCTTCACTTCCCTGCCGGCCGTCTCGTAGATGGCCTGGATGAGACGCTGCGTGTGGCGCAGGCAAGGCACCGTCATCTCGGCCACGATATAGAGCTTGTTGGAGCCGAGCAGCACCGTCTCGGTCCACGGAAACCAGGTGCGCGGCATGTCGATGACGACATTGTCGAAATAGGCCGAGACCAGATCGAGCATGCGCACCACGACGTCGGTCTTGAACGAGCGCATGTCCGAGGGGCGCGTGGGGGCGGCGAGCACGCAGAGCCCGCTCGCATGCTTGGAGAGCATCACGTCCAGCAACTGCCGGTCGAGGCGCTCGGGCTGGTTCTCGATTTCGGTGATTTCGAAACGCGGCTCGAGGTCGAGATATTCGGCGCAGGCGCCCTGCTGGAAATTGAGATCGACCACGCAGGTCGAGGCGCCGCGCGTCACCGAATGATGCAGCTGGAAGGCGGTCTGGAGCGCAAGCGTGGTGGTGCCGACGCCGCCGGCGGCCGGCATGAAGGTGTATATCTGCGACTCGCTGTTTTCCTCCCGCCCCGGCCCCTGCAACGCGCGGATGACGGATCGCACCAGATCGGCGGTGGTGATCGGCTTGACCAGGAAGTCGGCGACCTTGAGCTGCACCAGGATGCGCACCGCCGCGGCATTGAACTCCTGCGTGACGACGATCACCGGAACGCGGCCTTCGAGCCGGCGCATGATACGCTGCAGCGACTCGATCTCCTCGAGCTTGGCCGCATCCATGTCGACGATGACTGTGCCGAAATCGGTTTCCAGAACCTCGCCGCGGAGTTCGTTGACGCTCTTCTCGACCGTCGAAAGCTCTATGACCTCGGAAGCCGCGAAAGCCGTTCGCGTATCCTGTGAAAACGTCCTGTCGGTGGAAACGAGCAGGATCTTCTTGGTCTTGGTGCCGGATGCCATGATCGTCAATCCATCAGTCGGCCGCCGTCGGCGCCGACGTCTGACCGCCCTTTGCGCCGGCGGCCGGGTCGGCGGCGGTGGAACTCGGGCGTTGAGCCGGCACCAGAAGCCTGGTGTTCTGGACGCCGTACTTCCAGGGATCGACCATCTGCATGACCGTGTTGGACGCCTGGGCGTTGCCGGCCGCCGGCGTCACGCCTTCGGTGCGCACGTAGTCGTCGCTGGTGCAGCCGCCGGCGAGGCCGGCGAAGATGAGTGCAATGCAAAGAGCCGGGCGCATGGCTTCAGTCCTTGGGCAGATCGAGGAAGTGGCCGGACGTCGTGGCGGCCACGGGGCGCACCGTACTGCCGTCGGCCAGCGCCAGCGGGCGCTTGGGCGCCGAAGCGTCCACTTCCTCGGTGTTGTTCAGGAAATAGTCGGCAGGACTTGCCGGTCGCGTTCCGTCGGTCGGCTCGACCATCTTCTTCGACGGGTCGACAGGCTTGACCAGGTAAGGCGTGACGATGATCACCAGGTCGGTCTCGCGCCGCTGATAGGATTTCGAGGAGAATAGCGGACCGAGCACCGGCAGCTTGCCGAGCCCCGGCAGGCGCGACGTCGTAATATCGTTCTGCGACTGCAGCAGGCCGGCGATCATGAAACTCTGGCCGTTCTTCAGGTCGACGGATGTCCTGGCGCGGCGCACGATGAAGCCCGGCACCGAGATATCGCCGATATTGTAGGAAGCCGACGCATCGATCGAGGAAACTTCCGGCGCGATGTCGAGGCTGACCAGCCCGTCCTTGAGAACGGTCGGCGTGAAATCCAGGCCGACGCCGTATTTCTTGTAGCTGACGCTGATCTTGCCATTGTCCTCGGAAACCGGGATCGGGAACTCGCCGCCGGCAAGGAAGCTCGCCGTCTGGCCGGAGCGCGCGATCAGGTTCGGTTCGGCCAGCCGCCGGGCCAGGCCGCGCTCTTCCAGCGCCTTGATGGCGATGTCGATCGAAACGCCGTTGGAGAGCAGCCGGCCGATGATCTCACCGGTGCCGGCCGTCGGCACGGTGCCCGGATCGATGACGACGTCGCGGCCACCCATGCCCACGGCGAAGTTGGCCCCGTATTTGGCGCCGAGATCCTGTCCCGCCTGGCGGTTGATCTCGACGAAGCGGACATTGAGCTGAACCTGCTGCGAGGAGGAGATGTTGACCGAGTTGATCACTTCCTCGTTGCCGGAGAAGCGCGACGCGATCTTGCTCGCCTTCTCAGCCGCGACCGCATCGTCGGCCTCGCCCGACAGCACCACGCGGCCATTGGCCGATCCGACCTTGATCTTGGCATCCGGCACGCTGGCGCGGATGGTGCTCGCGAGTTGGTCGGTATCCAGCGTCACCTCGATATCGATGGTGCCGACGAGCTGCTTGTTCTGATCGAACAGCGCGATGCCGGTGGTGCCCAGATTGTTGCCCAGCACATAGAAGGATTTGTCGGTCAGCGGGTTGACGTTGGCGATCTCCGGATCGCCGATGACGATCTGGTAGAAGGCGGCGTTCGTCATGATCGTCTTCGGCTTGCCCTTGGCGACTTTGATCGAGGCGTTCTTGGTCGCCGAGACGTAAACGACGTCGTTGTTTGCCAGGGCCGGCGCCCCGAAGGCAAGCATTCCGGCGGCTGCCAGGGAGGCGCCCGCCGCCATTGCACGCAGAAGGCGCAGCCCTCTCGTCGTCCGTTCTTTGTTCAACACAGGCATTGTCCCGTCCCCGACCGGTCCCCACCGGCTATTGTTCTTGTTCCTTGGAAGGAACGACGTCTCCCTCGGCTTGCTTGGCAGGAACCTTGTATTCCTCGACCTGCGTGCCGCGCGACACGATCACCGTCTTGAACTTTGGTTCCTCTGGCTCCTTCGCCACCGCATTGACCAACGAGGCGGCGCTTGCCTCTGCGCTCGCTGAAATCGAACCGCCGAAGGAAGAAATGGTGGTAAGCCCATTGTTGCCGGCGCTGGCGTCGGCGGCGGACCGCAAAGACAGCGACAAGGTGCCGACTGTGCGGGCGAGCGCCACTTTCTGCGCCCCTTCGTTCGTCACCTCGAGGGTCACGGAATTGGCGACCTGCGGCTCGGTCTTGCGCTCGTCCGCGCCCTGCCCGACGGACAGCACCTTGGCGTCGGAGACGACGATTTCGGATGTGACCGTCGAGCCGGACGCCCCTTGAGCGTTCTTGGCCACTTCCTGGATTTCGCCGGCGTCGCGCGTCAGCACGACGTCGACCCGGTCGCCCGGCGTGATGAAGCCGCCGACGCCGGCGATCTCGTCGGTGCGGATGGTCACGGCCCGCATGCCCGGCGAGAGCATGTTGGAAAGCGTCGCACGGCCGTTCGGTCCCGACAGCTTGGTGAGCAGCACCGGCTCGTTGACTTCGATCGGCGACAGCACGACCCGGCTGCCTTCGGCAAGCAACTTGTCGATGGTCGGGAAGGCGCCTTGCGGCAGCGAATCCTGCGGCCACGGAATTTCGGCGAGCGCGGACCGTCCGAGTTCCGTGCCGTAGCGCAGCGGCGCGCTCGCCACCACGATGGACTTGAACTCGACCTTGGGCTCTTGCGACACCACGACCGATGCCACCTTCTGCTCGGACTCGGCTTTCGCCTGGCTTTTGACCCAGAAGTCCGCGGCAAAGATCGAGACCGCGCCGAAAACGGCGGCGATGCCGATCATGGTTATGGCCCTGCCCCTCACAACGAAAACCCCTGACGCCCCGTGGTCTTTTGCTTGTTGACGCCCACGGTAACCATCATTGTTAAAGAATCAGGAATCCCGGGAGGCGCGGCCGCCCTATTTCCGGCGGCTTGGTTATCGAATGGTTTTGCAATAAGAGAGACTTTTATCCCTGAACGGAACAGGAACTCGTTCGCCCGCCAAAAGCGTGGCAGTATCGAGGAGTGATTCGCAGTACCGGACTTAATGGCCAGCATGGACGACAACAGCGATCTTTTCGGCAATCGGGAAAAGCAGCCGCAGCAAGTGCGCGCACCGTCGCGCCCGGCTGATCCGCTGGTTCAGGCGGCAAAGCGCTCGACCGCCGTCCGTGACGGCAGCGAAGGCTACAGCGCCGCCGACATCGAGGTGCTGGAGGGGCTGGAGCCGGTCCGGCGCCGGCCCGGCATGTATATCGGCGGCACCGACGACAAGGCGATGCATCACCTGTTCGCCGAGGTCATCGACAACTCGATGGACGAGGCCGTCGCCGGTTATGCCACCTTCATCGACGTCGAGCTTTCGGCCGACGGCTTCCTGACCGTCACCGACAATGGCCGCGGCATCCCGATCGATCCGCATCCTAAATTCAAGAAGCCGGCGCTCGAAGTCATCATGACGACGCTGCATTCAGGCGGCAAGTTCGACTCCAAGGTCTACGAGACCTCCGGCGGTCTGCATGGCGTCGGTGTTTCGGTCGTCAATGCGCTGTCCGATCACCTCGAGGTCGAAGTCGCGCGGGGCCGGCAGCTCTACCGGCAGAGATTCTCGCGCGGCATCCCGGTGAGCGGGCTGGAGCAGCTCGGCGAAGTGCACAATCGCCGCGGCACCAGGACGCGTTTCCATCCCGATGAGCAGATCTTCGGCAAGGGCGCAGCCTTCGAGCCGGCGCGGCTTTACCGCATGACGCGCTCGAAAGCCTATCTGTTCGGCGGCGTCGAGATCCGGTGGACCTGCGATCCTTCGCTGATCAAGGAGAAGGACCAGACGCCGGCCAAGGCCGAGTTCCATTTTCCTGGCGGCCTGAAGGATTATCTCAAGGCCACGCTCGGTGACGAGTTCCAGGTCACGCGCGAGGTCTTCGCGGGAAAAAGCGATAAGCAAGGCGGCCACGGCTCGCTGGAATGGGCGGTAACCTGGTTCGGCGGCGACGGCTTCCTCAACTCCTACTGCAACACGATTCCCACCGGCGAAGGCGGTACGCACGAGGCCGGCTTCCGCAACGTGCTGACGCGCGGCCTTCGCGCCTATGCCGACCTGATCGGCAACAAGCGCGCCTCGATCATCACCACCGAAGACGTCATGATCTCGGCCGCCGGCATGCTGTCGGTATTCATCCGCGAGCCGGAATTCGTCGGCCAGACCAAGGACAGGCTGGCGACTATCGAGGCGATGCGCATCGTCGAGACCGCCATCCGCGATCCGTTCGACCACTGGCTGGCCGACAACCCGCAGGAAGCCTCGAAGCTTCTCGAATGGGTGATCGCGCGCGCCGACGAGCGGGTGCGCCGGCGCCAGGAAAAGGAAGTCTCGCGCAAGAGCGCGGTGCGCAAGCTGCGGCTGCCCGGCAAGCTCGCCGACTGCACGCAGAACGCCGCCGCCGGCGCCGAGATCTTCATCGTCGAGGGCGACTCGGCCGGCGGCTCGGCCAAGCAGGCGCGTGACCGCGCCAGCCAAGCGGTGCTGCCGCTGCGCGGCAAGATCCTCAACGTCGCCAGCGCCGGCAACGACAAGCTTGCGGCCAACCAGCAGATCTCCGACCTGATCCAGGCGCTCGGCTGCGGCACGCGCACGAAATACCGCGACGAGGACCTGCGCTACGACCGCGTGATCATCATGACCGACGCCGATGTCGACGGCGCGCATATCGCCTCGCTTTTGATCACCTTCTTCTATCAGGAGATGCCGAACCTCATCCGCGGCGGCCATCTCTATATGGCCGTGCCGCCGCTCTATTCGATCCGGCAGGGCGGCAAGGTCGCCTATGCCCGCGACGACGCGCACAAGGACGAGTTGCTGCGCACCGAATTCACCGGGCGTGGCAAGGTCGAGATCGGCCGCTTCAAAGGACTTGGCGAGATGATGGCCTCGCAGCTCAAGGAGACCACGATGGATCCGAGGAAGCGAACGCTGCTCAGGGTCGACGTGAGCGAAGCCGAGGCGGCGACCAAGGATGCCGTCGACGCGCTGATGGGCACCAAGCCCGAAGCGCGCTTCCGCTTCATCCAGGAACGCGCCGAGTTCGCCGAGGCCGACGTGCTGGATATCTGAACGCGGACGGGTCCATAACAGCTCCGGTACGGAGACTTGTATGTGACCTGGACGCGTCTGAAAGAGCTTGTCGAGATACCGCTGAATGGCCTGACCCAGCCGACGCGCTCGGACTGGATTTTTGCCCTGCGGACGGTTTCGGCCGGGCTGATCGCGCTGCTTGCCGCCTACGCCCTCAACCTCGATCATCCGCAATGGGCGATGATGACGGTCTTCATCGTCGCCCAGCCGGTCGCCGGCATGGTGCTGGCCAAAGGCTTCTACCGGCTGCTCGGCACGCTGGCCGGCGGCCTGGCCGCAATCGGCATCACATCGCTGTTCGGCACCAATCCCTGGGTGCTGGTGACGGCGCTGGCGCTGTGGATCGGCATCTGCACGCTCGTCTCCTCGCTGCTGCGCAATCCGGAGGCCTATGGTGCGGCCCTTGCCGGCTATACGGCGATGATCATCAGCCTGCCGGCGTTCGGGCAGCCGCATCTCGTTGTCGATCTCGCCATCGCGCGCTGTGCCGAAATCGTGCTTGGCATCGTCTGCGCCGGCGTCACCAGCCGGCTGATCCTGCCGAAGCTGGCGGCGGACGCCATCATCTCGAGATTGAAGCGCAGCATTCTCGATCTCGCGGACTATGCCGGAGGCGCCTTTTCCGGCGGCGATCCGGCAAGCCTTGCCGCGCTGCAGCGCAAGTTGATCACCGATGCCCAGACGCTTGCCGAGATGCGCACCTATGCGAGGCTGGAGGCGCCGAGCTTCGCCCCGCGCGCCCATCCGGTGCGGCGCACGATCGGGCAGCTTCTGTGGGCGCTCTCGGCGGCGCGTGCGCTGCATACCCATGCCGCGCCGAAAAACGCGACGCTCATCCCCGTGCGCAGCGACTTGCAGGCTTTCGTCGGCGACCTGTCGGAAACGCCCGGCGCGCTTGACGACACCGGCCCCTGGGTTGCCCGGCTCGACGCGATCGCGGCCAAGGCGCGGGACGCTCCGGCCACGCCCGCCGAACCCGGCGAAGACAGGGTCGGCACTATCACCCGCCTCACCATCGCCGCCGATTTCGCGGAAGCGCTGAAACAGGTGATGCGTGGCTTGGACGCGCTTCGCTCGCCGGTCTCCAGGCCGTCCCACGAACGGCGGCAGCCGGCGCTGGTCGTGCATCGCGATTATCACGCCGCCTGGCGCAACGCCGTGCGCGCCGCACTCGCCACACTGCTGGTGGCGGCCTTCTGGCTGACGACCAAATGGTCTGAGGCAGCCGGCACCGTCATCCTCGTTGCCGTCGTCTCTAGCTTGTTCGCAGCACGTCCCGATCCGGTCCAGTCCGCCTGGGGCTTCTTCACAGGTACGCTGCTGGCGCTGCCATTCGCCTTCCTTGTCGGCCAGATCGCCCTGCCGGCGCTGCCCGGCTTCGGCTGGTTCACGCTCTTTGTCGTGCCGATCATGGTGCCGGCGGCGCTCGGCATGGCCAATCCGCGCCATGTCGGCGTCGCCACCGCCTTCGCCATCAACTTCCTCGCTTTCCTCAGCCCGCATCAACTGATGATCTATGATCCCGGCCCGTTTTTCGCCGGATCGGCGTCGATCCTGGTCGGTATCCTGATTGCCATCGGCGTCTTCATCGTCGTGCTGCCGGCAAATCCCTGGGTCACCGTCGAGCGCATCTCGCAGGCGATGCGCGAGGACCTGGCGCGCCTTTGCCTGCACGAGCGCATCCCAAGGCGTTCGGCCTTCGAAAGCCTGGCCTATGACCGCATCAACCAGTTGATGCCGCAATTGCAACGGACAGGCAGGAAGGGCGATCCCATTCTGGGCGGCAGCATCGCCGTCGTCACCGTCGGGCTCGAAGTGCTGCGGCTGCGTCATGCGCAATTGAATTCCGCCGTCCCACGCGAAACGTTGGAATCGATAGGCAACTTCCTGCGAGGCCTCGCGCGGGAACTGCTGTTCAGAAGGCATGGCGAGCCGCAGACCTCGACCGTCGCCGTGGCAAGGCAATATGCGGCCAGCATCGCGGATCGCAGCGACCGGCCCGAAATGCTGCAGATCGCCGCCTCACTGCGCATCATTGCCGCGGCGATGGAAGACTATCCGGATTTTTTCGCAAGGGGCTGAGGCTGACGCCTCAGGCTGCCGCAATCGCCAGCGCGTGTCCGCGCGCGTTCTCGCGCAGTGCATCGAGGTGGATCGACTTCACCAGCCCGGCGAGATCGCCCTCGGCCGATTGCCCGCCGAGCTCCTTCAGCATCAGCCAGCTCACCTCCTGCACGCCGGCGATGCGCTTGCCATTGGCTACCTCGCGCCACACCTTCAGCGCCCGCAGGATGATGCCATGCGTGGTGGCGGCGAGGCCGGCGCTGCGGAACAGCGCCTGCAGTGCCACGTCATGCCCGCTGGCCAAAAGTGCCCTCACCCGATGCTCGGATTGCTGGGCAAGCGCCACCAGCGTCGAGCCGAAGAAGTCGACCTTGCCATGTGCGATGGTGCGGATGATGAAGCCTGCGGTGAGATCGCCGCGCAGCCTCAGATGCTCGATCAGCGCGGCATGCTCCTCGGCGCGCGTACCCTCGATCAGCGTCACCGAGGCCTTCACGCAGGCATCGCGCATCACCCGATCGGCGCGGGCGGCCCCCATCAATGCCAGCACCAGCGGCGACCCCTTGAGCGTCTCGCCGAGCTTGACCAAAAGTGTGTGCCGGCAATCGGCGGGAAGACGCGCGTCGGCGATCAGCGCCTCGCGCACAAGCGGCAGGTGACCGTGCCGCTCGGCCATGCGGCGGAAGCTCAGCGACGCGATGTCGGCGCCGCTGTTGGCGATCAGCGTGGCGCAGGCTTCCGGCTCGCCGATCTCGGCGATAGCCGCCGCCAGCGACATCGAGACGGCCGGACGGTTGGCTATCAGCTTCTGGGTGGCTTTCTGGCCGCAGGCGACCCGGTCGATGAGATCGGCATCGGTAAGCAAAGGTGAACGCGCCAGCACCAGCGCCGCCACTTCCGGCTGGTCGGAGGCCAGCGCGCCGATCACCTGCGGCGGTGCGTGATGGCTCATCGACAGCGCTTCGGCGAGCGCCTGCCGGACCTTGGCGGAGACGTCGTCGAGCAGCAGTGTGAGCGCTGCCTCGGCGGCGCAGCGATCCTCGAACGGCAGGTCGGAGTTTATATAGGCGCGGGCCAGCGCGCTTGCCGCGGCGGCGCGCTCGGAAACCCTTGCCGTATCAATCCATTTCAGGAAATGCGAAACAATCATGCCGACCAGCTACGCCCTTGCCGGAATGTTCCCCGGCCCCGTTGTGAACGGTAGGCCGGAAATGGTTTACGAACGGTTCACCATGTTTCTTAACCGGCTTGATGGAGCCGCAACCAACGCCTATCAAGCAAGGACAAGCGCAGGAGATCGACCATGGCCGGGCTTTATCTTGAGGAGTTCGTCGTCGGTCATGTCTTCCGCCACACGCTGCGCAAGACCGTCACCGAAAGCGACAACATGCTGTTTTCGGTGATGACGCTGAACCCGCAACCCCTGCACATCGATTTCGACTTCGCCGCGAAGAGCGAATGGGGCAAGCCGCTGGTCAATTCGCTGTTCACGCTCGGCCTGATGATCGGCATTTCGGTGAACGACATCACCGTCGGCACAACCGTCGCCAATCTCGGCATGAAGGAAACGGTGTTTCCGCATCCGGTCTTCCACGGCGACACGATCCGGGTCGAGACCACGGTCGTTTCGGTGCGCGACTCGAAATCGAAGCCTGATCGCGGCATCATCGAATTCGAGCATCGCGCCTACAATCAGAACGACGTGCTCGTCGCCAAATGCACGAGGCAGGCGATGATGATGAAGAAGGCGGCCTGATGCGCTCGCTGCTCTTCGTGCCCGGCGATTCCGAGCGCAAGCTGGAAAAGGGCCTTGGCGCCGGCGCCGACGTGGTCATCGTCGATCTCGAGGATTCCGTCGCCGCCGCCAACAAGACGGCCGCGCGTGAGGTCGCAGCGCGCTTCATCGCCAGCCGCCGGCCGCGCATCAACTCCGCCGTCTATGTGCGCGTCAACGACCTCTCGACCGGTCTGACCGACGACGACCTCGCGGCACTTGTTCCCGTAAAACCCGACGGCATCATGCTGCCGAAGTCGAACAGCGGACAGGAGGTCCAACAACTCGCTGCCAAGCTTCGGGTGCACGAAGCCGAAAACGGGTTGCCGGACGGCGGCATAAAAATCCTGCCGATCATCACCGAAACGGCGGCCGGCGTGCTGGCGGCGGCGAGCTATGCCGGAGCAAGCGCAAGGCTTGCCGGCCTGACCTGGGGTGCCGAGGACCTGTCGGCTGCCATAGGCGCGCGCACGGCGCGTGACGAGAGCGGCCGCTACACCGATGTGTTCCGCCTAGCGCGCACCCTAACCATCCTGGCTGCCGGCGCTGCCGAGGTCGCGGCGATCGATACGGTCTTTCCGGATTTTCGCGACATGGCCGCTTTCGAAGCCGAATGCCGCGAGGCCGAGCGCGACGGTTTTGCCGGCAAGATGGCGATCCATCCGGCGCAGGTACCCGTCATCAACGCCGCCTTCACGCCGTCGGCCGAGGCGGTCGAGCGATCGCAGGCGATCGTCGACGCCTTCACAGCGGCGGGAAATCCGGGCGTCGTCGGCATCGACGGCAAGATGTACGACCGGCCGCATCTCAGACTGGCCGAACGGCTGCTGGCCCGCGCCAGGGCGGCGGGAATCTTGGGCTGAGCCCGCGCGCCGCTACCAGACCATCGGGATCAGCCGGTAGCGAACGTTTGCCGCATAGTCGTCATAGCCCTGCAGGCCGGTTCGCAGCGTCTTTTCCTCGATGAAGGTGCGTACGGCTAAAAGCACGATGAAGGCGAGGACCGATACCAGCCCCCACAGGGAGCCCAGCAGCAGAGCCGTGCCGGCGAAATAGAGTATGGCGCCGGCATACATCGGGTGTCGGACATAGCTGTAAGGACCTGTGGTGATTACGCGTTGCCCGCGCTCGTCCTGGATCTTCACGACGGGTGCGGCGAAGCTGTTTTCCAGCATCGTGAGGTAGCAGACCCAGATGCCGATGAGCAGAATCAGCGCCCCGACGGCCTCCCCCCAGATAGGAACCGCCGACCAGCCAAAACGGAAGTCGAGCCCCATCATCGCCAGCCAACCGAAGATGCCCAGCAGCAATATGCTCAGCAGAATCTTGTCGGCCGCGGTTTGGGCCTTCTGGATCGGCGGGCGGAGGCGCTCATTCATCAGGCCTGGATCGCGCCGGGCAAGCGCCACGCCCATGGTAAGGCTGAGCCCCACCATCAGCGCCAGATAGGCCCAGGCTCCCGACCAATGCAGCGTTCCGGCAGACACGAAGAGCAGCGCGCCCATAAAGCCGAACCACACGAATGTCTGGACAACCAATTTCGCAACCATGGTCAACCTTTCCGTGACATGCCCGCCGCTTATTGGTCTTTATAGACTAGTGGTCTATTATACCGACCAATGGTCTATTCCTCAAGCGCCAACTGTCGGCATCTGGACGGGAACGGTCGCGACGTGCAGAAGGTTTCGCCATGCCACGTATCGTCAAGCACCCGGAACTCAGGCGCGAAGAACTGCTGAACCATGCCCAGGCCCTGTTCCTCACACATGGCTACGACAAGGCGAGCCTCAATGACGTGATTGCCGCCGCCGGCATCTCGAAAGGCGCCTTCTATCACTATTTCCCGTCCAAGGAGGCCCTGCTCGAAGCGCTGGCCGAGCGCTTCGCGAGACAGGCGCTGGCAGGTGTCCAGGACGTGCTCGCCGATCCGGCGCTCGATCCACTCGGGCGCCTCAATGCCCTGCTCGCAAAGTCGCGGCAGGCCAAGATCGAGACCGCGGCGGAAGCCTGGGCGCTTTTCGAGACGTTGTTCCGGCCTGAAAACCTGGTGCTGTTCCACCGCATCAATCTGGCGGCCAGCGCGTCGTTCTCGCCCGTGCTTGTCGAGATTATCCGGCAAGGCGTCGAGGACGGCACGTTCCGAACGTTCGACGCGGAAGGCGTCGCCGACATCGTCATGCAGTTCGGCATGGCCACGCACGACGTCATCGCCAAGGCGTTCGCGAGCGGCAGCGATGCCGACTTGGAAATAGCGATCGAAGCCCTGGAGAAGCGCGTCAGGCTCTACGAGATCGCGCTCGACCGCATCCTCGGGTTGCCCGACGGCAGCATCCGCATCGGCGAGCCGGGCTATGTGCGCGCCGTGATGGCGGCAAGGCGCGCTAATCCTTCCCCCAGCGCGGCCGCCGCATCGAGAAAATCTCGTTGACGCTGGCATAGTCCATGTAGCCGAGCCGGCCGACATTGCCGGCCTTGACGATATCGAACTGGCCGTCCCTGAGATAGGCGTCGTCGATATGGACGCCGACGACCTCGCCGGCGACGACGATGGCGCTGGTCTGCGTGCCGTCCAGCGCCCGTGGCCGGAGGATTTCCGTCACCTTGCATTCGAGCGCCGCGGGCGCTTCCGCCACACGCGGCGGCGCGACGAGGCGCGACGGCGCCATGGCGAGACCGGCGTAGCCGAACTCGCTAACGCCGCGCGGCGCATCGACAGCCGTGCGGTTCATCTTCTCTGCCAGCTCACGGCTGACGAGATTGGCGACGAATTCGCCTGTCTCTTCAGCGAAGGTGGCGCTGTCCTTCGCGCCTTCGGACGAGAACCAGACGATGAAGGGGCGCGTGGAAAACGCATTGAAGAAGGAATAGGGCGCGAGGTTGATCTCGCCGGCCTTGTTCAATGTCGAGATCCATCCGATGGGGCGCGGCGCCACGATCGCCTTCGACGGATCGTGCGGCAGGCCGTGGCCCTTGGAAGGCTCGTAGAACATATGATCCTATCCGGCCCAGGGCCCTCTGTAGTCGGCATAGAGCTTCGCCGGATCGGGCCGCGGCCGCTCCGGCGCAGGTCCCTGGTATGAGCCGATATGGACGAAGCCGATGACGCGCTCCTGCGGCGACAGCCCGAGGATCGCCCTGCCCTCTGCGACGTCGGAATACCAGTTGCTGATCATGTTGGTGCCATAGCCCAGCGCATTGGCCGCGATCATCAGATTCATAGCCGCCATTCCGCCCGACAGGAACATCTCCCATTGCGGGATCTTGGGGTTCTCCCTCGGCACCGACACCACGCCGATCACCAGCGGCGCGCGCGAGAAGCGCGCCAGCTCCTGGTTGCGCCGCCCTTCCGGCAACGGCCCCTCGCGCTGCTCGGCAAGGGCCGCGAGCTTCTTGCCGATCTCGATCCGCGCCTCGCCGCGGTAGAGGATGAACCGCCAGGGCTCGAGCCGGCCATGATCAGGAACGCGCGAGGCGGCTGCGATCATCGTGGCGATCTCCGCATCGCTCGGCGCCGGCTCCTTGAGATCGGGAATGGGCGCGGAATTGCGGGTCAGCAGGAAGTCGATGATCGGCGACGCCATGGGCGCAAGTCTCCTAAGCATTCAATTTTGAGCTGAAGCGCGCCATCGGGAGGTCGGGCGGCTCGGGCAATGGCACATTCTGCGCCGGATAAAGAGCCCTGGTGGAACGCGGCAGGCTCTTAAGCCTTGAAATTGCCACCGCCTTGGGCTTCAACGCAAGGCATGTTTGAGGGGACTCTGCGCCTTTTCGTGATCGCACTATGCGCCGCGCTGTTCGCGGTGCCGGTGTCCTTCGCGCTGGCCCAGAACGCCAACGACGTCGGCGACATCAAGCTGCCGGGCATTTCGAGCTATGCGACGCCGAAGAGCGAGAGAGCGCTGGCGCTCGGCAATGGTGGCGCGATCATTCTTTCGGCGCAACTCACCGACAAGGGCGCCGACATCACACGCGGCATCGTGTGGCGCGTGTTCAGACCGGAGCCCGCCAGCGACGGCAAGCTGCCGATGGTGGCATCCGCGCATGGCGGCACGGCCGTGTTCCAGCTCGACCCGGGCAGCTATCTGGTCCACGCCTCCTATGGGCGAGCCGGAGCGACCAAACGCATCACCGTCGGCAAGGATGCCAAGCGCGAGAGCCTGGTCCTCGACGCCGGCGGCCTGAAACTTGACGCCGTGACGTCGGGCGGCGCGCATATCCTGCCGAAGAAACTCCGCTTTTCGATCTATGAAGGCCAGGCCGAGGCCAATGGCGACCGCGCGCTGATCGCCCCCGATGTCGAGCCGAACTCGGTGGTGCGGCTGAACGCCGGCACCTACCACGTCGTCTCGACCTATGGCGCGGTCAACGCGGTGATCCGCTCCGACATCCGGGTCGAGGCCGGCAAGCTGACGGAGGCGACCGTCGAGCACCGCGCGGCCGAGATGACGATGAAGCTGGTGCGCGAGCCCGGCGGTGAAGCCATCGCCGACACCTCCTGGTCCCTGCTCAACGAATCCGGCGATCCTATCAAGGAAGCCGTCGGCGCCTTCGCCTCTATGGTGCTGGCCGAAGGCCAATACACCATCATCGCCAAGAACCGCGACCGCATCTACCAGAAGGACTTCACCGTCGTGGCCGGCCAGAACCAGGAAATCGAGGTTGTGGCCAACGAGTCATCCGCCATCGATCCGGAGGAAGGCGCGGATTAATTCCAGGAAAAGTGCGGCAGCGGTTTTCCGTCCGGAATTGCGTAGAAACAAATACTTGGAGAGGGTCGGCGAACCCGCTCTGGCCGATACGTCAGGCGGCCTTGCGCATCCGCTTCGGCAGGAACGGTACGCGTCCCCTCGGCGCGGCCGGCGATGCCAGATCGAAAACGGCGCGATAAAGCCGGTCGAGCAGCGCCTTACGGTCGCGCAGCGGCTCCAGTTCGTTCCACTTCAGCACATCGCCGACGCGCACCTCGATCACCTTGCCGGACAGCCGTGCGAACTCGCGGATGAGCAAGGACGTCCGCAGCGTCAGCGATGCCTTGCCGACGAACTTCGCCACGCGGTTGTCGCGCTCGGCCATGTTCATCGGCCCGCTGACGAGGTGGAACAGACGGCCGTTCTGGCCTGAGAAATGCATCGGGATGACCGAAGCCTTGGCTTCCTGGATGAGCTTGGCCGGGAACATCTTCCACGGCAGGTCGATCGCCCGGCCGAAGCCTTTCGGCGCCGTGGCGACGCCGCCGGCGGGAAAGACGACGATGGTGACGCCTTCCTTCAGCAGCCGCACCGCCTCATGGCGCACGGCCATGTTGTTCTTCAGCGCTTCCTTGGTCTCGGAAAAATCGATCGGTAGCGAATAGGCCTCCATCTCACGGATCCTCAGCAGATCCTTGTGGATCATGACCCGGAACGGACGGCCGAGCTGCTCGACGAGCGACAGGACGGCAATGCCGTCGCCGATACCGAACGGGTGGTTGGCGACGATGACCAGCGGCGTGTCCGGCAAATTCACCGGCGGCCACTGGGCGGCGTTGCGTACCTTGACATCGATCAGCTCCAGCATGCGGCTGAACACACGTTCACCCGTTGGGGCGACCTGGCGGCGCCAGAAATCATAGAGCACGGCGAAGCGGTCGCGTCCCGAGAGCCCTTCGACCGAATGGATGAACCACCGCGTCAGCGCCGGCTGATGCTGGTTGGCATAAGAGAGCTCAGGAAAGGGTCTTTCCCGCAGTTTCAGCTTGAGCATGGCGGCTCGTTACAGGTTTGGCGTGACAGGCATGTGAAAATGGCGGTGGGCCATGCCACCGCCATTCGAGGAGAGATTGGAGATTCAGGAAATCAAGCCGCGCGGCGCTTGCGGTCCGGAGAGACCGCCTCGTCGGCGAGCGATTTCACCGCATCGGCGAGCTTGAGCGATTCCTGGTCGCGGGAGCCGAGCCGCCGGATATTGACGGTTTCCTCCTCCGCCTCACGTTTGCCGCAGACGAGGATGACCGGCACCTTGGCTAGGCTGTGCTCGCGCACCTTGTAGTTGATCTTCTCGTTGCGCAGGTCGGCTTCTGCCAGCAGGCCCACTGCCTTCAGCCGCTCGACAACCTTCATCGCATACTCGTCGGCATCGGAGGTGATTGTCGCCACCACCACCTGCAGCGGCGCGAACCACAGCGGGAAATGGCCGGAATAGTTCTCGATCAGGATGCCGAGGAAGCGCTCCATCGAGCCGCACACCGCGCGATGCACCATGACCGGCTGCTTCTTCTCCGAATCCGAGCCGATATAGAAGGCGCCGAAACGCTCCGGCAGGTTGAAGTCGACCTGCGTGGTGCCGCACTGCCATTCGCGGCCGATGGCGTCCTTCAGCACATATTCGAACTTTGGCCCATAGAAGGCGCCCTCGCCCGGATTGATCGAGGTCTTGATGCTGTTGCCAGAGCGCATGCGGATCGTCTCCAGCACATTGCTCATGATCGCCTCGGCATGGTCCCAGGCTTCGTCTGTGCCGACGCGCTTGTCCGGCCGCGTCGACAGCTTCACAGCGACCTCGTCGAAGCCGAAATCGGCATAGGTCGACAGGATCAGGTCGTTGATGCGCAGGCATTCCGCGGCCAGCTGCTCCTCGGTGCAGAAGATATGCGCGTCGTCCTGCGTGAAGCCGCGCACGCGCATCAGCCCGTGCAGCGCTCCCGACGGTTCGTAGCGGTGCACATTGCCGAACTCGGCAAGCTTTACGGGCAGTTCGCGGTAAGACTTCAACCCATGCTTGAAGATCTGCACGTGGCCGGGACAGTTCATCGGCTTCAGCGCGAAGACGCGTTCGTCGTCGGTATCGTCGCCGGCGACCGTGACCTTGAACATCGCATCGCGATACCAGCCCCAGTGGCCGGAGGTTTCCCAAAGGCTCTTGTCCAGCACCTGCGGCGCGTTGACCTCCTGGTAACCGTGCTCGTCGAGGCGGCGGCGCATGTAGTTGACCAGGTTCTGGAACATCTTCCAGCCCTTGGCGTGCCAGAAGACGACGCCGGGCCCCTCCTCCTGGAAATGGAACAGGTCCATCTCGCGGCCGAGCTTGCGGTGGTCGCGCTTTTCGGCTTCTTCCAGCAGCGTCTGGTAAGCCTCGAGCTGCGCCTGGTCGGCAAAGGCAGTGCCGTAGATGCGCGTCAGCATCGGGTTGTTGCTATCGCCGCGCCAATAGGCGCCCGCCACCTTCATCAGCTTGAAGGCGTTGCCGACCTGCCCGGTCGAAGCCATATGCGGCCCACGGCAGAGGTCGAACCAGTCGCCCTGGGCGTAGATCTTGATGTCCTGGTCTTCGGGAATGGCGTTGACCAACTCGACCTTGTAGCGCTCGCCCTTTTCGGCAAAGACCTTCTTCGCCTTCTCGCGCGACCAGACCTCCTTGGTGAACGGCTTGTTGCGCTGAATGATCTCGCGCATCTTCTTTTCGATCACCGGGAAATCCTCCGGCGTGAACGGCTCGTTCCTCGCGAAGTCGTAATAGAACCCGTTCTCGATCACCGGCCCGATGGTCACCTGCGTTCCCGGCCAAAGCTCCTGCACGGCCTCGGCCAGCACGTGTGCAGCGTCATGGCGGATGAGCTCCAGCGCGCGCGGGTCGTCGCGGGTGATGATCTCGACCTTGCCGGACTTGCCGAGCGGGTCGGAAAGGTCGCGCACGGTGCCGTCGATCGCATAAACTACGGCCTTCTTGGCCAGCGACTTCGAGATCGATTCGGCAAGACCCGCGCCGGTCATCGCCGCGTCGTAGTCGCGGACCGAACCATCGGGAAATGTCAGGGAAACGGGATTCAGCATCAGAGGTCTCCTATCCAGTCCCGCAAACGAGCGCGGGTGGTGAAAATGCATGTCGCAGGAATGCGCTGGAGCATGCAGAGGGTTTAGCCGGAGGCGCCAATCACATGGACGATAGCCAGCGGGCGCGGTTTTAGAGGCAGTGTCGCGCCAGGTAAAGAGCCCCGTCAGGAAATGTCACCAGCGATATCGCAGCTTGGTCGCGAAGACTTGCGAACGGTCCCGGGACGGATTTGGATGACCGGATGGAAGACGCCACACCCAGTCAAACCGCCCTTCGCGTCGCGCGCTTGCGGGCAGTGCATCAATTTTCACCGCAGGCAGGACTGTTTCGCGACCGCTACGCCATAACAATTCTGGGTGACGGCGCCCCGGCGGCAGAGGAGCTCGATCAAGAAGACGAGCACAGCCGCCGCATGCGCCTGTTCGTGGCAGCGCGCGCCCGCCTCGCCGAGGATTGGCTGGCGGCGTCCGTACGGCGCGGTATTCGCCAGCTCGTGGTGCTCGGCGCCGGTCTCGACACATTTTCGCTGCGCAACCCACACCCCGATCTCGCGGTCTTCGAGGTCGATCACCCGGCAACGCAAGCCTGGAAACGCCGGCTCATCGCCGATGCCGGCCTCGCAGAGCCGCTGGGCACCAAATTTGTGCCGGTGAATTTCGAGCGCCAGCTTCTGTCGGAGGAACTGTCGTCCGCCGGTTTCAAGCCGACCGAGGCAGGTTTTTTCATGTGGCTTGGAGTGTTGCCTTATCTGACGCGCGAAGCGATCTTCAGCACGCTCTCCTACATCGCCGGCATCCCCGGCTGCGAGGTCGTGTTCGACTACAGCGAACCGGCTGAGAACCGCAATGCGGCCGGACAGGCTGCACTTGCCTTCCATGCCGGGCGCGTCGCATCGGTCGGCGAGCCCTGGATCAGCTTCTTTGATCCCAGCGCGCTGGCGAAATCCCTCAATGATCTCGGCTTCGACGAAATCGAAGATCTCGAAAGCGGCGCCATCGCCGCCCGTTTTGCCAGAGCCGCTAACGCCGGCCGCAGCAATTCCGGCGGGCACATTCTTCGCGCCCGCCGAAGCGTTTGAAATCGGTCACTTCACCAGCCGCGGCAGATCCTTCAGGAAAGCCGCCCGCGTCGCTGGCCCCTTCGGCATGTCGCCGCGCTTGGCGTCGACGACCAGCCGGGCGAACACGATGCGGCGGCCATCCTTCTCGGCCCAGCCGACGAACCAGCCAAGCGACCGCTTGTTCTTACCGAGCGCTGTGCTGCCGGTCTTGCCTTGCACCGTCCAGTCGCCGGCCTTGAAGCTCGGGATGATCGCTTTTGTCATCTCATGCGCCTTCTCCGACACCGGCATTTTGCCGGCCAGCAGTCGGCGCAGGAACGCCGTCTGCTCGACGGGCGAGATTTCGAGCGAGGAATCCACCCAGGAATTGGTCAGGCCGTCATTCTTGCCGGCGCTGGCCTGAGACATCCACATTGCCGTAGCCGAATTTCGATACGTAGCCGGCGAAACTTTTCGAACCGAGCCGACGCGTGATCTCGCGCGAGTACCAGATGATGGAATCGCGTTCCCAGATCGTCGGATCGACGGTCTTGCGGTCACGCTTCACCGCGTTGAACTCCGGCTTGTAGTCCCAGCTCGGCGTGCGCTGGTCGCTCAGTATCCCGGCATCGTAGCCGATCAGCGCCAGGGGCACCTTGAAGGTGGAAGCCGGGCTGACGCGCTGGTCGCAGACGCCGTCCTGATAAAGCGTCGCGCCACTTTCCGAATCCTGGATCAGCGTGCAGTGGATGTCTGCAAGGGGCGCCGATTGCGCCCGCATCGGCAGGCCGAGCATCCAGGCCAGAAGGAACAGAATAACGGCAATAAAGAACGGATAGCGGTCCATCTGGCGCATCGAAGCTCACTCCTGAAAGGGATTACGCAGAGCGGCTTAGCGGGGCCTGTTGTCTCGATTTTGTCTCAAATTCGCAGTGTTTGTGCAGCTTGTCGTTAACCCTACCGGATCGTAAACACAGCCTGCGAAACATCGATGCGATCAGCCATCGGCTTGCCCGCGTTTCCTGCCGATCTGCCAGTAGCGCCACGGCATGAACCAGACATAACGCTCAGCAAGCGTTTCCGGCACGCGGTCGATGCCATGCGTCCCGAAAGGCCCGCAGCGCGAAACACGGAACAGCGCCATCCAGCCGCCAGCCCACAAGCCGTGGCGCGCGATCGCCTCATGCGCGTATTCGGAACAGGTCGGCAGATGCCGGCAGGTGTTGCCAACGAAGCCGGAGAGCGTCAGTTGGTAAAGGCGCACGAGCGACGTGCCGAGGACGCGGCCCGGCGTCTTGCGCCAGGGGCCTGGCCAGTTGCGCCCGGGCTGGATAGGCCGGACGCTGTGCATATGCCCATGGTGGTCAGCCAACCAATCTGCTCCGCAGCGCGTTTCGCTGCGCGATAGATGTGGGCTTCAGACCCGGAACGCAATGCCCTTTTGCTCTCATGGCCTGGATCGGCGGGTGGGATGCCTGTCGGTCCACGGGGCATGGTGAAAGGCAGCATCTTGCTGATCATGGCAACAGCGGCTGCGCGCGGCTTCGCCACGCCACTGAAAGGTGGCGATCCGTACGACGTCGCTCAAAATGGCCAGCAACTGGTTCATGGCAGGTCTCCTTCGAGCATCGATTAGACTGCCGCTGGCCTTCGCCCTCAAACGAGTATAATTTCCGCTTCGAATAACTTGAGGTTATGCGAAATGAAGCGGGGCCGGTTGCCGCTGACGGCGCTGAGGAGTTTCGAAATGGCCGGCCGGCACTTGAGCTTCAGCCGCGCGGCGGAGGAGCTTTACGTTTCGCAGGCCGCGATCAGCCGGCAGATCCGAGAGCTCGAGACCTTCCTGCACCAGCCCTTGTTTCTCCGTCTCCATCGCCGCGTCGAACTGACGGATGCCGGTCGCCGGCTCCTCGACCAATTGGTCAGGAGCTTCGATGACATCGACCGGGTGCTTTCGGAACTGGCAACCTCGCCGCCGCAGTCGGTGGTGCGCGTCAGCGTCGAACCCTCGCTTGCCGCGGTATGGCTGGTGCCGCGGCTCAACCGCTTTCGCCAGTTGCGGCCCGATATCGACGTTTTCCTGGACGTCGACCCGAGGCTGACCGAGTTCCGCAGCGACCAGCCCGAGCTTGCCTTGCGCTTCAGCCAGCGCGCGACCTCGTGGCCGCGCAGCGATGCCGAGCGTCTGGCCTCGACCGTCGATTCACCGGTCCTGTCGCCGGCGCTGCTGGCGGCCGGCCCTCCCCTGGAGAGGCCGATCGACCTTCGTCATTACACGCTGCTGCACGAGGAAAACCGCCAGAGCTGGGCGCGCTGGTTCGAGGCGGCCGGCGTGCCGGCCGATGCCGTGCCCGCGCGCGGCCCAATGCTCGCCGACGCTTCGCTTTCGAAGCAGGCGGCATTGCTCGGCCACGGCGTGGCACTGGGCGATCTCTTGCAGATCGGCGAAGAGCTCGCTTCCGGCGCGCTGGTCAAGCCCTTCGACATCGACGTCGCGTCCGGTGCCTACTGGCTGGTGGCGAGAAATTTGCGGGATCTTTCCGAGCCGGCCAGGGCTTTCGCCGACTGGCTACGAAGCGAATTCGCCGTGACAAGGCGAGCGGCCTAGGACCCTGTCCTCAAGCCGCCTGTCCGGCGCGCTTCTTCTCGATCTGGCCGATCGCGTCGACCACCGCGTCGAAGGTCAGCATGGTCGAGGCGTGGCGCGCCTTGTAGTCGCGCACCGGCTCCAGATATTTCAAGTCGGCAAACCGGCCCTCCGGCGGGGCGCCGTTCTCTTTCAGCATCTTCAGCATGGTCTCGCGCACCGCGCGCAGCTCGTCTGCGTTCGCACCGATCACATGCCGGGCCATGATCGAGGAGGAAGCCTGGCCGAGCGCGCAGGCCTTCACGTCATGGGCGAAATCGGTCACCACATCGCCATCCATTTTCAAGTCGACGGTGACGGTCGAGCCGCACAATTTGGAGTGCGCCCGAGCGGTCGCATCGGGGTGGTCGAGCCGGCCGATCCGCGCGATGTTTCCGGCGAAGCCCAGAATTTTCGCATTGTAGACGTCGTCGATCATATTTTTCCAATCCGTCGCCGCCGAGCGAACAGCGTTTGCCGCTGTTGTGTCTTCCTTTCGCTCAGCACGACCATATATAATGGTCGCAGCCGGGCATCGACAAGGCGACCTCAAGCTATTGTCATTGCTCATCTGTTCACGCCGCGTGCGGGCTGGAAACCGGGCGAGTTTCACCCGAAGGTCGTGGTCCGTTCAACTCGTCCCACCTTTGAGTGGGACTACGGGAGACGCCTTTATGGATGCCGTCATCAAGAAACTCATGCCCCCTTCCTCCTATATGGAAAAGCCGGTTACCGACCGGCCGAGCGAGGCCGAGGTCGAGGCCGCCGTGCGCACGCTCTTGCGCTGGACCGGCGACAATCCGGATCGCGAAGGCCTTGTCGACACGCCGAAGCGCGTCACCAAGGCTTTCCGCGAAATGTTCAACGGCTACGACATGTGCCCGGCCGAAGAGCTTGGCCGCACTTTCGAGGAAGTGGCCGGCTACGATGATCTCGTCATCGTCAGGGACATCAAGTTCCACTCCCATTGCGAGCACCACATGGTGCCGATCATCGGCAAGGCGCATGTCGGTTACCTGCCGGACGGCAAGGTCGTCGGCTTGTCCAAGATCGCGCGCGTCGTCGACATCTTCGCCCATCGCCTGCAGACGCAGGAAGCGATGACGGCGCAGATCGCCGGCGTCATCCAGGACGTGCTCAACCCGCGCGGTGTGGCCGTGATGATCGAGGCCGAGCATATGTGCATGGCCATGCGCGGCATCCGCAAGCAGGATTCGACCACGCTCACCTCGACCTTCACCGGCGTCTTCAAGGACACGCCCGAGGAGCAGGTGCGCTTCGTCACCATGGTGCGTGGCTGATCGCCGGCTGTTGCCGGCCGTCAGGTCCCGAACCGAAGGTCCGCGTAGCGAAAAGTGGGACCCGGTTTTCGGATAAGATCATGGTCAAACAAAAAGACGAACCGGCAATGTCGTCACTGCAATTTCCCAAAGCTCCAGCAGACAAGAAGGCGCTGGAGGAAGGCGCCGTCCTTTCTCCGCGCTTCGATGCCGCCGGCCTCGTGACCGTTGTCGTCACCGACGCCGGCGACGGCATGCTTTTGATGGTCGCGCACATGAATGCGGAGGCGCTGACGCTGACGCTGGAAACCGGCATCGCGCACTACTGGTCGCGTTCGCGTAACGCGCTGTGGAAGAAGGGCGAGACCTCGGGCAACGTCCAGCGCGTCGTCGAGATGCGCACGGATTGTGACCAGGACGCGATATGGTTGAGCGTTAAAGTATTGGGCCACGACGCAACTTGTCATACCGGCAGACGTTCCTGCTTTTATCGGACGGTGGGGCTCAGCGACGGCAAGGCGACGCTTGCCGACGATGGCAGCAAGCCGCTGTTCGATGCGCAAGAGACGTATCGGAAGCCGGTGTGAACCATTCAATATTCACAAATCACTTATATTCACTATTCTCAAACATCCTTGTGGTAGAAGGGATACGGGACAAGGGGAGATCGTGATGCTCGAATGGGCGTCATTGCGCAGCAGACCTGACGTTCAGGAAGCCAACGGCCCTGCATCGTCCGGCGGCGTGCCCGAACCGAAGTCGGCGAAGAAGATGGGCATCTCGCTGGCGCTCGGCGGCGGCTGCGCCCGTGGATGGGCCCATATCGGCGTGCTGCGCGCGCTGGACGAAGCCGGCATCGAAGTGTCGATGATCGCAGGCACCTCGATCGGCGCGCTCGTTGGCGGCTGCTATCTTGCCGGCAAATTGGACGAGCTGGAGGAGTTCGCCAGGAGCCTGACCAAGCGGCGCATCTTCGGGCTTCTCGATCTCAATTTCCGCGGCAGCGGCCTGTTCGGCGGCATGAAGCTCGATGCGCGTCTGCGTGAGCACGTGGACGGTATCCGTTTCGAGGATTTGATGAAGCCGTTCGTCGCCGTCGCCTCGGAAGTCCGCACCGGTCATGAGATCTGGCTGTCGAACGGCTCGCTGATCACCGCCATGCGCGCGTCCTACGCGCTGCCCGGCGTCTTCGAACCCGTAAACTGCAATGGCCGCGTGCTGGTCGACGGCGCCCTGGTCAATCCGGTGCCGGTCTCGGTCTGCCGCGCCTACGAGCAGCCGCTCGTCGTCGCCGTCAACCTGCATTACGACCTGTTCGGCCGCGCCGCGGTGATCAAGCACAGCGCCGGCGAACTGGTCGTCGAGAAGGACGCGCCGAGCCCCGGCCAGGCCAATCCTCAACACCATCCACACCAGACCCGGCTCGGCATCACCGGCGTCATGGTCGAGGCCTTCAACATCATCCAGGACCGGATTTCGCGCGCCAGGCTTGCCGGCGATCCGCCTGACATGTCGCTGCAGCCGAAGCTCAGCCATATCGGCCTGACCGAGTTCCACCGCGCCGACGAGGCGATCCGCCTCGGCTATCAGGCGACGATGTCTCAGATCAGCGAATTGACCCGGCTGCAGACGGTCCTGGCCTGATTTTTCCCCGCCTTATGCGAGCGCGGCATCCGTGATGCGGAATTGCACTGTGCGATTGCCGTTCCAATGGTTCGCCGAGAGCGAACCGGCGATATGGATGGTCTTGCCCCTGTTCTTGAACAGGAATTCGCCGAGCGCGGTGTCGACGGCGCGGAATGCGACCGCCTGGATGTTGCCGCCGCTTTGCGACTGCAGGTCGGCGCGGATGTGATTGGTGCCGATCGGCCGCGCATCGGCAAGCCTGTGACGCGGCAGCACGAATACCGGCGCGATGTGGCCGGCACCGAACGGGCCGGCTTTTTCCAGCGCATCGAGAAGCGCGAGCGTCGCGCCCTCGGCGGCTAAAGCCCCGTCTATCGCCAAGCTTTCCTCGCTCTGCAGCCGGAACACGTCCGCCGCCGCGCGCTCCTCGAAGAAGGCTCTGAGCGCGCCGAGCTTCGCCCGCTCGACGGTGATACCCGCCGCCATGCCGTGGCCGCCGCCTTTGACGATCAGCCCGGCATCCGCCGCCTCGCGCACCAGCCGGCCGAGGTCGAAACCGGATACCGAGCGTCCCGAGCCTGTGCCGATGCCATTGGCGTTGAAGGCAATAGCGAAGGCGGGACGGCGCGCATGCTCCTTGAGGCGGGAGGCCAGCAGCCCGACGATGCCGGGATGCCAGCTGTTGCTGGCGGTGACGACGATGGCCGGGCCGGCGCCGCCGGCGAGTTCGGCATCAGCCTCGGCACGGGCTTCCGCCAGCATCTCCATCTCCATCTGCTGCCGTTCCTGGTTGAGGCGGTCGAGCGTTTCCGCAATGCTCGCGGCTTCCACCGGATCGTCGGTGGCGAGCAGCCGGCTGCCAAGCGCGGCATCGCCGATGCGCCCGCCGGCATTGATGCGCGGCCCAATCAGATAGGCGAGATGGAAAGTGTTGATCGGCTCGCCGATACGCGAGACCCGCGCCAGCGCCGCCAATCCCTCATTCTTCTGCTGGCGCGCAACCTGCAGCCCCTTGACCACGAACGCGCGATTGACGCCGGTTAGCGGCACCACATCGCAGACCGTCGCCAGCGCGACGAGGTCCAACAGGGAAAGCAGATCGACAGGGGCGGCGTTCGGCAGTCTCTCGCGCAGCACCTTCGCCGTCTGCACAAGGCATAGGAAGACCACACCGGCCGCGCAGAGATGCCCCTGCCCCGAGAGGTCGTCCTCCCGATTCGGGTTTACCACCGCATCGGCTGCCGGCAGCGCGCCGCCGACCTGATGGTGGTCGAGCACCACAACATCGGCGCCGGCTTGCTTTGCCGCCTCGATCGATGCGGCGCTGTTGGTGCCGCAGTCGACGGTGACGATCAGCTTCGCGCCGCGCGAGATCAGCTCGCGCATGGCCTCGGGATTGGGGCCATAGCCTTCAAAGATGCGGTCGGGAATGTAGATTTCGGACGGCACCGAGAAATGCGTGAGGAAGCGCTTCAGCAGCGCCGACGAGGCTGCGCCGTCGACATCGTAATCGCCGAAGATCGCCACCTTCTCGCCGGACACGATCGCATCCGCCAGCCGCGCCGCCGCCTTCCCCATGTCGGTCAGCGAGGCCGGGTTCGGCAAAAGCTCGCGGATGGTCGGATCGAGGAAGCGCTCGGTCTGCTCAGCCGTCACGCCCCGCCCGGCGAGTACCCTGGCGACGATGTCGGGAACGCCATGCCCTTGCGCGATGGCTAAAGCCGCCATGTCCTGCCGCTCGGTCAGCCGGTGCTCCCAGGAGACACCGGTCGCCGACTGCCTGACATCGAGGAAGAAACGTCTTTCGCCCGTCATGCGACGCGCCGTGTGCATATCATCAGTTCGCAGATATCAATATGCGACGGCCGTAGCAATTCCAGGGAAGCGAGCGGCTAAAGGAAACTGTGGAACAGTTTTCTGTCCGGAATCGCGTCAAAAGACTTCAAACAGGACCGAATCAAAACTTTTCCAGATCCTGGTGACGCGCCTTGATCTCGCGCACGGTGCGCGAGGATGAGCGCAGCACGATAGTGTGGGTGGTGATGAAGGTTCGGCCGAACCTGACCCCGTCGAGCAGGTTGCCGTCGGTGACGCCGGTTGCCGCGAACAGCACGTCGCCGCGCGCCATGTCTTGCGCACGATAGACGCGCTTCGGATCCGAAATGCCCATCTTTTCGGCGCGCGCCGCCTTCTCCGGCGTGTCGAGGATCAGCCGGCCCTGCATCTGTCCGCCGGTGCAGCGGAGCGCCGCCGCGGCCAGCACCCCCTCCGGCGCGCCGCCTGTGCCGAGATAGATGTCGATGCCGGTCTCTTCCGGGTCGGTGGTGTGGATGACGCCGGCGACGTCGCCGTCGCCGATCAGCCGGATCGCCGCACCCGTGGCGCGCACGGCGTCGATCAGCTTGGCATGGCGCGGCCGGTCGAGGATGCAGGCGGTGATATCGGTCACCGCGACGCCCTTGGCCTTGGCAAGGCTGGCGAGGTTTTCGGCCGGCGAGGCGTCGATGTCGACGACACCTTCCGGATAGCCGGGCCCGATGGCGATCTTGTCCATGTAGACGTCGGGCGCGAACAGCAGGGTGCCCTTTTCCGCGATGGCGATGACGGCGAGCGCATTGGGCAGGTTCTTGGCGCAGATCGTCGTGCCTTCGAGCGGATCGAGCGCAATGTCGACCGCCGGGCCTTTGCCGGTGCCGACCTCCTCGCCGATATAGAGCATCGGCGCCTCGTCGCGCTCGCCCTCGCCGATCACCACCGTGCCCTTGATGGCGAGCCTGTTGAGCTCCTGGCGCATGGCGTCGACGGCGACCTGGTCGGCTGCCTTCTCGTCACCACGACCGCGTAGCCTGGCGGCGGCGACGGCGGCCCGCTCGGTGACGCGCACGACTTCCATGGTAAGGATCCGGTCGAGGCCGGCGACGATGTTCTGGGCCATGTTCATGGATGGGCATTCCTCGTTGACGAACGCGGTTCAGTTCTGAACCGCTCTACTCTCTGCTTCGAGCAATCCCGGACGCAAAACCGCTGCGCACTTTTCCCGGAATTGCTCCACCTCCCGCCAGAGGCGCGCTTCTTCTGGCAAAGCTCCATGACAACGGCAAGACTTGCCATGTCAATTTTTGAAATTGCAGCAATATCAATTGATTGAAGGCGGAATGTGACTTAAAGCACACCTCCCGCAAGTGGGGAGATCGCGATGCGCTTTGGGGCTATTCCGCCCGCTCGATGCGGATCACCTGCGGCTTGTCGGTGAGATGGCCGTCCTTGGTGACGCCCTCGACCGCCTTGCGCACCGCAGCCTCGGTCGTCTCGTGGGTGACGAGGATCACCGTCTTTTGCGCCTGGGTTTCCGGCCCGGCCGCCTGCTGGACGATCGATTCCAGCGAGATGTCGTTGTCGGCCATGCGCTTGGCGATCGCCGCGAAGACGCCGATGCGGTCATGCACGGTGAGCCGGATGAAATAGCCGCCGGCGTGGCTGCGCATCTGCGCCTTCTTGTAAGGCTTCAATTCCCTTGCCGGCCAGCCGAAGACCGGCGCGTGCTGGAAGCCCGGCCGGCTCTTGGCGATGTCGGCGATATCGCCGACCACTGCCGAGGCCGTCGCGTTGCCGCCGGCGCCGGGACCCGAGAGCAGCAGCTCGCCCAGAATGTCGGTCTCGATCGCCACCGCGTTGGTGACGCCGTGCACCTGCGCGATGACGGAGGCCGTCGGCACCATGGTCGGGTGCACGCGCTGCTCGATGCCGCTTTCCGTTCGCTGCGCGACGCCGAGCAGCTTGATGCGGTAGCCGAGTTCCGCCGCCGCGCGGATGTCGGCCTGGGTGATGTTGGAAATGCCTTCCATATAGATGTCGTTGGCGGCGATCCTGGTGCCAAAGGCAAGGCTGGTCAGGATCGACAGCTTGTGCGCCGTGTCGTGGCCCTCGATGTCGAAGGTCGGATCGGCCTCGGCATAGCCGAGCCGCTGCGCGTCCTTTAGGCAGGCGTCGAAGGAGATGCATTCGGCCTCCATGCGGGTCAGGATGTAGTTGCAGGTGCCGTTGAGGATGCCGAAGACGCGGGTGACCTGATTGCCGGCCAGCGCCTCGCGCATCGTCTTGATGACCGGGATGCCGCCGGCCACCGCCGCCTCGTAGTTGAGCAGCACGCCCTTCTTCTCGGCGATCTCGGCGAGCTGCACGCCGTGCTTTGCCAAAAGCGCCTTGTTCGCGGTGACGACATGGCGGCCGGCCTCGAGCGCCGCCTTGACCGAGGCCCGCGCAGGCCCTTCGTCGCCGCCGATCAGCTCGACAAAGACATCGATATCGGCCTTTTCGGCCATCTCCACCGCATCGTCGAACCACTTGGCGGTGGAGAGATCGACGCCACGGTCGCGCTTCGGGTCGCGCGCCGAGACGGCTGTTACGACGATATCGCGGCCGCACTGGCGGGTGAGCTCGGCCGCCTTTTCGTTGAGCACGCGCGCCACCGAGGCGCCCACCGTGCCAAGGCCGGCAATTCCAACACGCAACGCTTCAGCCATGTCCGGCGACGCCCCTCAAAGATTGGTCGGTGTGATGTGCGGCGAGCTCAGCGGCGGGCCGTGAGCGGCACGACATTGTTGGGCTGCTTGCCGGTCGAGGCCAGGAAGCGCTTGATGTTGCGCGCCGCCTGCCGGATCCGGTGCTCGTTCTCGACCAGCGCCACGCGCACGAAGTCGTCGCCGTGCTCGCCGAAGCCGATGCCCGGCGCCACCGCGACGTCGGCATGCTCGATGAGCAGCTTGGAGAACTCGAGCGAACCGAGTTGGCGGAACTGTTCCGGGATCGGCGCCCAGGCGAACATCGAAGCCGCCGGCGCCGGAATGGTCCAGCCGGCGCGGCCGAAGGAATCGACCATCACGTCGCGCCGTTTGTGGTAGACCTCGCGCACCTCCTCGATGTCGGCGCCGTCGCCGTTCAGCGCATGCGCCGCCGCCACCTGGATCGGCGTGAAGGCGCCGTAGTCGAGATAGGATTTGACCCGGGTCAGCGCCGCGATCAGCCGCTCGTTGCCGACCGCGAAGCCCATGCGCCAGCCAGGCATGGAAAAGGTTTTCGACATCGAGGTGAACTCGACGCAGACGTCGATCGCGCCCGGGACCTGCAGCACCGAGGGCGGCGGGTTGCCGTCGAAATAGATCTCCGAATAGGCAAGGTCCGACAGGATGATGATGTCGTTCTTCTTCGCGAAGGCGACCACGTCCTTGTAGAAATCGAGCGAGGCGACCAGCGCCGTCGGGTTCGACGGATAGTTGAGGATCAGCGCCAACGGCTTCGGGATCGAGTGGCGGATGCCGCGCTCGACGGCCGGGATGAAGCCGTCGTCGGGCTCGACCTGCAGCGAGCGGATGACGCCGCCCGACATGATGAAGCCGAAGGCGTGGATCGGATAGGTCGGATTGGGGCACAGGATGACATCCCCCGGCGCGGTGATCGCCTGCGCCATGTTGGCGAAGCCTTCCTTCGAGCCGAGCGTCGCCACGACTTGCGTATCGGGATTGAGCTTCACGCCGAAACGGCGGGCATAGTAGTTGGCCTGGGCGCGGCGCAGGCCCGGAATACCGCGCGAGGACGAATAGCGATGCGTGCGCGGATCGCGCACCACTTCGCACAATTTGTCGACGATGGATTTCGGCGTCGGCAGGTCCGGATTGCCCATGCCAAGGTCGATGATGTCGGCGCCGCGAGAACGGGCACTGGCCTTCAGCCGGTTGACCTGCTCGAACACGTAAGGCGGAAGCCGGCGGACCTTGTGAAACTCTTCCATTTCAGTTCCAGACGATCAAAAGGGGGCGCTTTCGGCGCGCGATATAAACCTAATTGCAGTTAGGGTCGAGGGCCGGATCGCATTTGCCCTCGATCTGCTTCAGCGTGTCGTCGCCATGCGTCCTGGCGAGCGTGTTGAGCGCGGCCGTATTGGCGGCTGGTTTCGCGCCGCCGCCCTTGGCGAGTTGCGCCTGCTCGTCGGCCTTGAGCTCGCCGAGCTTGGCGGCGGTCTCCTCCTTGCTCAATTGCTTGGCCGCGACCTGGGGACGAATATTGAGGTTCGGATAGGAACCGGTGTCCTTCGGTCCCTCCGCCAGCGCCGTCGGCGCCGAACTGTTCGCGCCGGTGCTGGCGCAGCCGCCGGCCAGCAGCGGTGCGCACAGCACCGCGGCCGCGGCAGCGATGCGGCAAATCGAACCGGCGCCGAGAAAATAAGTCCCGCCAACATCAATCGTCATATTGTTTTCCTGGCAGCCGGGTTAGAGCGAGTTGGACCCGGTCGGATGTCCCATGGTAATATGTCAAGAAAACGCTCCGGGAGGAACCCCGCGAACCATGTCCAAAGCGACCGATTCGGACAAAGCGGAAAATGACGGACCTTCGACCGTCGAGCAATATCTGGTGAAAGATCCCGAACGGTTCGCGTTGAACATGGCGCGCATGGTCGAGCAGGCCGGCAAGGCGGCCTCCGCCTGGGCCGAACCGCGCGAGAAGGGCGAGGTGCGCGACCACGTCGCCGAGCCCGTGGTCGACATGGTCAAGACCTTCTCCAAGCTTTCGGAATACTGGCTGGCCGACCCGCAGCGCGCGCTGGAAGCGCAGACGCGGCTTTTCGCCGGCTATATGACGGTCTGGGCGAACGCCATCCAGAGGGTCAGCCCCAACGCCGAGGCTCCCGAGGCCGCGGTCAAGCCCGAGCGCGGCGACAAGCGCTTCCAGGATCCGGAATGGGGTCGCAACGCCTTCTTCGATTTCCTGAAGCAGGCCTATCTTGTCACCTCGCGCTGGGCCGCGGACCTGGTCGAGCATGCCGAGGGCCTGGACGAGCACACCCGCCACAAGGCGAGCTTCTACGTCAAGCAGGTCTCCAACGCGATCGCGCCGTCGAACTTCATCCTGACCAATCCGGAATTGTTCCGCGAGACCGTCGCCTCCAACGGCGAGAATCTGGTGCGCGGCATGAAGATGCTGGCCGAGGACATCGCCGCAGGCAGGGGCGACCTGAAGCTCCGCCAGGCGGACTATGCGCCGTTCGAGATCGGCAAGAACATCGCCACGACCCCCGGCAAGGTGATCGGCCGCAGCGACGTCGCCGAGATCATCCAGTACGATCCGACGACGGAGACGGTGCTTAAGCGGCCGCTGCTCGTCTGCCCGCCATGGATCAACAAATACTACATCCTCGATCTCAACCCGCAGAAATCCTTCATCCGCTGGGCGATCGAGCAGGGCCATACCGTCTTCGTCATCTCCTGGATCAACCCGGATGAGCGCCACGGCGCCAAGGGCTGGGAGGCCTATATCCGCGAGGGCTTGCAATACGGCCTCGACATGGTCGAGAAGGCAACCGGCGAGAAGGAGGTGAACTCGATCGGTTATTGCGTCGGCGGCACGCTGCTGGCGGCGGCACTTGCGCTTCTGGCGCAGGAAGGCGACCACCGCATCAAGTCGGCGACCTTCTTCACCACCCAGGTCGACTTCACCCATGCCGGCGACCTGAAGGTTTTCGTCGACGAGGACCAGGTCGCGGCCGTCGAGCGCTCGATGAACGAGAAAGGCTATCTCGAAGGCACCAAGATGGCGACCGCCTTCAACATGCTGCGCTCGGGCGACCTGATCTGGCCCTATGTCATCAACAACTATATGCGCGGCAAGGACCCCCTGCCCTTCGACCTGCTCTACTGGAATGCCGATTCGACCCGCATGGCGGCGGCCAACCATTCCTTCTACCTGCGCAACTGCTACCTGGAAAACAATCTGTCGCGCGGCACGATGGAGCTTGCCGGCCGCACCGTCTCGCTGGCCGACATCACGATACCGGTCTACAACCTGGCCACGAAAGAGGACCACATCGCGCCGGCGCTCTCGGTATTCCTCGGTTCGCAGTTTTTCGGCGGCGACGTCGAGTATGTGATGGCGGGCTCGGGCCACATCGCCGGCGTCGTCAATCCGCCCGCGGCGCACAAATACCAGTTCTGGACGGGCGGCAGGCCGGCGGGCGACTTCGGCCAGTGGTTCGCCACCGCGCACGAGCATGCAGGATCGTGGTGGACGCATTGGCAGCACTGGATCGAAAGCCAGGACAATGTGCATGTGCCCGCCCGCAAACCCGGCAAGCGTATGAAAACCTTGGGGGATGCGCCGGGCACCTATGTCAAGATGCGTGTGTAACGGACTGTAATGTCTGGTGAGTTGACGGGCTGGCAAAACAGGCCGAAATGGTGGCGTTAATCGTTTTCGCAACCTCAATTCGCCTTCAGACGCAGAATAAATCCGAGGCTTGCAGATACGATACAGATCCCGTTTCCGGTTCGGGAACAGGAGGTCGTCGCCAGGGGCACTGGAGCGCCACGGCGATGATGAACGGACCGGATATCGAGGGGGAATTTTGTTTTGAAACCAGAGGGTTGGCGTCTCGCACGAAGGGAAAGCCGCAGCATAGCGGCGGCGCTTTTCTCCGTGCTTCTGGCCTCCTGCACCTCGACCGGCGACCCGACGATGTCGGTCGTCACGCCCGCCTATAATTCGACCGCCACCGAGATGAGCGCGGCTTCCGGCGCCAAGCCTGCAACTTCGACCGATTCGACCTTGCAGGTGACGTCGGCCTCCTCGGAAGCGTCATCGACCGTGATGAGCGGGGATGACAAGCCCCTGCCGGAAAAGGTCGCCTATGTGCCGGAGACCCGCCCCGGCGCCGCCTTCCCCACCGTCGCCGTTCCTGCGAGCGCCACTTCGATAGCCGGGAACACGCCGCAACCGCTGGTGCAGCCCGCGCAGACGGCCGATGAGACCAAGGCTGTCGCCGAGAAAGTCGCCGCCGGCGACGCCGCAGCGGCCGCATCGCAGGCGCAGGCTCAGGCTGCGCCGGTCATGAACGATGGCGGCGTCTACGTGACGGCGGGCGAGCCCCCGCAGCAGCCGATCGCCGCACCCAAGAAGGGCCTGTTCGCCTCGCTGTTCAGCACCACGCCGGCCTCTGCCGCCCCCGCGCCGCTGATCAACACCCGCTCGGCCGACCAGCCCGCCGCACAGGCCAAGACCACGCCGCCGCCGGCAAAGCCGATCGTGACGCTGGCCTCCGCGACGCCGGGCGACAAGCCGGTGCAGCTCGCCTCCCTCGGCGACGACAGCGGCAGCCACATCACCGGCGCCGACGCCCTGCCCGGCGTGCGCCAGACGGCGCTGTTCGAGATCAAACGCAAATCCGGTATCGACGACGAGAGCGACGTCGACCTCAACGAGGACGAAGGTGGCGGCTCCTACCAGGTGGCGTCCGCCGCCGGCATGGCCAGGCTCGCGCCCAACGGCCTGTTGAAGCAGAACGAAAGCGTCGACGTTGCGTGCCTCAAGCCCTCGCTGGTGCGGGTGCTGAAGACGATCGAGGGCCATTTCGGCCGCAAGATGGTCGTCACTTCCGGCTATCGCGACCCGTCCCGCAACCGCCGCGCCAACGGCGCCAAGAACTCGCTGCACATGTACTGCGCCGCCGCCGACATCCAGGTGCCCGGCGTCTCCAGGTGGGAACTGGCGAGTTATGTCCGCTCGATGCCCGGCCGCGGCGGTGTCGGCACCTACTGCCACACCGAATCGATCCATGTTGACGTCGGCCCCGAGCGCGACTGGAACTGGCGCTGCCGCCGCCGCAGCGGCGGTGGCGACGGCTGATACTCGGTAGAGGGCGGTCGTCGGCCTCCGTTTCGACAAAACCTCACCGTGCCAAACGTTGGCGATTAGCCGAAGCCCCTTCGAACTTCGTCATCCACGGGCGGAGCGGGAGCGAAGCGGACGCGAAGACCGGAGGATCCATTCCGTGACCTTGGCCGAAGAATGCAGCCGAGCAGAATTCTGCACCGCTGCAACGCTTCTAGGTAACGGAATGGATTCTATGGTCTGCGCCGCGTCGCTACGCTCCTTGCTCCGCCATAGAATGACGACCTCGAGTGGCGTTCCAGCCAATCTCCAGGGATGCACGACCAAATGAGGCCGCGAACCGTGTCATGGCTGGCCAAAACCGCGCTTTTTGCCACGTTTGAAAAAAGTTGTCGCATGTGGCTGCGGATGGGTTGCCGGTTGCGAACAACGCAATTATAAGCCGCTTCGTCTGAGCGCGCCCATCGTCTAGCGGTTAGGACACCGCCCTTTCACGGCGGTAACAGGGGTTCGATTCCCCTTGGGCGTACCAGCAAAAATCAAGGACTTAGCTACCATCTCCCCTTTTACGTCGAATATCCGCTGATTCCGCCGGAGTTCCTGCGACTATCGGCAGATCCAAGCGGCAGCCGTGGGAGGGCGGGGAAACGTGCGGCTGATCAGAGCGTTGGTGCGGTTGGTCTGGCAATGGCTGCTGCTACAGGTGGAAAAGGCCAAGAGGCGCTAGCATGAAAAAGCCCGCCACCGAAGCAGCGGGCTCTAGTTCGGGAGGAGTCGGGCATCCCCATTGCCCGTGGACAAACGGTACGCCCCGCTTAGCTGGATAATAAGCTCGCGCTGGTTGAGCCTCTGCATATTCAAGCTGCGTGACTTTTCTGCCACAAGACAAGAAAGCCCGGCCACATAGCAGCCGGGCCAAAATCGAAATCTGGTTTCGGTTTCATTCCCCTTGGGCGTACCAGCATTTCCCACGAATACGCCATGGACAGCGCGCACGAGATCGCTTCCGTTCAATGGGCTCATCCGCGTCGAGCGTGGGTGGAAACGCGCCGTTAACGTCGTTCTTGGGTGACGGGAGTCGGCCTCAACTCGAAAGTGTAAAGTACTGCTCGCCCTCAGCCGTGGAGGAGGCAATGAAATTGCTTCGGATCGCGCTTGTGTGCACGGCCATGGTCGGCCTAGCAGGCGTGTTGCCCGTTCGCGCTGACGATCAGCCTGCTCCGCAGAACGGTGAAAAAGCGCCAGAACGGCCGCCGGTTCATTGCGAGGGGCAGAATTGCCTGCCCCCAGCCGAAAACCCAGTCCTGGACTGTAAAGGCCAGGATTGCACGCCGGCTCCAACAACTGACCAGATGCCGGCTCCGGAGATCAAGAAGGTCAAGTGACCAGCACCGGCCGGCATCTGAAAACAGGCGAGTCAGCTGACGCTCCATTAAGAAACAGCCCCAAACACCACCGTCTGCACCAGCCCTCCCCCTGCCGGTTCTCGTCCCCCCATAGCGCTCGATGATCTCCTTCGCGATCGCAAGCCCCAGTCCCGCCCCCGGAATGAACTGCGTGCGGGCAGGATCGACGCGGAAGAACGGCTCGAATGCCTTGTTCAACAGGTCCGGCGGAATGCCGGGGTCGCGATCGGCGATGGTGAGAATGGCCTGGCCGCCCTGCGCGGTGAGCGCGACGACGCAGAGGCGTTGACGATCAAGTTGCGCAGCGCGCGGCGCAGGCCGAGCGCGCCGGCCTTGACCGAGACATGATCAAGATGGTCGATCGTCACCGCGTGGCCGAGCGCCGTCATCTCGGCCTCGATGTCGCGGACCAGCCTGTCCACCGCCTCGACCGCATTCAACGGTTCAACAAATCTCCGTGAGCAATGACCGGAAGCAATTCGCCACTATATTATTGACTCGTCGAGGTAATGATATGTCCAGCGCCTACGATCTTGGAGCCAATCTGGTCCGCCGCATCTATGAAAAGCGCATAGATGCACCGGCGATTCTTGACGCCGGCACGCATTTCCCCAATGCCGCGAAGTTCACCGCAGCCTGGCAGGAGATCCGCGGCGAGGCGCTCGCGGTGAAGCTGAACAAGGTGCCGCGTTTCCACGACATCATGCCGGAGCAGGCCGAGATCTCGGCCAATGACGGCCTCGATTGGCGCATGTTCGTGCTCAAGGCCTACGACATGACGATCCCGCAAAACCTGGCGCGGATGCCTACCCTCAGCCGGCTGTTGTCCGAATGCCCCGAGGTCAAATCGGCGGCCGTCTCATTCCTGGCGCCGCGCAAGCACATCCCGGCCCATCGCGGGCCCTTTCGCGGCATCATGAGATTTCATCTCGGCCTGGTCATCCCGAAGCAGGCGGATGGCCGCCCGGCCACGGTCATGATGATCAACCATGAGGAAAAGCGGATCGCCGACGGCGAGTGCATGCTGTGGGACGACACGTTCGAGCACGAAGTCATGAACAACGCCGATGAGGCGCGTATTGCCTTGCTGCTCGATGTGTGGCGCCCGGAGATGCCGCTGGACATGGAGATCCTGTCCAGGCTGATCGTTCGCGGCGTGCAGGTGGGAATGCACTACAGAGGCGTGTCTTTCGCCGGCTGAACCGGACGATTGAAGGTTATGCCCTCGCCTCGCGAAATGCCCTTGCAGCATTGCCGCGCTTGCCGGGAAACATCATATCCCTCGCAAGAAGACCGCTGACGCGGCAGAAGGCCATGAAGGCCCGGCAGGCTTCCTCGGCGCTCGCGACATCGACCGTCGCGCCGAAGCAGGCGTTGAAGGCGGCATCATAGACCTTGCCCTGCCGGCGCTTCGGCCAGTTCTGCAGGAAGTCGAGCGCCTGTTCGACGCTGTAGATTTCCTCGACCGGCAGGCCGGGCGCGGGCGTGATGCGCACCGGCACCTCGAATTGCAGTCTGTCCATTCCCTGTCTCCCGAACGGCGCGGTTGCAGCAACGCCGTCCGTTCTGAAAAGTTGTTTTGGCCGGTTTCTGACGCAGGAATGTGACCTCAGTGCGGTCGGCAGATCGAGGCCGGGTGCGGCGGATCGGCGCCCCGTCCGCATGCTACGCGGAAATAACTGGCGCCTGCCCCGGACCGGCGAATATTCCCCGCAACAACCGGCTGAAGGCACTTCGTCCTTGAACCTTGCGGCTTCCGGTGCCAAATCTGGAGCAAATTCCCGCACCGGCTCGCATGGCGGGCCCATACCCTGCAAACGGACAAAATGGTCACTTATCTCGACGCCGCGACGGCACCCTTAAGAAACACCGGCCAGATCCGCCTCTATGGCGAGGAAGGCTTTGCCGGCATGCGCAAGGCTTGCGACCTCACCGCGCGCTGCCTCGACGAACTTGTGCCGATGGTGAAGCCCGGCGTCACGACCGAGACCATCGACCGCTTCGTCTTCGAGTTCGGCATGGACCACGGCGCGTTGCCGGCGACGCTCAACTATCGCGGCTACACAAAATCGTCCTGCACCTCGATCAACCACGTCGTCTGCCACGGCATTCCGGACAACAAGCCGCTGAAGGACGGCGACATCGTCAACATCGATGTCACCTATATCCTTGACGGCTGGCATGGCGATTCCTCGCGCATGTATCCGGTTGGCACGATCAAGCGCGCCGCCGAGCGCCTTCTCGAGGTGACCTACGAATGCCTGATGCGCGGCATTGCCGCCATCAAGCCCGGCGCCCGCACCGGCGCCATCGGCGCCGCGATCCAGACCTATGCCGAGGCCGAGCGCTGCTCGGTGGTGCGCGACTTCTGCGGCCACGGCGTCGGCCAGCTTTTCCACGACGCGCCGAACATCCTGCATTACGGCACCGTCAGCGAAGGCGTCGAAATGCGGCCCGGTATGATCTTCACCGTCGAGCCGATGATCAATCTCGGCCGCCCGCACGTGAAGGTGCTGTCGGACGGCTGGACGGCGGTGACGCGCGACCGCTCGCTGTCGGCGCAATACGAGCACACGATCGGCGTCACCGATACCGGTTGCGAGATTTTCACGCTCTCGCCGAAAAAGCTCGACCGGCCCGGTCTGCCAGCCTAAGGCGTATCGAGATTCGGGTCAGGCCGAGCCGAGGGGGCGTATTTTCAGTACGTGAGCCCCGGCCTACGCCGGCCGTAGCTTTGACTGCATGGTGACTCATGAGTGCTTCGGCCGGCGAAGGCCGGAAGCGCAGGGCACTGCCATTCGCAGGCCGGCACGACATCCGGCTCTCTGCCCCCTGTAGCTATTCGGTCTTCCAGGCCTACTCCGCCCGTTTGTCGCGATCGTCATGTAGCATTTTTGTTACACACGACATCGGAAAGAAATGTCGCTTCAATTACTTCATCCGACCATTGATCTGAGTCAACCGAGCATCTCTCCACGGCTGTCATTGCTGCAGCGCACCAAATTCGAAATTTCAAGGAGAGATATTATGGTGAGAGACTGGATGGGGCCGCGGCGGGGGATCACAGTTGCCATCGCCCTTGTCGTGGCAGGGCTGCAGCAGGCCGCGGCGGCGGACATACAATCCGTGGACGTGACGCAAGCAGAGGCTCCCGTAGCAGCATCCAGCCCTTGGCAGATTCGCGCGCGCGCCCTGGGCGTGATCACGGACGACAAGGGCAACGTCAACGGAATCCCCGGCTCTGACCTTTCCTATTCGGATACGGTGACGCCGGAATTGGACATCTCCTATTACTTCACGGACAATGTCGCCGCTGAACTCGTTCTCGGCACCACCTACGCTAATATCTACGGCGAGGGAACGATCAGCGGGTTGGGCAAGATCGGCAAGGTCTGGGTGCTGCCGCCCACGCTCACGCTGCAGTACCACTTCACCGATTTCGGCGCCTTCAAGCCCTATGTCGGTGCTGGCGTGAACTACACGATCTTCTACAACCAGGATGCCGGCAGCGCCGACGCTCTCCATGTCAAGGACACATTCGGCGGCGCTGTGCAGGTCGGCTTCGATTACATGCTGGATCAGCATTGGGGCTTCAATTTCGACGTCAAGAAGCTCTTCCTGGAGCCGAAATTTGACGTCACGGTCGGCGGCACGGACTTTACGGGTAAGGCCAAGCTCAATCCCTGGCTGATCGGCACGGGCGTCACCTACCGCTTCTGACAAGGCAAAACGAAGCCGCCTGCGGGGCATTTGAGTCGCTGTTCGGGGGGCTTTTTCGCGCCCTCCTCGCGCTGTGAGCGCCTTCGTCGCCTTCGACACGCGCATACCGTCGACATGACCGAAGCCGGTGCAGGATTTTCGCACTCGCGCCGAAAAAACTCGACTGGGCCCGGCCTGCCGGCTTAGAGTTTCTTCCTGCCGGGGCTTTTCCGGCCAAGAGCGGGCGGCCTATGGGGGAAACCGGCGACGACGAGCGGGGATTTTTCGCGGAGCTGCCGATCCGGCGGCCCGCGAAGGCCGAACCGGCCGAAAAGCCGCATTACCACGGCCATCGCGATCGTCTGCGCGAACGTTTCGTCGCCGGCGGCGCGGACGCTCTGCCCGACTATGAACTGCTCGAGCTCCTGCTCTTCCGGCTGATCCCGCGCGTCGACACCAAGCCGATCGCCAAGGCGCTGATCGCCCGCTTCGGCTCGCTCGCCGAAGTGCTCGGCGCGCCGGCGTCGCTGCTCGAGGAAGTCAAAGGCATCGGCCCGGCGGTGGCGACGGATCTCAAGGTCATCGCCGCTACCGCGCAGCGCATGGCGCGCGGCGAGGTGCAGGGCCGCGAGGTGCTGTCGAACTGGACGCAGCTCCTCGACTATTGCCGCTCCGCCATGGCGTTCGAGACCCGCGAGCAGTTCCGCATCCTCTTCCTCGACAAGAAAAACGCGCTGATCGCCGACGAGGTGCAGCAGACCGGCACCGTCGACCACACGCCTGTTTATCCGCGCGAGGTGGTCAAGCGCGCGCTTGAACTTTCCGCCAGCGCCATCATCCTTGTCCACAACCATCCGTCCGGCGATCCGACACCGTCACGCGCCGACATCGAGATGACCAAGCAGATCATCGACACGGCGAAGCCCCTCGGCATCGCGGTGCACGACCACATCATCATCGGCCGCAAGGGCAATGCCTCGATGAAGGGCCTGCTTTTGATCTAGCTACTCAAGATGAAGGGTGCTGCGAGCTAGCGGTCCATATGCCTGACGGCACTTGGTCGGTCACATCCTACGGACTGCGCGCAGCTGCTGCGGCTGCCAGCGTGTAGCTTTCATGCCGGCGGTCATCGTTCAGGGCTTCCTCGGTGACGGGTAATTCGTGTTGGCGCGACGCGCTTCAAGGCCCAGCCCACCGCCTGTAAGTTCGGGCGCGCAGTGACGTTTTGCACAGCAGATAGTCGGCTCTGGAATTTCAACCGGAAATCGAGCATGATGCGCCCTGGTATTTCCCTGGGCTGCCTCACGCGCCTGTGAAGTATCGGGAGGAACGGGACATGGCGATTGCGCTTGTACTCGTTTTAGTCGTTGTGGGCTCGGTGTTGTTCCACTTCCTGAGCCCATGGTGGTGGACGCCGATTGCGTCGAATTGGGACTATATCGACAACACCATCATAATCACCTTCTGGATCACCGGCGTTGTCTTCAGCGCCGTCGTGCTTTTCATGGCCTATTGCGTGTTCCGCTTCCGCCATCGCGAAGGCAACCGCGCGGCCTATGAGCCGGAGAACAGGCGCCTCGAATCGTGGCTGACGGTCGTCACCGCCGTCGGCGTCACGGCCCTTCTGGTTCCAGGTCTGTTCGTCTGGAGCCGCTTCGTCAACGTTCCAAGCGAGGCGGCCGACATCGAGGTTGTCGGTCAGCAATGGCAGTGGAGCTTCCGCCTGCCCGGCAAGGACGGCAAGCTCGGAACTTCGGATACCCGCGACGTAACCTCTGACAATCCGTTAGGCGTTGCTCCCAAAGATCCGAACGGCCAGGACGATGTCCTGGTCGAGGCCGCCGATCTGCACCTGCCGGTCGGCAAACCGGTCAAGGTGCTGCTGCGTTCGATCGATGTGCTGCATGATTTCTATATCCCGGAATTTCGCGCCAAGATGGACATGATCCCCGGATCCGTCACTTATTTCTGGTTCACCCCAACCAGAACCGGAACCTTCCAGGTCTTGTGCGCCGAGTTATGCGGCCAGGGGCACCCGCTGATGCATGGCGTGGTCGTGGTCGATACCGAGCAGGACTACCAGGCCTGGCTCGGCCAGCAACAGACTTTTGCGCAATTGTCGGCACCCCAGCAGACGGGCTCCGCGGACCGCCGGCCAGGAGAGACGACGGCGTCCGGTCCCGACATTGCGGCAAAACTCGAAACTGTCGAGGCCCGCTGAACAGGGCACGGAGGTGCTCCAAATGGTCGACGTCACGCCCGCAGATGCCGTTCCGCCCGCCGAAGTCGGAGAGGTGGAACTCTACCATCCGCATAGCTGGTGGACGAAATATGTCTTCTCTCAGGACGCCAAGGTCATTGCGGTCCAGTATTCGGCGACGGCAACGGCCATCGGTCTTGTGGCGCTGGTGCTGTCCTGGCTGATGCGCCTGCAGCTTGGTTTTCCCGGCACGTTCGACTTCATCACCCCGGAAGCCTATTACCAGTTCATCACCGTGCACGGCATGATCATGGTGATCTACCTGCTCACCGCGCTCTTCCTTGGCGGCTTCGGCAACTACCTCATCCCGCTGATGGTCGGCGCCCGCGATATGGTCTTTCCCTATGTCAACATGCTGAGCTACTGGGTCTATCTGCTCGCCGTGCTCGTTCTGGTGTCGAGCTTCTTTGCGCCGGGCGGACCGACGGGCGCAGGCTGGACGCTCTACCCGCCGCAGGCCATCATGACCGGCACGCCGGGCGGCCAGGATTGGGGCATCATCCTGATGCTCTCTTCGCTCATCCTGTTCATCATCGGCTTCACCATGGGTGGCCTGAACTATGTGGTGACGGTGCTGCAGGGCCGTACGCGCGGCATGACCCTTATGCGCCTGCCGCTCACCGTCTGGGGCATCTTCACCGCCACCGTCATGGCGCTGCTCGCCTTCCCGGCGCTGTTCGTCGCTTGCGTGATGATGCTGCTCGACCGTCTGCTCGGCACCTCCTTCTTCATGCCGGCGATCGTCGAGATGGGCGAGCAGCTGCAGCACAATGGCGGCAGCCCGATCCTGTTCCAGCACCTGTTCTGGTTCTTCGGCCACCCGGAAGTCTACATCGTGGCCCTGCCGGCCTTCGGCATCGTGTCCGACCTGATCAGCACGCATGCGCGCAAGAATATCTTCGGCTACCGCATGATGGTCTGGGCCATCATCGCCATCGGCGCGCTGAGCTTCGTGGTCTGGGCGCACCACATGTATGTCAGCGGCATGAATCCTTATTTCGGTTTCTTCTTCGCCACCACGACGTTGATCATTGCCGTGCCGACCGCGATCAAGGTCTATAACTGGGTGCTGACGCTGTGGCGCGGCGACATCCACCTCACCATCCCCATGCTGTTCGCGCTCGCCTTCATCGTCACCTTCGTCAACGGTGGCCTGACGGGACTGTTCCTCGGGAACGTCGTCGTCGACGTGCCGCTGTCGGACACGATGTTCGTGGTCGCCCATTTCCACATGGTGATGGGCGTCGCGCCGATCCTGGTTATCTTCGGCGCGATCTATCACTGGTATCCGAAGGTCAGCGGCCGGATGCTCGACGAGACGCTCGGCCGCTTCCATTTCTGGGTCACCTTCCTCGGCGCCTATCTGATCTTCTTCCCCATGCACTATCTCGGCCTGATGGGCGTTCCTCGGCGCTACGCCGAACTGACCGACATGACGATAATGACGGAGTCGGCCCATCACCTGAACTCGTTCATCAGCATCATGGCCTTCATCGTCGGCTTCGCCCAGATGGTGTTCCTGTTCAACCTGATCTGGAGCATCCGCCATGGCCGCGAGGCCGGCGGCAACCCCTGGCGGGCAACGACGCTCGAGTGGCAGACGCCTGAGACGCCGCCGGCGCATGGCAATTTCGGCAAGGAGCTGCCGATCGTCTATCGCTGGGCCTATGACTACAGCGTGCCGGGCGCCAAGCAGGACTTCATCCCGCAGAACGTGCCAGGCACCTTCGGTCCCTCCAGGGAGCCGACATGAGCGTCATCCTGGTCTTCCTGCTCGTCATCGCCGGCTTTGCCGGATGGTGGCTTTCGCACCAGCGGCTGCTGGCGAAGCCATGGCTCGAGCAAGGCATGGCCGGGGAGGATTTTGTCGACCTCGGCCGGTCGCCCCTGCCCACCGCCAAGATCGGCCTCGGCGTCTTCCTCGCCGTCGTCGGCTGCCTGTTCTCGCTGTTCACCAGCGCCTATTTCATGCGCATGGGCTTATCGGACTGGCGGCCGCTGCCGCTGCCGCGCCTGCTGTGGCTGAACACCGGCGTGCTGGTGCTGAGCAGCGTCGCGCTGCAATGCGCCGTGGTCGCCGCGCGCAGAGGCCAGTTGGACATGGTGAAGCTCGGTCTTGCAACGGCCGGGCTGACCGCTCTCGCCTTCCTGGTCGGCCAGTTGGTGGCCTGGCGGCAGCTGACCGAGGACGGCTACCTGCTGGCCTCCAACCCGGCCAACAGCTTCTTCTATCTGATCACCGCAATGCATGGCCTGCACATAATGGGCGGGCTGGTCGGCCTTGGCAGGACGAGCGCCAGTGCCTGGAACGGCGGCCGGCCGGAGCGGTTGCGCCTCGGCGTCGAACTCTGCGCCATGTATTGGCATTTCCTGCTTTTCGTCTGGCTCGGCATCTTCGCCGTTCTGGCCGGCTGGGCGGCGACAATCATCGACATTTGCCAACGGCTGCTGACCTAGGAGACCGGCGATGGCTGAGACGAGCCTGATGCATACCGACCAGATGGCCGCACGGCCGGCCGGCTGGCGCGGGATCGCTGCCGATTGGGCCTCGGATCAGCGCGCGTTCAAGAACGTGTCCTGGGGCAAGGCCATGATGTGGATCTTCCTGCTCAGCGACACCTTCATCTTCGGTTGCTTCCTGCTTTCCTACATGACGGCGCGGATTTCCACGCGCGTGCCGTGGCCGAATCCAAGCGAGGTCTTCGCCTTGCGCATCGGCGGCTCGGAGATCCCGCTCATCCTGATCGCCATCATGACCTTCGTGCTGATCTCGAGCAGCGGAACCATGGCCATGGCCGTCAATTTCGGCTACCGCCGCGATCGCCGCAAAACCGCGATCCTGATGCTTTTGACCGCCGCGCTCGGCGCGACCTTCGTCGGCATGCAGGCCTTCGAATGGACCAAGCTCATCACCGAGGGGGTGCGGCCCTGGGGCAATCCCTGGGGCGCCGCGCAGTTCGGATCGTCCTTCTTCATGATCACCGGCTTCCACGGCACGCATGTGACCATCGGCGTGATCTTCCTGATCATCGTGGCGCGAAAGGTCTGGCGCGGCGACTTCGACGTCGGCCGGCCCGGCTTTTTTACCAGCCGCCGCGGTCGCTACGAGAATGTCGAGATCATGGGACTCTACTGGCACTTCGTCGACCTGGTCTGGGTGTTCATCTTCGCCTTCTTCTATCTTTGGTGAGAGGCAGGCTTTGTTGAGAGGCAGATATGGCTGAAGCAACCGCAAACGGTCTCGGACAACACGCACTGCACGGCACCCACGCGCAGGATGCGGCCACGACGGCAGCCGCTCATGCAGAGGTACATCAGGAGCACCCGATCAAGCTCTACCTGGTGGTGTGGGCGTGGCTGTTCATCCTCAGCACCTGCTCCTATCTGGTCGACTATTTCGGTATCCACGGCTATCTCAGATGGTCGCTGATACTGATCTTCATGATGCTCAAGGCGGGACTGATCGTCGCCGTCTTCATGCATATGGCCTGGGAGCGGCTGGCGATGATGTATGCGATCGTCCTGCCGCCGATACTGGTGCTGGTTTTCGTGACGATGATGGTCCTCGAAGCCGACTATACGCTGTTGACCCGTATCGCATTTTTCGGGCCCGGCCCCTGACGCGCGGTTCGATCCAGCCGCGACACAACCAGCCGGGAACGGCGGGTGCCTTTGCCATGAAACAACTGGCCATGAAACAATAAGGCCGCCTGTCCATTTTGGTTTGACGCATGCGTCGTGAACTCAAGCAGAGGACGCGGAAAATGACGATAGCAAGCAGACTGAGGAACTTTATCGACAGCAAGGGAATCCTCTACGACACCGTCGCACATCATCGAACCGCCACCAGCAGACAGAGCGCCATCGCCGCGCATGTGCCCGGCAGCATCATGGCGAAGTCGGTGGTCGTTCACCACGAACTCGGTTATGCGCTGGCCGTGGTCCCAAGCACCCACAGGATCGAACTCGGCAAGCTGCAGGACGTGATGGACAAGCGTCTCGGGCTCGCTTCCGAGGACGAGGTGGTATCGCTCTTCGATGATTGCGACATCGGCGCCATACCGCCGATCGGCGCTGCCTATGATGTGCCGGTCATTCTGGATGAAAGCCTTGGCGATGCCGCCGACATCTATTTCGAGGGCGGCGACCACAAGACGCTTGTGCATGTCAGCGGCAAGGATTTCCGCAACCTGACCACGGGCGCGCGTCAGGCGCGGTTCAGCCACCGGGCCTATTGAGCGCACCGGCACTCTCGCCGGTCCGTCACAACAGGACCTGCTCAGTTCGCCGGTTTGGGGCCAGCCGGCGGCTCTACAACCTTGCGGTAGAGATGCCAGGTGGCGTGACCGAGGATCGGCAGCACCATAGCCAGCCCGGCGAACACCGGCAGCGAGCCGATGATCAGACCAACGGCGACGATGAGTCCCCAGATTGCCATAACGATCGGGTTGGCCAGGACCACGCGCACCGAGGTGTGGATGGCTTCGTAGGCGCCGACGTCGCGATCGAGCAGCAGCGGGAAAGCGACCACGGTGGTGCACAACACAACCACGGCGAATACGAACCCTATGGCGTGGCCCAGCACGATCAGCGTCCAGCCGCGCCCGGTGGCGAATATCTCCGCGATGAAGCTGGACAGCGACGCCGGCGGCTCGGGGCCGAACAGCTGCTCGTAGAATATCTTGGCGGTCAAAAGCCAAGCGATGAAGATCGCAAACAGCATGATCCCGACTGCCGCGATGGCCGGCAATGCCGGGGAGTTTCTAACCTCGAACGCGTGCCCCCAAGAGGCATCGAGCCCGGCTTCCCGCCTGCGGCTGATCTCATAGAGGCCGATCGCCGCGAACGGGCCGATCAGCGCAAAGCCCGACACCATCGGAAACAGCAACGGCAGCGCGTTTGCTCCCGATGTCCAGGTGGCAAGCACCACACCGACGAGCGGATAGATCATGCACAGAAAGACAATGTGCGAGGGTTTGACCATGAAATCGTCGACGCCGCGCCTGAGCGCGTCGAAAAGATCGGCAACGCCGATCTTTCTCACTCTGGTATGCTCCAGCGTTTCACCAACGCCTGCAATCACGTGAAAGCTCGCCATGACCATTCCTCCAGACGGGTCAGGCAAGGTCGCGGATTTCACGGTGCTACCGCTCTGCGTGATTGGCCACGCAAACCGCGACCTGCACCCGCTGCCAACATACTCCCTTGAGCCGGATTTGTCGCCCTCTGGTCGGCGCCGGCTAACGCATGTCGCCCAAAAGTGCGCGGCGGTTTTTGGGCGAACGACATGCGTCAAAACAAAGACTTAAAGCGCAGCGGCGCGCTGGCTCCAGAGCTGCTTTTTCGGTATTCTCAGGCTGCGAAGGTGAACGTGATGGACACGCGGACGCTTCTCATACTCGGCCTTGGCATAATCATCCTGCTGGCATTGGGATTCTTTGCGCTGCCTTCGTGACGGCGCAGGGCGCAGCATTCCGGCAGCAGTGCCGACGATCTTCCTTCGGGATGAGCAGGCCACCACCGGTGGGGTTGCTTACTTGGAAAACTGTTTCAGGTAAGCGATGACGTTGACTATGTCCTGATCGTTCTTGAGGCCGGGAAACGCCATCTTTGTCCCTTTGACCATGGCCTTGGGATCGTGAAGATACGTTGTCAGTGTGGGCTCGTCCCATTTGACGCCGGATTTTCCGGCTTCGATCATGGCCGTGGAATAGGTGAAATCGGGGTGCGTGCCCGCCGTGCGCCCGATGACGCCGTTCAGCGATGGACCAACCTTGTTCTGATCCTTGTCAGCGACGTGACAAACCTTGCATTTGGTGAAGACCTTCTCGCCTGCAGCGGCATCCTGTGCCCGTGACGGGTTCACGGCGAAGGCGACAGCAGGCATGATGGCTAAGAACGCGAGTGCGCGCATGGCATTTCCTCCCTGATCGCCATTGCGCCAGCGTGCCGGTCGCGGCGGCATGCTGCACTTCATGGCAGATCGGAATATCCGCATCCCCCCAGTGGAGTTGCGTTACCTGCATACCACAGAATCCGGCCATCGGATAGGAAAGCCAACATTTGCGAAGGGTTATAGTCCGAGCCGGCTCACGGCGGATCGGTGTTGCAGCTTGCCGCGATCTGGCCGATCGCCTCGGAGAGCCCGGCGAGCTCGAAATCGGCCTCGCCACGCCCGGACAACAGACCGAAACGCCATGACAGCAACAGACGGTTCGCCGAAACCAGCCGCTTGATGCCGTCATCGCCTTCCCTGACCAGCAATTTGCCGCGCGGGCCGACAGACCAGCTCTCATCGAATTTGCTGCCGCCGTCGACCATGACCGACATGGTGATCTTGCGGCTGGCGGAGACCGCGTCGTTGAGCTGCAGCCATTCGCTCCAGCGCGGTTCGCCGCCGGGCCGGCAGGCCAGCGTCAGCACCGGGCTGTAGCCCAGCGCACCGCCGCCGGTGATCAACTTGTTGGTGGCGTAAAGTGATGCCGTTACCTGGCCGTCGCCGTCGGCGTCGACACGCCAGTTGCCGAGATCCGGACCGGCCTGAGCACTGTCAATGACCACGGCAAGCAGGAGCGCCGCGGCAACAACCACGCCCCTCGTCCTGAATGCCTGCCTCACCGGTACCTCCAAACGACCCTGCGAAATGCGATACCGCGCAGATAATCATCAACGTTCGGTATCGCCAGCAGTGGGATTTCATCTGAGGTCTGCTGTGTTGCCGTGCGGCAACAACGAAAAAGGCCGCCCTTGGGCGGCCTTTCGAAATCAGATTGTCGAGCCGTTTTACTCGGCGTCCTTGGCGGCCTTCTTCTTCGGCGCGGCCTTCTTCTTGGGCTCCTCCGCCTCGCCGGCGGCTTCGCCCGCCTTTGCTTCACTTGCCTTGGCCTCGGCCTTCTTCGAGGAAGCCTTCTTCGCCGGCTTCGCCTTGGTCGCGGTCTCTGCCTCCTCGTCGTCGGCCATCAGCTCTTCCTTGCTGACCTTGACGTCGTTTACCGAGATCTGGCCGAGCAGATAGTCGACGACCTTTTCCTCGAACATTGGCGCGCGCAGCGAATTGATCGCCTCCGGGTTGTTGCGATAGAACTCGAAGGCTTCCTGCTGCTGGTTGGCCGGGAAGCGACGAACCTGTTCGAACAGGCCGCGCTGCAACTCCTCGTCCGACACGGTGACGCCGGCCTTCTCGCCGATCTCGGCGAGAACCAGGCCGAGACGCACGCGGCGTTCGGCAAGACGCATATATTCGGCGCGCGCCTCTTCTTCCGTCGTCTCCTCGTCGGCGAAGGTACGGCTGGCCGCTTCGAGGTCTCGGTTGACCTGCGCCCAGATGTTGTTGAACTCGGCTTCGACGAGCTTCGACGGCGCCTCGAAGGAATAGGCGGCGTCGAGCTGGTCGAGCAGCTGGCGCTTCACCTTCTGGCGGGTCATCGAACCGAACTGATTCTCGATCTGGCCGCGCACGATCTCGCGCAGACGCTCCAGCGATTCCAGGCCAAGGTTCTTGGCGGTCTCGTCAGTGACTTCGAGTTCGCCGGGCTTCGCCACTTCCTTGACGGTGACGTCGAAGGTGGCTTCCTTGCCGGCCAGATGCGCCGCCTGGTAGTTCTCGGGGAAGGTGACGGTGACCAACTTCTCGTCACCGGCCTTGGTGCCGATCAGTTGATCCTCGAAGCCCGGGATGAACTCCTTGGAGCCCAGCACCAGCGGCTGGTCCGTGCCGGCGCCGCCGGCAAAGGCCTCGCCGCCGATCTTGCCGACATAGTCGATGGTCACGCGGTCGCCTTCGGCGGCCTTGCCATCCTTAGGCTCGTAGCTGCGCGCGGATTCGGCGACGCGCTTCACCTGGTCTTCGACTTCCGAGCCCGGCACGTCGTAAACCTGGCGCGTCACCTTGATGTCGGAGAAATCCTTGATCTCGATCGCCGGAATGACTTCGTAATTGAGACGGAACTCGAAGTCGGCGCCGCCGGCCAGGATCTTCTCGGCTTCCTTCTCGTCCTCGGTCATGATCACTTCGGGCTGCATGGCGGCCTTTTCGCCGCGGCCCGAGATGATCGAGCGGGTCGAGTCGTTGAGTATTTCGTTGACGACTTCGGCCATGAACGACTTGCCGTACATCTTGCGCAGATGCTGCACCGGCACCTTGCCCGGGCGGAAGCCGTTGATCCGCACCTTGTCGCGGGCGTCGTTGAGCCGTGCCATCAGCTTGGCTTCCATGTCACCGGCCGGCACGGTGATCTTGATCTCGCGCTTGAGACCGGAGTTGAGCGTTTCGGTGACCTGCATCCTAAAACCTTTGTTTTCACCAATGAGGCTGCCAAACGGTTCCTAGCCGTTCACAGCCTGCCGGTATAATCTTGCCGGAAATGGCTTTTGGTACGGAACCCGGTGATCTGACCGCTGTCGCGGCTCAAACTCTCCTGAACTACGCTTCCAAAAATGTGAAGAAGTCTTTGTTTTTCCTACTTCTTCTTGCATTCTGCAGAAGCGGATAGTCGCGTCCCGTCACATTCGACACGCCTTTTGTCACAGGCTAGGCTAATTTTCAACTATCTTCGCAATTAGGCGAATGACGGCCATTTGGACCCCGACCCATTTGGACCCTCACATTGACAGAATGATGGCTACATGGGATTGCCGGGGAACGCGGATGTGGCGGAATTGGTAGACGCCCTGGATTTAGGTTCCAGTGCCGAAAGGCGTGGGGGTTCGAGTCCCTTCATCCGCACCATCCTTCGCTGTTCGAACTGCGGATGGCAGGCCACCTGAAGATCGGTGGACAAAGGGTCCTCCCCGAGGCCTGGCTAAAGAGGACCAGAGCCATCAACGCCTGGCGGCGCAAGCAAGGCACTTACGCTCGCGGAGACAATCCCGCTTTTGCGTATCCGACGCCCTTGAAATAGCCCGTTAACAGGTTCTTACTTGCAACAGGCAGGTTGGGGCTCTGTCAGGTTGTGCGCGTACTTTTTCTAGTTCTGGGGGTTGGGTCGGCTGTCGCGGCAGCGACATGTCACGTTGAGGCCTTAGAGTACACTTCGGCTTCCTCTCCGGGCCGGCAGCCAATGCTTGTCGTCTCCGGTGAATTTGGCGCCAATGAACCCCTGAACGCCTTCAGCAACGCGGTTGCCAGCAGTAGGGCCAGGGTGATCGTATTCGACTCCCCCGGCGGCAACGTCGGCAGTGCGATTCGCTTAGGGCGTATGATCCGCGCGGCAGGGTTGGACACGCTTCAGCTTCGCCAATTGCAGTGCGCTTCAGCCTGCTCACTGGCCTTCTTGGGTGGCGTCCACCGTGTTGCCGAACCAGGTTCTATCGGCGTTCATCGGCCGTCCCTCAAACCGGCTGACGGGATGTCCAATGAAGAAGCGAAGGCCCGTGTCCAGTTCGGAACGGCCGCAATCATATCCTATGTCGTCGAGATGGGGGTGGATCCCAAGCTGATGGAATTGGCTTCGAGCTATGACAAGCGTGACATAAGGTACCTATCGGCCAGCGAAATGGCAGAGTTGCGTGTGACCAATGCCGCAGCGAACCAATCGCCAGCAGATGCATTGCAGGTGTCAACGACACCAAATCCTGCGCCCGTGTCTGCTCCTGCACCCGACGCCAGGCAGCAGCCGGAAAGCGTTGCGGTTTCCTTCGTCAGGGATCTCATCGAGCATCATGGCGACAACGACGATTTCGCTCTTGCTCAAGTTCAGGCGTCCTACGCTCCCACGGTCGACTATTATGGCAAGTTGACGAAACTAAGCTCGATCGTTCAGGACAAGAGGAACTATTACCAGCGATGGCCTGAACGCGGATATAACATCCGCAATGACAGCATTGTGGTCACCTGCGCCAACGATCGCTGCATTGTCTCGGGCGTCTATGACTGGGTTGTGCGCAGCCCCTCGAAACACAAGCAGAAAAAAGGCGTAGCGGACTTTAGCTATACGATATCGATCGGGCCCTATCCCAAAATCATCGCCGAGACAGGCGATGTTCAGCGATAACCGGGACCATCGTTAACGCGGACAGTCGCGCTGACGCCACGGCCCTATACCCTAATAGAGCGGCTCCTCGAACAGCGTCTTGTCGCCGTCCATGAGCGCCTTGATCTGCGCCGTGCCGTTGGCCGATAGCGCCAGCTTGATGCCGAACGGCCGCACGCGCATGTCGTTCTGGATCGCCATGCCCTGGCCTTCCGGCAGATAGAACCGTTCGATCCCGTATTCCGGCGCGATCGTCATATCGGGCGAGCGCAGGTCCCAGCCCTCGGCGACGTGCCCTCTTATGTCGGCCTCGTCCGCGGCGGCCGGTGCCGGCGCCTCACCGAACCATGCCGCCGTCGGCTGCCAATAGGCGTCCTCGCCCTTCTTCAGCCGCACAACGATCGGCGTGTCGTCGCTGGAGAATTTGCCGGCCGCAATGTTGGCGATGAGCTTCACCGGGATGCGCGATATGTCATAGCCAAGCGAGATGTAGTCCCCGCGCAAAAGATCGCGCGGGTCCACCGGCTCGATCTTCAAAACCACTTCCTTGCCGTTGCGCAGGATCGCCGCTCGGCCGGCAATGATCCAGCCAAGGAAGCCGATCTGGACAAGCGCCAGCACCAGCGCCGCGACGATCAGTCTTTTCCCGGTCATGCCGCTGCTCCTCCCCCGGCAGGCGTCTTCATGCGCTTTTCGACACGGATGATGACCACCGCCAGTATCCCCAGCAGCACGGCCGCGGACAGGAAGAAGCCCGCCGTGTCGAGCATCGACTGCAGCATCACCACATAGATGATGGCGAGTTCGAAGGCGAAGCCGGCATAGGCCACCCAGCGCAAGCCCCTGCTCTCACGGCCGCCCAGCATGATCGCCGCGACGATGCCGGCAAGCGCGGTCGCCGAGGCAATGGCAAAGCCGCTGTTGTAGCTCGCCTCATCGCCCAGTTCGAACTGGACCATCGCCAGGCCGGCGAGAAAGCCGATGAGCGCATGCAAGGGCAGCCGGCCGCCGAGTTGCACGATCCTGTCGACGGGTTCCGCGGCGAAGATCGCAGCCGCGAACAGCGCCGCCGAGGCGAGCACGAGCGGAATGGCGACCTGCAGCGTGTTGTGATCTATCGCCAGCAGCACGAGATAGAACAGGATCGACAGGATGATCAGGTGTCGCGCCGCCCGGCTGCGTGTCCAGAATGAAATGACGAACAGCACGAGCGCAATTGCCGCGAAGAGATAGGGAAACTCGGCCCGGCGGAAAAATCCGCCCCATTTGAGGAACAACCAGGCATCGGCGATGCCGACTGCAGCCACGGTGAGGGGGTTCGAGCGCAATGCGACCGCCGCCAGCGCGGTGCCGGCGCACCAGGTCAGCAACGGCCTCGTCGCCCGACAGGTGATACATCTGGCCGATCAGCGCGATCGATCCGCCGAAGGCCGCGGCAGCGACGATCCACAGCGCCTCGCCGATCGCCGCGTGGTCGCGTGTCTTCAGCAGCGCACCGCCGACATAGCCGCCGAGGATGACGGCAAACAGCGCCGCCACGCGCGCCAGCCGCGGAATGGCTTCCCAGTTGGCGGCGACGAAGATGAGGATCGCGGCGCCGAACAGCAGTGCGGCCATCATCGCCAGGATCGAGCCGAAGCTCAGCGAGGTGCGCTCGTTGGCGGCCACGTCGCGCGCCAATGCATCGGCCGTCGCCGCATCGATCAGGCCGGCCTCCCGCCAGCGGGCAATATCCGCCCTCACCCGTGTCGCATAGCCCGCCATGCGTTTCCCCCAAGCTTGGTCATTTTTTTAGCCGCAGGGGCCAAACCGTTGACGCAGCGGCATTTTCCGATTCGGTCTTCTTTGCGTCGCAAGCGTGAAGGGTCGTTAATGTTGCATTGCACAATTTGCATTGCTGCCATGCGCCAATGACACTTTTAAACTGATATGATCCGACCTATTTTCTGTTCGTACACAAACGGAATGATCCGAACTAAAGACGAAACGAGCACTACCATGAACCTGATCCGCAACTACCGCAACTGGCGCCGCTACCGGGAAACCGTTTCCGAGCTGAGCCGCCTGTCGAACCGTGAACTGACCGACCTCGGCATCAGCCGCAGCGACATCCACTACGTCGCCCGCAAGGCGGTCTAATCCGCTTCGGACCGCGAATGGTCCGAACCAGTTTTGAGAAGAGTAAGACAATGAACCTGATCCGCAGCTACCGTAACTGGCGCGTTTATCGCGAGACGGTTTCCGAGCTGGGTCGGCTTTCGAACCGCCAGCTCCACGATCTCGGTATCGTTCGCGACGAGATCAAGACGATCGCCCGCAAGGCGGTCTAAGCAAGGCATTTCGCCAGGGTCGACCTCCTCCCCGACCCTGACGGATACGGCCAACCCTCACCTCCTCCCGAGGGTTGACCACCGAAACGGCGCCCGCCGGACCTCCTCCCCCGGCGGGCGTTGTTCTCCAAAGGGTTCCGCCCCTTTTCAACTGGCGGAAGGAATTTCGTCAAAGCCGACCTCCTCCCCGGCGATGGCGAATACGGTCGATCTTCACCTCCTCCCGAGGATCGACCCCCAAAACGACACCCGCCGGACCTCCTCCCCCGGCGGGTGTTGTTGTTTTTGGAGCGGCCTTGCCGCATCAGCCCGCCCAAGCCGGCAATTGCATTCGCCGCGCCAAGCGACTATTCCGGCCCCCATGAGCAAAAATCCCGTTCACGTCATCGGCGGCGGCCTCGCCGGCTCCGAAGCCGCATGGCAAATCGCCGAGGCCGGCGTTCCAGTCGTGCTGCACGAAATGCGCCCTGTGCGCGGCACCGATGCCCACAAGACCGACGGGCTGGCCGAGCTCGTCTGCTCCAACTCGTTTCGCTCGGACGACGCCGAGACCAATGCCGTGGGCCTGCTGCACGCCGAAATGCGGCTTGCCGGCTCGCTGATCATGAGCGCCGGCGACGCGCATCAGGTGCCGGCTGGCGGCGCGCTCGCCGTCGACCGTGACGCCTTCTCCGATTCGGTCACCGCGAAGATCGACGCCCATCCGCTGATCACCATCGTCCGCGAGGAAGTGCCTGGCCTGCCGCCGGCGGAGTGGGACCAGACGATCGTCGCCACCGGCCCGCTGACGGCGCCCTCGCTTGCCCAGTCGATCGCCGAGGCGACAGGAGCCGATGCGCTCGCTTTCTTCGACGCGATCGCGCCGATCGTGCATTTCGACACGATCGACATGAACACCTCATGGTTCCAGTCGCGCTACGACAAGGTAGGCCCCGGCGGCACCGGCAAGGACTACATCAACTGCCCCATGGACAAGGAGCAATACCTCGCTTTCGTGGCGGCGCTGCTGGAGGGGCAAAAAACCGAGTTCAAACAGTGGGAAGGCACGCCCTATTTCGATGGCTGCCTGCCGATCGAGGTGATGGCCGAGCGCGGCGTCGAGACGCTGCGCTACGGGCCGATGAAGCCGATGGGCCTGACCAACGTCCACAACCCATCGGTCAAGGCCTATGCGGTGGTGCAGCTTCGCCAGGACAATGCGCTGGGCACGCTCTACAACATGGTCGGTTTCCAGACCAAGCTGAAGCATGCCGAGCAGGTGAGCATCTTCCGCACCATTCCGGGGCTGGAGAACGCCGAGTTCGCGCGCCTCGGCGGCTTGCACCGCAACACCTACATCAATTCGCCGACGCTGCTCGATCCGTCGCTGCAGGTCAAATCACGGCCGGGCCTGCGCTTCGCCGGGCAAATCACCGGTTGCGAGGGCTATGTGGAGAGCGCCGCGATCGGCCTGCTCGCCGGCCGCTTCGCCGCCGCCGAACGGCTCGGCCAGGCGCCGTCGCTGCCGCCGCCGACCACCGCCTTCGGCGCGCTGCTCAACCACATTACCGGCGGCCACATCGTTTCCGACGACGAGCCCGGAAAACGCTCCTTCCAGCCGATGAACGTCAATTTCGGCCTGTTTCCGCCGGTCGAAGCGCCGAAGGCCGAAGGCAAGCGCCTGCGCGGCAAGGACAAGACCATCGCCAAACGCCACGCCATCACGACACGGGCTCTTGCTGACTGCAGGGCATGGCTGGGGCTGCCGGCGCAAGCGCAGGCCGCGGAATAGCTACTCCGCCGGCTCGGCTGCTGCACTCGGCAACCCAGGCTTCCCCGCCTCACCCGGATTTCTCCTCACATAAGCCGCCTTCAGCGTCTCCGACGTATCGCGCGAGCCGTCATGGCTCCAGCCCGGTGGCTGGATGAGATAGTCGAGGCGTTGGCTGAGCGTCAGCCTCGGCGCAAAAGCATCCTTGAACATGCCGATCCATTCGTGGAAGGCCACTTTCAGCGGATTGAAGGTGCCGATGTTCTTGACGATGCCGTAGCGCGGCCGGTCTTCCTCCAGCTCCTCGACGAACGTGCCGAACATGCGGTCCCAGATGATCAGCGTGCCGGCATAGTTGGCGTCGAGATAGCGCGGGTTGGTGGCATGATGAACGCGGTGATGCGAGGGCGTGTTGAAGATGAATTCGAACCAGCCCCACATCTTGCCGATCGTCTCGGTGTGGATCCAGAACTGCCAGACCAGGTTGAAGCCGAAGACGAAGGCAATGACGGCCGGATGGAAGCCGGCGAGCACCAGCGGCGCCTGCAGGATGAAGGTGAAGGTGAAGAGGCCGGTCCAGCTCTGCCTGAGTGCCGTCGAGAGATTGTAGTGCTGGCTGGAATGATGGTTGACGTGCTCGGCCCACACCCAGCGCACCCGGTGCGCGATGCGGTGATAGACATAGTAGCGCAGGTCGTCGAGCAGGAAGGCGGCGACAAAAACCCAGACCGACAGGCCGAGATTGAAGAAGCGGAACTGCCAGAGCCACAGCAGCGCCCAATAGGACATGACGCCGAGCAGCAGCCCGGCGACGACGTTGCCGGTTCCCATCATCAGGCTGGCCAGCGTGTCGCGCGTCTTGAACGATCCCTTGGCGCGGCCGGTGCGCACCAGCCAGAGCTCGATCAGGATCGCCGCGACGAAGAACGGGATGGCAAGCTGGGTGACCTGCGGAAAATTGTAGTCGTCCATCACGCCGCCTTTCTGGTCCGATCGCGGGCTTGCAGCGCCGCCGCCACGGCCAGCGCGTCGGCTTCGTTGGCAAAGGCAAACCGCCCGCCTTTCCAGGTGAAATCATCCATCCGCAGCGACACCACGTTCCCCTCCCGCACCAGGGCGAGAACATCCCGCGGCGTGACGATGCGCGTCAGGAAACAGTCGCCGATGCTGTGGACGATGCCGCAGCGTTGCGAGCCGAGTTCGAGGAACGCGGCATGCCTGTCCGATGTCAGCCGCACGGCACCCGGCTTTTCGTCCGGAAAGTCTTCGGCAAAACGCGCGAGCGCCTGATCGGCAGTGGCAAGCGTCGCGGTTGTCGTGCCACCGGTGAAATGCACGGCGGCGACCGACAGCGCGATGCCGAACACGACAAGGACGACCAGGACTGGCAGGCTCATGGAATGGCGGCTCCTCCGGCGGCTCGCATTTCTCTGACGCGAGTCCACGCGACGGAATCCCTAGCACGATTGACGTTTACGTCAAAGAGGCGTCCAGCCGCGCGTGGCATGACGCAAGAGCAGCCAGTGCCGCCGCAAGGTCGAGAGCGTCGCAGTCGCAAGGCGTGGGGAGCGGTCCGCGCTGTCCATCCTGGAGAGATAGGCGCGCGTCAGCGCCAGCGGCAGAAACGCGGGGCGCAGCGAAACGGGAAGAGCCGGCGCGCCCTTCTCGAAAGCGCCGAGATGATCTCGCGCCAGCGCAATCATCGCCGCTACCGCGCGCTCCGCGCCAGGACCGCCGTCGCCCTTGACGAACTCTTCCTGTGTCGTACCCGCGGCTGCCAGGATCTCGGCGGGCACGTAGCATTGCCCTCGCCTGCGATGCAGCGGCAACAAAAGCAGCAGGCCGGTGATCGCCTGCGCGCAGCCTGCCCTGCCCGCCAGTTCGGCAAAGTGTGGCGCGGCAGTTGGATCGAGCACCAATGCCACAAGCTGGATGAGCGCCGCGGCCGTCTCGCCGCAATAACCCTCGAGGTCGGTCCGCGAAGGCATCGGGTCGTCATAGAGGTCGAAGATGCGCGCTTCGAGCATGTTGTCGAAGGCGGCCTTCGGCAGGTGGCTGGCGGTGATCGCAGCCCTCAGCGCATCGGCGGTCGGATGGCCGGTCTCTGCTTCGCCTTTGGCCATGATGACATCACGCCACCACTGCAGCCGGACCTCGCCCGGCAGCGGCTCATGGATGCGGTCGCGCACGCTGGCAATCTCGGCGTTGAAGGCATAGAGCGCAAGCAGCGCATCGCGCTTGTCGGCCGGAGCGTACAGTGCGGAGAGATAGCGATCGGGATCGGCGGCGCGCACCGCGTCCATGACGATGGTTGAGCCGCCTGCCATTCAATCGACGGCAATCAGCGCTGCGGCCACGGCGCGGTCCTCGGCCAGAAGCACGTTGTAGGTGCGCACGGCCGCCCCCGTCGACATCGGATCGGCCGAGATGCCGGCTTGCTTGAGCGCGGCGCGCAGTGCCCCCGGCAGCGGCCGCAGATCCTTGCCGGTGCCGACGAGCAGGATCTCGACCTTGTCCGCTTGGGCGAAAAGCTTGTCGAAGTCCGAGGCTTTCAGCGCCATCGGATCGGCCGGCTCCCAGCCATGAATGCCCGACGGCAGGCACAAAAGCGATCCGCGATGCGACATGTCGGCAAAGCGGAAGCCGCCATTGCCATAAGCCTCGATCGGCGCCCTGTCCGGGAAATGCGCCTCGCGAATGATGATGCCTTTGGCCATGGGTCTAGAGCATGATGCCGAAAAGTGTGGAGCGGTTTTCGGACGACATCATGCTCTATCTCTTTGATTCAGAGCCGGATTCAGATTTCAGGTCGACTCGACCTGAAATCACCCGGCTCTGGCGGCGTCAGGTCGTCACGGCCTTGCCGTTCGTCGGCTTCGTCTCCTCGGCGGTCGCGGATTGCGGCCTGAGCTTGAAGAGGATCAGCAGCGGCGCGGCGATGAAGATCGACGAATAGGTGCCGAACACCACGCCGAACAGCATCGCCAGCGTGAATGAGCGGATCACCTCGCCGCCGAACAGCACCAGCGCCAACAGTGCCAGCGATGTCGTGACCGACGTCAGCGTCGTCCTCGACAGCGTCTCGTTGATGGCATTGTTCAAGAGCTGCGGCAGCGGCATCTTCTTGTATTTTCTGAGGTCCTCGCGAACGCGGTCATAGACGACAATGGTGTCGTTCAATGAGTAGCCGATGATCGTCAGGATCGCCGCCAGCGACGACTGGTTGAATTCCAACCCGGATATGACGAAGAAGCCGATCGTCATCACCACGTCGTGCACCGTGGCGACGATGGCGCCAACCGCGAACTGCCATTCGAAACGGAACCAGACATAGAGCAGGATGCCAACCAGCGCGATCAGCATCGCGATCGTGCCCTGCTTGGCCAGCTCTCCGGAAACCGTCGGACCCACCACTTCGACGCGACGGAAGTCGTATTGATCCTGGAGCTCGCCTCTCACCTTGTCGATAACCGTCTGCTCGGCATTCTCGCCGGCATCTTGTGTTCCGACGCGGATCAGGACGTCATTCGGCGCGCCGAACTGCTGTACCTGGATCTCGCCGATGTTGAGCTCGGACAGCCTGTTGCGGATGTCGCCGAGATCGGCGTCGCCCTGCTTGGACTGCACCTCGATCATCGAGCCGCCCTTGAAGTCGATGCCGTAATTGATGTCGATGGTCAGGAACCCGACGACCGACAGGATCGACAGCACGCTGGACAAGGCGAACGTCCAGCGGCGGATCCCCATGAACGGGATCTTGGTGCCCGGCGGAATGAAGGTCACCGGCGCTCTTGGCAATTCCTTCGGGCGGGCACGGCGCAGCCAGATCGCGACCAGCATGCGGGTGAAGGTGAAGGCGGTGAAGACCGTGGTCAGGATGCCGATGGCATAGGTGATGGCGAAGCCCTTGACCGGACCGGTGCCCAGAAAGAACAGCACCACGGTGGCGATCAGCGACGTGACGTTGGAGTCGACGATCGTCGCCAGCGCCTTGGAGAAACCGGTGTCGATCGCCTGGATGACGGAGCGGCCATTTCGTCGCTCTTCGCGTATGCGCTCGTAAATCAGAACGTTGGAGTCCACGGCCATGCCGATGGTCAGCACGATACCCGCGATACCTGGCAAAGTGAGCGTTGCGCCAAGCAGTGACAGCGCCCCCACGATCATCGCAACGTGCACGGCCAAGGCCACATTGGCGAGGAAGCCGAGGAAGCCGTAGGCCACGAACATGAAGGCGACGACGAGGATCGAGCCGATCACGCCCGCGATCTTGCCGGCATGGATCGAATCCTGACCAAGGCCCGGACCCACCGTGCGCTCTTCAATGATGGTGAGCTTTGCCGGCAAGGCGCCAGCGCGCAGCAGCACGGCGAGATCGTTGGCGCTCTCGGCTGTGAAGTTGCCCGAAATCTGCCCCGTGCCGCCGAGGATGGGTTCACGGATGACGGGTGCCGAAATGACCTGATTGTCGAGGACGATGGCGAAGGGTTTACCGACATTCTGCTGGGTCGCCTGGCCGAACCGGGTGGCGCCTCGCGAGTTGAACGTAAACGAAACCACCGGCTCGTTCGTCTGCGAATTATAGGTCGGCGTCGCCTGCGACAGGTCTTCGCCCGACACGATGACGCGGTTCTCCACCAAATAGGGAACCGGAGGATCGTCCTGAGAATACAGGATCGAGTCGCCGGCCGGCGGCCGGCCTTTCATGGCGTCCTGGACCGGCATCGAGGTGTCGACCATCTGGAACGTCAGCTTGGCGGTCTGGCCGATAATGTCCTTAAGCCGCTGAGGATTCTGCAGGCCAGGCACCTGAACGAGGATGCGATCGTCGCCCTGCCGCTGCACGATCGGCTCGGTCGTGCCAAGCGCGTTGACGCGTCGTTCGACAACTTCGATTGCCTGTGACAACGCCGTCGTGGTCCGGTACTTGAGGCCGGCATCCGTGACGGTAAATTTCAGCAGCCCAGGCTCTGAATCATCCAGCGTCATCGACTGAACGGAACCGCCGGTGAATAGACCGGCATTTACCGGATTTGTAATGGGTTTCAGCGCTGCCTTGGCCGCATCGACCTGGCTCTGGTCGCTGATGCGCACCTGCACGGTGCGACCGGTGCCGGAAAGCCCGGTATAGTTGATCTTGGCTTCGCGCAGCAGGGTCCTGATCTCGTCGCGCGTCGTCTCCAGTTGGTCTTTGATCAGATCGTTCTGATCCATCTGGAGCAGGATGTGCGAGCCGCCCTGAAGGTCGAGGCCGAGCGTCATCTGTCGTTTCGGCACCCAGCTGGGCAGTTGCGCCAGCGTGCTTGCCGGGAAGAGATTGGGCGCGGCGAGGATCACTGTGACGGCCACGGCCAGCCAGATCAGGATCATCTTCAGGCGCGAGAAATACAGCATTCGTTCTTATCCGTTCAGGCGTACAAGCGGCAGCGTTCCGCCATCGAGGTGATGATTACTTCTTGGCGTTCTGGTTCGCCACCGGCTCGCCCTTGACGCGCACGTCGGAGATCGTCGAGCGCAGCGCCGTCACCTTGGTTCCGCCGCCAAGGTCGATCTCCAGCTCATTGTCATCGATCACCTTGGTCACCTTGCCGACGAAGCCGCCGCCGGTCACCACCGTATCGCCACGGCGCACCGCGGCCAGCATTTCCTCGCGCTTCTTCAGCTGCGTGCGCTGCGGCCGGATGATCAGAAAATACATGATCACGAAAATTAGCACAAACGGTGCGATTTGGATGAACACAGTGGACGAGTCGCCGCCCCCGATGCCTTGGGCGTATGCCGGTGTGACGAACATCAAGAAACTCCTGGATGATTGAAAACCGCCCGGGGCGGCCCCGCAAAAATTTGGGCGGAATATAGTCGGTAAAGTTGCCAATGCAACTGCGCGAGCTGGCGAATCCGTTGCTTTTCCAGCCGTTTGGCGCGTGCTAGAGCGTCGCAGCGGGAAGCGGCTTTGGCCTTGCCCAAAAGATCATGCTCCAACAAAAGCTTGGGGCTGGTTCTTGCAGCGCCGCCACGAAGCTGTTTCCGCATTCCGAGATGCCAGGACAAAAGATCCGATATGACCGATAGCCAGGATGCCCTGAACAAGAAGCTCGACCGCCTGATCGAAGCGGTCTCCCGCCTCGCCCCGCCACCCGTGCCGGAGACCGACCTCGGCGTAGCCGACTGCTTCGTCTGGCAAGCCGATCCCGGCTATCTGGAGCCGGTGCGCAAGGTCAACCGCGTCGATATCGGCCTGATCCGTGGCGTCGACCGGGTTCGCGACATCCTGCTCGACAACACCGAGCGCTTCGCTTCGGGCTTTGCGGCCAACAATGTGCTGCTCTGGGGCGCGCGCGGCATGGGCAAGTCGTCGCTGGTCAAGGCCGTGCACGCTAAGGTCAATGCCTCGGACAAGCTTGACCTCCCGCTCAAGCTGATCGAGATCCACCGCGAGGACATCGACACGCTGCCCAAACTGATGGGCCTGCTGAAGGCTGCGCCCTACCGCTTCATCCTGTTTTGCGACGACCTCTCCTTCGACCATGACGACACCTCCTACAAGTCGCTGAAGGCGGCGCTCGAAGGCGGCGTCGAGGGCCGGCCGGCCAACGTCATCTTCTACGCCACGTCGAACCGGCGGCACCTGTTGCCGCGCGACATGATCGACAATGAGCGCTCAACCGCCATCAACCCGTCGGAAGCGGTAGAAGAAAAGGTCTCGCTCTCCGACCGGTTCGGCCTGTGGCTCGGCTTCCACAAATGCTCGCAGGATGAGTATCTGGACATGATCGACGGCTATGTCCGCTACCATGGCCTCGCCATCGACCCCGACACGCTGCGCGCCGAGGCGCTCGAATGGGCAACGACGCGCGGCAGCCGTTCCGGCCGCGTCGCCTGGCAGTTCACGCAGGACCTGGCCGGCCGGCTCGGCAAGCCGCTTAAGGACTGACCGCAACCATGATCCCGAAAAGTGGAAATCGGTTTTCGGACAAGATCATGGTCAAACAAGACAACTGAAAAAGCCCGCCCCTGGCGGAGCGGGCTGAAGACGGCGGGCCGGACTGGAGGTCAGGCGGCCCGCAATTGTTCTTGTTCTATTCGAGGTAGCCGGACGGGTCGACCGGGGCCGAATTCTTGCGCACTTCGAAATGCAGCTTCGGCGAGTCGGTGGTGCCGCTCATGCCGGACAGCGCGATCTCCTGACCGCGCTTGACCTTCTGGCCGCGCTGCACCTCGATCGAGCTGGCGTGACCGTAGACGGTGACCAGTCCGTTCTCGTGGCGCACCAGCACCGTGTTGCCGAATTCCTTGAGGCCGTCGCCGGCATAGATGACGACGCCGTTCTCGGCCGCCTTGATCGGCGTTCCTTCCGGCACCGCGATGTCGACGCCATCCTTGCCGGAGCCGAAGCCGGAGATGACGCGGCCACGCACCGGCCAGCGCATCTTGCCGATGCCGGTCGCATCCGGCGCCACCGCATCGTCGTCCTCGGCCTGCTGGATGACCTTGGCGTCCTTCTTCGGCGGCGTGTAGGAGGCGAGCGTCTCCGACGGCGTGGTCTTCGCCGGCGGCTGCGTGGTCGCCGTCGTCACCGGATCAACGGTCGGCTTGGCGGCGGTCGCGGCAGGCTTGGCGGAGGCGACGGCAACCGTGCCGCCGGTCGGGACCTTGAGCGTCTGGCCGATCTTCAAGAGGCCGTCCTTCATGCCGTTGGCCTGCTTGAGCGCCGTGGCGCTGACGCCGGTCTTGCGGGCAATCGAAGACAGGGAATCGCCCTGCTGGACGGTGTAGGTGCCCCCGGCGCCGGCCGGCTTGGCCTCGGCCATCTGCGGCGCGGGCTTGGCGTTCTTCGAGCCGCTGGCGGCGGCCGATGCATCGACCTGCGCGGCGGACTTGCCGTCCTTGACTTTCGGCTGCTGAGGCAGCACGGCCACCTTCTCCGGCGCGCCGGCAGGCTGCTTCGGCGTGGCGGGCTTGGCGTTGTCGGCAACCTTCGACTCGGCCTTGCTCGAATAGGCATAGGCGGGAATGACGATTTTCTGGCCGGTCCTGATGCCCTTGCCGGCATCCAGCCCATTGACCTTGATGATCGCATCGGCCGGCACATGATACTGCCGCGCGATGCCCGAAATCGTCTCGCCTTCCCGGACCACGATCTCGGCCGCGTGCGGCGCGGCACTTGCGTTGCGCACGGCATCGGGCTCGGCGGTCTTGAACGGCTTCGCGGCCGGCACGACGGTGCCGGTGGTCGTCTTGTCGAGATGCGGCGCGGCCGGATCTGGCGCGAGCGCCGGGGCCGAGGCGGTGCGCATCGGCTTGGCGGGTGCCGCGGCCTGCTGCGAGGGCGGCGGCAACTGCTGCGACGTCACCGGCTCGAGGCTGGAGCGGCTCACCGACTGGGTGTGGCTGCCGTCGACCGGCGCCGGCGCGGCCGTATCGCCCGGATAGGGCTGGTCGGCATTCTGCTTGTTGATGATGGAGCGCTGGTTGTTGGTGGACGACGTGAAGACGTCGTCGACACCGTTGAAGCGCATGGCCTGCGAGCTGCACCCGGCCGCGGCGCCGGCGATCACGAGGATGGCGCAGCCGCGCGCCAGATTGCGTCCGTTTGCCTTCAAACCATTGAATTGCATCGCACTAACCCGCACAGACCCGGTACACATTGGCCATGATTAAAGCGCGTTAATGTTACTGCGGGGTTAACCCATTAGAATCCGACGAAAATTTTCTTAAAACATTTCGAGGGTCGCAGATGCTGGGTTGAGATTCACGCCAGGTCGAGTCGAGAACGGTGGATTCCGAGAACCGGAGCGGAGGTACTTGAAGTACGTGAGCAGCGAAGCGCAGGAAGCCGCCATTCGCAGGCCGGCCTCACCTGTATCCAAGCCCAGCTAGATGACCGCGGCAACGCTGCGCAGGATCGGCTGCAGCCTGACCATGCCGATGTCCTCGCGCTCGAAACGGCTTCCGACCTTGGTAAGCTTGGCCAGCACCTGCTCGCCCTCTTCCGGGCCGATCGGCGCGATGACGATGCCGCCGCTCGACAATTGATCGAGCAGGAAGCGCGGCAAGCTCTCGAAGGCCGCCCAGGCGACAATGCGGTCGAACGGGCCTTCGTTGGGCAGGCCGTTGGAGGCATCCGCCTGGCGCACGATGGCATTGCTGATGCCCAGCGCCTCGAAGCGCTGCTTTGCCTGTTCGGTCAAGGTCTTGTAGCGGTCGACGGTGACCACGCGCGCGGCGAGCCGCGACATCACGGCGGCGGTGTAGCCCGATCCGGTGCCGATCTCGAGCACGCGGTTGCCTGGCTCGATGGCTAAAGCCGCGATCACGGCCGCCTGCAGATCCGCGCCCTCGATCGCCTCGCCGCATTCGATCGGCAGCATGCCCTCCGACCAGGCGATCGGATGGAACTGCGCGGACAGGAAACCGCGCCGCGGCGTCGCCTCGAAGGCGGCGATCAGCGCCTTCGGCGCCGTGCCCCTGCCGCGCAGGCGAAGCAGGAAAGCGGCAAAACCTTCGCGGTCGTCGAGGGTCGTGTTCATGCCAATGCCTTGGTAAGCTGGTCGCGGAGTTCATGGGCGGTGAGGTCGAGCTGCAGCGGGGTCACCGACACCAGCCGGTTGCGCAGTGCGTAAAGGTCCGTGCCCTTCTTGCCTTCGACCGGCTCTCGGCCGAAGCGCAGCCAGTAGTAAGGCAGTCCGCGCCCGTCGCGGCGCTCGTCGACCCACAGGCTGTGCACGAGCTTGCCCTGCGACGTGACGACCGTGCCTTCGATCTCGTCGGGCGTGCAGTTCGGGAAATTGACGTTGAGCAGAACGCCTTCCGGCAGCGGCGTCGCGACCAGCCTCTTCAGCAGCGCCGGCGCGAGCGCCTCGGTCGTCTCGTAAGGCACGACACGATCCTCGCCGACATAGGAATAGGCCTGGCTGACCGCGATCGAGCGCACGCCGAGCAGCGCGCCTTCCATGGCGCCGGCGACGGTGCCCGAATAGGTGACGTCGTCGGCGATGTTGGCGCCGGAATTGACGCCCGACAGGATGAGGTCCGGCGGCCCGGGCAGGATCTTCTTCGTGCCCATGATGACGCAGTCGGTCGGCGTGCCGCGCACGGCAAAATGCTTCTCGCCGATCTTCCTCAGCCTGAGCGGTTCCGAGATCGACAGCGAATGCGCGTATCCGGACTGATCCTGCTCCGGCGCCACCACCCAGACGTCATCCGACAGCGTGCGGGCGATGCGTTCGAGCGACGCCAGCCCCTCGGCATGGATGCCGTCATCGTTGGTCAGCAGGATGCGCATGAACTCATTTCGATTCGATCTTGGCGAGACCACCCATGTAAGGCCGCAGCACTTCAGGAATGGTTACGCTGCCGTCCTCATTCTGGTAGTTTTCGATGACGGCAATGAGAGCCCGGCCGACCGCCGTGCCCGAGCCGTTGAGAGTGTGGACGAAGCGGTTGCCCTTGCCGTCCTTGTCCTTGTAGCGGGCATCCATGCGGCGCGCCTGGAAATCGCCACAGACCGAGCAGGACGAGATTTCGCGATAGGCGTTCTGGCCGGGCAGCCAGACCTCGATGTCGTAGGTCTTGCGCGCGCCAAAACCCATGTCGCCGGTGCACAGCGTCACCGTGCGGAACGGCAGGCCGAGCCGCTTTAGCACCTCCTCGGCGCATTGGGTCATGCGCTCATGCTCGGCAAGCGAGCTCTCCTCGTCGGTGATCGACACCAGCTCGACCTTGTAGAACTGATGCTGGCGCAGCATGCCGCGCGTGTCGCGGCCGGCCGAGCCCGCCTCCGAGCGGAAGCATGGCGTCAGCGCCGTGTAGCGCAGCGGCAATTTCTCATGCGGCGTGATTTCCTCGCGCACGAGATTGGTGAGCGGCACCTCCGCCGTCGGGATCAGGCCCAGGCGTCCGTCGCCATGCGGCGTGAAGAATAGGTCCTCCTCGAATTTCGGCAGTTGGTTGGTGCCGAAAAGCACCTCGTCGCGCACCATCAGCGGCGGGATGATCTCCTCATAGCCATGCTCGGTCGTGTGCAGGTCGAGCATGAACTGGCCGATAGCCCGCTCCATGCGCGCGAGCTGGCTCTTCAGCACCGTGAAGCGCGAGCCGGACAGCTTCGCCGCCCGCTCGAAATCCATCATGCCGAGCGCTTCGCCGATCTCGAAATGCTCCTTCACCCAGTTCGGGCGCGCCGGCGCCTCGCCGACGATGCGCTTGACGACGTTGTCGTGCTCGTCCTTGCCGACCGGCACGTCGTCGAGCGGCACGTTGGGCAGCACCGCGAGCGCGTCGTTCAGCGCCTTGTCGAGTTCGCGCTCACGCGCCTCGCCGTTCTGGATGAACGCCTTGATGTCGCTGACTTCGCCCTTGAGCTTTTCCGCAAGTGCTGCATCGCCCGAACGCATGGCGTTGCCGATCTCCTTCGAGGCGGCGTTGCGGCGCTCCTGCTTGACCTGCAACTCGCTGAGATGCGCGCGCCGCGCCTCATCGCTTGCGATCAGGCCGTCGACCGTGGATTGCGCGTCGCCGGCCGACCAGGAGCGCTTCACCAGCGCGTCGACCAGGGCCTTCGGGTTGTCGCGAATCCATTTGATGTCAAGCATGGCTGATCCGTCCTCAAAGTAAGGTTCGAGGGCGTAAACCGCATCCTTGATCGATGCAAGACAGACGGGGCGGCCTGCCGCGTTTTTCCGGCTTTCGCCTAACCTGGCGCCTGCGTTGAAGAAGCGTCCGGCGCCTTCTCGGCTACGGTTTTTCCGCTCTCGCTCGCCTCGCGCGCCAGCCGATCGCGCTCCTGGCTGCGCTCGATCAGGCGCGAGGACCAGATAGCGACCTCATAGAGAATGATGGTCGGGACAGCGAGGCCGCACTGGCTCAATGGATCGGGCGGCGTCAGCACCGCGGCGACGACGAAGGAAAGGACAATCGCCCATTTGCGCTTATCAGCCAGCGCCTGCGACGACAGCAGGCCGACGCGAGTCAGCAGGCTGGTCACCACCGGGAGCTGGAACACTAGGCCGAAGGAGAAGATCAGCGTCATGATCAGGCTGAGATATTCCGACACCTTCGGCAGCAGCGAAATCTGCACCTGGTCATTGGTGCCGGCCTGCTGCATGGCAAGGAAGAACCACATCACCATCGGGGTAAAGAAGAAATAGACCAGCGAGGCGCCCATCAGGAACAGGATGGGCGAGGCGATCAGGAACGGCAGGAAAGCGTTGCGCTCGTTCTTGTAAAGACCCGGAGCGATGAACTTGTAGATCTGCGTGGCGATCAGCGGAAAGGCGATCACCATGCCGCCGAACATGGCGAGCTTCACCTGGGTGAAGAAGAACTCCTGCGGCGCGGTATAGATCAGTTCGACCTTGTGTGGGTCGAGCCCCGCCCATTGCGTCGCCCATTTGAACGGGATGACCAGAAGGTTGAACAGGCGCTTGGCAAAGAAGAAGCAGACCAGGAAGGCAACGAAGAACCCACCCAGAGACCAGATCAGCCGCCGGCGCAGCTCGATGAGGTGTTCGATCAGCGGCGCCGACGATTTCTCGATCTCTTCCTTTTCCTTGTCCGAGACGCTCACTTGGCGGCTCCTGCCGTCTTCTTGGTGTCGCCCGCCACCTTCTTGGTGTCAGTCGTCTTCTTCGCCGCAGCCGGCTTTGCCTCAGCCTTGGGCGCCACCTTTTTGGCGGGCGTCGCGGCCTTTGCTCCCGCCGGCGCGGACGCCGACGCCTTGACCGTCTTCACCGCTCCACCCGCAGCCTTCGTCTTCGATGTCGGCGCCTTTTTTGCCGGCTCCGCGGGTGTGGCGGCCTCGGCAACAGGCGCGGCCACGGAAGCGTCGCTCATGGCCGGGAAGATCGGCGCGGCCGGGGCGGCTTCGGCTCCGCTGGCGCCGGGCATCTCCGTTGCGCCGTTCTTGAGCGGCTCGGCGGCTTGCGGCGATGCGTCGGGCGTTGCCACATCGGCGACCGGCTTGGGCTTCATCATCGTATCGACGCCGGCCCGCACGTCGGCTGCCGCCTGTTCGAACGGATTGAGCTGCTTGCGGATTTCGGTCATCGGATTGAGGCTCCGAAGGCTGTCGACCGAACTCTTGACGTCATCGAGTTCGGCTTCCTTCAGGGCGTCGTTGAACTGCTTCTGGAAGTCGGCCGCCATGGTGCGCAATTTCGCCGCGGTGCGGCCGAACGTGCGCAGCATATTGGGCAGATCCTTCGGCCCGACGACCACGATCATGACGACCGCGATCACCAGCAGCTCGCTCCAACCGACTTCGAACATGGCAATCTATTCCGACTAGTGCATGCCGCCCAAAAGCGCGAAGCGGTCTTGGGCTAGCGGCATGTACAAAGCAACAACCGGGCTCAGCTCTTGCTGACCTTTTCCTTGCCCGGCGAAACGGTCTCGTCGGCGCGGTGCTCGACGGTACGCTTGTCGTCGTCGTCGTCAGCCATGCCCTTCTTGAAGCTCTTGATGCCCTTGGCCATGTCGCCCATCAACTCGGGAATCTTGCCCCGGCCGAACACCAGAAGCACGATGACCAGAACGATCAGCCAGTGCCATATCGATAGTGAACCCATAACAATCTCTCTCGAATGTTTTCCCTCGGCGATGATCTATGCGTTTTCGCTCAAGGATTCAAACACAACCGCAATGACGTTGATAAAATGGCTGGCCGATGTCACGCACTTTCGGCGTCGGCGGCTTGCTACGAATCCGCGCAGTCCTGCCCTTGAGCACCCAAGAGCGGCTTTTTTGCGTCACTCTTCCGTGACGCGCGGGGTCAGCAAACCGAGCTCCTCGAGGTCGATATCGGTCAGCGCATCCTCGTCCTCGGTCAGCGCGTCCGGATCGGCAGGCGGGACCGGCATCGAGAAGTTGGACGGCATGCGCGTCGACAGGAGCCCGGCGCCTTTCAGCTCTTCCATGCCGGGCAGATCGCGGATTTCCTCCAGCGCGAAATGGTCGAGGAAGGCGTCGGTGGTGCCATAGGTCACGGGACGGCCGGGCGTGCGTCGCCGGCCGCGCATCCTCACCCATTCGGTTTCGAGCAGCGTGTCCAGCGTGCCCTTGGAGGTTTCGACACCTCTGATGTCCTCGATTTCGGCGCGCGTAACCGGCTGGTGATAGGCAATGATCGCCAGCACCTCGAGCGCCGCGCGCGAGAGCTTTCGCTGCTGGACCGCGTCCCGGCTCATCAGGAACGCAAGATCGCCGGCGGTGCGGAACGCCCAGGCGTCGCCGACCCGCATCAGATTAACGCCGCGCTTGGCATAGATCTCCTGCAGATCGGCCATAGCCGCCGCGATGTTGACGCCCTCGGGCAGGCGCGCCGCCAATTGCCTTTCGCTGACCGGCTCAGCGCTGGCGAAGATGATCGCCTCGGCCATGCGGACGGCTTCCGACAGTTGCAGCCGCTCCGCGGGGTTCTCGATAGAACCCTGTTCGGCCATCTCGTCTTCCGGTTCGTCATCGACCTTGAACGGGATGACCGAAGCGTTGGCGCGTTCGCTCATGATACCACCTCGACTGCCTTAACCCCTTGCGCGCGGCCGCGCAGATAGATCGGCGCGAAAACCTGATCCTGCCGCACTTCCAGTTTCCCCTCGCGCACCATTTCGAGCGTCGCGGCGAAGGAACTGGCGACCGCCGTCCGTTTCTCTTCCGGCGTCGCCAGATATTGGATCAGGAAGCTGTCCAGCGCCGTCCAGTCGCTAACCGTCCCGATCAACCGCGCCAGCACTTCGCGCGCGTCCTTAAGCGACCAGACGGCGCGCCGGGCGATCGTCACATTGTTGATCGCCTGCCGCTGGCGCTGCTGCGCATAGGCGGTCAGCAGATCGTAGAGCGAAGCCGAATAGGTGTTGCGCTTCTCAATGATGACCATTTCCGGCATGCCGCGCGCTAAAACATCGCGGCCGAGCCGGTTGCGGTTGACCAGCCGCGCCGCGGCGTCGCGCATCGCCTCCAGCCGCTTCAGCCGGAATTGCAGCACCGCCGCCAGTTCCTCGCCGCTCTCGCCCTCTTCGCCTGGCTGTTTCGGGATCAGCAGCTTCGACTTGAGGAAGGCGAGCCACGCCGCCATCACCAGATAGTCGGCCGCAAGCTCCAGCCTCAGCGCCCTCACCTTCTCGATGAAGGCTAGATATTGCTCGGCGAGCGCCAGAATCGAGATGCGGGCGAGATCGACCTTCTGGTTGCGCGCCAGATGCAGGAGAAGGTCGAGCGGCCCCTCGAAGCCGGCGACGTCGACCACCAGCGATGGATCGCCAGTGAGGCGTGAATCGTCGTTCTCTGCCCACAGACGGTCCATCGGTGCGGCAATTGCGGCCTTGCTGTCCAACGTCTCCGCCACTTGCCTTCTATCCCTTCGGTTCAGGCCACCGCTTCGAAATAGGTGGCGAATTCCTCGCGTATCGCGGTTTCGTCGGCGACGTCGCGGCTCCTTATATAGGTCAGTGCCCGCTCAGCCCTCGCCAGGGACTTGCCTGCGAGGGGCGTCGTGCGCGACGCGATGCCGGACATTTCCCCAAAAACGCCGTTGCAGTGAAGAACGAGATCGACACCTGCCGCAAGGATCGCGGCCGCCTTTGTCGGGAAATCCCCAGAAAGTGCCTTCATCGACGTGTCGTCGCTCATCAGGAGCCCATCGAAGCCGATCTCGCCTCGGATCACCTCGCTGACGACCTTGGCCGAGGTCGTCGCCGGATTGTCCGGGTCGACAGCGCTGTAGACGACATGCGCCGTCATCGCCATCGGCAGGTGATTGAGCGCCTTGAATGGAGCGAAATCGCGTCGCCGTAGTGCGGCGAGCGGTGTGTCGACCGTCGGCAGCGCGGAATGCGTGTCGGCAAAGGCGCGGCCGTGGCCCGGAATGTGCTTCATGACGGGCAGGACACCGCCCGCCATCAAGCCTTCGGCCGAAGCTCGGCCAAGCTCGATCACGGCATTGGGCTTCGTGCCATAGGCACGAGCGCCGATCACCTCGCTCGCGCCCTTGACCGGAACATCGAGGACCGGCAGGCAATCGGCGGTGACGCCATGGCGCAGGAGATCGAAGGCGTGCAGGCGCGCCAGGAGCCATGCGGCGCGGCGGCCGGCTTCGCGATCGTCACGCCAAAGGGCGCCAAGCGCGCCGCCTGCCGGATAGTTCGGCGCCAGCGGCGGTCGCAGCCGCTGCACCCGGCCGCCTTCCTGGTCGATGAAGACCGGAGCGTCCGGCCGTCCGACACAGTCGCGCATCGAAGCGACCAGGTCACGGATCTGCTCCGTCTCTCCGATGTTGCGCGCGAACAGGATGAAACCCCAGGGGCGTTCATCCCGATAGAAGCTGATTTCCTCAGGAGCGAGCGATTTCCCGGCGCAGCCGAGGATCATGGATTTTGATTCGGTCATGAATGGAACCTTAGGGCTTTGGCCAAGCAAAGGGAATCACCCCTGGCCCGCGACGCCCGAACGCGGAAAACCGTCCACAACGAAACGCCGGCGCGGCCTTGCGGCGGCGCCGGCGTCGAGGCGATCTGGGACGATCAGCGCGAGACGAAGCAGGTGCCGCCGGCCGCCTTGTAGCTGGTGCACAGGTTGATCGCGTCGTTGCGCGACTGCGCCGGAACGCGGACGCGGTAGAACGTGCCCTTGCCGGCGATCTCTGCCTTGACGATATTGGCCTTGCGCCCGGAAAGCACGCTGCCGTAGCGGCGCTGCAGGTCCTGATAGGTCGACTGCGCGCTTTCGACGGTCGGCTGCGAGGCGATCTGCATCGACCACGAGCCGCCGCCTGCCGCCGACGCTGGATCGATGGAGGCGACCTGGTCGGGCTTGACCTCGCCGACGATGTCGACCGGCTGGTCGGACGGGCGTGGCGGCGCCACCGGAACCTTCGCCGGCGTGTTGGCCGACTGGGCCTTGGCTTCAGTCTTCGGCGCGGTATTGGGTGTCGCTGGCTTGACCACCTCGGTCTGGTCGCCCTGACCGGCAGTCTGGTCGGTGGCCGGCGTGACGGTCCCCGTCGCCTGGGCGTCGCCCTGCCCCGCCGGAGCAACGTGCTGCGGCGCCGGATCGGCTGGCTCGGTTGCCGCCACTTTCGGCGCGGCAGGAGCCGGATCCTCGTGCGGGACCAGCGAGCCGTCAGGCTTCACCATCATGGTTTTGACCTTGCGCGGCGCTACGGCGACGACGTCATTGCCGGTCCCCTTGTCGGCCTCTTGCAGCACCTGGGCGATGCGGTCCTCCGATTTCGGCGCCGGAACGGCCGGCTGCGCGGTGCCCTGGGCACTACTCGGCGCTGTCGCGTCAGGACCCGCTACTGCGTCCGGACCCGGCGCTGCCGCGTCGGGATTGGCCGCCGCGTCGGGGCCAGGCGCTGCATCGGTGTCGTCGGGCGAAAGATCGACGATCCGGCTCTGCGGCGGTTCCTTGGACGCCACGTCGATCGGCTCCTCGGTGTTGGTCACTAGTTTCTGCTGCACCGGCTCGGCAGGCTTGGCCGCACCACCCTTGGCCACCGCGTCATAGACCTTGCTGTCCTGGTTCGGCACCACGGCGCCACCCGGATTCTCCGGCTTGACCTTGATCGGCGAATTGTCGGCCTTCACGATCACGGGCGCTTCGCTGCCGCCCTTGCCGCCAAAGGAGAAGGCAAGCGCGCCGAGGCCGCCCGCGATAACCACGGCGCCGACGAGCGCGGCAACCATCATGCCACGGCTGCGCGGCTTTGCGGCCTCCCGCTCGGCAAGGCCCGGCACGGTCATCGCCTCGTCGAGTTCGGGATCGTAGTCGAGGTCATCGGTGGCGAAATCGTCCGCCTGCGAAACCGGCCGGCTGCCAGGCAAATCGTCGGCATCGAGTTCGCTCGCGGCTGCGGCATAGGACGCGGCCGCCGGAGCGACGGTCGTCTCAGCGCGCAACTCGCGGCGATCATAGCCGGTCTTGAATCCGGCGCTGTAGGATTCGTCGTCATAACCCCGGCTCGGCGCCGGAGCCGTGGCGATCTCGGTCGCGTTCATCTCGCTAAGCAGACCCGCAAATTCGGCGTCGAGATCGTCATAGGCGGACGCCGCCGGCTGATCCTCCTCGAAGCTGAGCTCCGGAATATCGAGGTCGTCGGCCAGCGCGACCACGCGCTCCGGCACGTCGACCGTCTCGACATCGGGCACTTCCTCATACTGGCGAGGCTGCGGCGCCGAAACGGGCTTGGCGTAGGCGGAATGGTCCTTCGCCGGCTCGTCACGATAGGCCGGAGCCGCCATTTGCGGCGCGGGAGCCGCCGGCTGCGGCGCGAACGACGCTTCCACCGGGGCGGCAACCGGGGTCACGCGACTCCACGACCGTGACGGCTCGGCGGGCGCGACCGGCGCGTCCATCCCGATGCCTTTGGCGAAGGCGGCATCGAAAGCCTCGTCATCGAAATCGATGCTCGGTTCGGCGTTCTGCTCAGGCGCCGCCTCTTCGAAGCCCTGCCGGTCGAGTTCGTCCGCGAGCAGGCTATCGAGATCGGCATCGGCGGGCCGAGCGGTCTGCTCGGCGCGTGCAGGCTCGTGCTCATCGAGATCCCAATCGAGATCATCGGCGGCGGCCTGATGGCCGGTGTGGCCGGCCGGCTGTGATGCCGCAGCGGGTTCCTTGACTGGAATCGGGGCGGCCGGAATGGGAGCAGCCGGAGCCGGAGCGGCCGGAATGGGCCGCGCGGTCATGGCGCCGAGCAGCGCGTTGAGCTCGTCTTCCAGGCTCCGCTCGCTGCTGGTCGCAACCGGCTTGGCTGGCTCGACTGCGGCGACCGGCGGAACCGGCGCCGATACGGCCGGAGCAGGCTGGGCGAATGACGGCTCAGCCACGGCGACTGGCTCGACAGCGGGAACTTCCGGCTCCTCGGCAAGAGCATCACCGAAGTTGAGTTCGAAATCGTCTTCGATGACCTTATCGGCTGCGGCCTCGTGATCAGCGACGGGTTCAGGATCGGCGGCGGGGGCCTCAGCCTCCTCGGCAAGGGCGTCACGGAAGCTGAGCTCGAAATCGTCTTCGACGACCTGATCCGCAGCTGCTTCGTGATCGGCGACAGGCTCGGGATCGATAGCGGGCTCGGGATCGGCTGCGAAATGCACAACTTCCGCTGACGCCTCGACGGCCTCCAGCCGCGAGTTCTCGACGGCCTGCGGCTGCTCGTTCTCGACAGCCGTCGGCTGCTCGTTCTCGACTGCCTGCGGCCGCTCGTCATCGACCGACAGTTCCTGTTCCAGGATCAGGTCCTGCGGCTGATCGAGACCCATGTCGCCTTCGGACATCGCCTGATCGAATTGGGCCTGATCGAATTCGGCCTGATCTACCTGGCTGTCGAAATCTTCGTCGGCGATCGATTGCTCGGCAGCGGCGGGAGCTGCCACCGACTGAACGTCGGCGGCCTCGGGGTGCTGCTCGACCTCGCGGTCGTCGAACGCCAGCTCGTCCTCGAGCGACATCTGCACGGCGTTGTCGAAATCGACATCGAATGCGGCCTCGGCCGCGGGCTCGACAGCGGCAGGCTCGGCAGCCGCGACGGCGCCATGGCCGGCGTCGGGCTCATGATGGTCGATCTGGAAGCCATCATCCAGCGAGGCTGCCATTTCCTGATCGATGGAAAGGTCGTCCTCCAGAGGCGAAACCTCGTCCTCCAGAGGCGAAACCTCGTCCTCCAGAGGCGAGACCTCCAAAGAGCCCGCGACCGCCTTGTCGAAATCATCGTCGAAGGGGTCGAAATCATCGTCGAGGGCGATGTCGGCGGCCGGCTCCGACGCGCGGGGCGTGGCAAAGTGGGCGTGGTCGGCCGCATCGTCAAAGACGAAGTCCTGCTCGAAGGAAGCGGCAAGCTCGTCGTCGGTGAGAGCGGCTTTGCCGGCTTCGTAAGCCGGCTCGTGCCGGGCTGCCTGCTGCGTGACCGTCGCGCTTTCCTCGGCAGCGTCGAACTCGCCCATCAATTCCTTTTCGAGGTCGATGTCGAAGTCGCTCTCTTCCGCAGCCTGGTTTGTGGGCGAGGCCTTCGCGGCCACCGGCGTCTGCGGCTTGACCGGCTGACGCGGGTCGAAACCCATGATCCGGGTCAGTTCCGCGAATGGATCGTCATCGGCGATGTGGTTGCTTGCGGCTGCTTTCAGCTGGGTTCTGTCTGCCATTATTGTTCCCGAACTCGCACACAGTCGGACGCCATGGACGTCGCGCAGGGTTGGCCCTTACCAGCGCAATGTGGGCAAAAGGTGACAGGTTTTTTAGTAAAACCTAACGCATTTCGGTAGGCGCATCAGCTCCTATCAGCGTCAGGCCGGAGGTCAAGACATCCGAAACAGCCTGCACCAGCCCTAGTCTGGCATACGTCAATTGTGGGTCGTTAACCTTAACAAAACGTAAGTCTGGGTTGTCGGTGCCCCGATTCCAGTGTGCGTGGAAGCTCGACGCCAGATCGTAGAGGTAGAATGCCAGCCGGTGCGGCTCCAGCGCAAGGGCTGCGGATTCAATCAGCCGTGGATATTCAGCCAGCTTCCGGATCAGGCCGATCTCGCCCTCATCGGTCAGCGACGAAACCGAGGCCACGAGCCGGTTGCGGTCGAAATTCGCCTCACCCAGTTGCTCGCTCGCCTGCCGGAACACCGAGTGGCAGCGCGCCGAGGCGTATTGCACGTAGAACACCGGATTGTCCTTGGACTGCTCGGTGACCTTGGCGAAGTCGAAATCGAGCGGCGCATCGTTCTTGCGGTAGAGCATCATGAAGCGGATCGGGTCGCGGCCGACCTCCTCCACCACATCGCGCAGCGTGACGAAATCACCCGACCGTTTCGACATGCGCACGGGCTCGCCATCGCGAAAGAGCTTCACCAGTTGGCAGAGAAGGACCGTGAGCTTCACCGTATCGCCGGCGACCGCGCGCGCCAATGCCTCCAGCCGCTTGACGTAGCCGCCATGGTCGGCGCCGAGCACATAGATCAGATCGACGAAGCCGCGCTCGACCTTGTCCTTGAGATAGGCGACGTCGGCGGCGAAATAGGTGAACGAGCCGTCGGACTTCACCAGCGCCCGGTCCATGTCGTCGCCGACGGCGGTCGAGCGGAACAGCGTCTGCTCACGGTCTTCCCAGTCGTCCGGCTTCTCGCCCTTCGGCGGCGGCAGCTTGCCCTTGTAGATATGGCCCTTGAGCGTCAGGTCGGCGATCGCCGAGCGGATCTTCTTGGCATTGTCGGCATGCAGCGTGCGCTCGGAGAAGAACACGTCGTGGTGCACGTTGAGCAGCGCCAGATCCTCGCGGATCATCGCCATCATCGCGTCGACCGTGCGGTCCTTGACGATCGGCAGCGCTTCCTCTTCCGGCATCTCCAGCAGGCCGAGGCCGAACTCCTCTGCCAGCGCCTGCCCGACGGGGATCAGATAGTCGCCCGGATAGAGGCCTGGCGGGATCTCGCCGATGACTTCGCCGAGCGCCCCGCGGTAGCGCAGCATGGCCGAGCGTCCCAGCACGTCGATCTGCGAGCCGGCGTCGTTGATGACATATTCCTTGGTCACGTCGTAGCCGGCGAAGACCATGAGATTGGCGAGCGTGTCGCCGACGACGGCGCCGCGGCAATGCCCGACATGCATCGGGCCGGTCGGATTGGCCGAGACATATTCGACATTGGCCTTGCGGCCGCCGCCGATCTTCGAGCGGCCATAGTTGCGGCCCTCGCCGAGCAACGCGGCAAGATGCGCCTGCCAGAACCCGTCCTTCAGCCTGAGATTGACGAAGCCCGGCCCGGCGACGTCGGCCGACGCGATATCGGCATCGGCACGCAACGCTTCGACCAGCTTCTCGGCAAGCGCGCGCGGGTTCTGTCCGGTGGGTTTCGCCAGCACCATCGCCGCATTGGTGGCAAGGTCGCCGTGGCTGGCGTCGCGCGGCGGCTCGACCGCGATGCGCGACAGATCCGGCGATGCGCCATCCTTGTCCTTCAGATCAAGGGTTTCGACGGCTTTTACGATCCGCGCGTTGAAATCGGCGAAGATATTCATCGGGTATGCTCTGGGCTTTAGGAGGCGACCGGCTTATTGGCCGGCAAAATCGTGGCTCGCCCTAGCTCAAATCGGGCGTATGGTCAAACAGACGCCTGTGCTCCTTGAGCGCATAGGTGTCGGTCATGCCTGCCAGGAAGTCCGCAACGCTGCGCGCCTTGATCCGATCTTCAGCGCGATCGAGCCCTTCGCGCCATCCGTCGGGCATGGCGCGCGGATCGGCGAAATAGACATCGAACAGGTCGCGGACGATCTGTTCGGCATCGGCCCGCACGCGCATCACTTCGGCATGCCGATAGAGATGCTTGTAGAGAAAGGCCTTCAATTCCTTCTCTTCCGCAGCCATGCTTGCAGAGAAGGTGACCATCGTCTCGCCGGCCGCCCTCACCGCATCCGCGCTCTCCGGCTTGAGGCGCTCGATATTGGCGGTGGTGGAAGCAATGACATCCTCCACCATCAACGTGATCTGCCGGCGCATCAGCTCGTGGCCGGTGCGCACGTCGTCGAGCTGCGGATAGCGGGCGCGCACGCCCCTCAGGATCGAGCCCGGCAGGCCGACGTCGTCCAGCATGTCCAATGTCAGGAAGCCGGAGCGCAGGCCGTCATCGATATCATGGTTGTTGTAGGCGATGTCGTCGGCGATCGCGGCACACTGGGCCTCGATGCCGGCGAAGCGGTCGAGCTCGAGGTCGTGCAGTTGCGAATAGTCGCGGATCGCCTGCGGCACGGGACCCTTAAGCCCCTTCCCGCCTGCGTCGGTGAGCGGTCCATTGTGCTTGACCAGCCCTTCCAGCGTTTCCCAGGTGAGGTTCAGCCCGTCGAAATCGGCATAGCGCCGCTCGAGCCGGGTGACGACGCGCAGCGACTGGGCGTTGTGGTCGAAGCCGCCCCAGGCGGCCATCTTCTCGTTCAGCGCCTCTTCGCCGGTATGGCCGAAGGGCGTGTGGCCGAAATCATGCACCAGCGCCACTGCTTCGGCGAGATCCTCGTCGCCGCGCAGCGCGCGGGCTAGCGCTCGCGCGATCTGCGCCACCTCGATCGAATGCGTCAGCCTAGTGCGGTAGTGATCGCCCTCATGCGCGACGAACACCTGCGTCTTGTGCTTCAGACGGCGGAAGGCGGTGGAATGGATGATGCGATCGCGGTCGCGCTGGAACGGGGTGCGGGTCGGGCTTTCGGGCTCATCGAACAGCCGGCCGCGCGACCCCGCCGGATCGCTCGCATAGGCGGCGCGCGGCCGGTAGCCGAATCCGATATCGCCGAGAGCATCCTTGCTCATTCGCCCACCAGTTGACTTGCCCCCGCCCGCTTCATACCTATCATGGGAAACCGAAAGCAAGGTGATGCCGATGGGCGCTGATGCCAAGACTGCCATGAAGGTCGAGATGACCGAAGCGGCCGCCAAGCGGATCGCGAAGATCCTCGCGGGCGAGCCCGGCAAGACGGCGCTGCGCGTTTCCGTCGAAGGCGGCGGCTGTTCCGGCTTTTCCTACAAGTTCGATCTCGTCGATAGTCGCAACGACGACGACGTCGCCATCGAGAAGGATGGCGCGACGATCCTGATCGACGACCTCTCGCTGGTCTATATGGGCGGCTCGGTGATCGACTTCGTCGACGACCTGATGGGCCAGTCCTTCCAGATCAGGAACCCGAACGCCGTCGCCTCCTGCGGCTGCGGCACCAGCTTTTCCGTCTGAACGATCCGATGCCTGCGATCGGCGCGGTCCGCCAGGTCGCGCTGTCGGCCGGGCGCGATCTCGATGCGACGCTTGCCTTCTGGCGGGGCGTGCTCGGCATGAGCGTGCATGCGCGCTACGATCCGCCGGGCATCGCCTTCATCATGGCGGGCGGCGTGCGGCTCCTCTTTGCCGACGGCGTGCCGCCCGGAACCGTCTATCTCGACATCATCGGCCTCGAAGCCTTCCATAGCGAGGCCAAGGCTGCGGGTATTCCTTTCACCGCGCCGCCGGCGCTCGTGCATCGCGACACCGAGGGCCAGTTCGGTCCGGCGGGGGAAAGCGAATGGATGGCCTTTCTAAAGGATCCCGCAGGCAATACGATCGGCCTCGTCGAGCGCCTTGCGCCGGAACGAGATTGAGGTCCCCATGAAGATCGTCACCTGGAACATCAACGGCGTTCGCGCCCGCATCGGCAACCTCACCCACTGGCTGACCGAGAGCGCGCCGGACATCGTATGCCTGCAGGAGATCAAGACCCTCGACGATCAGTTCCCGCGCGCCGAGATCGAGGCGCTGGGCTATAATGTCGAGACCAACGGCCAGAAGAGCTTCAACGGCGTCGCCATCCTCTCGAAGCTCCCCTTCGACGAAGTCAATCGCGGCTTGCCCGGCGACGATGCCGACGACCACGCGCGCTTTATCGAAGGCGTTTTCTCGACCGACAAAGGCGCCCTGCGCGTCGCCTCGCTCTATCTGCCGAACGGCAATCCGATCGATGACGAGAGGAAGTTTTCCTACAAGCTGTCATGGATGGCGAGGCTCGAGCGCTGGGCTGAAGAGCGGCTCAGGCTGGAGGAGGCGCTGGTGCTGGCCGGCGACTACAACGTCATCCCCGAGCCCGGCGACGCCAGGTTCCCGGATAACTGGCGCGGCGACGCGTTGTTCCAGCCGCAGACGCGGCAAGCCTTCCGCCGCCTGAAGAATCTCGGCTTCACCGAAGCCGTACGCGCTGTGACCGACTCTGCCGATGTCTATACCTTCTGGGACTATCAGGCCGGCGCCTGGCAGAAGAACAACGGCATCCGCATCGACCATCTTCTGCTGTCGCCCGAGGCCGCCAACCGCTTTTCATCGGCCTCGGTCGAAAAGCATGTGCGCGCCTGGGAGAAACCCTCCGACCATGTGCCGGTGGCTATCGATCTCGCCTTGCAGCCGGCCTGAAGAAACTATTCAGCTAACTCTCGCAGAACCCTGATATTGCCACAAATCGCGCGTTTGATGCGGGTTGTTGCGGGGGTTCGATGACGATCCGATTTGTTCTTTGCCCGATCGGTGTTGCGCTGGCGTTTGCCACACCGGCGCCGGTGCTGGCCGCCCAGGCGTGCCTTGCCAACGGCAAATCGTTCAAGGTCGGCGAGACAGCCTGCCTGACTGTTGCCGGCGAAAGTCACCTCGCGCGCTGCGACATGGTTCTCAACAACACGTCCTGGACGAAGGTCAAGGACATGTGCCCCGGCGAAAGCCAGGCGCCGAAATTGCACCCAACCTCGATATCGACGCCGACGCCAAGCGTGGTGCCGACGGAACCTACCGAGAACTGAGGAGCTGCCGATCTCCCCCTCGAAGGGGGAGATGTCGCCGAAGGCGACAGAGGCGGTCGCCACGCGTGAAGCACCAACCTCCCAATAGCGTCCCGCCGGTTGAGGCGCCGCTTCTGACCGCTTCGCGGCCATCCCCCTCAAGGGGGAGACTGGCATCGCGCCGCTTACTGGTCGCCGTTGTTGCCTTTGGTCAGGATGTCGTCGGCGAGTGAGATCGCCGTGCGGCGGTCCGCCTCGCCGGCGGCGGCGAAGGCTTCTTCCTGCATGCTGCGGATCCAGGGCTGATCGGCCGGCGGAGCCCGCTCAAGTGCGGCCGTCATCATCGCCAGGCCGCGCACGACCTTGCCGCTCTGGAACAAAAGATTGCCGAGCGTCGCCTGCGCGCCGGCATGCCCCTTTTCGGCTGCGAGCTGCAGCCAGCGTCCGGCCTGCTTGACGCTGGCCTTCACACCGCCCTCGCCCTTCAGGAACATCTGGCCGATCTCGAACTGGGCGTTCGGGTTGCGGTAGTTGGCGGCGGCGCGCATGTAATATTCCTGCGCCGCGACCTCGTTTTCCTCGACCGGGCTGCCGGGAATGCCTTTGCGCAGATAGTCGCCGAGCGCGACAAGCGCGTCCGAGACATAGCTTTCCTCAGGCGAGCCGGGCTCGACATCCTGGTCGACGATCTCCGAGAAGAACTTGAAGGCCGCGTAGTCGTCGCGCGCCACGCCGTCGCCTTCGGCATACATGCGCGCAAGCTTCCAGGTGGCGCCGATCTGGCCGTTCTCGGCGGCGTATTTATAGGCCTCGACCGCCTGGTCCTTATGGCCGTTCTTGTAGGCGGAAAAGCCGAACTGGAACACGGCCCACGGACTCGACTGCGGCTTCACCCCGGTCTTGTCGTCGAACACCTTGTCGTCGAAGGCCATGGCCTGTCCGACGGCGCCCAAGGTCGCGACAGCGACCAGTGCCGGCAAGACAAATGACCTCAACACCTCAAATGTCCGCATAGCAGTGTGTTTCTTTCGCACCGCCCGGATGGGTGACCGCGCCGTCGCGGGCCGACCCTACGGTCTGCGCATATTTCCAGATCGCGCCGGACTGATAGTCGGTCTTGCGCGCCTTCCATTCCTTCGCCCGTGCCGCCAGTTCGGCATCCGACAGCGCCACCTCGATCGTGCCTTTCACGGCGTCGATCGAGATCACGTCGCCGTTCTTGATGAGCCCGATCGGCCCGCCGACCGCCGCCTCCGGCCCGACATGGCCGATGCAGAAGCCGCGCGTGGCGCCGGAAAAGCGTCCGTCCGTGATCAGCGCTACCTTGCCGCCCATGCCCTGGCCGTAGAGCGCCGCCGTCGTCGACAGCATCTCGCGCATGCCCGGACCGCCGCGCGGCCCCTCGTAGCGGATGACGAGAACCTCGCCTTCGCGGTAATTGCGCTGCGTGACCGCTTCGAAGCACTCCTCTTCCGAATCGAAGCAGCGCGCCGGGCCTGAGAATTTCAGCTCCGACATGCCGGCGACCTTCACGATCGCGCCTTCAGGGGCAAGGTTGCCCTTCAAGCCCACAACGCCGCCTGTCTTGGTGATTGGCCGATTGGCGGGACGCACAACATCCTGGCTGTCATTCCAGGCAACGTGCTCCATGTTTTCGGCCAAAGTGCGGCCGGTGACCGTCATGCAGTCGCCATGCAGGTAGCCGTGGTCGAGCAGCGTCTTCATCAGGAGCGGAATGCCGCCGGCCTCGAACATGTCCTTGGCGACATATTTGCCGCCGGGCTTGAGGTCGGCGATATAAGGCGTCTTCTCGAAGATCGCCGCCACGTCGAACAGGTCGAACTTGATGCCGGCCTCATGCGCGATCGCCGGCAGGTGCAGTGCCGCGTTGGTCGAGCCGCCGGTGGCCGACACGACGGTCGCGGCATTCTCCAGCGCCTTGCGGGTAACGATGTCGCGCGGCCGGATGTTTTTGGCGATCAGCTCCATGACCTTTTCGCCGGAAGCGAAATTGAAGCGGTCGCGCATTTCGTAGGGCGCCGGCGCGCCGCAGGAATAGGGCAGAGCCAGGCCAATCGCCTCGGCGACGGTCGCCATGGTGTTGGCGGTGAACTGGGCGCCGCAGGAGCCCGCCGACGGACAGGCCGCCTGCTCGATCTCGAGCAGTTCGGCATCCGAAATCGACCCGACGGAATGCTGCCCGACCGCTTCGAACACGTCTTGCACGGTGATCTGTCGGCCGCGATAGCTGCCGGGCAGGATCGAGCCGCCATAGATGAAGATCGACGGCACGTTGAGGCGGACCATCGCCATCATCATGCCGGGCAGCGACTTGTCGCAGCCGGCAAGCCCGACCAGCGCGTCATAGCAATGGCCGCGCATGGTGAGCTCGACCGAATCGGCGATGACCTCACGCGACACCAGCGACGACTTCATGCCCTGGTGGCCCATGGCGATGCCGTCGGTGACGGTGATGGTGCAGAATTCGCGCGGCGTGCCGTTGGCGGCCGCCACGCCCTTCTTGACCACCTGCGCCTGGCGCATCAGCGAGATGTTGCAGGGCGCCGCCTCATTCCAGCAACTGGCGACGCCGACCAGCGGCTGCGCGATCTCGGCCGCCGACAATCCCATGGCGTAGAGGTACGAACGATGCGGCGCGCGCGCCGGACCAACGGTCACGTGGCGGCTGGGCAGCTTGGCCTTGGAGATCACCCTGGCGTCCATACTCGTCCTCGCCGCACACCCCGCGGCCTGCCTCATCGCCGGGCCAACCTGGCACGCATCCCGAGACCCATTCGAGTTGCTCCGGGTTTATGGCGGGAAATAGGCAGTTCCCTCGACCTGACTTCTAGCGCAGGGGTTGTTCATAAACTGTTGCTAAAACGTCACAATTGTGAAGGGCGCCGGTTATGACACGAATCTGCGACATTGGGTCGGCCGGCTTGGACAGACTATTGATTACGCAACGAAAAAGGCCGGGCAGTGCCCGGCCTTTTTTCGAATTTGCGGAACCTTAGAACTTGATCTTCACGCCGCCCGAGATCGCAGTGACCAGATCGTTGCCGAAGTCATAGCTGGCATCCCCCCCAACGACTTTGCCGTTCTCGCCAATCAATATCCCTGAATGGCCGCTGGTCATCACGCCGATCGCACCGGCCAAGCGAACCTCGATATTCGGCTTCGGCGTGTAGGCGACACCGCCGCCCAGCGTCCAGGTGTCGGTCTGGGCACCATAACCATGCGAGGTGCCGCGATCCCAGGAAAGCTGACCGGCGGCGCTCCACTGATCGTTGAACTTGTGGCCGATGCCACCTGAAACTGTCCAGCCGTCGCGATACATCAGGTCGAGCGAGGTTACCTCTGCCGGAGAATTCGTGAAGCAAAGCGCGGCGGGAACACCCACAGGGCAGATCGGCACACTCTGCAGCACGCTCCAGTTGACCCACTTGATCGAACCGAAGGCGAGCCAGCCCGGTGCGACGCCCGACTGCAATTTCAATTCCACCACATCCGGCATGTACTGCGTGGAGCCGTAGATCGGGATCGTACCCATCAAAACATTCGTCAAGTCCAACGTGCCCGAGATGTTGTCGAGCTTGACCTTCGAATTGTAGACGAGGCTCGCGCGCAGCGCGATGTCGGGGATTTCATAGGCGATGCCGGCGCGCCAGCCCCAGCCGTTGCTCGTCAGGTCGACACGGCCGGTGCCGGAGAAATTCGGGAACAGCGGTGACACCAAGTCTTCCTTGAAGCCGTAGACCTTCTGGTAGAAGACGCCGCCGATGAAGCGAAGCTGCCCTTTGCCCGCATCCATCTTGTAGGAGCAAGTTGCCGCGTAGTTGTCGCTCTTGATGTCGGTTTCCATGTTCGAAAACGCGCCGTTCCATACGCCGGGCGCCGTATGCGCGCCCCAAGGCTGTGAGTAATCGACCATACAGTCGACGCCCTGGACGATCTGGGCCTTGGCGCCGATGCGCGGCACCCAATAACCCTCGGCACCGTCAGCGGTGGTGCCAAAGCCGAGGTCCGCTCCTCCCGGACCGCGCGCATTCTTGTACTTGCGATCCGGCATCACGTAGGTCGCTTCGGCTTCAGTTGCGAACGGCGACGCATCGAACAGAAGGTCGATATCATAGCCGCCGCGCTCCAGGCCGCCGGCATGCGCGGGATGCATCGCCGATCCGATCAGAGCCAGCGAAAAGCACCCTGCCCCCAGCAGCGCTTTAAGACGCAAAAAGTTCATGGATTCCCTCCCCGAAATACGCGGGATCAAGCTAGAACCAATTCGGGTTAACGGCGCAACCACGAATTCAGGGGCTGTACATGTACACCCTTGACAGTTCGCATTTTCGCCATCGTACCCGGCCCCGAAATCAAGCCCAATCGCGGCCAATAGGTATCGATTGGCAGAAAAAAGCTGCAAAAACCTTTCAATACAGCCCAAAAACAGGCCATTTTTGGGGAAAAAGGCCCCATTGTTACATTATGGCAACAATAGGGCCTAAAGTTTCCGTTTACGTCAAAATTAACGCAACGGCATGCCTATTTCGCAGGCAGATGACGCTTCGGAAAGCGGCCCTCCCGTGGCAGCGAATCTTCTCTCAGCCCGCGTCACGAACCCTGGTCAGAGCGACCGAAAACTTCTCCTGCGCCTCGCGATATTCGGCGAGCTTTTCGCGCTCGGCCTCGACCACCTCTTCCGGCGCGTTGGCGACGAACTTCTCGTTCGACAGCTTCTTGTGCAGGCGGGCAATCTCCTCGGTCACCTTGGCCAGTTCCTTCTGAAGCCGCGCGGCTTCGGCCGTAAGATCGATCAGGCTGCCGAGTGGCAGAGAGATCGTCGCCTCGTTGAGGACGATCTGGGCCGAGCCTTTCGGCGGCGCATCGACCAGCGCGATGTCGCCGACACGCGCCAGGCGCTTGATCGCCTGGGCGTGGCGCTCCAGCCTTTCCTGCGTGAGCGTGTTGGCGCCGATCACCATCAGCGGCGCGATCGCCGCCGGCGGCACATTCATTTCCGAGCGCACCGAACGGATGCCGGAGACAAGGTCGACCAGCCAGTTGATGTCGGCGGCCGCGTCGTCATCCTCGAAATCGGGCGAGGGCCAGGCGGCGTGGCAAAGCAGCGAGGCGCGCTCCTTGCCCTCGCCCGCCGTCTGCGCCCAGAGCTCCTCGGTCATGAACGGCATCATCGGATGCAAGAGCTTGTAGATTTCGTCCAGTACGAAGGCGACGCAGGCACGGCTCTCCGCCTTGGCGGCTTCGTCCGTACCCATGAATACCGGCTTCAACAGTTCCAGATACCAGTCGCAGAACAGGTTCCAGACGAAACGGTAGGCAGCGCCCGCCGCCTCGTTGAAACGGTAGGTGGTAATGCCCTCGGTGATCGCGCGCGCCGCCCGCGTCAGCTCCGTCAGGATCCAGCGGTTGACTGCGAGCTTGGCATCGTTCAGCCAGAAATCGTCGTTCCTGGCGACCTCGTTCATCTCGGCAAAGCGCGTCGCGTTCCAGAGCTTGGTGCCGAAATTGCGGTAGCCGGCGATGCGCGCCGGGTCGAGCTTCACGTCGCGTCCCTGCGCCGCCATTACGGTCAAGGTGAAACGCAGCGCGTCGGCGCCGTACTCATCGATCAGGTCGAGCGGGTCGATGACGTTGCCTTTCGACTTCGACATCTTGGCGCCGTTCTTGTCGCGCACCAGCGCGTGCATGTAGACGGTATGAAACGGCTCCTTCTCCATGAAATGCAGGCCCATCATCATCATGCGGGCGACCCAGAAGAAGATGAGATCGAATCCCGTTACCAGCACGTCGGTTGGATAGTAGGTCTTCAGCTCCGGCGTCTCGTCGGGCCAGCCAAGCGTCGAGAACGGCCACAGCGCCGAGGAGAACCAGGTATCGAGAACGTCCTCGTCGCGGGTCAGGATCTCGCCCGGCTTGAAATTCTCCAGTCTGTCCTCGACCCAGGCCTTCCACGGGCCTTCGAGCGCCAGATAATATTCGATCGCCGCGGCCAGCGCCTCTTCCTCCGTCTTCTCGACGAAGACATGCCCGTCAGGCCCGTACCAGGCCGGTATCTGGTGTCCCCACCAGAGCTGGCGCGAGATGCACCACGGCTCGATATTTTCCATCCACTGGAAATAGGTCTTGTCCCAACTGCTCGGGATGATCTTGGTGCGGCCTTCGCGCACCGAGGCGATCGCGGGCTTCGCCAGTTCGGCCGCGTTCGCGTACCATTGTTCGGTGAGGAACGGCTCGATCGGCACGCCGCCGCGGTCGCCATGCGGCACCGTGTGGCGGTGCGGCTCGACCTTGTCGAGGAAACCGCCGGCTTCCATCAGCTCGACGATCTTCTTGCGCGCGGCGAAGCGGTCGAGTCCGTCGAGTTCGTCCCACACCGCCTGGCGCTCCGGCGTCACCTCGAGACCGGCGAGGAAGTCCTCATTGTCCTTGAGCTTGACGGCGGCCTCGACGGTCAGGATGTTGATCGCCGGCAGCTTGTGGCGCTTGCCGACCTCGAAGTCGTTGAAGTCGTGCGCCGGCGTGATCTTGACCGCGCCGGAGCCCTTTTCCGGGTCCGAATACTCATCCGCCACCACCGGTATCCTGCGGCCGACGATCGGCAGGATAACGTTCTTGCCGACCAGGTTACGGAACCGTTCGTCGTCGGGGTGCACGGCCACCGCGGTGTCGCCGAGCATGGTTTCGGGACGCGTTGTGGCGACCGTGATGAATGTCTTCGGATTCTCCGGGTCGAACGCCAGACCTTCGACCGGATAGCGAAAATGCCAGAGATTGCCGTTGACCTCGTGCTGCTCGACCTCGAGGTCGGAAATGGCGGTCAACAGCTTCGGATCCCAGTTCACAAGGCGCTTGTCCTTGTAGATCAGCCCTTCCTTGTAGAGCGTGACGAAGACCTCCAGCACCGCCTTGGACAGGCCCTCGTCCATGGTGAAGCGCTCCCGGCTCCAGTCGGCCGAGGCGCCGAGCCGCTTCAATTGGTTGAAGATCGCGCCGCCGGATTCGCCCTTCCACTCCCAGACCTTTTCGATGAACTCCTCGCGCGTCAGGTCGCGGCGATGGATCTGCCTTTCCATGAGCTGGCGTTCGACCACCATCTGCGTGGCGATGCCGGCATGGTCCATGCCGGGCTGCCACAGCACGTTCTTGCCGCGCATGCGTTCGAAGCGCACCAGGATGTCCTGCAGCGTGTTGTTGAGCGCATGCCCCATATGCAGCGAGCCGGTGACGTTCGGCGGCGGGATGACGATGGTGAAGGCTTCCGCCCCTTCTTCCGCGCCGGCGCCGGCGCGAAACGCGTCAGCGTCTTCCCAGATTTTGGCGATCTTCGGCTCGACGGTCTTGGCGTCGTAGGTTTTATCAAGCATGGAGGAATGGTCCGAGCTGTCGGGAACAAGCGTCCGGTGTAAATCGGAAGCTCTTGGCCGAGTCAACCGCGAGAAGGATAGTCCGTCTCGCCCAGATAGGCTGGCCGCGATCGGCGGCAATCCCATGCATCATCGCCAACGATCCCGCGGCCGCATTTTCCGGAAACGAAAGCGCCGCCCGACGGCTGCGCATTTTACCTGGAACGCGCGGATGAAATCACTGAGCGCCACGCGCCACGCGCTCGATTTCCTCGCGCACCAGCCGCTCGACCAGCGTCGGCAGGTTGTTGTCCAGCCAGTCCTGCAGCATCGGCCGCAGCATCTCCTCGGCCATCTCGTCGAAGGTCTTCTTGCTGCGGCTGGCGAAGGCATCGGAAAGCTCGCCGAACGCCGCCGCGACCTGCCGGCCCGCATGCTCGGAGAGGATCGCCGGCCGCGCCGGCGGCAAGTCGGCGGACGATAGCGTCGAAACCTTGCCCGGCGCCGCGGTTTCGACAGTTGGCGCGGCAAGATCCTCCTCGTCGAGTTCGACTTCGGGCGCCGCTTCCGCCGGGCGCGCGGCCACCTTGGCCTTGACGGAACTTCCGCCAACGGCGGCGATCTCGCGCCGCCAATCGGCGACGATGGTATCGGCGCTTTGCGGCGCGCTTGCCGCGGCAGCCGGCGCGTCGGGTTCCGCGGCGACCCTCGCCCCGACTTCGGCCAAAGAGTTGGGGGCCAGGGTGGCGGGGCCCGAGGTGGTGGGCGCAGGCGCAGTCTTTACCGGCTCGGGGCGCGCCTCGGCGCGCGCGATGGCCGGATCGGAGGCCGCGAGTTGGGCCTGCACCTCGGCCAGCGTCACCGGCTTCCTCGGGGCGGATTCCGCATTCAGCTCGGAACGGAAAGCATCGACTTCGGCTGTCGGCGCCGGCGTCGGCTGGAGGTCCTGGCGCAAGTCGGCGCTGTCAGCCGCCGGCTGCTTGCGGCCGGTGTCGCTGTCCTCGATGATCCTTCGGATGGAAGCCAGTATCTCTTCCATGGAAGGTTCGCGCTGTGCGCTGCTTGCCGTCGCCATCGTCACATCCGCCGCCCTTGTGACCAGTTCAAGATCTCCATTCCGGCCGGGCCGAAATTCGAATCAATGACGACAGCGTAACCGACCGATCGTCATCCGAGAATCCCCAATCTGGGGAGACGTTGGATTTCAACAGATTAGCTGGTTCCGCCGCCAGCAGCCGGCCGCTGGTTGTTCAACGCAAAAGCGCCGCGCATCCATCGGACGCGCGGCGCTTTTTTAAGCTTACAAGAGAATCAGCGGCCGTCCGGCGTGCGCAGCCCGATCCACTTGTCCTTGACGGCGTTGTAGTGCTCTTCCGGCTTGTATTTAGTGACCGCCAGGCCAAGACGCTCAACCGACAGCCGCCCGATAGCGGAGAGGATGGCATAGCTCGCCACCACGACGTCATGCTCGGAGTTCGCCTGGTTGATCTTGGCGGTGATGACGGCGTTTTGGGCGTTGAGCACGTCGAGCGTGGTCCGCTGGCCGACATTGCGCTCCTCGATGACGCCGTTGAGCGCCAGTTGCGCGGCGGCGATCACCTGCCTGTTGGCATCCACGCTTTCGCGGGCAGCGGTATATTGCGTCCACGCCGAGGCCACAGCCTGGCGCACCTGGTCGCGGCTGACGTCGACCTCGATGCGGGCCTGGCTGAGCGATTCCTTGTTCTGCCGCACGATCGCCGAGGTCCGGCCGCCAGAATAGATCGGGATGGTCAGCGTCGCGCCAATATTGGCCGACGTCGAACTGCCGTTGGTGCCTGTGATACTCTCAGGAACGGAGTGGCTGTAATTGTCCGAAATGCCGGCGGAAGCTGAGACCTGCGGCAGCAGCGCGCCTTCCGCCGATTTCACCGAAAACGCCGCGGCGTCGACGAGATGTTCGGTGGCAAGGATGGCCGGATGCTCGGCGGCGGCGATGGTGAAGGCCGAATCGATGCTTCCCGGCAACAGCTTGCCAACCGGCGCGGCCGCCTTGAGCTTACCCGGCTCGTCGCCGACGATCTGGTGATAGGTAGCGGCACTGGCAAGAGCCGTCGCGCGGGCGGCGCTGAGCTGGGCCACTGCCGTGGCGCGCGAGGCATCGGCCTGGGCAACGTCGGTGCGGGTACCCTCGCCGACTTCGAAGCGCGACCGTGCGGCGCGCGCCTGCTCGGTCAGGAACTGCAGGTTCTGTTCGGTCAGGACCGCGATCTGACGATCGCGGATCACGTCCATATAGGCGCTTGCCGCGTTGAACAGGATGTTCTCTTCCGTGTTGCGCAGGCTCTCGACCGAAGCCCTCACTTGCGATTCGGCGGCGGCGACATTGTTCTTGGTCTGAAATCCATCGAACAGCGTCTGGTTGATTTGGACGCCGAAGCTGCCTGTCGTTATTCTTCTGCTGATGCCCTGCCCGTGCGTGTTTGTATAATCGATGCTGCCGGAACCGGTGACGGTCGGCCGCCAGCCCGACTTGGCGATGGCGACGCCTTCATCGGTGACGCGCACGCCGGCGCGGGCGGAATTCAGCTGGGAGTTGTATTGATAGGCCTTGGCGAGGGCGCCGGTGATGGTTTCCGCCGATGCGGCCAGCGGCGAGAGCGCTGTCGCCGAAATGAGCATGGCTGTCAGAAAAGTCTTGTGTAGGGGCGGCACGTATTATCCCTCATTCGTTTTGCATGGGAACCACGCCACGCAGCCTCTCCTTTCGGATTAGCCCGCGCCGCGTTGTTATCGTTCCCCCGCTGACTGCCCCCCGAAAATCCCCGGTCAAGCAAATCAGCAACGATTGTTCAAGCGCAAGCGATCATGACAGCGTCTTCGCCGCAAGGCAAAACCGCTTAAAATTCGAACGCATGGGCACGTTCGAAGCCCGGTAGTGGCTTAATTGCCGCATTAAATGCACGTCTTCCGGTTACAACCCCCCCTGCCTTGAAAAATAGACGGGCCACGCCAGAGTTGCCCTGCCCCTCGACCACAACCAGGCGGCCGTTCTCGGCGAGTTGATCGAGCAATGCCGCAGGCACCTCCTCGACGCTGCCGTCAATGAAGATGACGTCATAGGGCGCCTTGGCGGCATGACCTTGCGGCAAAGGCCCGATCACCACCGTCACATTCTGGCAATCCAGCGTCGAGAGCGTCGACTTCGCGGTTTCCGCCAGCGCTGCATCGCTCTCCAATGCAACCACCGATTTTGCGATTCGGGAAAGCAGGGCGGCCGAATAGCCGGTGCCGCAGCCGACATCGAGCACACTATCGCCGTCGCCGATCTCGGCCAATTGCAAAAGCTTGGCGAGCGGCGAAGGCTCCATCAGGTAGCGGGCGCCGCTGCCGTTGGCGCCTTCGGAAACGCGGATGTCCTCGTCGATGTAGGCGAGGTCGCGCTGGCCGCTGCCGACAAAGGCTTCGCGCGGCACGGAAAGCATGGCTTCGATGAGCGGCGCGCTGGTCACGTCGGTGGTGCGGATCTGGCCATCGACCATCTTCACGCGGCGTTCGGAGAAATCAGCGTTCATGTTCCAACCAACCCGCTTTCCGCGCCAATCCGCTTCCCGCGCCCATCCGATTTCTCGGGCCAAGTTCGCGGGCCAATTCGACTGGAACCTGACGCTCCGGCGCGACGGCGCTGGAGTCCGGGCATTTGGAGGCCTCGCCCGGAATCGAACCGGGGTGCAAGGATTTGCAGTCCTCTGCGTAACCACTCCGCCACGAGGCCTTCCATGCTCCCGGCGTTCCGAGCGAACTCATTATGTTGACGGTGAAAGGTCGTCAAGCGCCGGCAAGTCATTCGCGGCTCTTTCCCACGCGTCATCGGAGACAGTGGTTGCCAATCGCTTGCGGCCGATCTCGATAGCGCTTTCGGAACTTGCCGGCCCCTCTGCAAGCACTCAGTCCGGCCGACGCCGGCGCTGCCACCAGACGACGAAGCGCCGCCTGTGGCGGCGCACCAGCGCGAATTCGTAAGACAGGACCAGCAAGCCCAGCGGAATCATCCAGAAACCGAGAACGGGCAGGAAGCCGAGGATACCGCCGGCGATGAGCAGCACGCCGACCGCGATCCGCGCCCCTCGCGAGCGCGGCATGGTGAATTCGCGGCCGAAGATCGTGATCTTCCGCGCCGGGGCGTTATCGTCGTCAGTTGCCGTCATTCAAACCAGATCCCGTTCGCGCGATCGAAGCCATCGGTATCAAAGGCGACAACCGACCGCTTTGTTCCGTGCCAGTGTGAAGCCGTTGATATGTGGGCATGCCGAAACGATGCCACAAATGGCCGCACAAAAAACTGGAGAAAAATTGCGAATTGCTGCTTTGCAAAGCCGAAAGGTGTTTGCTATAGGCTGCGCCACTCACGTCAGAGCCTCCGTTCCCCGGTAGCTCAGTGGTAGAGCAACCGGCTGTTAACCGGTTGGTCGCTGGTTCGAATCCGGCCCGGGGAGCCAATATTTCTTAAGACCTGTCGACTCGGCCCCTGCGCAGCCCTCGTTTTCCGGGGCAAGCGTCGGTCATTGTGCTGGGATCGGGCTCCAGGGCAAAGCGTCTCGATTCTCGATCAAAGCCTTGTTCCCAGCGAATTTCGATTGGCTCGCTGGGTCAGTCCATCAAAAGCACCAGGGCGGGATGCAGCTTCTTCAGATTCGGCAATGATTTCGATTGCCAAGGGATGTCGGGCGTTCCACGCACGACGAGTCGAACATCGGGATGCTTGCGCACCTCGATGGTAAATTTCGCCAGCAGGTTGATACCGGACGAGTTGAGAAAGTGAAGGTCCTTCAAATTGAGCGTGATGGAAGCGGGATTTGAGGCAAGAACACTGGTCGCCAAAGCCGTGATCGGCGCACCGGCCTCGGAACTGGCAAGCCGCATTGCACCGTCGAAAAATATATCGCTTCCCTCAGTCCACACGCGGTAGTCGTCCGTCTTGATTTCCATAATCTGGCTTCGTTTCATTAGTTGTGAGTTTGCGAGATCGGTATGGAGGCATACGTCTCCAGGCAGATCCGATCGTTTTCGTCGGCGGAGCTGAATATCCAGGCCAGGCGCGCGCCATAGTCGCTCATCAACGTCAGCAATCCGAGCCCGGAGCGCCCCGCGTCGGGGTTCGCGGCATTCGCTTCAATTCGCTGTATCAGCAGATCCTTGGGGTCGCCAACCGTGATGTCCGCCAGCAGGCTTTGGAACTCGGACGCGTTTTCCCCATCGACGTCATTCGACACCTTGAGCTTGAAGCTCTCCGAATCCATCGACGCCTCGATCACGATCTCGCCCGGTGCGCGAAACTTGACGGCATTTTCGATGAGTTCGTTGGTCAGATATCCGATGCTATGCCGCACCTCCATGTAGTCATTGCGGGACGACTGAAAGCGCAATGCGAAAAGATCGGCGATGAAGTCCGAGGTCGTAGCACAATGACGCCAACTCAAGTCGAGAGGCCCGTCGAACAGCCGCACACGACTGACGCTCTCCTTCATCCCGATTGCAATGTCAGGGGTACCGAACAGCGCTGTCATTTCTATGTGTGCCTTATGATCACGAGTGTGATGTCGTCGTGGATCTTCTGGATTCCGATATGGGTCATCAGATCCTCGACGATTCCGGTCTTGATTTCCTCGGCGCTCCTGCCGTGACGCTTTTGCACGCTCTTGCAGAGCCGATCGAACCCGAACAGTCTTCTGTCTTCGTCCTCCGCCTCGGTCACACCGTCGGTGTGCAACACGATCACGTCGCCGCTCCCGAACACGATGTCACGCGTGTCGATAAACTGCGAGATGTCATTCTCCAGGCCAACCGGCAGCCCCAGGTCAAGCGTATCGATGCGTTCGACGTCCCCATCCGCGCGCACGACGAGAACGTCCTCGTGCTGGCCGGAAAGCGTCACCCGTCCATCCTCAAAGTCAAGAAAGGCCAGCGAGAGATGCTTGTTGGTGTTCGTCCGCTCGATGTTCTTGAAGATCGCGCTGTTCAGCCGAACCAGAAACTGGTGCGGATCCCCTTCGTTGGCCTCCTGCAAGGCGCGTGCAACGGATTGGACCATCAGCATCAGCACGCCGCTCTCGAGACCATGACCGGTCACGTCGCCGATGCCGATCTTGACCCGTGATCCGTTCTGCAGGACGTCGTAGTAGTCCCCGCCGACCTCGTCGGCCGGCCGCATGTAGGCCGCGATCTCCAGCCCCGGAATCGCTTCGAGTTCGAATGGTTTCGGCAGGACCATCATCTGGATCTGCCTGGCAACCGCGAGCTCTGCGCCGAGGCGGACGTTCTCGTCCCGCAGCTTTTCGTTGAGTGCGGAAATCTCCTGATTTGCGTCGCCGAGCTCCCTGGTCCGATCGTCGACGAGTTGCTCGAGGTTTTCCGTGTGAAAGCTGATCTGCTCTGCCATGCGGTTGAAGGCGATCCCTGCCGCTCCAACCTCGTCGCGTGTTGGAATGCTCACCCGTACTGAATAGTCTTTGGACTGGAGCCTCTGCGCGGCACCGGCGAGCGCCCTGAGGCCCGCGGTGATGCGCTTCGAAATTCCGAGCACGGCCGCAAAGACGATCAGAAGCGAAACGACGATCGCGGCGATCTGAAAAAGCAGGATACGGTTGGTTGCGCGCGAAATGCTCTGCTGCGCGGCGAACAAGGACGCATAGATTTCCCGTTCGGGAACGACGATCCCGACCGACATCGTCTCGGACTTGATGGGCCCCGAACTCCACAGATTGGTCGGCTTCAACCTCTTGAGGACGACGATGTAGGGCACCCGCTCGCCGTTGTTGTCGAGCATGATGTGCTGGATGACGCCGTCATTGTTCTGGCCGAGCGGCAGCGATGCGATAGCCGGCTGCATGCTTGCCCGCAGCGACCTCTCCAGGCCGGTGACGCCCTGCGTGTCCGCATCGCTCGACGACGTCAGGCCGATGATCGCCTGGCCCGACGGATTGATCGCGACCACGTTGCCAGTCGACATCGTGAGGAAGCCGAACCCGGTTTCGGCGATCTTCACGCTCTCGACGACTTCCGCGAGCTGGTCGAGCGTGATGTCGGCGCCCGCCGTACCGGCGATACCGGTGCGATCGCGCGTCCACAGCGGGTGGAAGAAGCTGACGATCAGCTTTCCGGTGATGGCATCGGTGTAGGGCGCCGTCTGGGTAATATCGTCAGGCACCGGACGCGAGGCCGGGTCCCTCGCCCATTGCTGCCATGAGCCATAGATTCCCGGAAAGAAGAACTCCCAGAACTCCGCCTTGTTGTGGCCTGGATAGAGCCGGTCGAACGTCTGTGCCTGGTCCGTATACGGTACCGTCCTGAAGATCGGCCGCTCCTTGGGACCGATATAGTACATCTGCAGCTTGGACGATCCGCTGGCCATGAGAGTCGGCGCGACGAGATCGATCACGGTGCTGTCGTCAATTTCCTGCTGGACGCCCGGAAGCGGATTGTGGTCGGCGCCCAGCAGGTAGCCCCAGACGCTTACCACGGAAGGCGCGCCCGGCAGGTTCTGCGCCCAATCTCCGCGCGCATCGTAGACGACCTTCACGGAGCCGGGCGCCTCTTGCGAAAGGGTCGCTCCGACCTGCTGCCGCCTCCTCGGATCGTCGATCTGGGCCTGCAGCACGCCGGCCAGTGCCTTGACGTCCCCGTGGACTCGGTCGAGCAGCAGGTCGACACTTGACGCCGTCGACTCGGCATAAGACCGAATGTATTCCTGGTTCGCGGTCGTCAGGCCCTCGCCGACTTCCGATGTGGCGTCGCGCGACAGCTTTTGAACGTTCCAAAGTGCCAGGCCACCGCTCAGCAGGAGATCGAACAGGACGGCGCCGCCGACGACCAATACGAATTTCGCTCGAAAGGAGCGCAGGCCGAAACGCGGTGTGGGCTCATTGTCGGCTTTCATTGCGGCCGTCGCCCCGATGCGACCCAGATCGGCCAACCCGCATAACCCTTAGGGTGGAGCGCGGCGAAAATGTGGTCCTGGAAGCCCTGGCGGAACCGTGCGACGAACTCCGGTCCGTCACCGCGTCTGGTCGCCATCTCGCCTGCATAGACATCCGCCCAGGCTTCGATGACATCGGCGAAGTCCTGTGGATCGCCGTCCAGGTTGGTGACCATGAAGGTCTCGACACGTATGTCTTCGAATCCGGCTTCGATCAGGTATCGCCGGCTCTTGGGCCCAAGCTCGACATCCATCTCGAAATGCCCGAACAGCTTCGCCACCTCGTTATAGGTCCAACGAATGCTTTCGGCGCGCGGCTCGCCGAGGCAATGCGAATTCTTCTCGTTGGTGATGTAGACTCGCCCGCCTGGCTTGCATATGCGGTAGAGTTCCTTGAGGATGAGTTCCGGTCGATTGAAAATTTGTAAGGAATGTCGGCAGGTGACCAAGTCGAACTGCGCTTCGTCGAGCAGCATTTCCGACGCATCGCCATAGGTATATTCGATGCCCCGGATATCGAACTCCCGCATCACTCGTCGAGCATAGGCCAGGCTTGATATCGAGTGGTCGAGGGCGACGATCCGCGATGGCTGGAACTCCTTCTGCACGAGCACGGCGAAATCACCGATGCCGCAACAGATGTCGGCCATGACGATATCGGGCCGCATGCCGTGTCGCGGCAAGATTGCGCGCTCGTGGCGCCAGGTCATCTTCGTCTGCGTGCGAAGGATCGGAACGAACCCGCCTTCCTCAAGGAAGCCCTGCCCAGGATAGAATTCGCTGTCATATTCCTTGACCGTGATGTTCGGCTCGATGCCGCTCAAACGACCGAACTTTCGCGAGGTCCATCCAACGACGCTTGACGTGACGACGACGAATTTGAGATCCGGCCGAGCGCGGCAGGCGTCAATGATGATCCTCGAAAAGGCGTGAAACGCAGCGTTGTTCATCTGCGTCAGGCGTCTGACATTGACGTAGAGAACGCCGCGCACACGGCCGATCGCATCGCGGAGCAATGCGATGCTGGGCGCAAGCTCATCGATCGCCTGGGGCCGGACAACCCCCGATATGGAGAACTCCTGGTTGTTCGCGTCGTATTGCGCCTTGAAACGCGGGAAAAGGCCGTAGGGGTTCAATTTTGCAGGTCCTCAAGCGGAAGATCCACGACAATCTTGATCGCGTCGCCGTCGGCTTCTTCGACCCTGAGTGTCGCGTTGTAGTCGATAGCCAGTTCCAGCAGCACGACCTCCCGGCTGGGCGCGAGATCCCCCGACACGGAACTGAGGTATCGCTCCCCGGCCTCGGATCCTGCGACTTGCGACACGGCTTCCTCGTAGAATTGGCGCTCCTCCGCCACGCAAGGGAGTGTCAGCTCGATCCTGTCCGTCGCGCCATGGCGAGATACCCTGCATGCCAGTTCGCCGTCGGCATGGCGCGTGCGAAAAGCGACTTCCAGCAATTCGTTGAAGGCAGATGAAAAGAGATTTGAATGCCGGACCGAGTCTGATCGGTTTTGGCTGACCATCCGGGCCATGTATGTCGAGACATAATCGCAGTGTCTCCACTCAGAGACAAAAGTATTGATCTCCATGTCGACCTGGATCATCGCCGCAAAGGCAGGCTCGCCAGCCACGTTATGATGAACAGCTCCCATCGGCATCCTCCCTTATTTCATCCGTATTCGAGCCCTGGTGGCAAGACGGCCTCCGAGACGGAGAATCTGACCGTTCGTGATGTCCGCCTCGATCGATTCCACAACTCTCCACTTCACCGTTGCACAGGCTGCATGGCGCTAGAGCGCCCGATTTGAACCCTCCATCGCTCGCACCACCTTCGGCGGGGACCGCCTGATGAAATCGCTGGTTGCCTCGGCTCCAAGCGGCCGTCCAAGGAAATTGCCCTGCAGGCAGTCGCAACTCTCATTGATCAGCCATCGTGCCTGTGCCGACGTCTCGACCCCCTCGGCGGTGACGCTTATTCCCAGACCGTGCGCGAGATTTATGATCGATCGCACGATCGTCTGGCTCTTGAGATCGGTTTCTAGGTCCGCAATGAAGTATTGATCTATCTTCAAGGTGTCGAAGGGAAAATTCTTAAGGTAGCTCAACGACGAATAGTACGTTCCAAAATCGTCGAGTGAAATTCGTATTCCCAAGACGTTCAGAGTATTTAACGTGTCGATATTGTCGATCGTCTTCTCAAGAAGAACCGTCTCGGTTATCTCAAGTTCAATTCTTTCGGCTCGGATCCCAACTTCGTCGACGATCTGAGCGACCGTGTCTGTCAGCGAACCACTCAGAAACTGAGCCGGCGACAGGTTGACTGCGACAGTCAGCGAGGGAGGCCACGTCAGCGCCTGGCGACAGGCTTGCTCGAGCACCCATCGTCCGATCTCGTCCATAAGACCGTCGGCTTCGGCGATGGGTATGAACACGCTGGGCGGAATGATCCCGACTTCGGGGTGCCGCCACCGCAGCAGCGCTTCGAAGCCGACCACCGACGAGGGAGGCCGAACGAGCGGCTGATAGTCCAGGTAAAGCTCGCCTCGCTCCAGCGCGGTTCGCAGGCTGCGCCTCAGATTCTCGCGCTGCTCGAGCAAGAGCAGCATCGAACGGTTGAACGTCCGAGCGCAGCCGCGCCCATCGGTCTTGGCTGCGTATAGAGCAATGTCGGCGGCTTTCATCAACTGCTCGCCATCGGTCCCGTGGTCGGGCCCGAAAGCAATTCCGATACTCGATCCGACGAAGACGGGAATGCCGTCGATGACGAACGGGTCCTTGAACGCATTGACCAGCGATCCGGCGAGGCGCTCGGCCTCGACTGGCTGCTCCTTGCCCAATTGGATGACGGCGAACTCATCGCCGGCATACCGGTACGCGGATTCGCCATCCTGCAGCGCGTCGCGGATTCGCCCTGCCGCGAGTTGAAGAAGCGCGTCGCCTGCTCCGTGGCCGAGCGTGTCGTTGACCGTTTTGAAATCGTCAAGGTCGATTTGCAGCAGGGCGGCTTTCGGCTTTGATCCGCCGACGGCCGCCAGCGCTTGCTGCAGCCGCTCGCCGAATCGCCGCCGATTCTGCAGTCCGGTCAGTACGTCATGCGTCGCCTGATGGAGCAGAACTACGTGCTCCTGCTCCTCCGCCGCGCTCCGCCCAGCGTGCTCCCTCGATTCAATGATTCCGACACCATTTGCGGTGCCGAAGACGAAAACGGACCGAGGCGCTTCGCCTGATGCCCTGGGCAAGTCGATGCTCGCCGGAGAGCCGCCCTGGAACACCCGAAGAAATTCGTCGCGACAGCTCGAATCGAGGAAGCCTGGATAGATCTCCCAAATGGCTGCACCCTGCACCACCGCTCCTCCGTACATGCCTTTGAGCCTGGCAGCATAGTGGGTCAGGCGGAAGTCGCGATCATAGAACGACACGAGATCGGCGGTGTTCGACAAGAGGTCAGCGAGAAGCGCTTCGGCGGCATGTGGAGCGTTAGGGGAAGGCCCCTCACTCTCCTCGCCGGCGCCTGAGGCCTTTGGATGCAAATGCCACCTCCATAGGCGGTGCCAATATGGGTCCCCAGTCTAAAAATAGCATAACCGTCAAGCTTGGCAAACTTTCAACGCGCATTCTTAACAAGCGCCGTGTGCGGCGTAGTTGCGATGCGCGCTCCGCTGAGCCTGGCGGCCGGTTATCCACATGATGAGCAGTCATTAACTGTTAATAAATTGGTAATTTCCAGATAATTGCCGCAGGCGTCGGGGTGATTCGAAATATTACGGCGCACGGGGCGGAGCGGCGTTCGCCGCCCGCACGGGACCATGACGCGTGCGGTGCATGAGCTATGTTGGAAGTTGCGGCTGGAGCTCCTTCTTTGAGCATCTCAGATGGCAAACTTGCGACTGATTGCGCTGCTAATGCTCAGAACCATTGTGAGCTTTTTCCTCGCCCGTGGCCCTGTGCCCGATTGCCAGAGAGATTTTGGCTATGCGCGTTGATAGTCCGGCCCGAACGTCCGTGAGAACAGGCCGGCGGCCACGGTCCGCCGTCGAAGCTCCTCGATATCCTGCGAGTAGTCGCCAGTGTAGAGCTTAACGATCATCTGGTCGCGCGCTGCTCCAGTCAGATCGTAATGGAGATGGCCATATTTGAACGGGCCGGTATCCCGGCGCCTCCCCTGTGTGCGCCTGGTGACAACCCTGAGTTCCGCTTCGAAGGGCTCGACGCCGTGCAGCGCTACTTCGACGACCTTGCCGGTCTCGACGTCGGTGCCGATGGGGATTTCGACCACGGCTTTGCCGAGTGTGAGGCTGACAGCCCGTCCGGCGATGCCGCCGAACCGCGCCGGCTCGTCCGCGCGGAGGCTCTCGGAGGCGGGATTCGTCTTCTCGAAACAGATCAGCGCTGCAATCATGAGCACCACAACGTTCACCAGTGCCCAATAGATTGCGACTGGCGAGAATTCGCCCGGAGGAATGCGCGCCCATTCCGGAATGACGTTGATCACAAGTCCGAGCGCAGTGGCCGCAATCAATATTGCCAGGCAGGCAAAGGTGTAACCGTCGAATTTGTTGTCGACGTTCGAGCTTCCCTTGGGTGTCACCCGAAACGGCCGCCCAAATGGCCGGATCAGGCTCGAAATCACAGTCGGCAGCATCCGGAAGGTGGAGAAGGCGCCGACAGCGCTCGAAACCACCGGAAGATAGCGCGTCGGCGTGATCCAGTGCATCAGCAGGAAATAGGCGACGAGAACAGGCAGCTGGTGGCTGACCAGATCGGCTGCTTCCGTGAAGAAGAGCGGAGGATACCCCGTCCAGAAATACATGGCAGGGACGATGAGAATCGCCAGGCGCACGAAATACTGCACGAGCCAGCTCACAGGCAGGAACATGATGCGCTGGAACAGGCTGAGACCCGGACCGCGAAGGGGTCCGTTATGCACGAAAAGCGTCTGGATCCCGCCCTGGCACCAGCGTTGCCGCTGCACGAAATAGCCTTTCAGGTTCTCCGCGGCGAGCCCGATTGAAAGCCGCTCGTTGAGGTAACGCGTCTTGTATCCCTTGTTCAGCATCGTCAGGGTCGTCAGCAGATCCTCGGTGATCGACTCCGTCGGAAAGCCGCCGATCGCCTCCAGTGCCGCGCGACGCGTGATCGAGCACGAACCACAGCAGAAGCTTATGTCCCAGGCATCCCTGCTGGCAGCCATCTCGTCGAAAAAAAGGCGCTGTTCGTCAGGCCAGGACCGCTCCAGTCCGAGATTGATCTGGACGGGATCCCTGTTGAAGAAATGCTGCGGCGTCTGCACGATGCCGATGCTGGGATCGGTGAAGAAAGGCAGTGTGCGTCGAAGAAAGTTCCGGTGTGCCACGAAATCCGCGTCGAACACCGCAACGAACTCGCCATCGCTCACCGTAAGGCCGTTGTTCATGTTGCCGGCCTTGGCGTGGGCATTATCCGGTCGGGTAACGTGGATTGCGCCCTTTTCTTCGCAGAACCGCCGAAGCCAGTCCCGGCGCTGGTCGTCTAGGACGTATACTTTCAGCTTTTCCCCGGGATAGTGGAGGCCGAGCGCGCCAATGATGGTTCGCTCGAGCACGTCCAACGGTTCGTTGTAGGTCGGGATGAAGACGTCGACTGTCGGAAGCTCTTGCCGAGGCCGGCGGAAGAAATCGCTTGCGAGCGCATCCGCTTGAGCGCTGCGGTCGACATAGCGGCTCATGATAATGAGGAAGAGCGTTATATCGAAGAATGCGAGCAGTTCGACGCCATAGAGAAACCACACCCAGTAGAAATCGAGGCCATCATTGGGATAGGGCAGCACGGTATCGGTGAGACGCCACCACAGATACCGGACAGCGATCGCGAACACGAATGCGCAGGTGGCGGTGCGCGTCCAAGTCTGGTACCGCGACCAGCCTTGGACGAAGATGAGGAAGAAGGCCGCGACCAGAAAGGTCGGGGCCAGCGCTACCAGATACTGAACCATAGCCTCGTCAGCCACTGGGCCATCGTGAAGCTGCGCGTGTGGAAGCGGACCTGGACCGACCGCCCGACATGGCAGAAATTGCTGTAGTCGGTGTTGAGAGACGAGTTTGCGAGCGCCACCCTGATCCGGGCGTTGCGCCCTCTGCCGCTTGGAGGCATCGCCGCGAGTGTCGGCTCCTCCACCACCGCGGAGTTGCCACGAACCGAAATCACCTCACCGCCAATGACAATGTCAGTCCCGAGGATGCGGACCTCCGCGGCGCGGCGCGGATAGATCTGGTCGAAATCGACCTCGGGTACCAGGATATCCACGAAGAGGTCGCGGCAATCGAGTACGCGCAGCAGTTCGTTTCCGGCGACGACGTTGGCTCCCGCAACCACGTTGTTGCGCCAGATTACGCCGTTGAAGGGCATTGTCATGACCGCGCGTTCGAGGCTGTCGACGCGTCGCGCCTCCTCTGCCAGCTGGTTGGAAATCTGTCCCAGACGGGTGCGGCTCTCTGCGGCACGCGCATCGAGATCGGCGATCTGGATCGCCAACTCGTCCTGCCGCTGGTGCGAGTAAGGAACGTCGTTTTGCCCGTCCTCGAGAAAAACGCCTTGCCGCATAGCCTCCAACTGCCGCTCCAGCCGTTTCAGGGTCAGGTTTTCGACTTCGACCTCCGCCGAGGCCGCGATCTCTGTCGCTTGCGCCTCGTCGACACTGCTCTGCGAAACGACGCCCCTCGCCATCAGCGTGGAATTGCGCTGGAGTTCCGCCGCACTCGCCGATCGCCGGGCAGCCAGCATCGTGATGCGTTCACGTGAAATCGCAATCTGCTGTTCGATGCTGTTGATCATCGCCTTGCTATAGGCATCGAAGCGTCGGCCCAATGTGGCACGCAGCGCCTCCAACTCGCTGCGCTGATTTTCGAGCGCCTGCACCCTGTTCCGCGTGGTCTCCAGTTCCGCGACCAGCGATGTTTCGACGGCGCGATTCACCCGCTCGTTCCGGATCGTCAGGAGTACTGCATTTTCCGGCAGGTGCGTGCCGGTTTTCGGGGGCGTCTGCAGCACGGTGCCCTCGATCGGGCCCGAGATCTCGGCGAAACGCGCATTGATGGTGCCGTCGAGGCTGGTATATCCCGTGATTCTTGGCAAGAGAGCAAGAACTGCAGCAACCAGCAGCAGGACTCCTACTGCAACTCGGACAAAGCGTTTGTTCCAAAACATGGGCGCCCACAAAGCGATCTAACAGTCGTCATTGGTGACGGCACCCCACGCCCGATCGCTACCTTAGCGCGCGACCGTTAACAATAACACACCCATTCATTGAGGGATCAGCGACAGAGGGAGGCTTGGCCTACGCAGATGCGCCCTTGCGGAGAGGGTGCTTGCGGACGGTCGGTGTCCTATAGGCGAGCTTGCCGCGAAAAGGCGGCCGCTGCCGTCCCGATGTGTCGTGGCGCCTTCAGGTGCCCGGAGCCATCATCCCGGATCTCGACCAGCCCTTGAGCGGCGTTCGCCGCCCGGGCGCGCGATCACACACCTAGCAATTCGAAAACGGCTTTCTCGAATATTTGGCCTTCAGCCATGTTTTCGACGGTCCGCTCCTGTAGCGGCTGTCGGCGCGTTTCGAGATGACGCCATCAAGCCCTGTCTTCTCAATGGCGCTAAAGATCGCCAGCGCATCGCCCTCAAAATGCTCGCTGTATTGGATTTTGCCTAAGCAAGGCTCAACCAGTTGCCGCAGGACTTGCTTGCGCTCCAGCAAGGGCAAGTGAACAAGATTGCGACCGTCGAGATGGAGAATGTCGAACGCGACGAATACCAACCGGCTCGGCTCGTTCCAGATCGCGGCTTCCAGCGCAGGGGAATCGGGCGCACCCCGCACGCCTGACACAATCACCTCGCCGTCGAGAATGGCAGCCCGGCACGGCAGGTCGACCGCCAGCGCGATGGGCCAGTATTTTGCCGTCCAGTCACGGCCGTTCTTGCTGTAGAGACGCACGCCGCCTTTATCGATGATGATCTGCGTCCGGTAGCCGTCGAGCTTGGCCTCGTGAACCCACCCCTCATCTTCGGGCGGCTGCTCGACAGGAGTTGGCATCTGCGGCGGAATGAACTCCAGCCGGCCGCCGTCCACCTTGTCACGCTTACCCAACGACGCCACCATCCTTGATGGATAGCGGTGGCGCGAGCGGCACAGGCGATCCGGTATCCCCCAACTTGGATACCTGCCGCCTGTGCCGAGCCCCCACTAAGCCATCGAGCCCCCACTAAGCCATTTGCGACGGAATGAACACCAGCCTGTCGCCCCGGCCTTTGGCACGCTTACTCGACCACGCCGCCTTTGACGTATGGCGGCGGCGTGAGCGGCACAGGCGCCCGGTATCCCCCAACTTGGACACCTGCCGCCTGTGCCGAGCCCCCACTAAGCCATTCTGCGACGGAATGAACACCAGCCGTCCACTCTCGGCCTTGGCACGCTAACTCAACTACGCCACCAACTTTGACGGATAGCGGTGGCGCGATCGGCACAGGCGGTGCGATATTCCCCCCAACTTGGAAACCTGCCGCCTGTGCCGAGCCCCCGCTAAGTCACCGCGAACATCTACGAATAAGGTCGCATTGTCGTTAGCTGCGCATCCAAATACTTATCCGGGCGTACATATCTCGATATCGGCGCGGCATCTCTCCCAGGGCTTGTGCTATTTGGGGTGCCGTCAGCCCACGCAGTCGCCTTGCCCAGTTACGGGAGTGCCGCCCGGCACGCAGCAGAACTCCGGGCGGCATTCTGATGAAAACGTCGCCGATCTCGACCGACGCCGACGCCCTGCTCAGCGTCCAAGCGCCTTGAGCCAATCTTCAAAGGAGGAGGCCTTCCCGTGCTCGCCAAGCGAAACAGAGTGGGCGGGGCGCTGCAATACCATCGTCCTGCGGCCTTCGCGGGGGCTGTAGCCGAATTCCTTGCTGAACGCTCGGCTGAAGTTTGCCGCTGAACTGAACCCGAAGGCTTCCGCAATTTCAACAATGCGTCGGCTGTCTGCCGGATCGCTAAGCGCAAGATGGGCTGCCAAGAGTCGGCGACTTTGAATGTAGTGGAGGACACCACCGCTCGGTTCGAACAACTGATAGAGGCGAGATCTCGAGACACCGAGCGCCCGGCACATTGAATCCGGTGTCAGACGAGCCGCGTCGAGATTGTTTTGGACGTATCGACGCGCTCGCTCCATCAGCGCGACGCTCGCCAGTTGTTCGGCCGCCGCGGCATGTTCGGCCGGAGGCGCGAGGCAGGCAATGATCATGCTGCGTGTTGCGTGTACGATGCGGGGCAGATCTTCCGCAGTGAGATCGCGCAATCTTGTGACGATGCTGTTGACGTAGTCGATCAGAAGGTTAGCGAAGTTGCCGGACAGAATTGAATTGTTGTTTGCGTCGAGGGTCCCCGCCGCATCGGCGAACAAATCACGCGGCAAATAGAGAAAGAGACTTTCGGATTCCGTTGTCCTTCCGCGAAACGGGTAGCCAAGCGATCTGATCTCCAATTTGCCCGGCTGCCCCTCCGCGACGCGGCGGTCAACCTCCGTCCACGTCCGACCAGTATGTGGCAAGACGACATACCAGTGATCGATCGAGCTGGACCGCAGCTTCGCGGCAGACCGCGTGTAACTATGCGCGGGCGCGCGCTGTTCGACGATCAGCATGCCACCAAGATTCCAAGCCGTATGGTCGGCGGGAAAGCCGTCGTCTGGCGATTTGTCATCCGGCAACTTGACCTCGACAAGCGGTGCCACATGCGATTGCCAGGCGGTGAATTGATCCTCTGGCGCCAATTTGAGCGTTGAAAAGGACAACGGTTCCAGCACCGGCGCAAGTGGTGGAGCGGCCTCATTGTCAGGTTGAACGTCGCGTGGCCAACGACGTCGCTCGCGCTCCGGCGCTTGCCCGGCATGCGCCTTGTCTTGCCTCTTAGCGTCCACCGCGCGTGGTGCCATATCCGATTCCGGTATGCCCATGCCCTCGCAATCATGTGGTGTATCCCGGGCATCTGGCAAGCCTGTCGACCGCACCGGCGATCACGCTGGATTACAGTAAGAAATGCATCCGGAGATAAGTTTCTGGATGCGAAGATAACGACACTCGTCAAACCGGTGCGTATAGAATCCGGCATCGTGAAAGCGATGTTGAGGAGACCACGAAATGAACGAAAAGCTCAAAGGAGAAGCTCGCCGCAAGATAATTCTTGATGGATACGTTAATAACGAGCCATTGAAAGATATTGCGGCAAAGCTCGGATGCTCACTGGCGAGCTTGAAAGTCAGCGCCAGCAAGCTCGGTTGCACCAGAACACCAAAAGAGGCGGCGGACTTTCGCCGCGGCTTTCGTATACCGGAAAACAAGCGGCAAGATTATTACCAGCTGATGACATCCGGGCAATATAGATCCCGCGAGTGCGCGCAGATTTTGGGATTATTGACAACGCAACCACGAGGCGCGGAGTAATCTTTGCCCCGCTACTATGAACGTTAGTATCGCTCAGACTACAGCAAAGGCCCGCCGCAAAGCACGAACGGCGGGCCCTGAAAGGTTCACTCAAATGCTGCGTCGGCGTTTCAATCGCACCTGTCTTAGCCCTCTCGATCTGGATGTTTGCGAACGCGTGTTCAATCAGGTCTGCGCGGATGAAGAGCTCGATCCTTTGGGCCCGGGCGCTGAAATTTTGGCGGTGATGGTTGTGGCCATTTTTCGAAACGCTCACACCAACGAGCGCGAACTACTGGAGGCTGTCAGATTTCACCGGCAAAAAATCACGGGAACCTGCCGATAGTACATGCCGCTCAAAAATGCTCGGCGATGCAGATTTGAAGGGGATCGGCAGCTCATAGTTCGCCGTTTCGTTCAGCCCGGGGAGCCAAGTTTTCCAAAGCCCATGCCAGGTTTCCAATGTGCCGTCCTTGCGCACGGATGGCTCCTGCGCGATCTTGCCGACCATTTTCGGGAGGAAATCGTGCGAAACACTCTGGCATCGGCGCTGCTGTTGACGGCCGTCCTTTACGCGACTGGCGCCAACGCCCTGGACAGCAGCGGAACACCGGTTGTCGTGACCCCGCTTGCGTCCAAGACGACCACCGCCTCCGGCCAGCCGATCACGCTGCCGCAGGAGAATGTCGAGGTTCAGGTTTCGGCCTATCAGATCGCGCCGGGCGCGACGCTCCCGGTGCACAAGCACCCCTTCCCGCGCTACGCCTATGTCGAGGCCGGAACGCTCAAGGTCACCAATGTCGAGACCGGCGCCAGCAACACCTACAAGACCGGCGACTTCATCGTCGAGATGATCGGCCAATGGCACCAGGCCACCAATATCGGCACCGACCGGGTCAAGCTCCTGGTGATCGACCAGGTCGAACAAGGCGCCAAGAACACGATCCTGAAGCAGTAGCAAGGCCGGCACCTGGAGCAATAGGCTTCAGGTGTTCTGCGGTCAGGCACCCGCCCCAGGCGGACGCCCGACATCCATGTCAGCCCCAGGCACCCACGGGCTGCCTGGTCGGCGCGTTCAGGCGATTGAAGGCGTTGATCAGCGCGATCTGGATCACCAGCGCGGCAAGCGCCTTGTCGTCATAGTGGCGGGCGGCCTCGTCCCAGACGTCGTCGGGAACCGCATCGGAGCGGTCCGCCAATCGGGTTGCGGCCTCCGCAAGCGCCAGGGCGGCGCGTTCCGCGCCGGTGAAGTAAGGCGTCTCCCGCCAGGCGGACACGGCAAATATCCGCTCGTCCTTCTCGCCCGCCTTCTTCAACTCGCGGGCGTGCATGTCGACACAGACGCTGCAGGCGTTGATCTGGCTGGCGCGCAGATGGATGAGCTTGCGCGTCACATAGGGCAGTTCGGCAGCTTCGGTCGACTTGTCCAGCGCCAGCAGCGCCTGCTGCGCGCCGGGAATGAGCATCACCGGGTTCTTCAATCTGGCTTCCATGATCGGTTTCCTTTGGTTCTCGCAGACGACGCATCAGGTTCGCCATTGGCGGCTCGGCCTGATAAATAACTCCTCAGTTATGAGTCATCCATAACTTTCCAGTTATACGTTGTCAAGCGCTGATAGGTCGGAAGGCTGTGGCCTTGCCGTGCTGGACCGATCGATGCGGCTTTCACGGCAATCGCCGCGATGCTAGGGCTGCTCTCTCTTGAAGGCTGGATGGATACTGGTGACCGACGCCCCAAAACCCCTGATCGAAATCTGCGTCGAGGGCATAGACGGCCTGCTCGCCGCTCAGGCCGCCGGCGCCGACCGGGTGGAGCTCTGTGCCAGTCTCGTCGAAGGCGGCATCACGCCGAGCCTCGGCACGGTGCGCGAGGCGCTCGTAAGCGCGACCATCCCTTTTCATGTCATCGTGCGTCCGCGCGGCGGCGATTTCCTCTACAGTGACGCAGAGCACCGATCGATGCTTGCCGATGTCGGCGCTTTACGCGATCTCGGCGTAGCCGGCGTCGTCTTCGGCTGCCTGACCGCGGACGGCGCCATCGACGAGGTGCGTATGCGCGAACTGACGCAGGCTGCCGGCGCCCTCAACGTCACCTGCCATCGCGCCTTCGATATGACCCGCGACCCGGCCGAGGCGCTCGAAGCGCTGATCCGCTGCAAGGTCGGCCGCGTGCTGACCAGCGGCCAGCGCGACACCGCGCTGGAAGGCGTCGACCTGCTTGCGCGGCTCGTTCGCCAGGCCGGCGGGCGCATCATCGTCCTCGGTTGCGGCGGACTGGCGCCCGACAACATCGGCGAAGTCCTGAGGCGGACCGGGCTGAGCGAAATGCATTTCGCCGCGCTCGCCGACGTGCCGAGCGCCATGCGCTACCGCAACCCGCATGTCGGCATGGGCGGCACCGATCTCGATCGCGAATACCGCAACACTGTAACCGACCAGGCCCAGGTGGCGGCGACCATCACGGCCGCGAGGGCGTAATGGCTGAGACGATGTCGAGGGATCGCCTGCCGATCGAACGCGTCTTACCTGCCGACTTGCCTGCCATCCTCGTTCTGAACAACGAGCATGCCGCCGAATTGTCCTGGCTGGAGCCGGAACGGTTGTCGTTCTTGATCAGGCAGGCTTTCTACACGCGCCGCATCGGCACGCTCGAAGCCTTCATCATGTGCTTCGATCAGAACGCGCGCTACGACAGCCCGAATTTTCTCTGGTTTGCCGAGCGTTATCCGCGCTTCGTCTATGTCGACCGGGTGGTTGTCGCGGCCGAGGCCCGCGGCCGTGGCCATGCTCGGCGCCTCTATGAGGACCTGTTCGAGCATGTCCGGCGCGCCGGCCACACGATCGTCACCTGCGAGGTCAATGCCGATCCGCCGAACCCTGCCTCGGATGCCTTCCACGCCGCGCTCGGCTTCGGCGAGGTTGGCGATGCCGTGATCCATGGTGGCAAGAAGTCGGTGCGCTACTACGCCAAACCCGTCACCAGCTAGAGCAATTCCAGGAAAACTGCAGCAGCGATTCTGCAAAAAGCTGAACCGCTCTACAGACTTTCCCGCGCGAACTCGATGCGCCACCGTCCAAAGCCGGGATCGTCCGCGAAGGGGACATGCTCTTGTCTCACGACGGTGATCCCGGGCCTGCCGAAAATGCCGATCTCGGCTTCGGTCAGCGGCCAAGGCGGACCTGCGTTCAGGTCGCCGCCGGGGGAGATCGAGGTCGCGATAACGATCAGCCTACCGCCCGGGGCGAGGAGGCTCACAACGGCGGCGATTGCCTGGGCGCGTAGCGGGCGCGGCAAGGACTGCACGGTGAGGCACTCGACGACGAGTTCGAAGCGGCCGACCCACCGGGCCGGAAGGGCGAGGAGATCGGCCTCGACATAGTTGACCCTCGAATTGGGAAAATGCCGCCGCACGGTAGAGACGGCGGTGGCCGCAACCTCGAAGGCAGTGGTGTCATAGCCGATCGAGGCGATCAACTCTGAGTCCTGGCCGGTGCCAAAACCGATGACGACGGCGCGCTTGCCATGGCCATCGCTGCCGGCCACCCATTCGGCAAGCAATGCATTGGGGGCTGTCCGCTCCCATGGCACCTGCGTCTCGCCGGCTTCCGCGGCGCGATAGAGCGCTTCAAACCAGCCGGTCGGATCGTTATTGGCGAGCGAACGGGCGGCCAATTGACGGGAGACTTCGTCGGGATCAGGCTTGCTCATACGGGTTCTTGAGGTGCATGGGGGGCAAGTAGGGCATTTTGCGGCCAAATCGAATCGAAACAAAATAGTCATAGCGAGTTGCCGATTTCAAAAGAACGGAACCCTCCAGAGGGCAACGAGAGGCACTGGCACGATGAAACAGTCGTCGCTAATGTAAGCGCCACGGGGGCCGATCGTCATGCCAAGCAACGTCTTCCGTTTCGACGAGAGCTGGGACATTCTGGAGGGGACGCCGCAGGAAGTGTGGGACGTATTGTCCGACGCCGAGCTGCTGCCGCTCTGGTGGGGCGATGCCTACAAGGAAGTCGAGCCCCTCGACAGGAAGGGCAAGGGTGTTGTCGGCTCGCGGGCCAGAGCCAGGGCGCGAGGCGCCCTGCCCTACGAGTTGAACTTCGTCATCGAGGCCGCGGAGCTCGAGCCAGGCCGTCTGGTGGTGGTGAAGACCTTCGGCGATTTCGACGGCCTATGGCGGGCCAAATTGTCGCCGTCTGGAACCGGTACGCACGTCGACTTGACCTGGCAGGTCACGGTGGAGAGGCCGATCCTCAAATTCCTGGCGCCGCTGCTCAGGCCGGCATTCGCCTGGAATCACCGCTGGACTACGCCGCGCGGCGAAGCGGGGCTTCGGCGCTATCTGGCCGCGCGGAAGGGCAGCCAGGTCTGACCTACATTCACCAATTGCGGTTGAGCCAGCCGCGGGCGGGTTTTTCGACGATGTAGTAGCTCGCCAGCGCGCAAGCGAAGACCGCGGCCAGCATCGGGATCGGCGCGCTGTCCCGGTCATAGACGAATTTGTAGAAGGGCTGCTGCCACAGATAGAGCGAATAGGACCACAGCCCGAGCATTACCATCGGCCGCGACGACAGCAATCCGGTCAGGTAACTGCCGGCGAAGTCGAGCGTGTTGACGGCAAGCGCCAGCAGCGGCACGCCCAGAAGATAGTGCACCGGCGTCGGCACCGGATCGAGGAACAGCAGGACCGCGCCCGCGGCCGCCGCCAGCGCCACATGCTGATTCCTGAGGAAGGCCGGCAGCTGTCCGTCGGCCCTGAGCAGGCAGATCGCGGCCGAAAGCAGGATCGAGGCGATATGCACGTCGGTGCGCCAGTAGCTGGTCTCGTAGTCCATGCCGAGAGCCCAGTAGGAAATGGCGCCGTTGGCCATGGCAAGCAGCGACAGCGCCACAAGCAGCCGCACGACATTGGCGCGCCCCGACACCACCACGCTGATCAGCGCCAGGATGACATAAGAATGCTCTTCGATGGCGAGCGACCAGATATGGTCGAGCGCGCCGGCGCGGTTAACGAGAATGCCGGCATAGTTGTAGGTGAAGGTCAGCGCCGTCAGCGCCGCTTTCCATTTGAAGGCGATGAAGGTGGCGGAAAGGCCGATCATGGACGCAATGACGAACACCAGCAGCGCCGGATAGATGCGCGAGAAGCGGCGCTTGAAGAATTTCTTCAGCGGAAAGCGCTCGATGAACAGGATCTCGCCCATCAGCCGGCCGCTGAGCACGAAGAAGAACTCCACGCCGAGCACGCCGAGATTGATGCCGGGAACCGGAAAGAAGTGGCCGATCAGCACAAGGGCGATCGACAGCCCGCGCCAGCCATCGAGATAGGCTAGCCTGGTTCGTGCCGCTTTGTCGGCTGTGACCCGTGGCAGGACACCGGCCATCGCGGAGATGTCGGTCATGCCCATCCCTTCGCAACTCGAGGTTCCTGCAGAGGCAACCGTGCCCGGAACCGCTTCGTTTCCCGCCGCGGCTATTTTGCAGTGCGGGATAATCTTGTGCAAGTGCGAAGCCGCGAATTCTCAGGTAATTCCCGCCAAGTGGTTGCGAATACAAAAGAAAAAGGGCCGCAACGGCGGCCCTTCCTTCCGTCCGAGACGAGAGCGTTCAGGCGTTGGCAGCGGCCACGGCGCGTTTTGCCATCACCACGATCAGATTGGCGCGGTAGTCGGCTGAAGCATGGATGTCGCTCATCAAACCATTCGCGGGCACTTTGAGGCCATCCAGCGCCGAGGCGTCGAATTTCTTGGCCAGCGCCGCCTCGATTTCCTTAGAGCGGAAGACGCCATCGTCGCCGGCGCCGGTCACCGCTGCTCTCACCCCATCCTTGCCCTTGGTCACGAACACCCCGACGATCGCATAGCGCGAGGCGGGGTTGCGGAATTTTTGATAAGCCGCCTTGGCAGGCGCGGTGAAGGTCACCGCCGTGATGATCTCGCCTTCCTTCAACGCCGTCTCGAACAGCCCTTTGAAGAACTTGTCGGCGGCAATCTGGCGCTTGTTGGTGACGATGGTCGCCCCCAATGCCAGCAGCGCCGCCGGATAGTCGGCCGCCGGATCGTTGTTGGCGATCGAGCCGCCGATCGTACCCTTGTGACGCACCGCCGGATCGCCGATCAGCGAAGCCATATGGGCAAGCGCCGGACAGGCCTTCTTCAGCTTCTCGTCATTCGAAACGTCGTAATGCGTCGTCGCCGCTCCGATGGTGACCGTCTTGCCGGACACCTTGACGCCCTGCAGGTCCTTCAGCCGCGACACGTCGACCAGATCGGAAGGCGCTGCGAGCCGCGTCTTCATGGCGGGAATCAGCGTCATGCCGCCGGATAGAAGCTTGGCATCGCCGCTCTTCAACAGCTTGGCGGCCTCAGTGACCGAGGCGGCGCGATGGTAGTTGACTGAGTACATTTGTCTTTCTCCCTTCGGGGAAAGAGCGAATAGGGAGTAGCGATTAGCGAATAGGATCTTTCCTTCGCGCCGCGCTTTTCCCCTATTCGCTACTCCCTATTCGCTATTCGCTTCTTTTCAGTGCCTCTTGGCGCGGATCGCCGACCACACGGTCGACGGCGATGCCGGCATGGCGATGTCGACGACGCCGAGCGCATCGGTGATGGCGTTGATCACCGCCGGCGGCGAACCGATCGCGCCGGCCTCGCCGCAACCCTTGATGCCGAGCGGATTGCCTGGGCACGGCGTATTCGAGGTCGAGACCTTGAACGACGGCAGGTCGTCGGCGCGCGGCATGGTGTAATCCATGTAGCTCGCCGTCAGCAGTTGCCCGTTCGCGTCATAATGCGCACCTTCCAGCAGCGCCTGGCCGACGCCTTGCGCGATGCCGCCATGCACCTGCCCCTCGACGATCATCGGATTGATGATGTTGCCGAAATCGTCCGCTGCGACGAACTGGACGATCTCCGTCAGGCCGGTCTCCGGATCGATCTCGACCTCGCAGATGTAGCAGCCTGCCGGGAAGGTGAAGTTCGACGGATCGTAGAAGGCCGTTTCCTTCAAGCCCGGCTCCATGCCGGCCGGCAGATTGTGGGCGGTATAGGCGGCGAGCGCCACCTGGAACCAGGGCAGGCTCTTGTCGGTGCCGGCAACCTTGACCTCGCCATTCTCGATGACGATGTCGCCCTCGTCGGCCTCGAGCAGATGGGCCGCGATCTTCTTCGCCTTGGCCTCGACCTTGTCGAGCGCCTTGACGATCGCCGACATGCCGACGGCGCCCGAGCGCGAGCCGTAGGTGCCCATGCCCATCTGCACCTTGTCGGTGTCGCCATGGACGATCGAGACCGAATCGATCGGCACGCCGAAACGCTGGTTGACCAGCTGCGCGAAGGTCGTCTCATGGCCCTGGCCATGGCTGTGCGAGCCGGTCAGCACCTCGATCGTACCGACGGCGTTGACGCGCACCTCCGCCGATTCCCAAAGGCCGACGCCGGCGCCGAGCGAACCGACCGCCGCCGACGGCGCGAGGCCGCAGGCCTCGATGTAGCAGCTCATGCCGATACCGCGCAGCTTGCCGCGCTTGGCGGCATCCGCCTTTCGCTTGGTGAAGCCGGCATAGTCGGCCGCCTTCATCGCGGCGTCGAGCGAAGCGTTATAGTCGCCCGCGTCATAGCTGAGGATCACCGGCGTCTGGTGCGGGAAGGAGGTGATGAAGTTCTTGCGCCTCAGCTCGGCGGGCGTCACGCCGAGCTCGCGCGCGGCCGTCTCCATCGTGCGTTCCAGAAGGTATGTGGCTTCCGGCCGCCCTGCCCCGCGATAGGCATCGACGGGAGCGGTGTTGGTGTAGACGGTGCGCACATTGGCGTGGATGGCCGGGATATCGTACTGGCCCGACAGCAGCGTGGCGTAGAGATAGGTCGGCACGCAGGACGAGAACAGCGACATGTAGGCGCCGAGATTGGCTATCGTGTCGACCTTGAGCCCGGTGATCCGGTTGTCCTTGTCGAACGCCATTTCCACCATCGAGACATGATCGCGGCCATGCGCGTCGGCGAGGAAGCTTTCGGTGCGGTCGGCGACCCATTTGACGGGCACGCCGGTCTTCTTCGACGCCCAGAGGCAGGCGATCTCCTCCGGATAGATGTAGATCTTGGAGCCGAAGCCGCCGCCGACATCCGGCGCAATGACGCGCAGCTTGTTCTCTGGCGCGACATTGTAGAAGGCGCTCATCACCAGCCGCGCGAGATGCGGGTTCTGCGACGTCGCCCAGCAGGTGTAGTGGTCCTCGGCCTTGTCGTAGTGGCCGAGCGCTGCCCTTGGCTCCATCGCATTCGGCACCAGCCGGTTGTTGACGATCTTCATGCGCGTGACATGTGCCGCCGACTTGATCGCGGCATCGGTTGCCTTGCCGTCACCGATCTCCCAGTCGAAGACCAGGTTGTTCTCGGCCTCGGCATGGATCTGCGGCGCGCCCGGCTGAAGCGCCTTGGTGGCATCGACCACAGCCTTCAGTTCCTTGTAGGTGATCTCGACCGCTTCCGCCGCATCGCGCGCCTGGCCCTTGGTGTCGGCAATGACGATGACGACGGCGTCGCCCACATAGCGCACCTTGTCGACGGCGAGCGGCGACCAGGCGCCCATCTTCATCGGCGAGCCGTCCTTGGAATGGATCATCCAGCCGCAGATCAGGTTGCCGATGCCGTCGGCCTTGAGTTCCTTGCCGGTCAGCACGCCGACGACGCCGGGCATGCCTTGAGCTTTCTTCACATCGATCTTCTTGATCTGCGCGTGCGCGTGCGGGCTGCGCACGAACGCGGCATGCTTCATGCCGGGAACCACCATGTCGTCGACATAACGGCCGCCGCCGGTGATGAACCTCTTGTCTTCCTTGCGCGCCACGCGAGCGCCGATACCTTCAATACCCATTAGAATTCCTCCGGAATTTAGGGGAGTAGGTCAGTAAGGGAGTAGGGCAGTAGGGAAGTCGGTGCAGGTTCTGTAGGGATACTCACCTACTCCCTTACTGCCCTACTCCCTTACTCCCCTAAGCCGCTTGTTTCGCCTTGCCTTTCGATCCCTTCGCCATCGCTTGCGATGCGGCGAGGATCGCCTTCACGATGTTGTGGTAGCCGGTGCAGCGGCAGATGTTGCCGTCGAGCTCGGCGCGCACGGTGGCCTCGTCAAGGCCTTCCGGATGGCGCGCGATCATGTCGGTCGCCGTCATGATCATGCCCGGCGTGCAGAAGCCGCATTGCAGCCCGTGATGCTCCTTGAACGCCGCCTGCACCGGATGCAGGTCGGCGCCGTTTGCCAATCCCTCGATGGTGACGATGGACGAGCCCGAAGCCTGGACGGCCAGCATCGTGCAGGATTTTACCGCTCGGCCGTCGACATGCACGACGCAGGCGCCGCATTGCGAGGTGTCGCAGCCGACATGCGTTCCCGTGAGACCGAGATGTTCTCGTAAAAAATGCACCAGCAGCGTTCGGTCTTCGGCGGTCCCGCTGACCCGCTTCCCATTAACCGTCAACGACACGTCCGACATGCAACCTCCCCTGGGTATAACCTTGGTCTATCGCGTTGCCGATGCCGTGCTTGTGCTTCGGCAGTGCGTTATTTCTACACCGTACAACGGGCAAAACAGCCCTGCCAGCGCTCCTCCCATTGTACTTTCGATCATGGCGAAAGCCAGGTACGGCGCAGCAACCGGCCCATTGCCAAAACCGGGATTGAGGGCAAAGATGCCTTCGACGCGCGCGTGCCTGACACGCCATAAAGACACGCAAAAAAACAAGCGTCGGAGGAAAGCAGGAGGAAGGCAGCTGGCCAATTCGAGCACGCGCTACGCATGCGGCCTCTCGGCGCTCACCACCGATGAGCCCGACCCAGATGCTTTTGCCAAGTCCATCGCGGCCGAAGCCGCAGCCGTCGACGCCGGCTTTGCGTTGATCTTCTTCTCCCAAAGCCTCGTCGACGCTTCGGCACTGGCGCATGCGCTGCAGCGGCATGCGCCTTCGCTTGCCTATGCCGGCTGCTCGACCGCGGGCGAGATCACGCCGCAAGGGCTCGAGGAAGGCCATGTCCTCGCGCTGCTTTTGCCGGAAGCATCGTTTTCGACCGCCAGCACCATGGTCGAGAACCTCTCCTCCTCCGGAATGGACAGGATCACCGGCGAGGTCGCCTCGCTGAGACGCCTGCTGCGCGGCCGTGCCGGCCATGAGCGGGCGAAGAGCGTGTTCGCGCTCTGCTTCATCGATGGGCTATCCTATGCCGAGGAAGCGGTCACCTCGGCCATCCACTGGGGGCTGGATGACATTCCGCTGATTGGCGGCTCGGCGGGAGACGACCTGAAGTTCGAAACGACAAGGCTGATCTCGAACGGCAAGATCGCTTCCGACAGCGCCATCGTCGTGCTGATCGCGACCGAGATCCCCTTCCATGTCTTCAAGACCGACAATTTCATTCCCACCGACGAGAAGCTGGTGGTGACGGCGTCCGACCCCAACCATCGGATCGTGCGCGAATTCAACGCCACCAACGCCGCGGAGGAATACGCCGCCGCCGTCGGCATGGTGCCGCAGGCGCTGACACCGCTGAGCTTCGCGTCCCACCCTGTCGTGGTGAAGGTTGGCGGCGAATATTATTGCCGCTCGATCCAGCGGATGCATGCCGACGGCTCGCTGTCCTTCTACTGCGCCATCGACGACGGCGTCGTTCTGTCCATCGCTCAGCCCAAGAACATGGTCGAGGCTACGCGTGCCGCCCTGCTGGATGTCGAGCGCAAGCTCGGCGGTATCGACATGGTGCTCGGCTTCGACTGCGTGCTGCGCCGGCTCGACGCGCGCAACCGCCAGGTCTTCCGCGACATTTCCGAGCTCTACCGGACCAGCAACGTCATCGGTTTCGGCACCTATGGCGAGCAGTACCGCTCGATGCATCTCAACCAGACCTTCACCGGCATCGCCTTCGGTGAGCGTCGGGCGGCCGAGTGAACTGCCATGCCGCTTCGTGATATCGACGACATCGAGAAGCTGAAGAAGATCAACGCCGCTCTCGTCAGCCGCGTCGAACGCTCGATGGACCAGCAGGTCAACGCCTTCTCTTTGTTCCAGACCGCGATCTCGCTGGAGAACCAGGTGCGCACCCGCACCGAGGAGTTGCATACGACACTGCGCCGGCTCGAGCGGTCGAACATCGAGCTCAGCGCGGCAAAGGAAAACGCCGAGCTGGCGAATCTTTCCAAGACCAGGTTCCTCGCCGCCGCCAGCCACGACGTGCTGCAGCCGCTCAATGCCGCGCATTTGTCGGTCTCGGCGCTCGCCGAAGTGCAAACCAGCGAGGAAGGCAAGAAGCTGGTGCGGCAGGTCGAGCGCTCGCTGGAGACGATGGAAGATCTGCTACGCACGCTGCTCGACATCTCCAAGCTCGACGCCGGCGTGGTGCAGCCGGAAATCAGCGATGTCAGCCTGGAGGCGCTGTTTTCCTCGCTGCGCTCGGATTTCCTGCCTGAGGCGCAGAAGAAGGGCCTGTCGCTGAAATTCCGGCCGGTCAATGTCACCGTGCGCTCCGATCGCACCCTGCTGCGCCGCATCCTGCAGAACATCCTGTCCAACGCGCTGCGCTACACCCGCTCCGGCGGTGTGCTGGTCGGCACCAGGCATCGCGGCGACACTATCCGCATCGATGTAGCCGACACCGGCTGCGGCATCCCCGACGACCAGCGCGAGGCTGTTTTCGAGGAGTTCCATCGCGGCATTTCGACTCTCACCGACGGAGGGCTGGCCGGTGGACTTGGCCTCGGCCTGGCGATCGTGCGCCGCATGGCGGCGGCACTCGGCCACCCCGTCACCTTCTCCTCGAAGGTCGGGCGCGGCACGATCTTCCACATCGACGTGCCGGTCGGCATCGGCGCCGCAGCCGAGCCGGCGGCGGGCACCGCCGACCTGGAGCGGCCGCGCGGCTACGGCCTCTTCGGCACCAAGGTGCTGCTGGTCGAGAACGACGCCGATGTGCTGAGCGCAATGACCTCGCTGCTCGAGCGCTGGCAGTGCCTGGTACGCGCCGCCACCTCGACCGACGACGCTCTCGACCTGATCAGCGACACCGACTGGGTGCCGGACATCATCATCGCCGACCAGCATCTCGATGGCGGCGATCTTGGCACCGCGACCATCGCCGAAGTGCGCGACTATCTCGGCCGCCCTGTGCCGGCGCTGATCGTTACCGCCGATGGCTCGGAGCTTGTGGCCAAAGCCTCCCGCGCCGCCGGCATCGAATTGATGCGCAAGCCGCTGAAGCCCGCGCAACTGCGTGCGCTATTGGCGCATCTGCTGGCTTAGAAATTACGCTCAAAACCCAGTCTGATCCCTGAACAGCTCCGTATTGTCCAGCTTCGACACCTCGATCACTGCCTGTGTGCGGCTGTAGACATTGAGCTTGCGCAGAATCTCCGAGACATGCGCCTTGACCGTGGTTTCACCCACCTGCAGCTCATAGGCGATCTGCTTGTTCAGCATGCCCTGGCGCAGCATCTGCAGCACCCTCAGTTGCTGCGGCGTCAAAGTGGCCAGACGCTGCACCATGTCGGCGCGGTCGGTGCTGTCGGGGTCCGACGGCTGGCCTTCGTAATTTTCCGGCACATAGACCGCGCCGTCCATCACCGAGCGGATGGCGGCGGCAAGGTCGCCTTTCCTTGCCGATTTCGGGATGAAGCCGGCCGCGCCATAGGACAGCGCCTCGGAGATGATCTTGGGTTCCTCGTAGCCCGACACGATCACCACCGGCAGGCGCGGATAGCGGGTCCTGAGTTGCAGCAGCCCTTCGAAGCCGTGCACATCGGGCATGCTCAAGTCGAGCAGCGCCAGGTCGAACGGTTTTGCATCGGCCAGAAGATCGATCGCTTCGGCGATCGAGCGCGCCTCGACCGTATCGACATCAGGATAGGCCATCTGCACGGCGCTGTGCAGCGCCTCGCGAAACAGTGGATGGTCATCGATGATCAGAAAGCGGGCGCGATCGCTGACGGGGGTCATGGCATAAGTTCGGGCATTGGTTCGGTTTTGTCGGGCACAGGATAGTCCCGTCACCATGGTCAGCTTATTGGCAAATAGTATATCGCCCAACTTTACACGGCATTGTCACTGAAACGACAGGGCCAATGTGTTCGAGGTCATAGAGCCTTGCCCGCCCGTCGAAATCGGCCGAAGGTGCGGACGATTCAACACAGAGACAGCCCATGCCAGAATTCGTCCTCCCGCCGCCAGCGATCGCCTCAGTCGCCATTGCCGGCTCGGGGGAGCGATTTGCCGTGCGCCGCATCTTCTGCGTCGGGCGCAATTACGCGGCACACGCGCGCGAGCTTGGCAATGACGAGCGCGACCCGCCCTTCTTCTTCACCAAGCCGGCCGACGCGGTGGTCGACAGCGGCGCAGAGATCCCCTACCCGCCCTTGACCGCCAACCTCCACCACGAGATCGAACTGGTCGTGGCGATCGGCAAGGCCGGCTTCCGCATTGCCCGCGCCGAGGCGCTCGCCCATGTCTGGGGCTACGGCGTCGGCGTCGACCTGACCCGCCGCGATCTGCAGGACCTGGCGAAGAAAGCCGCTCGCCCTTGGGACTGGTCGAAGGCTTTCGACCGCTCCGCGCCCTGCGGTCCGCTGGTCCCGGTCTCGAAGTCAGGCCATCCCGATAAGGGCCGTATCTGGCTCGCCGTCAACGGTGAGGTAAAACAGGACGGCGACCTCGCCGAGTTGATCTGGCCGGTCGCCGATGTCGTCTCGATCTGCAGCGAGGCGGTCGAGCTCCGGCCCGGCGACCTGATCTTCACTGGCACGCCGGCCGGCGTCGGCGCGGTTCAGGCAGGCGACAAGATCACCGGCGGCGTCGACGGCATCGGCGCCGTTGAGGTGACCATCGGGCTGACGAAACGATGAGCGACCTCGTCCTTCACAACTACTACCGCTCCTCCACCTCCTACCGGGTGCGGATCGCGCTCGAGATGAAGGGGCTGAGCTACACCTATGTGCCGCATCACCTGCGTCATGGCGAACATCTCGAACCCGCTTATCTCGCGGTCAATCCGCAGGGCCTGGTGCCGGCGCTGGTGCTGGACGATGGCACGCTTTTGACGCAGTCGCTGGCCATCGTCGAATATCTTGACGAGATCGCGCCCGCGCCGCCACTGCTGCCGGACGATGCGCTCGGCCGGGCGCGGGTCAGGATGCTGGCACAGATGATCGCCTGCGATATCCATCCAGTGAACAATCTGCGTGTGCTCACCTCGCTGCGCACCTTATTCGGCGCCGGCGATGAGGATGTCGTCAACTGGTTCCGGCACTGGGTGAACGAGGGTTTCCAGCCGCTTGAGAAGATTCTGGCTTCGTCGCCTGAGACCGGCACCTTCTGCCATGGCGAGACGCCCGGACTGGCCGATATCTGCCTCGCCGCCCAGGTCACCAACAACACCCGCTTCGGCGTCGACATGGCGCCCTACCCGGTGATTTCGCGCATCCACGCCGCCTGCATGGCGCTGCCGGCGTTCCAGAAGGCGGCGCCGCAGAACCAGATCGACGCAGAATAGCACCTATAAGGACTCTCCCATGAAAGCTGTCGTCTTCGAAAAATTCGGCGAGGCGCCGACGATCCAGACCGTGCCCGACCCGAAGCCGGCTGCGGATGGCGTCGTCATCAAGGTCGAGGCGACCGGCCTCTGCCGCAGCGATTGGCACGGCTGGATGGGCCATGACGACGGCATCACCCTGCCGCACGTCCCTGGACATGAGCTGGCGGGTATCATCGTTGCCGCAGGCAAGCAGGTCAGCCGCTGGAAGGCCGGCGACCGCGTTACCGTGCCGTTCGCCGTCGGTTGCGGCCGCTGCTTCGAATGCACCTCCGGCAACCATCAGGTCTGCGAGCACCAGACCCAGCCGGGCTTCACCGGCTGGGGCTCGTTCGCCGAATATGTCGGCATCGAGCATGCCGACACCAATCTCGTGCGCCTGCCCGACGAGATGGAATTCGCCACCGCCGCCAGCCTCGGTTGCCGCTTCGTCACCTCGTTCCGCGCCATTGTCGATCAGGGCCGGGTGACGCCCGGCGAATGGGTGGCGGTGCATGGTTGCGGCGGCGTCGGCCTCTCGGCCATCATGATCGCCAACGCCATGGGCGCCAATGTGATTGCCATCGACCTCACCGACGAGAAGCTGGAGTTTGCCAAAAAGATCGGCGCCGTGGCGACCATCAATGCCTCGACCACACCGAATGTGGTCAAGGCCGTCAAGCAGATCACCAATGGCGGCGCGCATATGTCCATGGACGCGCTCGGCCACCCGACCACCTCGTTCAACTCGATCGCCAATCTGCGCCGGCGCGGCCGCCACGTTCAGGTCGGGCTGATGTTGGGCGAACATGCCCGCCCGCAGATACCGATGGACAAGGTGATCGCCTTCGAGCTCGAAATCCGCGGCAGCCACGGCATGCAGGCCTACCGCTATTCGGCGATGATGGAGATGATCCGCACCGGCAAGCTGAAGCCGGAACTGCTGGTCGGCAAAAGGATCAGCCTCGAAGAGGCGCCTGCTGCGTTGATGGCCATGGGTGGCTTCGAGGGTATTGGCATCGGCGTGGTGACGAAGTTTTGAGTAGGAAGTCTACTTCGCGAACTTCTTTGCGCCGAACACGCAGGCCACAACGCCTAGCGTGACGACCACCATCAGCGGGCTCACCTGCTCATGCAGCAGGCTCGCCGCAAGCGCCAGGCCGAAGAAGGGCTGGAGCAGTTGCAACTGCCCGACGGCGGCGATGCCGCCTTGCGCGAGGCCGCGATACCAGAACACGAAGCCGATCAGCATGCTGAACAGCGAGACATAGGCGAGGCCGATCCAGGCGCCGGAGCCGACGCCGGCGAAGGACGGCGGCAGCGTCGCAAAAGTCAGCGCCAGCATGACCGGCAGCGACAGCGCCAGCGCCCAGCAGATCACCTGCCAGCCGCCGAGCCTGCGCGACAGCGCGGCACCCTCCGCATAGCCCAACCCGCACGCGATGATGGCGGCGAGCATGAGCGCATCGCCGACCGGCGACGCCGTCACGCCCTGCATCAGTGCGAAGCCGGCGACCAAGGCGCTGCCCAGGCATGAAAACAGCCAGAAGGCCGGACGGGGACGGTCGCCGCCGCGCAGCACGCCGAAGATCGCGGTCGCCAGTGGCAGCAGGCCGACGAAGATGATGGAATGCGCGGCGGTGACATGTTTGAGCGCCAGCGCCGTCAGCAAGGGAAAGCCGACCACGACTCCAAGCGCGACGACGACGAGCGAAACCAGGTCCCCTCGCTCCGGGCGCTTCTCACGGAACAGGAGCAGCATCGCGATCCCGAGCAGGCCGGCGATCGCCGCCCGGGCCGACGTCAGGAAGGTCGGGTCGAAATCCACCACCGCCACACGCGTCGCCGGCAGCGATCCGCTGAAGATCAGCACGCCGATGAACCCGCTGAGCCAGCCGTTGAAACTCTTGTCCATCATCCGCTCCGTTTGCGCTTCCGTATCGGGGGCGGCGCATGGTGTTACCAGAGACAATGGAGTACAATTCAGCAAAACTGTAATGGTCTGCGGGGAAGTACAGATGGACAGGCCCGAGCCGAATGCAGGCGGCGGAACGCTCGTCGAAACGGTCATGTCGGCCATCCGGCAGCGGATTGCCGCGCGCGTCCTGACGCCGGGCGCGCGCCTGCCGTCGATCCGCGCCTTCGCCGGCATCATGCAGGTCTCGAAGTCGACGGTGGTCGAGGCCTACGAAAGGCTCGCGGCGGAAGGCATGATCCGCTCGCGGCCCGGTTCCGGCTTCTATGCCGCCGGACCGCTTGCGCCGCTGTCGCTGGCCGAGATCGGCCCGCGCCTCGACCGCGCCGTCGATCCGCTCTGGGTCTCGCGGCAGTCGCTGGAGGCGGGCGGCGACATGCTGAAACCCGGCTGCGGCTGGCTGCCGGCCTCCTGGATGCCGCAGGCCGCCTTGCGCCGGGCTCTGCGCGGCGCCGCCCGAACCGACGATGCAACGCTCGCCGATTACGGCACGCCGCTCGGACTGCCGGCGCTGCGGCAGCTTCTCGCCCGCCGCCTCTCGGCGCACGGTGTCGAGGCTTCGCCCGACCAGATCATGCTCACCGAATCCGGAACACAGGCGATCGACCTGTTGTGCCGCTTCCTGCTCGAGCCGGGCGACACGGTGCTGGTCGACGATCCATGCTATTTCAATTTCCATGCGCTTCTGCGCGCCCATCGGGCCAAGGTGGTCGGCGTCCCCATGACGCCTTCGGGGCCTGACATCGGCCTTTTCGCGCAAGCGCTGGCCGAGCACCGGCCGCGCCTCTACATCACCAACTCCGCGCTTCACAATCCGACTGGCGCGGTGCTTTCGCCCGTTGTGGCGCACCGGCTTCTCAAGCTCGCCGACCAGTCGGACCTCGCCATCATCGAGGACGACATCTTCGCCGATTTCGAGCATACGTCGGCACCACGGCTGGCGGCCTTCGACGGCCTCGGCCGCGTCGTTCAGATCGGCTCTTTCTCCAAGACGTTATCTGCCTCGGTGCGTTGCGGCTTCATCGCCGCGCCGCGTGACTGGATGGAAGCGCTGATCGACCTCAAGATCGCCACCTCTTTCGGCGGCGGGCACCTGTCTTCGGAGCTGGTGCTGACCCTGTTGAAGGATGGTAGCTACCGCAAGCATGTCGAGCAGTTGCGCAGCCGCCTGTCGCGTGCAACGGCAGAGACCGCCAGCAGGTTGAAAGCGATGGACATCACGCCCTGGATCGATCAGCCCGCTGGCATGTTCCTATGGTGCCGCCTGCCCGACGGCATCGACGCCGCCGACACCGCCCGTCACGCCCTGGCGGAACATGTCGTGCTGGCGCCCGGCAATGCCTTCAGCCTGTCGCACACCGCCGGCCGCTTCATGCGCTTCAACGTCGCCCAATGCGCAGATGAGCGCGTCTTCAGAGTGCTCGAAAAGGCAATGGCAAAGAGAGGAAATGCGCTGGGCAGCGCTGCTTAGGTTGCTGCCCGCTTGCGGCGCTCATACATCATGACCAGCGTCTCGGCGGTCAGCGCCGGCTTCTGCTCGCCTTCGATCTCGACGGTGTTCGCCGCCTTCATCAGATACTGGCCGGGGCCGCGGTCCTCCATGGAAAGCAGCGTCGTGCGCAGCCTGATGCGCGCGCCGGACTTCACCGGCGCCAGGAAGCGCACCTTGTCGAAGCCGTAATTGAAGGCGGCCTGCGTGTTTTCCGGCACGATGCCCATCTCCAGCGCCAGCGCGCCGATGATCGACAGCGTCAGATAGCCATGCGCGATCGTGGTGCGGAACGGGCTCTGCCGTTTGGCGCGCTCGGGATCGACATGGATCCACTGATGGTCGCCCGTGCATTCGGCGAACTGGTCGATGCGCTGCTGGTCGACCGTCGTCCAGTCCGACACGCCGACCTCCTGGCCGGCCATTGTGCGCAACTGCTCGAAGGTCGGCGGCGTTCTCGGCCGATTTTCCGTCATTCCTGCTTTCCCGGTGGCTCCCTGCCAGTCTCCCGACCACGAACCGGCGGCTCCTGTCAATTCGCGGCGCCCCGATTTCGTTCCCAGATGGGATTTCGCTCATAGAGTTGACGGTTTTACGGCAGGCAGAGACCGTGTAGCCGCGCCCGCCGGTTGTTCAACTGCCTGAATCGATGCGGAAAACCGGAGCAGGTATGCCAGATGTTCATTTCTTGTCATAGCCGGCGCGAATTTCCGCCATCGCATCCTTGATCCTGTCGCGCAGGATTTCGATCGATTCGGTGCCCGACTTCTTGACGATCTCGGCCACCTCGCCGGCATTCTTCAGCGTCGTCTCGAAGGATTTCCTGGCGAATTCCACCTGCTTCGTCATCAACTCCTGCGGATGGCCCGGAGCCTGGTAGTTCTGCGCCATCCGGGTGATTTCGCTGAGCGCGTCCTGCACCATCTCGCGCTGCCGCGACAAAACCGAAGACGCGCCGGCAGCACCTGCCCTGGCCGACTTTTCCAGAGCCTCGAGATTCTTGCGGTGGTGATCGAGGATTGCCTGAACGTCGACATTCGGCAGCTTCAGGTCGCGGCCGAATTTGCTGAACATGTCCAGGAAAGATTCGGATTCTGGTTGTTTCGCCATGTCATTGCCTCCCGATCGGCCACGCTTGCGGCACCCTAAGGAGAGAATAGTGCACGGCCGGCCCGCGTCAATTGAGGAGAAACAGCCGCTCCGCCGTGTAAAGCACCAAACCAGCCAGGCCGCCGATCACCATGCCGTTGAAGCGGATATATTGCAGGTCCTTGCCGATGTTCATCTCGATCAGCCGCGTCAGTTGAGCCAGGTCCCAGCGCTTGACCTGGTCGGCGATGAATTTCGACACACCGCTCTTCTGGCTCTCGACGAACGAAGCGAGCGCGACGACGAAGCCCTGGTTCATGTCGGCCCTGATCTGCGCATCGTCAGCCAGATGCCGGCCGACCTCGACGAACATGTTGGCAAGATGCTCGCGGATCGCCGAATTCGCCGCATTGGCGTCCTGCTCGATGAACAGGCGCAGGCTTGCCCACGTGTCGCCGGCCAGCGCCCTGACTTCCGGACGGCCAAGGAAATCGCGCTTCAGCTTCTCGGCACGCCTTGCATATTGCTTGGATGTCCTGAGCCGCTCGATGAACGCAAACGCAAAGCGGTCGAATTCGGCGCGCATCGGATGATCGGGATCGGCCCGTACCTCATCGAGCAGCGATCCGGCGGAGGCGACGATCTTCTTCAACAGATAGGCGTCGGCGCGGAACAGGTTGAACAGTGACGGCAATTCCTCGCGGATCTTTTCACGCATCGCCGCCAGAGCCTTCTCGTCATTCAGGAAACGCCCGACCACTCTGGTGAACTCGTCGAACAGCCTTTGATGGCGGCGGTCGTCGGTGAGCGCCGACAGCAGCTCCGCCGCGAGCGGTGCCAGCGGCACCTTTTCGATCTGCTCTAGCAAGCGGCTGGTGACGAAGTCGCGCAGCCCGGACTGCTCGACCGCGGCAAGCGTCTGCGGCACCAGCCGGGCGACGAATCGCGACAACCCCGCTGCGCGTTCGGTATCGGCAAGCCAGTCGGCGACGAGACCGGCAAAATCGACCTCGGCGAGTTTTTCCCGCACCGGCTCCGGCGCGAGGAAATTGGCTTCGATGAAACGACCGAGATTGTCGGCGATGCGGTGCTGGTTCTCCGGGATGATGGCGGTGTGCGGGATCGGCAGGCCAAGCGGCCGCTTGAAGAGCGCCACGACGGCATACCAGTCGGCGAGCCCGCCGATCGTCGCCGCCTCGGCGAAGGCGGCGACGAAACCGAGCCATGGATAGCTGCCCTGGAAAGACGTGGCGAGCCCGAAGACAAGGATGCATAGGCCAAGCACCGCGGCGGCGATGAACTTGATCCGCCGCAACGCCGAGAGCTTTGCCTGCGCGTCGGCGTCGAATCGAACCGGCGCGAGGGCTGGAGCTGATTGTGACATGAAAAGGCCGTTCCCTATTTGCACCCGAACTTATCTAGTGCCTGCGCCGGCGAATCGCTCGTTAAAGCCTGCTGGGATGCACTGGCCGCCATACGCGCCGACATGCACAAAAAGTTGACAAGATTATTCAGCTATGTACCCCTCCAGTCTGGAATTGTTCCAAACTATGGGCCATATTCGGTCCAAGCTAATATTTTCGCGAGGATACCATGCGGCTCACGCGCCAAACCAACTACGCGATGCGCATCTTGATGTATTGCGCCGCGAACACCGACAGGCTGAGCCGTATCCCGGAGATCGCCGCCGCCTATTCGGTTTCGGAGCTGTTCCTGTTCAAGATCCTGCAGCCGCTGGTCGAGGCCGGCCTGGTCGAGACGGTGCGCGGCCGCAACGGCGGCGTGAGGCTCGGCCGCCCGGCCGAGCAGATCAGCCTGTTCGACGTCGTGCGCGTCACCGAAGAGAGCTTCGCCATGGCCGAATGCTTCGAGAACGACGCCGCCGAATGTCCTCTGGTCGACAGCTGCGCGCTGAATTCGGCGCTGCGCGAAGCGCTCAACGCCTTCTTCGCCGTGCTCTCCCGCTACACGATCGCCGATCTCATCGCCGCGCGCTCGAGCGTGCGCCATCTGCTCGGCATTGACCTCTTGGAGCAGCGCGCTCCGGCGGCTTGATTGAGCCCTAGCGACTTGGTTCTCGAGGGGCGCCGCCGCCCATGATTTCGTCATTCCAGGGCGGAGCAAGGAGCGCAGCGACGCAGCGCAGACCCTAGAATCCATTCCGTGACGTTCGAGCGCCGCAGCGATGCAGATCTGGCGGCGTCGGCGCCAGCACTCGTTCTGGATCGCTGCATTCTTCGGTTGATGTAACGGAATGGATCCTCGGGTCTCCGCGTCCGCTTCGCTCCCGCTCCGCCCGTGGATGACGAAGGCAGGAAACCGTCCTCGCCGCCAAGCCTATGCAGCCGATTGCGGCAGCACGAACGGCATGTTCGCCGAAGGCAGCACGCCAACCTTGAGGCGACAGTCGAACACCTTCTCGATCAATTCGTCTTTCAGCACGTCCGCTGGCGAGCCGGCAGCCGCCAGTTGGCCGTGATGCAGCACGAAAATCTGGTCGGCATACATGGCCGTCAGGTTGAGGTCGTGCAGGATCGCCACCACGCCGCCGCCACGGCGGACGAAGTCGCGCGCAATATTCAGGATGATGAGCTGGTGCTTGACGTCGAGGCTGGAGACCGGCTCGTCGAGGAAGAGAAAGCGCGGCCTGCCCTCCAGCACCGGCGCCCAGACCTGGCACAGCACGCGGGCGAGTTGTACGCGCTGCTGCTCGCCCCCGGAAAGCTCCTGATAAAAACGGCCGGCAAAGCCGTCGAGATCGACGCGCGCCAGCGCCCGCTCAGGCAGGCGCGCATCCTCGCCAGGCAGCACGCCCGAACGACCGCTGATCAGGCCGAGACGAACGATCTCGCGCACGGTGAAGGCAAATGACAGCGAGGTCGACTGCGGCAGCACCGCGCGAAGCGTCGCTGCCTCCGCCGGTTTCATGCCGGACAGATCTCGGCTGTTGAGAAGGACCGTGCCGGCATAGGAAAGCTCGCCGGTTAACGCCTTGAGCAGGGTCGTCTTGCCCGACCCGTTCGGACCGACGATTGCCGTCACTTCGCCCGGCCGCGCCGCGAAATTGACATGCGAAACGATGCGTTTATTGCCGATCGCCACGGAGATGTCGCGTGCCTCGATCATGGACAGCTCACAAATCGACGATGCCGCGCTTACGCAGCAGGATCCACAGGAAGAACGGCGCGCCGGCGACCGCCGTGACGATGCCGATCGGCAGTTCGGCCGGAGCGACGATGGTGCGGGCGACCGCATCGGCAAGCAGAAGCAGCGAGGCACCGAGCAAGGCCGAGGCCGGCAGCAAATAGCGGTTTTCCGGACCGATCGCGAGGCGCAGCAGATGCGGCACGACGATGCCGATGAAGCCGATGCCGCCGCTGACGGCAACCGACGCGCCGACCGCCGCTGAAACCCCGACGATGGCCGTATATTTCAAACGCTGCACCGGAATGCCGAGATGGCCAGCGGTCGCTTCCCCAAGCGCCAGCGCGTTGAGGCCGCGCGACAGGAACGGCATCGCGGCCAGCGCCAGCACGATCACCGGTCCGACCGTGCCGATCTTCGGCCATGTCGCACCGCCAAGCGACCCGAGCTGCCAGAAGGTGAGGTCGCGCAATTGCCGATCGTCGGCCATGAAGATCAGGATGCCGGTCAGCGCCATGGCAAGGGCTGCTATCGCCAGGCCGGCGAGCAGCATCGTGGCGACCGACGTCCGGCCGTGCCGCGTCGCGATCGCATAAAGCAGCAACGTCACCGCCAGCCCACCGAAAAAGGCCGCCAGCGGCAAAGCGAGGGTACCGAGGGCAAGCGTCACCGGCGCAAGCCAGGTCGTGCCGAGCACGATGACCGCCACCGCGCCAAGGCTCGAGCCGGCGGAGACGCCGATCAGCCCGGGATCGGCGAGCGGATTGCGGAACAGACCTTGCATCACCGCGCCGGAAACCGCGAGTGCCGCGCCGATCAGCACGCCGAGCAGCACGCGCGGCATGCGGATGTCGTAGACGATCAGCCGGTCGCGGGCGGCAAGCGCCGCATCGATCGGCACGGCTTCGGTGAGCCAGTCACGGATGACGCGAATGGCCGACGCGTCCGAAGCGCCCGAGGTCAGCGACAGGAATATCGATAGCGCAAGCGCAAGCGACAAAAGCAGGATGACGACCCTTGCCCGTGCCGAGCGATCGCCATTGGCCGACATCCCCACTTTGCCCACAGGCCCGACAATCGACTGTTCGGCCATCGCCGCTCAGTCCGTGACCTGGCTGCCGTAGAGCGAGACGGCGAGATCGTGGATGGTTTCGGCCGTGCGCGGCCCGAAGCCCAGCAGATAGCCGCCGTCCATGCTGATCACCTTGCGGGCGGCACCCGCGGGCGTCGAGGCGATCGACGGATTGGCGAACAGCTCATCCTCGGAGATCGGCGGCCCCGCATTCTTCATGGTCAGGATCACGTCCGGCTTCGCGGTGACGATCGCTTCGTCGGACATCTGCTTGTAGCCGGAAAAACCCTCGACTGCGTTGACGGCGCCGGCCAGCTTGATGATACCGTCGCCGGCGGTGTCGCTGCCAGCGGCCAGGATCTTGCCGCCCTGCGTCGACAGCACGAACAGGATGCGCTTGCGCTGCTTGATCGAAGCCGTCTGCTTCTCGGCCGACTTCAGCTTCGCATCCATCTCGGCCGCCAGTTTCTCGGCCTTGGCGTCGACGCCAAGCGCCCTGCCGACGACGCGTATCTTTTCGAGGATGCCTTCATGGCTGTAATGCTCGGGCACTTCGACGAAGGGTACGCTCGACTTCTTCAGCACGTCGACCGCTTCCTTCGGGCCGCTGCCGTGCAGTGCCAGGATTCCGCTTGGATTGACCGAGAGCACGCCCTCAGGCGACAGCGCACGCATATAGCCGACATCGGGCAGCTCGAGCGCGGCTTGCGGGAAAGAGCTGGTCGAATCGCGGGCGACGAGATGACCTTCCTCGCCGAGCGCATAGACGATCTCGGTGATCGAGCCGCCGATCGAAGCGATCCGCGACGTATCCGAGAAGACGGCCGCGCTTTCGTTGGCCCCGGCAGACAGGACAGCGAACAGAACGCCGAACATCGGCGCAAGCGCCGAGCGGAAACGGAAAACAACACGCATCTGGTCTTGCCTCATGCAGCGGTCGGGCTGGGAATGCGGGGCAGGTTCTCGGCCAGGAAGCGCCAGTCTTCCCGCTCGTTTTCGCCTTCGTGGCGCTTGCCGAAGAACTGGATGATCATGCCGCCATTCGCATCATAGGCCTCGAGCGAGGTGACATGGCCGTCCTTGGTCGGCTTTCGCACCGCCCAGACCTCATGGATGTGATCGGTCCTGAGATGCAGGTGGAACGTCTCGTCGACCACGTTGATCCAAGGCCCCATCGGCTTGACCGACTTGATCGGACCGGAATGGATCTGGAGGCAGCCGCGGTTTCCGACGAAGCACATGATCGGCATCTCGCCTTCGGCGGCGTGGTGGAACATGGCGCCGACCGCATCATTGTCCAGCAACCAGGCAAAGTCCTGGCCGACCATTCGCACCGCCTCGCGGCGGCTGAGCTTCAGCGTCTTCAGCATGCCGAAGAACTGATGCACGTCGGTCAACCGGCTCCAGCGGTTGCGCAGGTCGTCGATGCTGGCAACCGAGCCCTGCCTCTCTTCCGCGCCTTCCGGTTCGCTTGAGGCGATCGCGATGGTCGGTTCCTGGTTCGACGATTCGAGGCTCGCCACCAGCTTCTGGTAGGCATAGAGATTGGAGGCGGGGCGCAGATGCACCTTGTGCACCGCCTCGCCGGCCGCATCGAAGAATTGCAGGCTGCGGCGGATCTCGCCGCCGTCGCGTTTTTCGACGGCAAAGCCATGCGCCCATACCTTTGGGAAGATGCGCAGGTCGATGTTCTCGCCGAGCACCATGGCGTTGTGGTTGCCGGTGACGACCTTGTCGTAGACGCCGATCTTCTCGTGCACCGCACTCTCGTTGCGGGTCAGCGCCATCACCTCACCGACCGCTTCGAGGCCGGTCAGAAGGTCGTTGACGCGCGGCTCGACGCGCACGACGCCAACACCGCAATGCGCCGCGACCAGCTCCGCCTCCGAAATGCCGAGTTGGGCCGCGAGATCGCGCTCGCGCATCTTCGGATTGTCTTCCCGCGCCCGCCGGATCTCTTCCGGCGACGGCTTAACGCGCTGGTCCATGTCGTCCACCTGTATTGCCTGATGTCTGCTCGTCTACCGCCTGCCGATCCTGTTCACTTGTTGAGGATCAGCTTTCCCTGGCGGGTTATCTTCAGGCGGTAGAGCGCGCCATGATGCTCGATGCCGATCTCGTGCTCGCCCTGGAACAGCGTGTTGCTGGACAGCGTCCTCACCGCCATCGGCACCCTTTCATAGCGCATCTGCGTGTCGTCTGGCCGGCGGACGCGATAGCGGAAGTCGTTGGGATTGTGCGTGTTCATCGGGTCGGTCCTTCTGCTGTGCCGGCTGCCAGGCCGGGCGCTCGTAATGCCGATTCAATTCTTGACTCGAATTATCATGTTTACTAGTCAGTGCATTACCGGACTAAATGAGTCAACATTTAAGGCGCCGGATGTGATCAAAAATGCGAGCAAGCCCCGCGCCAGCCAGCATCGAGCCTGAAAATTGGAGTTGGGGCATGGGGTTGGTGAATTGGGGACGGACGGGCCAAGCGGACGCGGGCCCGGGCTTCCGATCGATGGCAAGCGGCATTGCCATATTGATGGCCGGAGCAGCGGCAATCGCGCTCGGCGTGCCGGCCGCGAAAGCTCAACAGGCGGCGCGGCCAGTGACCGATCTGCAGGCCGACCAAAAAAAGAAGGCCGATGAGAAGGCCACTGCCGAAGGAACCTTGCTCGACAAGATCCTGGTCATCAGCCGCACCGGCGAAACGGCGATCCAGTCGCTGGCCTCGGCCAGCCATGTCGATCGGGAACAGCTCGAGCGCCGCATGGCGACGACGCCGAACGAGATGCTGCTCGGCGTGCCAGGAGTTGCCGTGCAGGCCGACGCGCGGCGCGTCAGCTCCAGCATCAACATCCGCGGCCTGCAGGACTTCGGCCGAATCGCGGTGATCGTTGACGGCGCCAGGCAGGATTTCCAGCGCTCCGACCATGGCACGCAATCGACCTTCTACGTCGATCCCGAACTCATCAAGTCCGTCGACGTGATCCGCGGCCCGGTCGCCAACACCTACGGCTCCGGCGCCATCGGCGGCGTTGTCTTCTTCGACACCAAGGACGCCGAGGATTTCCTCAAGCCGGAGGAAAGCTGGGCCGCTTCCGTCACCGGGCGCTATGAAAGCAACGGCAAGGGCTGGACCACCAGCGCCAGCGGCGCCTACCGCTTCAATGACAACTGGGACGCGCTGGGCAACATCGTCTACCGCGACTACGGCGACTACAAGAACGGCGGCGGCGACACCGTGGCCGGCACCGGTTTCGACGTGTTGAGCGGTCTGCTCAAGACCACCATCCGTCCGAGCGAAAACAGCGAGCTGAAGCTCGGCTGGGTCGGCTCCAGCGACGGATGGACGGAGACCAGCAGCGGCGTGCCCGCCAACGATGTCGACCTCAAGTCGAACACCTTCACCGCCCGCTACAACATCACCGACGACGCCAGGAGCTGGCTCGATCTCCACATCAACGCCTCCTACAACAAGACCGATCTCGATCTGACGACGCTCGTTCCGCAAAACCGGTTCGATCCGACGACCGGCCTCCCCGTTGTGTTGCCCGCCGGCTCGCTGTCGACCTTCGATGTCGGCACGAGCGGCATCGATATCTGGAACACCTCGCGCTTCGAGACCGCCGGCATCGCGCATGAGCTGACTTACGGCGGCGACTGGGTCGGCGACGACGTCGAGACGGGCGGCACGGCCGGCGGCGACAGCTTCTACACGCCGTCGGGCAAGCGCGACGTGTCGGGCGCCTATGTCCAGGACAAGCTGACCTGGGAATGGCTCGAGGTCATCACCGGTCTGCGCTACGACAGCTACAGCCTGAAGCACTCGGACCACGAGACATCGGGTGACAGGCTGTCGCCGCGCATCACTGTCGGCGTCTCGCCCTTCGAGAGCGCCGGCCTCGCGGGCCTGCAATTCTACGGCACCTATGCGGAAGGCTACCGCTCACCCTCACTGACGGAGACGCTGATCAGCGGCAACCATCCGGCGGGCGTCACCTTCCCGTTCCTGCCCAACCCCAATCTCAAGCCCGAAACCGGCAAGACCGTCGAGCTCGGCGTCAACTACAAGCAGAACGATATTCTCGAAGACGGCGACGCGCTGCGGCTCAAGGCCGCCTACTTCAACAACAATGTCGAGGACTATATCGACGGCGTCACACTGTCGGCCTTCGACCCGACCAGCGGCTGCCCATTCGGCCCGGGCATCCCGATCTGCTTCCAGTATCAGAACTTCGCCAAGGCCAAGATCAACGGCTTCGAACTGGAAAGCGTCTACGACGCCGGCTGGGGTTACGCCGGCCTGTCGGCCTCTATCCTCAACGGCCACACCATCTCTTACGAAGGCGAGCGGGCCGACCTCGCCACCATCCCCTCCTCGCAGGTGACGGCGCAGCTCGGCTTGCGCTTCCTCGAAGACAAGCTGACGGTCGGTGGCGAGGTGCAATACAACGGCAAGCCCAAGGGCAATCCCGTGGCCAAGGACTATACGCTGGTCAATGCCTTCGCCAGTTACCAGGCGACCGACAATCTCAAGGTCGACTTCCGCGCCGACAATCTGTTCGACGTCAAATACACCAACCCGCTCAACGGAAGCACGACTGCCGTCCTCTATGAACCCGGCATCACGCTGAAGCTGGCGGCAACCATGCGTTTTGGGGGCCGACGACCATGAGCCTGACGACATCGCTTCGTCTCCTGACCTCGGCGCTGGCGATGTCGCTTGGCCCGGCGCCGGCCTGGGCCCAGTCCGCGCCGGCTCCTGCCTCAGGACCGGCCCAAGGTCCGGCATTGAGCCTCGAACTCAACGCCGCGCAGCCTTCGGAAAAAGGCTGCCGGCTGACCTTCGTCGTCAACAACGCGCTCGGCGCCGACCTGTCGAAGGCCGCTTTCGAGATCGCGCTGTTCAATGAGGCCGGTGTCGTCGACCGCCTCGCCGTGCTCGATTTCAAGGACCTGCCGGCCGGCAAGACGAAAGTCGCGCGCTTTGATCTGGCCGGCGCCGACTGCGGCAGGCTCAGCCGCGTGCTGATCAACAGCGCGACCGAATGCGCCGGCAGCGGCGTCGAGCCGGCGGCCTGCATGCGCGCGTTGAAGACTTCGACCAAGACCGCCATCGCTTTCGGCATATAGAGGTGGAATTGCATCCGGCCTTTCAGCAAGACGCCAGAGCGTGGCCTGCCTGCGGTCCGCCGCCATGGGCGGCAACCGATCTTGATTTGACAATCACATGCCCTGCACGGCAGGTCTCGGCGCGAGACATGCAGGACATCAATCACCCCTCCGACGCAGGCGGCGAACCGGCGGTCACGCCGGTCGAGCCGCTCATGCAGCCGCGGCAATCGGCCGGGCATCGCAAATGGCCGGTGGCGATCATCGCTTCCGGCCTGCTCCATGGCGCTGCGGCGGCCGCGTTCCTGCTCGCGCCTGCCGGGACATTCGACTCCACGGATGCGATTCAGGCCGAAGGCACCGACCAGTCCGGCGCAGATGCCATGGGCAGCGCCTTGAATGATGAGGCGTCCGGCGCGGTGGATGTAACCCTGGTGCCGGATCCGCAGGCGAAGAAACGCCAGGCTGTCCAGCCAACTCCACCGACTGAGGCGTCGCAACCGGCAAGCGAACCGGTGACGCCTCGGCCTCCGGCCGAAGCCGCCAGGGAGCCCGCTTCCACGCCGGATATCCTGGCAGCCGCGATAGCGCGCCAAGACGATCAGAGTGTTCCCACTGGCAGCGAACCGACACCGGCGACCGAGCCTCAAAGCGCCGAAGCGCGCCCTGCCGAGCCCGAGCAGCCGCCAGCCCCGGCAGCGGCGTCGAGCGCACCAGCCGGATCGGCAGGGTCAGGCGAACCCGTCGAAACGCGCGGCACGGAGGCAGCAGATGGCGACGCGCGCGATGCGCCGGTCATCGCCAGCAAGGGCAAGAAACAGGCAGCCGCCGGCAACGCCCTGGAATCCCGCTACAGCGGTGAAATCCAGAAGAAGCTCGCCCGCGCCAACCGTCGCGTTTCGAAATCGGTCCAGGCCAAGGCTCGCAACAATGCCAGGGTGGTCTTCGTCGTCGCGGCCGATGGCAGCATCAGCGACCTGCAACTCGCCGAAAGCTCAGGGTCTGCCGAGCTCGATCAATTCGCTTTGACGCTGGTGCGCAAGCAAGCACCGTTCCCTCCCATTCCACCCGAGACCGGAAGGTCAAGTTGGGTGTTCAGGGCGCGGATCGGCCCTTTTTAGAGCCTTCGTCCCGAAGCTGAAGCTGTCTTGAACGTCAGAATTCGTCCATTTTGAAAGGAAGCCAATGTATATCGCCATGAACCGCTTCAAGGTCCAGAACGGCTCGGAAGAAGCCTTCGAGGACGTCTGGAAGAACCGCGACTCCAGCCTCTCCGACATGAAAGGTTTTCGGGAATTCCACCTGCTGCGCGGCCCGGTCAACGAGACCGAAGGCTACACGCTGTTCGCCTCGCACACCGTCTGGGCAAGCCAGGAGGATTTCGTCGCCTGGACGAAGTCGGAGAACTTCCGCGCCGCGCACCGCAACGCCGGCACCTCGAAGGTGCACTATCTCGGCCATCCCCAGTTCGAGGGCTTTTCGGTCGTCGAAGGCGCCTGACCGTCGCTATCGCGCGGCGGCCAATTGTAATCTGGTTGCCCGCTACGCGGCAGCAAGCAGACTGGCATTACCGCCGGCCGCCGTCGTGTCGACGCAGACCGCGCGCTCATGCGCATAGGCAGCTGGATTGAGCACTTCGCTGACCAGCGGCACGATCGGCCCGGCGCGCTCGGCAATCACCTTGCGCACGATGCGCGCCGCTTCCGGCGTGCCGGAGAAAGCGACGACATCGACCTTCAGCGAGCGCGCCTCGACCGGATCCGGACGGCCGTCGATCGCTGCGAGCGGCAGGCCCTTGCCCGCCAGCGCCGACAGCGCCGCCGGCGCGCCAGGCGCCACGGCAAGCACCGCGTTGCCGGCGGCCAAAGCCTGGATTGCCTGCGCAAGCAGCGTATCGGCGTCCGGCCCGAGGCAGAGCACCCGCCCGCGCGGCGCCAGCGACAGCGTGTTGGCCTCGCCGGTCGGACCCGGCAGGTCGACCTGACCGAAATCGAGGCTCGCCGCGGCGGCAATCGCCGCCGCGCCCTTGCCGCGCAGATGCTTCCTCAGGATCGCCACGCGGTCCGGCCGCGTCGACCAGCCGCCAAGCGCCGGATCCGGCAGGTTGTCGGCAAGCTCGGTGGCCGTCACCTTGTGGCCTTCGCCAACCTCGGTGCCGGCCTCCGGTCCCTTGCGGAAGCGGCGTAGATAATGCGGCCCGCCGGCCTTCGGCCCCGTGCCCGACAGCCCCTCGCCGCCGAAGGGCTGCGAGCCGACGACAGCGCCGATCTGGTTGCGGTTGACATAGATGTTGCCGGCATGAATGCCGTCGACGAAGTGCTGGACGCGGCCCTCGATGCGCGTGTGCAGGCCGAAGGTCAGGCCATAGCCCTTGCGGTTGATGGCGGCGATCACCGCGTCGATATCGTCGGCGTCGAAACTGGCGACATGCAGCACCGGACCGAACACCTCGCGCTCCATCTCCTCGATGCCTTTGACGCGGAAGACATGCGGCGCGACGAAGCGGCCGTTCTTCGGCGCTTCCAATTTGGCGATCAGCCTGCCCTCCAGCCCCTTCTTCGTGCAATAGTCGCTGATCGAACCTTGCGCCTCGTCGTCGATGACCGGGCCGACGTCGGTCGAGATTTGCCAGGGATCGCCGACGGTGAGCGCCTCCATCGCGCCCTTCAGCATTTCCAGCATCTTCTTCTCGACATCCTTCTGGACGTAGAGCACGCGCAGCGCCGAGCAGCGCTGGCCGGCGCTCTGGAAGGCGGAGGCGAGGATGTCGCGCACCGCCTGCTCGGGCAGCGCGGTGGAGTCGACGATCATGGCGTTGAGCCCACCGGTCTCGGCGATCAGCATCGCGTCGGGCGCCGCGGTTTCGGCAAGCTGTTTCTCGATCAGCTTGGCAACCTCGGTCGAGCCGGTGAAGCAGACGCCGGCGATGCGCGGATCGGCGGTGAGCGGTGCGCCGACGGACGGACCGTCGCCCGGCAGAAGCTGGATGACATCCTCCGGCACGCCGGCCTCGCGCAGCAGTTCGACGGCGCGGAAGGCGATCAGCGGCGTCTGTTCGGCGGGCTTGGCGATCACCGAATTGCCGGTGACGAGCGCCGCGGCGATCTGGCCGGTGAAAATGGCCAACGGAAAATTCCAAGGCGAGATGCAGACGATCGCGCCACGCGCTTGCGTGCCCGCTTCCGCACTCGCCGCCTCGGCCGCGTAGTAGCGCAGGAAGTCGACCGCCTCGCGCACCTCGGCGACGCCGTCGGCCAGGGACTTGCCGGCCTCGCGCGTAGCCAAAGCGAAGAATTCGGCGGCATTGGCCTCGTAGAGATCGGCGGCGCGGTTAAGGATCGCAGCCCGCTCGGCGACCGGGCGCTTCGCCCAGGCAGGCTGCGCATCGACGGCGATGCGCACGGCGGTCGCCACCTGCTTGGCCGCTGCCTCATGCACCGTGCCGACGACTTCGTCCGGCTTGGCCGGATTGACGATCTGGCGCTGCTTGCCGTAGCCGGCGGCGCGCGTGATCGGCTTGGAATGCCAGCGGTCCGCTCCGGCAAATTCCGCCCTTGCCTTGTCGATGGCCGCCAGCGTCACGGTGTCGGTGATGTCGAAGCCCCTGGAGTTGCGCCGGTTGGCGCCGAAGATCGCGGCCGGGCGCGCGATCGCCGGATTGGCGGCCGGACCCTGTTTCTCTACCACCTCCAGCGGATCGCGCGCGATCTCCTCGGGCTCGACTTCCTCGTCGGTCAACTGGTGGACGAAGGACGAGTTGGCGCCATTTTCCAGCAACCGCCGCACCAGGTAGGCAAGCAGGTCGGAATGCGCGCCGACCGGCGCGTAGATGCGGCAGCGCGTGCCCTCGGACTTGCGCACCGTCTCGTGCAGGGATTCGCCCATGCCGTGCAGGCGCTGGAACTCGAAGGAATCGCGGTCCTTGGCCATCGACAGGATGGCGGCCACCGTATGCGCGTTGTGGGTGGCGAACTGCGGATAGATGCGGTCGGTCATCGACAGCAGCTTTCGCGCGCAGGCAACATACGACACGTCGGTGTTGGTCTTGCGGGTGAAGACCGGATAGCCGGCAAGCCCCAGCGTCTGCGCCCGCTTGATCTCGGTGTCCCAATAGGCGCCCTTCACCAACCGCACCATGATGTTGCGGTTGTATTTCCTGGCGAGCGCGTAGAGCCAGTCGATGACGAAGGCCGCGCGCGGACCATAGGCCTGGACGACGACGCCGAAACCGTCCCAGCCGGCGAGTTCCGGCTCGGCCAGCACGCGCTCGATGACGTCGAGCGACAGGTCAAGCCGGTCGGCCTCTTCGGCATCGATGTTGAGACCCATGCGCGAATGCCGCGCGGCGAGCGCGAGTGACAAGAGACGCTCGGCCATCACCGGCAGCATCTTCTCCTTCTGCGCCACCTCGTAGCGAGGATGCAGTGCGGAGAGCTTGACCGAAATGCCGTGATTGTAGCGGATGTCGGGTCCGTTCGAGCCGGCGTCAAGCGAGGAAATCGCGTCCGCATAGGCCTTGTGGTAGCGCAGCGCATCGGCCTCCGTGCGAGCCGCCTCGCCCAGCATGTCGAAGGAATAGAGATAGCCCTTCTGCGTCATCACCCGCCCGCGTCGCACGGCCTCGGCGATGGTGCGGCCGAGCACGAATTGCTCGCCCATTTCGCGCATCGCCGCCGCAACCGCCTTGCGGATGACCGGCTCGCCGAGCCTGCGCACCATGGCGCGCAGCGTGCCTTCGATGCCGCCCTCGCCTTCGTCGAGCACGCGCCCCGTCAGCATCAGCGCCCAGGTCGAGGCGTTGACGAAAATGGAGCTCGAGCTGCCCGAATGCGCCGACCAATCATGCGGCGCGATCTTGTCGGCGATGAGATCGTCCATCGTCTCGGCATCGGGCACGCGCAGCAGCGCTTCGGCAAGGCACATCAGCGCCACGCCTTCCTTGGTCGACAGGCCATAGGCCGAGAGAAAAACCTCCATCAGCCGGGGATCCGTCGAGCCGCGCACCGCGCGCACCAGATCGGCGGCGCGGTCCGAGATCGCCTTGCGCTCTTCGGCCGAAAGCCCGGCCGTATCGGAGAGGCGCTTCACTGCCGCGTCTTCGTCGGGCAGGTAGTTGGCACGGATCTGCTGGCGGATGGCATCGAGCGGCATGTCGGGTCCATGAAAGCGAGCGTTGGGGAGCGGTCCGGCGGTCACCGGACCGATTGTCGCAAGCTAGCACAGCTATGAATACAGGTCGGTCCAAAGAAATCGACAGGATAGTCCATTTGAACTATCATATAGGGTCAAACCCCATCGTTTTGACCATCATATCGATGACCGAAGACCGATTGGACCGCATAGACCGCAACATCCTGTCCGCCCTCGGGCGCGACGGCAGGCTTTCCATGGCCGAACTGGCTTTGAAGGTCGGCCTGTCGAAGACGCCGGTGCAGGCGCGGGTGAAGCGGCTGGAGAAGGACGGCTACATAAGAGGCTACCGCGCCATCGTCGACCGCGAGCGCATGGGCGAAGGCCATGTCGCCTTCGTCCAGGTGAAGCTTTCCGATACGCGCTCGGCGGCGCTCGACGCGTTCAACCGCGCGGTGCAGGGCGTGCCGGAGATCGAGCAGTGCCATATGATGGCGTCGAGTTTCGATTACCTGCTTAAGGTTCGCACCACCGACATCGCCGCCTACCGCCGTGTGCTCGGCGAGCGCATTTCGGCTCTGCCGCACGTGGCGCAGACCTCGACCTTCGTGGCGATGGAGACGGTGAAGGATAGATAGGTAATCAGTGACCGGTGCGTGACTTCGGTTTGCCGGGTTCGAAGCTGATGCGCAACTTCGATCCAGTTGCTTTGGCGAAGCGCTGCAAGGTTCTGGTCGAAGGCATATTTCGGCCGCTCTCCAAGCGGGCAATCACAGCCTGCGTTGTCCCCATGGCGGCGGCAACCTCTTCCTGCGTCATGTCGGCTTCACCGCGAGCCTTTATCAAGGCCTCGGCGAGCGCGAACTCCTCTTCCAGGGCCTCGTATTCGGCGACGAATTCCGGATCCTTGAGCCAGTCTTTCGCCGCTTCCTCGACAGGGATTGCTTTCCGGCTCATAGAACCTCCTTTGCTCGCTTCAGAGCCAGTTCGATCTCGCTTCGCGGGGTCTTCTGGGTTTTCTTGGTGAAAACCCGCACAACGACGACACGCCGCTCGGCTGCGGTCACATAGACCGCGCGTGCGATACCATCGCGGCCTTTCATCCGCATTTCCCAGAGCCGACCCTCCAGATGCTTCACATAGGGCTCGTGGACTTTCTGCAAGCCATGCGCCTCGATCAGGCGCGATATGCGCAGGAAGCTGGCGAGAATATCTTTGGGTTGAGCCTCAAGCTCCTGCCTCACATTGACATCGAGGAATTCCACCACCCAGCCCATTGAACAAAATATACCTTTTTTGCAATATTCTTTCAACCGCTATCGACTGCTAAACGGATCAATCAAGCGTTTTCAAAAATGCCACCAATGCCGCGCGCTCGTGGTCGGACAGGTCGAGCGGATGGACTTCCGAAACGCCCTCGACGGCAGCCGGCGCCTTCGAATAGTGCGCCACCACTTCGTCGAGCGATGAGAACTGCCCGGCATGCATGTAAGGCGCACGGGCGGCCGCGCCTCGCAGCGACGGCGTCTTATAGGCGCGCACCAGCTGCTGCCCATCCTTCACCATAAAACGCAGCTCGCGGCAGGCGCTGGCGTCCCCGTCACGGAACTTACCGAAGCAGTTGAACGGATCGGCCTGGACCTGAGCCACCGCATCGACCCGCCCGCGATCCGGCGGCAGATCCTTCACCGGCGGCACGCCGGTGTTGTGAAAAGCGTTGTCGGTGAAGCGCGGGCCGTTGTGGCAGGTCACGCAATTGGCCTTGCCGATGAACAGCTTCAGCCCGAGGATCTCTTCCGGCGAGAACGCCGCGTCGCCCTCAGGCTTGGCGCCGGTCGCAAGATCGATGGCGAAGCGGTCGAAACGCGTCTGCTGTGGCTCGATCGATCGCTCGAAAGCCGCGATCGCCTTGCCGATATTGGCAAAGACGCGGTTGACGTCGTCGGCCTGGCCGGTAGACATGGCATTCCACGCGGCCTTCTCGGCCTCGGTGCCGAGCGGGCTGGCATTGGCCGGCACCGTGGAGAGATCGGGCAGCGGCCCGAAGATACGCTCATAGCGCTCGCCGAACCGCTTCTTGATGTAATGCGCGAAGGCGGCGCGGTTGCCGGCCTGCTCCAGTGGATTTTCGAGCGGCGTCAGCGCCTGTGCCCATAAACTGTCGCGCCGCCCGTCCCAGAAGAACCATGGATCGCGCGCCACGCCGGCCAAAGGCATGGTGCGACGGTTGGTGTGGCCGACGCCGACCGCCTGCGGCAGGTCGTCCTGGAACTGGCGGTCGATCTTGTGGCAGGTCGAACAGGACACCGTGCCGTCGCGGCTCATGCTGGCATCGAAGAACAGCGTCGACCCGAGCGCCGCCGCCGCCGGCACATCGGCATACTGGTTCGTGGTGTCCGCTTTGGGCGCCGGCAGCGTGTTCAGCGCCAGCGAGGCGATGGTTTTCTTCTCGGCGTCGCTGAACTCAGGCTTGCCGCAGCCGCCAAGCAAGACGAGCGCGGCCAGAGTGGCCAGGCTTGCGACGTGGGCAAGACACCTCATCGGCCTCTCACAACACGATGTCGAAGACGACGGAATCGGACCCCGCCGCCGCCGAGACGGCGAAGCGCAGCTGCCACCAGCCGCCCATGGTGAATTTCACGCCGTCGATGCGGTAGCGCCCCTCGCCCAGATAGTCGGTCGCCTGCGGACTGGTCGGCAGGCCGTGATTGTGCTGTGGCATGCCGCCGGAAACGGTGATCGCGGCGCCTTCCACCGGAGCGCCGGCGGCGGTCTTCAGCGTCAGCAGCCAGGATTGCAGTTCGCCTTGCCGGATCGCGCCACGCTCCGGCTCGAAGCTCGCAACGAACAGGCCATTCGCCGTCTTCTTCGAGCGCGACGTGTCGGGACCTTGCGGCGAGTGCGGCGCCGTCAGGTAGACAACCGTCAGGACGCCGACCACCAGGGCGGCCAAACCAAGACCAGCGAAAATGTAACGCCATATCGATGCCAAACCGGTTCCTCTTCGGCTGATAACGTCACGGGCTGCGTGCCGCATCCCGTCCCGCCTGTGGGAAATCGCTTCTGGCGCAAAAATCGGTTTTCGCCAAGCATGGCGCTGCCGGTTGCAAAAAGCTACAGCAGCATCGTTTCAAGAGGAAGGAGCCCCCATGGCCGCCAACGGTGTTGCTTCGATCGGCGAATGCATGCTCGAACTGTCGGGCCAGGCGGGGCCGAACTGGCGCCTGGGCTTTGCCGGCGACACTTTCAACACGCTGTGGGCGCTGCATGCGCTGAGCCCGGACCGGCCGGCGACCTATGTGTCGGCCTTCGGCGATGATCCTTTTTCGCGCGATCAGATCGGCTTCTTCGCACAAAACGGTATCGGCATCGGCAACAGCCCGGTCATTGCCGGCGCAAGGCCCGGCCTTTACGCCATAACACTCACCGGAGCCGAGCGCGCTTTCACCTACTGGCGAAGCGACGCGGCGGCGCGCCAGCTCGCGTCCGATCCGGCCGCGCTGGCGAAAAGCCTTGAAAACCAGGCGCTTGTCTATTTTTCCGGAATCACTCTGGCAATTCTGGACGAAACGGCACGCAAGACCTTGCTTGCTGCTGTCGCCAAAGCCCGCGCAGCCGGTTCCCTCGTCGCCTTCGACCCAAACTATCGCCCCAGGCTCTGGCCGAACCGCGAGACGGCGCAGGCCGCGATCCTGGAAGCGGTTGCCGTCGCCGATATCGCGCTGCCGACTTTCCCCGACGAGCAGATGCTGTTCGGAGACGAGACACCGCAGGCGACCGCGGAGCGTTTAGGGTCCTTGGTCGGCGAGATCGTCGTCAAGAATGGCGAGCAGCCGGCGGTGCTTGCCGTGAGCGGAGCATTGCAAACCGTGGCGGCCGTTCATGTCGCAACGCCCGTCGATACCACTGGCGCCGGCGACTCCTTCAATGGCGGCTATCTCGCCGCCCGGCTTGCCGGCCATGCGCCAGCGGAAGCGGTTCGGCGCGCGCATTGCGTCGCCGCCGCTGTCGTGCAGGTCCGCGGCGCTCTGGCGCCGTTCGACGTGCTTAGGACAGCATTCGAAGGCTAAGCTAGGCCGGCCTTGCCTGAATATCGGCAGACCTCAAGGCCGGCGGAACCGATATTCCGTCACTTGACGGTAGATCTGCCCCGGCCACAGCGTGGCCTGCGGGAAATAGGGCCGGTTCGGTGCGTCGGGCCAAGCCTGCGCTTCGAGGCAGAAACCGGAGAACGGCTTGTAGCGGCGGCCATCCAGCCCGGGCGACGACGGCGCGACATACTGGCCGATATAGAGTTGCAGGCCGGGCTCGGTGGTCCAGACCTCCATCTCGACGCCGGAATTGGCTGCTTGCACCCAGGCTGCCTGATGCAGCGGCCCGCGGCTGGAGGCCAGGCAGAAATTCAGGTCGTAGGGAAGCTGCTCGCCTTCCGTCTCCATACGCAGTGGCCGCGCCTGGCGGAAATCAAAGGGCGTGGCGTCGACCGGCTTCACAGCGCCGGTCGGGATCATCTCGCCGTCGACGGGCGTGTAGGCGCCGGCATTGAGCATCAGCCGGTGGTCGAGGATGTCGCCGTCCCCGCCATCGTCGAGATTGAAGTAGGAATGCTGCGCGAGGTTGCAGAGCGTCGGCTCCTCGCAGGTGGCGGTCAGTTCCATGCTGAGCGTGCCGGGGATCTTCAGCCGATAAGTGCAGGTGACGTCCAGCGCCCCGGGAAAGCCCATTGTGCCGTCCGGATCGTGCAGCGTCAGCGTCACGAAATCGCGCCCATGCAGCGAGACCGTCCACGGACGGTGGAAGTAGCCTTCCGAGCCGCCATGCAGCGTGTGCTTGCCAAGAAAGTTGCGTTCCGTCTGGTAGCGATTGCCGGCGATGGTGAAGCGGCCGTCGCGAATGCGGTTGGCGAAGCGGCCGACAACTGCGCCGAAATAGGCGCGGTCGGTCTCGTAGGGCTCGAACCGGTCGTAGCCCAGCACCAGCGGTGCGTCATGGCCGGTGAGCCGCAGGTCCTGGATGATCGCGCCGAGTCCGATGATGTTGGCGGTGAGGCCGCCGCCGCGGATGGTGAAGCGGCGAACCGCCTCGCCCGCCTGCGTCGTGCCGAAGACCTCGCCGTCCTTCATCGCCATGCCCGAAATGCCAGTTCTTGATCAGTCGATTTAGGCCGGCTGCCTCCGGCAAGGGCAGGCCAGGCGCCTGCCCTGCTCCGTGATCGGCTGTCAGAGGCCGAGGCCGCCGATGCAGACATATTTGGTGTCGAGGTAGTCCTCGATGCCCTGATGTCCGCCTTCCTTGCCGAGACCCGATTCCTTGACGCCGCCGAACGGCGCCTCGGGCGTGGTGATCAGCCCTTCATTGACGCCGACCATGCCGTATTTCAGCCCTTCCATGACCCGGAAGGCGCGGCCGAGATCGCCGGTATAGAAATAGCAGGCAAGGCCGAATTCGGTGTCGTTGGCTAAAGCGATCGCCTCTTCCTCGGCCTCGAACTTGAACACGGGGGCGACCGGCCCGAAGATCTCTTCCTTCATGAAGCGCATCTTCGGCGTTGCATTGGCGATCACCGTCGGCTGGAAGAACGAGCCGCCGAGCGCATGGCGCTTACCGCCGGCAACGACCTTGCCGCCCTTCGACGTCGCGTCGGCGATCAGTTCCTCGACCTTCTCGACCGCCTTCTCGTCGATCAGCGGCCCCTGCTGGACGCCTTCTTCCAGGCCGGAACCGACCTTGAGATTGTTGCTGGCGGCGGCCAGCTTCTCGACGAACTTGTCATAGACGCCGGCCTGGACGAGGAAGCGGTTGGTGCAGACGCAGGTCTGGCCCGAATTGCGGTACTTGGCGGTGATGGCGCCGGTGACGGCACGGTCGATGTCGGCGTCGTCGAAGACGATGAACGGCGCATTGCCACCGAGCTCCATCGACACTTTCTTGACCGTCGTCGACGACTTCTGGATCAGGATCTTGCCCACCTCGGTCGAGCCGGTGAAGGTGATCTTCTTGACCAGCGGGTTGGCGCAGATCTCGTCGCCGATCTCGCCGGCCGAGCCGGTCAGGATGTTGATGACGCCCTTGGGGAAGCCGACTTCCTCGGCAAGCGCGCCCCACGCCAAACCGGAATAAGGGGTCTGCGAGGCTGGCTTGACGACGGCGGTGCAGCCTGCGGCCAGCGCCGGTCCGAGCTTGCGGGCGAGCATCGAGGACGGAAAATTCCACGGCGTGATGGCGGCGATGACGCCGACCGGCTCCTTGGTCACCAGGATGCGGCGGTCGCCCCAGGGCGACGGCACGATATCGCCGTAAGTGCGCCGGCCTTCCTCGGCGAACCACAGGATGTAGCTCGCAGCCGAGCCGATCTCGCCCTTCGATTCAAACAACGACTTGCCCTGTTCGATGGTCAGCAGCTCGGCGAGCACGTCCTGATTGTCCATCATCGCGTCGTGCAGCTTGCGCAGAAGCTTCGAGCGCTCGAGCGCGGTCGTCTTGCGCCAGGACTTGAAGGCCTCCTCGGCGGCCTCGATGGCGCGCCGCGTCTCGGCCTTGCCGGCCTTCGGGACGGTGCCGATCTTCAGGCCGGTGGCGGGGTTGTTGACGTCGACCGTCTGGCCGCTGTCGGCCTGCACCCATTCGCCGTTGATGAGATTGGCCTGGCGCATGAAATGGCTGGTTTTCTGAAGCATGGTCTGGCCTCCGTTCGGCGCGCTGATCGGCCGTTTTTCTGGATATTCGATGGGCGTGCAGGGCCGCACGCTGGGGCAATGCTCTTACCTAGGGAAAGCCCTGCAAGCAATCACAAGATGGCATATAGGGGTTGGGCCAGCAAAAGCGAGCGCCGGCCGGGCCGATTGGTTCTAGCCGAACACATTGACGACCACCGTCAGCCAGAATGACGTGGTCAGCACAGCGCTTGCCGTGGCGATCGTCATCTGGTTCGAGGCCAGCGCCTGGCCGGTGTTGAACTGGACGGCGATGAGGTAGGAATTGATGCCGGATGGCAGCGCCGCCACCACCACGGCCACCTTTGCCGTCAGCGGCGGCAGGCCGAGCAGCCAGACCAGGAGAAGAACAAGCGCCGGCATCAGGAAGAGCTTCAGCACCGACAGCGCGAGCGCCGGCCGGATGTTGCCGGAAATGCCGAAGCGGTGCAGGCTGAGCCCCATGGCAAACAGCGCTATCGGCCCGGCCGTATCGGCCAGCGCGTCGACCAGCCGCCCGATAAGCGCCGGCAGCGGCGCGCCTGTGAAGCGCCAGGCAAGCCCCGCCAGAATGCCGATGATCAGCGGATTGACGAACAGCCGCCTGAAAAAGTTCCTGATGACGCGCAGCGGATGCACCTGCTCGCCGCCGCTACGGCCGAACATTTCGAACAGCACGATCGAGGCCATCATCATGATCGGCAGGTGAACCGAGACCAGCAGCGACAGCACCTCGAAGCCGCTCGGACCAAAAATACCGAGGATGAAGGGCGCGCCGAGCAGCACGACATTGGAATAGGCCGAGGACACGCCGCCGACGATGCCGGCGCGGGCGTCACGGCCGAAGATGCGCGTCGTGACCAGATGGCCGGCGGCCCAGGTGATGGCAGCCGCCGCAAAATAGGCGCCCCACAGCGACCAGGGCGCCACGCCGTGGAAATCGGACTTCACCATTGTCTGGAAGAGCAGCAGCGGCATCGCCACGTTGACGGCGAATTCGGATATGCCCTCCCCGCTTGCTGGCCTCAGATAGCCGGTGAACCCGGCGAGATAGCCAAGCGCGACGAGGCTGAAGACGAAAAGGACGGTTTCGGTGAGCGGAGTCATTTTCGGGGCGGAGACATTTTTCCCGTGATAGGCGAGCCCCGATCTTGGTGCAATCGGCCAACGGAACCGCCCCTCCATCCACCCGCCGGTCCTCTGCTTGTCTTTCAGCCGGCTTTGCGGTCCCTATATGCCAATCGTGGCCGGGTCCCTTGGGCCGGCGTAAGGACTTCTGATGCTGCGACTTGCCCTGGCGCTTTTCCTGCTTGCCGTTCCGACACTCGCCCACGCGACCGACGCGGGCTGGGCCCTGCTGCGCGACGGCGGCCATATCGTCCTGCTTCGCCATGCCTTCGTCACCGGCAATGCCGACCCAGCGAATTTCGACATCGGCAATTGCGCCACCCAGCTCAACCTGTCGGAGCGCGGCAAGCAGCAGTCAAGTCGCATCGGGGCACTGTTCGCGGCGCGCGCGGCGCCCATCGAGCGCGTGCTCTCCAGCCGCTATTGCCGCTGCCTCGACACCGCCCGCATCGCTTTCGAGTCTGAACCGGAACCCTTCGCGCCGCTCGATCTGCTGAAAACCGATCCGGCTGAGAAGGCCGCGCAGATGGCGGCGATCATAAAGGAAATCCGGGGCTATTCCGGATCCGACAATCTGGTGCTGGTCACGCATCTGGAAAACATCGTGGCGCTCACCGGCATCGCACCGCGCGAGGGCGAAGCGGTGGTCGTGGCGCCGGAGGGCGACGGTCTCAAGGTGCTCGGCCGCGTCACCTTCTAACACAGCCCACGCTGGTGTTGCTAAAATACAACTCCCGGAAGAAGCCGCAAATCCGCCGCGACAGTGCCGCTTGCGACAACCCGTCGCAGGGTCTATAGGCGCGCTCCCGGTCACGAAAACCGAAGCGAGCACAACGGTTGGAGCTTTCGTCTCCGCCCGCGCAGCCGGCTTTGCCGCGCTGTGTACGGCGCCGTTTCGGAGTGTTGGGACTTGCGGGTGTAGCTCATGGAGAGCACCGGATTTTGGTCCGGAGGCAGGGTTCGATTCCCACACCCACGACACGGATAGCTCAGTTGGGTAGAGCATCAGACTCATAATCTGACGGCCGAAGGTTCGAATCCTTCTCCATTTGGCCTGATAAGCCAAGGCACCCTTTTACGGTGTTATCTGAAAAAACGGTCCGGGGACCGGAATGCAGGGGTTTCACGGACGGCAGGGCTTCGGCCTCGCCGGCCCGCGATGTCTTGCGCCATCGGCTCGCGGCCAGGTCCGCGGTGACGATCAAGGCGCGGCAGTGCCGGCAAAGGAGGTTTCGGACTCCGGCGCCCGCCTCGCCGCCCCGCGATCCGCTCCCGAAGGCCCGCCGCTTGGCGATGCCACCGGTCTCCGGATCATTCGTGCCGGGAAAGGAAACGAGAAACGAAAGGACGATCGACGCATGACGTGACGCCTCGCATGGGGCCATGCCCGACAGGAGTAAAGACGATGAAGACCATTCTCGAAAAGCTTCTTGGACGCCAGCGCGTCCTCGTGAAGGAAAATGAGCGTGCCGTCGCCCTTTACAAGGGCGAAATCCAGGCTGTCCTGATGCCGGGCGAACATTGGCTCGCCAACCGGCGCGGCAACCTGGAAATCTCCAGGCACGACCTGAAGAACCCGGAATTCGTTTCGGCCTACGAGAAGGCATTGTTCGACAAGCTCCCGGACGTGGCCGCGCGTCACTTCACCGTCGTCCGCACCGGGCGCACCGACATTGCCGTCATCGAGCGCGATGGCGCCCTCCATGCCGTTCTCACTCCGGACCGCAAGCTCGTGCTGTGGACGGATGCCGGCCCGTGGAAGGTGACGTCCGTCGACACGGCGGCGGATCTCGCCATCGATCCGGCCTTGATGCGCCGGATCGGCCAGGCCCGGAAGACGGAACACACGTTCCTGCATCCGGTCGTGGATGGTCAGGTCGGGCTGCTGTTCGTGGACGGCGTTTACGCCCGCACGCTTGCCGCGGGCGTGCACGCCTTCTGGAATGTCGGGCGCATGGTCCAGGTGAAGGTCGTCGACCTCAAGCGCCAGTCGCTTGACGTCGCCGGGCAGGAAATGCTGACCAAGGATCGCGTGACGATCCGCGTCAACATCGCCGCCGAATACCGGGTCGTTGATCCGGTGACGGCGGTGAGCACGGTGAAGGACTTCTCAGAAGCCCTCTACCGCGCCCTGCAGTACGCCTTCCGCAAGACGCTTGGCGCGCTCACCCTCGACCAGATCCTCGACAAGAAGGTGACGGTCGACGGGGAGGCGGCGGCCAAGGTGCGCGCCGACATGGCCGCGATCGGCCTCGAGGTCAGCGATATCGCGCTCAAGGATGTCATCCTGCCGGGCGAGATGCGCGAGATCCTCAACCAGGTGGTTTCGGCCGAGAAGCAGGCCGAGGCCAACGTCATCCGCCGCCGCGAGGAGACGAACGCCACGCGTTCGCTGCTCAACACGGCCAAGGTGATGGCCGAGAACCCGGTGATGCTGCGGCTGAAGGAGCTTGAGGCTCTCGAAGCCATTGCCGGCAAGGTCGAGCGGCTGACCGTCCACAACGGAACGGGCGGGCTGCTGAACGACCTGGTCAAGCTCCGCGAAAGTTGAGCTGACGGTACGTCAAATGGGAGGGGCCGCCGGGCCGACCGGCGGCCCTTCTTGCGTTTCGAAAGCCAGCATCCCATCTGCGCCGGGCTTATCAGGCCTTTTCCTGCCCGGAAAAACCGATTAGACAGCGCCCAAACAAGATGCGGACAGATTCCGCCCGCAACCGAAGGAAGAGCCCTTGTCCACCACATTCGAGAAAGTCGCCAAGATCATTGCCGACACCAGCGAGATCGACATCGACACCATCACGCCCGAAAGCCACACAATCGACGATCTCGGCATCGACAGCCTCGATTTCCTCGACATCGTCTTTGCCATCGACAAGGAATTCGGCATCAAGGTGCCGCTGGAGAAGTGGACGCAGGAGGTCAATGACGGCAAGGCCTCGACCGACGACTACTTCGTCATGAAGAACCTGTGCGCCAAGATCGACGCGCTGGTCGCGGCCAAGGCGGCTTGATGCTGTTCGAGCGCGGCCTTGACGCGCCCTGCCACCTGACCCACAACAGCCGCCCATGAGTTCCCACGACGTCGTCATTACCGGCATCGGCCTTGTCTCTTCACTGGGAGAGGGGCCGGATGCGCATTGGCAGAAGCTGACCAGGCCGGGCATTGAGCCGGTGCTCGATGCGACGCGCTTCGCTCCTTACACCATTCACCCCCTGCCCGAGATCGACTGGAACCTGCAGATTGCCAAGCGTGGCGACCAGCGCCAGATGGAAACCTGGCAGCGGCTCGGCACCTATGTTGCCGGCCTTGCGCTGGACGACGCCGGCATCAAGGGCAATGACGAGCTCTGCGCGACCATGGACATGGTAGTGGCCGCCGGCGGCGGCGAGCGCGACGAGGCCGTCGACAGCGCGATCCTTGCCGCCTCGGAGAGCCGCAACGACCGCGACGTCCTTCTCAACGAGAAGCTGACCACGGAATTGCGGCCGACGCTGTTCCTCGCCCAGCTTTCCAATCTGCTCGCCGGCAACATTTCGATCGTGCACAAGGTCACCGGCTCGTCCCGCACCTTCATGGGTGAGGAAGGCGCCGGCGTATCTGCCGTCGAGACCGCGGCCGCGCGCATCCGCTCCGGCCAGTCGACGCATGTGCTGGTCGGCGGCGCGTTCCAGACCGAGCATTCCGACATGCTGCTCGGCTATGAGCTTGCCGGCTACCTGCATCGCGGCCCCTGGAAGCCGGTCTGGCAGCGTCAGGGCCGCGAAGGCGGCGGCGTGGTGACCGGCTCCGGCGGCGCCTTCCTGGTACTCGAACAGCGCGAGCATGCTGAAAGCCGAGGCCGCAAGATCTATGCAGAACTCGGGCCTATCCTTTCGGGACGCGCCCGCCGACGGCGCGGCGAGCTGAACGGTGAGATCGCTGCGCTGCTGAATCAGGCTGCACTTCCCGACGGTGAATTGCTGACGATTTCCGGGGCCTCCGGCGCGCATGCCGCCACGGCAGCCGAAAAGGCGGCGCTAGACGCAAATCCGGCGCTTGCCGTGCGCGCCTTCTCGACGCTGACCGGCCATATGAAGGAGGCGCAGTTTCCTTTTGCGGTTGCGCTTGCGGCCCTCGCCGTCGACCGCAAGGCCGGCTACCCCGCTTTCGATGCAACAATGGAGCGGCAATTTGAGGGCATTCCCCAAGCCGTCCTTGCAACCGCAATCGGCTATCACCAATTCGAGGGCCTTGGGCTGATCAAAGCCGCTTAGAGCGAAGGCAGACAACGAACATGGCCAATTTCCGCGATCACATGGGCAGGCCGATCGTCGCCGTGACCGGCATCGGCGTGGTGACCTCGCTCGGCGTCGGCAAGGCAGACAACTGGGCGGCGCTGACCTCCGGCAAATCCGGCATCCACCCGATCACCCGCTTTCCGGTCGATCACTTGAACACCCGCATCTCCGGCATGGTCGATTTCCTGCCGTCGAGCTCCAAGGGCGCCAGCCCCCTCACCTATGAACTGGCCGAGACGGCCGCCCAAGAGGCGGTCTCGGAAGCGGGCCTCGATTCCGGCGATTTCGGCGGGCCGCTGTTTCTTGCTTCGCCGCCGGTCGAGCTCGACTGGGCCGACCGTTTCTCGCTCTACAATTCCGACAGCCAAGACAACGGCGCTGAAAGGCTGCTGCGGGTGGCGCGCGGGCTGAAGGAGCTCGACATCTTTGAGACCACGCAGTTCGGTTCGATCGCCGATCGCCTCGCCGACCGCTTCGGCACGCGCGGCCTGCCGATCACGCTGTCCACCGCTTGCGCCTCCGGCGCCACCGCTATCCAGCTCGGCGTCGAGGCGATCCGCCGCGGCGAATGCGACAAGGCGCTGTCGATCGGCGCGGACGGATCCGCGACGGCCGAAGCGCTGATCCGCTTTTCGCTGCTTTCGGCGCTCTCCACCCACAACGACATCCCGGAAAAGGCGTCAAAACCCTTTTCCAAGGATCGCGACGGCTTTGTCCTTGCCGAAGGTTCCGGCGCGCTGGTGCTGGAATCGCTGGAGGCAGCACTTGCCCGCGGCGCGACTATCCTCGGCATCATGCGCGGCTGCGGCGAGCGCGCCGACGATTTCCACCGCACCCGCTCCAAGCCCGATGCTTCGCCGGCGATCGCCACGGTGCGCGCCGCCCTTGCCGATGCAGGCCTGGGCGAAGACGAGATCGACTACGTCAACGCGCACGGCACCTCGACGCCGGAAAACGACAAGATGGAGCATCTGTCGCTGTCGACCGTGTTCGGCGAGCGGATCGGTTCGATGCCGATCTCTTCCAACAAGTCGATGATCGGCCATACGCTGTCGGCCGCCGGCGCGGTCGAGGCCGCATTCTCACTGATGACCATGCGCGAAAGCGTCATTCCGCCGACGATCAACTACGACAATCCCGATCCGGCGATCGTGCTCGACGTGGTGCCGAACAAGAAGCGCAACGCTGAAGTCGGCACGGTTCTGTCGAATTCCTTCGGCTTCGGCGGCCAGAACACCTGCCTTGTCATGGCGAGGGAACCGGTCTAAGCGGACGTTTTTCCGCCTCCAAAGTACCGACAGGCCAAATGCGCGCATTGCAACTTATCGAGGACCGCCGCCTTGAAACGGTGGACCTGCCGCCTCCCCCACCGCCTTCGCTCGGCGAAGTGACGCTCCGCATCAAGGCGGTGGCGCTCAACCATATCGACGTCTGGGGCTGGCGCGGCATGGCCTTCGCCAAGCGCAAGCTGCCGCTGGTCGTCGGCGCCGAGGCCTCCGGCGAGGTCGAGGCGGTCGGACCAGGTGTTTCCAATCTCCTGCCGGGACAGTTGGTGTCGATCTATGGCGCGCGCACCTGCGGGCTCTGCCGCGCCTGCCGCGAAGGCCGCGACAATCTCTGCGAGCACGTGTCCGGCGTCCACGGCTTCCATCTCGACGGCTTCGCGCAGGAGAAGATCAACCTGCCGGCCCGCCTCCTTGTGCCTGCACCGCCCGGCGTGTCTGAGATCGGCGCCGCGGTCGCCCCCGTTACCTTCGGCACGGTCGAGCACATGCTGTTCGACAATGCCAGACTCGAGCCCGGCGAGACCATCCTTGTCCATGCCGGCGGCTCCGGCATCGGCACCGCCGCCATCCAATTGGCCAAGCGCATGGGCTGCACGGTGATCACCACCGTCGGGTCGAATGACAAGATCGACAAGGCGAAGGCGCTCGGCGCCGACCATGTCATCAACTACCGCGAGGACCGTTTCGAAGGCGTCGTGCGCAAGCTGACCAAGAAGAGGGGCGTCGACGTCGTCTTCGAGCATGTCGGCGCCGATACCTTTGCCGGCTCGATGCTCTCCTTGAAGCGCGGCGGCCGTCTCGTCACCTGCGGCTCGACCTCGGGCGTGTCGACGCAGGTCAATCTGATGCAGCTTTTCCAGCAGCAGCTAAAGCTGCTCGGCTCCTTCGGCTGCCGCATGGAGAACATGGCCAACGCCATGCAGAAGATGGCGGCCGGGGTCGTCTCCCCCGTGATCGACACCGAAGTCGGCTTCGACGACATCGACGCCGCGCTGAAGCGCATGGAAGGCCGCGACGTCTTCGGCAAGATCATCCTGCGCGTTTAGAGATGGCCGGCAAGGTGCTCAAGAAAGCCCGCCGGGACCTCATGTTCCGCTATGGCCGGCGGTTGCGCCAGATGGAGCATTGGCTGGTGGCGCGGCTTGCCATGGCGATGATCGGTCTGCTGCGTCTTTTGCCGCCGGACAGCGCGCTCAACTTCGCTGACCGCGTCGCCCGCCGCATCGGGCCGCTGGTCGGACGGCATCGGGTGGCCCTCAACAATCTGCGCCTCGCCTATCCGGAAAAGAGCGATGCCGAGATCGAGGCCATCGCATCCGACATGTGGGGCAACATGGCCCGGCTTGCGGCCGAGTACATCTTCCTCGACGCCCTCTTTGATTTCGACCCGAACGCCACCGAACCGGGTCGGGTCGAGGTCCGCGGCATCGACCATTTCGTCGAGATCGCCGGCGAGAAGAAGCCGCATATTCTGTTCACCGGCCATCTCGGCAATTTCGAGTTGCTGCCGGTGGCGGCCGCCACCTTCGGCATGAACATCACGGCGCTTTTCCGCCCGCCCAACAATCCTTACCTTGCCGACTATATCCACTCGACACGCCGCTCGACGATGGGAGGCTTGCTGCCCTCCTCGACCGGCGCGTCATTCGCTCTCGCCGCCATTCTGGAGAAGGGCGGCACCATTGGCGTGCTGGTCGACCAGAAATTCACGGACGGCGTCGAGACGATCTTCTTCGGCCGTCTCTGCCAGAGCAATCCAGTGTTGGGCATGCTCGCCCGCCACTATGAGTGCGATGTCTACCCGGCCCGCTGCGTCAGGTTGCCGGGAAACCGGTTCCGCCTCGAGATCGAAGACAAGCTCACCTTGCCGCGCACCGAAGGCGGCAGCGTCGATGTTCATGCAACCACACAGCTTCTCGCCGACGTCGTCGAGCGCTGGGTGCGCGAGGATCCCGGACAGTGGATGTGGTTCCACAAGCGCTGGGAGATGAGCGGCCGCCGCCGCAAGCGGCGTGGGCAGGCCAAAGAGGTCGGCTGAGCCTTCGGGCGCCATACCCAAAACGCTCAGCGCTGTTTTCCGGCTCGATCAACCCAGCCCGGGCACAAGGGCGCCGATGTCTGCACAAGGAAAAAGCCGCGAAGATCACTCTTCGCGGCTTTGATCTAGGCTAGCTAAACTGGCCGAGGTAATTCCTAGAGGAACGGTATCGTAAGGTTGGGCCGATAGGTATCCATGGTCGCGCCATTGCGGTCTTCGGAAAGCAATGTATCCGAGCCGAAGCTTGCCCGCAGTCCGATCACATATTTGTGGACGTTCACGCTGCCCGAAGCTTCGGAGAAAGTCACGTGATCCAGTTGGTAACGTCCGAATACGGACCACGGCGTACCTGAAAACCTGTAGGTGGCCTGGAGTGCCGCGGTAACCGTATCGAAGTGCACGCCACTCTCCGAGAGCCTCGAAAAGCCAAGTTCGCCGTCGAAGCGAAGGTCATCCTGGGCAAAGTAGCGCACCACACCACGGCCGCCCCAATTGTCGACATGTTCCGATTCGCCGCTCGCTCGGAGTTGGCCGTAGTAAACTTGGCCGTAGAGCGTCACATTGCCGAAATAGGCCTGTGCTTCGGGGCCGACCGAAAAACTGTAGAGATCAGCGTCCCCAAAGTCTTCGCCGCCATATCCGGTGATCGTCGCAAATCCGCCCAGCGCATAGGAACTCGGATCGCGCCAGTAGCCGTGGATGGCGCCGCCGTAGCTGTAGATGTTCGTGCCTTCGATCCAAATCGAATCGATAACGGCGTCGGTCTGGATGTTCCAACGGGCATCGATCGGGAAATTGATCCGAGCGGCGCCACCGGCAGTGGTGCCGTTTGCATCGTCCCCGGGAGTCGCGAAATAGATTCCGCCGAGATACACTTCGCCATAGCCTGAAATATGCGGTTGTGCGAGTTCCTGGTCCAAAACGACTGGCGCATCGGCAGCAAAAGCCGAAGTTGCGGTTGCCGCGATCGCGGCGCCCAAAAGGAATCGATACATCATAGTTCCCCAAGCCGTCAGAATTGACCCGTCTCGCTTACCATTGCCGCGGAGTGAAGGCCAGCTTACGCAATAGTGAAGGCAGCATAAGTTGTTGTTTTTCGAAGTATGTGAGGCATTGCTGCAACGCTCCGAAAGGGGCAGGCGCGCAGGCAGCAATTCTGCCTGCGACCATCAGCGAACCTCTCCCGGCCCATTTTCAGTCGGTCACGACGATCCGCGTGTTGCCGTAGCCGACTTCCTTCACCATTGAATAGAAGGTCGCCGCATTGGCCGTATGCAGGCGCACGCAGCCATGTGAGGCTGGGCGTCCGAGATACTTCACTGCGCCCGTGCCGTGGATGGCATAACCGCCGCGGAAAAACACCGAATAGGGCATCGGCGACATCTCGTATTTGCGCGAATACCACATCCGGGCCGTCCATTGTGGCCTATAGCTGCCGCGCGGCGTGAAGTAGCCCTTGCGCGCCGTCGACACGCTCCAACGATAAAGCACCTGGCCGTATTTGCTGACGGTCATCGTCTGCGACGATACGTCGATGTTGGCGACCAGCGAGGCCGCCCGACTTGCGATCGGCGTGCCGAGCAACGTGCTCGCCAGCACGGCTGCCATAAGAACGGACTTTTTCATGCGATCAAACCCCTTCGATTGCCCCTTGCCGTCACGCGGTTTTTTTCCATCATTTTGTCGGCAGGTGCGTTAAATACCACACACTCGTTGACGAATCCGCCAATCCGATGCGGTGAATTTGAACGATTTTCCCGCCATGGTTGCCGGTGCGGCACGCACTCTCGACGGTTTAACCCGTTGAACCTGCACTGATCATTGTTTGGCCCCGATTATTGTTTGACCCGATTATTGTTTGACGGTGGGCCAGAGGCCGCTTGCAAAACCGTGGCGTTGCTCCTTCAATCCATCGGATGAATGAACGACTGCTTCTGGCCGTCGATGACCGGGTCGACGACCTGGTCGCGCTGACCGCCGACCTGATCCGCTTTCCGACCGTCAATCCGCCCGGCGAGGCCTACCGGCCATGCGCGGAGTATCTTGGCGCGCGCCTCAAGAAGCTCGGCTTCGAAACCGAGTTCATTCGCGCCGAGGGCGCGCCCGGCGATACCGACCGCCACCCGCGCGTCAATGTCGTCGCCCGTTTCGATGGCCGCGCGCCGGGCGCTTGCGTCCACTTCAATTCGCACATCGATGTCGTCGAGGCCGGCGACGGCTGGACCGTCGATCCTTTTGCGGGAGTGGTGAAGGACGGCCGGGTCTATGGCCGCGGCGCCTGCGACATGAAAGGCGGGCTCGCCGCTTCGGTCATCGCCGCGGAAGCTTTCATGCAGGTCTATCCCGACTTTCCCGGCGCCATCGAGATATCGGGCACGGTCGACGAGGAGTCCGGCGGCTTCGGCGGCGTCGCCCATCTGGCGAAGCTCGGCTACTTCTCCAGGCCGAAGGTCGACCACGTCATCATTCCCGAGCCGCTTAACAAGGATCGCATCTGCCTCGGCCATCGCGGCGTCTGGTGGGCCGAGATCGAGACCAAGGGCGAGATCGCGCACGGCTCGATGCCTTTCCTCGGCGACAACGCCGTGCGCCATATGGGCGCCGTGCTGCAAGCCTTCGAGGAAGAGCTGTTCCCGGCGCTCGACCGCAAGATGACGCGCATGCCGGTGGTGCCCGAGGGCGCCCGGCGCTCGACTATGAACATCAACTCCATCCATGGCGGCCAGACCGAGGATTTCAGGCCAGGCCTTCCCTCGCCCAACGTGCCGGATTCCTGCCGGCTGACCATCGACCGCCGCTTCCTGCTCGAAGAGGACATCGCCACCGTCAAGGGCGAAGTCACCGGCATCCTCGAACGGCTGAAGCGCGAGCGGAAGAAGTTCGATTACGAGATCCGCGACCTGATGGAGGTGCTGCCGCTGATGACCGAGCGCGACGCGCCGGTGGTCAAGGCCGTAGCCAAGGGCATCATGGAGGTCTTCGACCGCGAACCGGACTATGTGATCTCGCCCGGCACTTATGACCAGAAGCACGTCGCCCGCATCGGCCACATCTACGACTGCATCGCCTACGGTCCCGGCATTCTCGATCTTGCCCACCGGCCGGACGAGTGGGTGGGCATCGCCGACATGGTGGAATCGGCGAAGGTGATGGCGATCGGCCTCAACGTGCTGCTGCGCGGCACGACCGGCTGATCAGGAAAAACATTTCTCCCCGTGCCGTCGGGCAGCACGAAACGCAATTTACTCTCGGGGCAAATCACGCTTCTATCCGCCGGGTTCGCGCGAATTTAAGCAAATGGGAGCTTAGCGATGAAATTGTGGAAGACCGTTCTGGCCGCCGCCGTGCTGACATTCGCCGCCATCACATCGTCATTTGCCGCGCGCACCGATCTCGTCATCGGCATTCCACTCGAACCCCCGCATCTCGACCCGACCGCGGGCGCCGCGGCCGCAATCGACGAGGTGCTCTATGCCAATGTCTTCGAGGGTCTCACCCGCATCGGCCCTAACGGAGAGGTGCTGCCCGACCTCGCCGAAAGCTGGAGCATCTCCGATGACGGCAAGACCTACACCTTCAAGCTGCACACCGGCGTGAAATTCCACGACGGCAGCGACTTCAGCGCCGACGACGTGAAATTCTCGCTCGACCGTGCCCGCGCCGACAATTCGGTCAATGCCCAGAAAGGCCTGTTCGCGCAGATCGACAAGGTCGACGTGGTCGACCCGGCGACCGTCAAGGTGACGCTAAAGAACCCGCAGGGATCATTCCTCTACAATATGGGCTGGGGCGACGCGGTGATCGTGTCGCCGAAATCCGCCGACGCCAACAAGGAAAAGCCGATCGGCACCGGCCCGTTCAAATTTCAGAGCTGGGCCAAGGGCTCCTCGATCACGCTTGTGAAAGCGGACCATTACTGGGGCGCGCCTGTCTCCCTCGACAAGGTCGAGTTCCGCATCGTGCCTGATGCCGCCGCCGCAGTGCCGGCGCTGCTTTCCGGCGACATCCAGGCATTCCCCTTCTTCGACCCCGACAGCGTCTCCCAGGTCAAGGGCGATCCGCGCTTCCATGTGGTGATCGGCTCGACCGAAGGCGAAACGATCCTTTCGATCAACAACAAGAAGCCGCCATTCGACAAGCTGCAGGTGCGACAGGCGATCTCCTTCGCGCTCGACCGCAAGGCGATCATCGACGGCGCCTCGGCAGGCCTCGGCGTGCCGATCGGCTCGCATATGTCGCCGGCCAACAAGGACTACGTCGATCTCACCGGCCTCTACCCGCACAATGTCGACAAAGCCAAGGAACTGCTGAAGGAGGCCGGTCTTGAAAACGGCTTCAAGGCAACGCTGAAGCTGCCGCCGCCTTCCTATGCGCGGCTTGGTGGCGAAATCATTGCCTCCGAGCTGCGCGATGTCGGCATCGACCTGGAGATCGTGCCCGTGGAATGGGCGCAGTGGCTCGACCAGGTCTTCACCAAGAAGGACTATGACCTCACCATCGTCTCCCACACCGAGCCGAACGACATCGATATCTATTCGCGCAAGGATTATTACTTCAATTACGACAACCCGACTTTCGATAAGATCATCGCCGAGCTCAACCTCACCTCCGACGAAGCCAAGCGCAAGCAACTGCTCGGCGAAGCGCAGAAGATCCTTGCCGACGACGCCGTCGTCGGCTTCCTCTACGAACTGCCGAAGGTCGGCGTCTGGGACGCCAAGCTGCAAGGCCTGTGGGAGAACGCGCCGATCCAGGCCAACGACCTCACCAAGGTGAAGTGGACGGATTGACGGCCGGCGCGATCGCCCGATCGCCTCCGATGACCGCCTACCTCGCAAAACGCCTCATCATCGCGGCCGTCACGCTGGTGCTGGCCTCGATGGTGGTGTTCGCGGTGATGGAGATCCTGCCGGGCGACCCGGCGCGCCTGATGCTGGGCTTCAATGCCAGCGCCGATCAGGTCGAGCTGCTGCGCAACCAGATGGGGCTGAACGCGCCGCTTGTCCTGCGCTATCTGCATTGGGCGGGCGGGCTGCTCAGCCTCGATTTCGGCCGCTCCTACACCTATTCGGTGCCCGTCGTTGATCTTGTGCGTGAACGCGTCGTGGTCTCGCTGCCGCTGGCGCTGATCGCGCTGGCGCTCTCGACGGTCATTGCCATTCCGGTCGGGGTGTTTTCCGCCGGCCGGCAAGGCCGGGCCGGCGACACACTTGCCATGGGAGCAGCCCAGCTTGGCGTCGCCGTGCCGAACTTCTGGTTCGCGCTGATGCTGATCTACCTCTTCGCCGTGTGGCTGCGGCTGGTGCCGGCCGGCGGTTTTCCTGGCTGGAATGCAGGCGTATGGCCAGCGCTGAAATCGTTGCTGCTGCCGGCCGTCGCGCTGGCGCTGCCGCAGGCCGCGATCCTGGCCCGCGTCGCCCGCTCGGCGCTGATCGAGGTGCTCAACGAGGACTATATCCGCACCGCCCGCGCCAAGGGCCTGCCCTACAGCGCCGTGCTCTGGCGCCACGCGCTGCGCAACGCCATGATCCCGGTGCTCACCATCCTCGGCCTGCAATTCGCCTTCCTGCTCGCCGGCACCATCATCATCGAGAATGTCTTCTATCTGCCGGGACTAGGCCGGCTGGTGTTCCAGGCCATCACCCAGCGCGACCTGATCGTCGTCGAAAGCGTCGTCATGCTGCTGGTCGCAGCCGTCATCGCCGTCAACCTGCTGGTCGATTTCTCCTATGCGGTCGTCGATCCGCGCCTGAGGGGCCGGCAATGACGATGCGCGTCGACCTGCCCGATGAAACCCTCGCCGGGGTTCTGGCCAAGGCTTTCGGCAACCGCTCTTTCCTGATCGGCTTCGCCATCACGCTGCTGGTGGCGGCAGTCGCGCTTCTATCTTTCGTCTGGACGCCCTATGACGTCACCAAACTGGTGATCGCCGACAAGACGGAGGCGCCATCGGTGGCGCACTGGTTCGGTACCGATCACTTCGGCCGCGACATCCTGTCGATGATCATGGTCGGCGCACGCAACTCGATCGCCGTGGCGCTGGTGGCGGTCGGCATCGGCATGGGCGTCGGCGTGCCGCTCGGCGCCTTCGCCGCAGCGCGCGGCGGCATCGCCGACGAGGCGCTGATGCGTGTCAACGATCTCGTCTTCGCCTTCCCGGCGCTGCTTTCGGCGATCATGATCACCGCCATTTTCGGCCCCGGCGCCGTCAACGCCATCATCGCCATCGGCATCTTCAACATACCGGTCTTCGCGCGCGTCGCCCGCGCCGGCGCGCTGGCGATCTGGCCGCGCGAATTCATCCTTGCCGCGCGCGCCGCCGGCAAGGGCATGACTGAGATCACGGTCGAGCACATCCTGCCCAACATCGCGACGCTGCTGCTCGTCCAGGGCACCATCCAGTTCGCGCTGGGTATCCTCGCCGAGGCCGGCCTTTCCTATGTCGGCCTTGGCGCGCAGCCGCCAATGCCGAGCTGGGGCCGCATGCTGTTCGACGCGCAGACGCGTATGGTGACGGCGCCCTGGATGGCGATCTTTCCCGGCATGGCGATCGTCATCACCGTGCTCGGGCTAAACCTGCTCGGCGACGGCATCGCCGACATACTCGACCCGAAATCGCGGCGCCAGCGATGAGCCTGCTCGAGATCGAGAACCTGTCGCTGGTCATCGGCAAGACGCCGATCCTCAAAGACGTCGAACTTGCGATTGCGCCTGGCGAAGTGGTTGGCCTTGTCGGCGAATCGGGCTCCGGCAAATCGATGACGGCGCTGACCATCATGCGGTTGCTGCCGCATCTGGCGCGCGCCAGCGGACGCGTCACTTTCGATGGCATCGATATCCTTGCTGCGCGCGAGGATCAGATGTGCGCGCTGCGCGGCGATGACATCGGCATGGTCTTCCAGGAACCGATGACGGCGCTCAATCCGGTCAAGACGATCGGCGAGCAAGTGGCCGAAGGCATTCGCTGGCACACGAAAGCTAGCCGCGCCGAGGCCGAGGAACGCGCGCGAAAAATGCTCGACCGCGTCGGCCTGCCGGAAACAAAATTCCCGCTGTCCCGCTACCCGCATCAACTGTCCGGCGGCCAGCGCCAGCGCGTGGTCATTGCGATCGCCTGCGCGTTGAAGCCTAAGCTCTTGATCGCCGACGAGCCGACCACGGCGCTCGACGTGGTGCTGCAGGCGCAGATCCTCGATCTGTTGCGCGACCTGGTCAGCGAAAACCGCATGGGCCTTTTGCTCATCTCACATGACCTCGCGGTGGTGACCGAAATGTCTGACCGCCTGACCATCCTGCGCAGTGGCGAAGTGATGGAAGCCGGCGACACCGCGAGCACGCTGTCGGCACAACGCCACCCCTACACGCGCGAGCTGGCGCTGGCTTCGATGCATATGCCGGCGCGCCCGAAGACGCATCAGGCGGGTTCGGCCAAGCCGCTGCTCGAGGTCGAGGGCGTGAGCCGCGCCTATCCGGGACGGCGCGTGTCCCTGTTCCGGCCGGCGCAACCGGTCCGCGCCGTCGACGATGTGTCGCTGACCGTCGAGCCTGCCCAGTCGGTGGCGCTCGTCGGCCGTTCCGGCTGCGGCAAGTCCACGCTTGCCCGCATGATCCTGGCGCTGGACAAGCCGACGGCGGGCGCGATCCGCTTTCGCGGCGAGACCATCACCGGCAAGTCCGAAGCAGCGCTGAAGCCGGCGCGGCGCGACATGCAGGTGGTGTTCCAGGATCCTTACGGCTCGTTCGACCCGCGCCAGAAGGTCGAGAAGCTGGTGGCCGAGCCGCTGCACCTTCTGGAGAAGCAGCCGGCAAAAGCCGAGCGCCGCGAAATGGTCGCGCACGCGCTCGACGAAGTCGGGCTCGGTCCGCGCGACATGGACAAATACCCCCACGAATTCTCGGGCGGCCAGCGCCAGCGCCTTTCGATCGCCCGCGCCATCATCACGCGGCCAAAACTTGTGGTCGCCGACGAGCCGGTCTCGGCACTGGATGTCTCGATCCGCGCCCAGATCCTCGATCTCTTCGCCGAGCTCAACCAGAAGCTCGGCATCGCCTATCTCTTCATCACCCACGACCTGACGGTTGCCCGCGCCATGTCGGACGAGGTGCTGGTCATGCATGAGGGCAAGATCGTCGAGCGCGGTCGGACCGCCGAAGTGCTCGACAATCCGCGCTCGGAAGCGACGCAGGCACTGGTGGCGGCGGCGCCCGATCTTCACCGCGCGATCGCGAGGCGCATGCAGGAACAGGGTTGAGCAGCCGGTTCGCGCAGCGCCGACAGCGAACGCCGGGACGCTGCGAAGCAGCGGGGACCCGGCCGGGCAGCCGCGCTCAGCCCTCCGGCTTCACCACATCCACCGGGCTGATATCAAGCAGGTCGAGCGTGCGGCGCAGAAGCTTCACCTCACTCTCGGCAAGCTTGGCATCCGCCTTGGCGATGTCCGCCATGTGGCGGGCGAGCAGCTTGCGCCGCTCGACGTCGAGGTCGCGGAACAGCGCGATCGCCTGCGAGCCATTGGTCTCGTAGCCATAGTCGTTGAGATATTCGATGACGCTGTCGATCGAGGTTTCGGGAATGCCGAAGGCTTCCCTGCAGATGCGCCGGAAGGTGACCATCTCGCTCTCCGAAACCGACCCGTCGGCCAGGATCATGCGGAATAGCATCAGAAGCTCCGCCGACAGCACCGGATCGTCCGCCACCTTGCGCACCCCCGGGTCGCCCTCGAAGATCGAGCGTATCTGATCAAGCAGCGCCATCGCCATCAGCCTTCCTTCGCTATTCCGTTCGATTGTTAGCGTGAAATCGGTCTTGCGCAAACCGGGCGAGCATGATGGAAGCTGCGGCTCCCCCGCCTTGACCTTGGCCCGATGATCGAACTTACCCTGCAGACCGTCCTCATACTCACCGCCGCCGCTTTCGCGGCGGGCTTTGTCGATTCGATTGCCGGCGGCGGCGGCCTGATCACCATTCCGGCGCTGCTTCTGGCGGGCTTCTCTCCGGTCGCAGCGCTCGGCACCAACAAGCTGCAGGGCATGTTCGGCTCCGGCTCAGCGACCATCCACTATGCCGCCAATGGCCAGGTCGATCTGCGACGCCAACTCCCCTCCGCACTGCTGGCGCTGGTCGGCGGTGCCATCGGCGCCCTGCTGGCGACGGTGGTGCCCGGTGACCTCCTGCGCGCCCTCCTGCCGGTTCTCCTGGTCGCGATTGCGCTTTACTTCGCGTTCAAACCCAACATGGGCGACGTGGATCGTGTCGAGCGCCTGTCCCCTTTTCTGTTCGGTCTGACGGTCGTGCCGGCCGTTGGCTTCTATGACGGTTTGTTCGGCCCGGGCACCGGCTCATTCCTCATGCTGGCCTTCGTTGCGCTCGCCGGTTACGGGGTGCTCAAGGCGACGGCGCACACCAAGCTGCTCAACTTCGCTTCCAACATCGGCGGCTTCGTCGTCTTCGCCGCCGTCGGCGTCATCGACTGGAAGATTGGCCTCATGATGGGCGTGGCGCAGTTCCTCGGCGCACGCCTCGGCGCCAGCCTCGCTATCCGCATCGGCGCAAGGTTGATCAAGCCGCTGCTGGTGGTCGTCTGCCTGGCGCTTGCGGCAAAGCTGCTTGCCGATCCGGCCAATCCGCTGCGCCAGCTGATTGGTGTGTGACGGTCCTGCTGATAGAATTCGTGCGTTGCGAATCATGTTGGAGGGACCAAGCATGAATCTCAGTGCACCGACCCAGATCGTGTTCATCATTTCGTTGGTTATCGCCATTATCGGCCTTCTCGCTGCTCTTGGCCTTCTTGCGTTCATTCCTCTCGCGGCGGTGTGGATTGTGCTCATCGCCTATATCGTGCTTGCCGCCGGCTGCCTGATGCGCGGCGCATAGCGACTCGCAGATCTCTGGCAACTCGAAGCGCCCGGCCCTGCCGGGCGCTTTTGATTCTAGGGCATGGTCTGCTAGGTTCGGCCAATGTCTGACGAGACTGAGCGCCATCGACAAGACAATCGGTCCCCGGCCCTCCATTTCGAGATGGTCCGGCGCCAACCCGCCGCCTCGCTCGCCGGCATTGTCACCGATATCTGCGGCTACCGCGAGATACGGTGCGGCCATTTCCGCATTGTCGAATATGCCTCGCTCACCGTGCCGCTGGTGATCAGCTTCGCTGACCCCTTCGCCATTGGGCTCGGCCGCGATCCCGGCGACAATGACCGTTTCGCCAGCTTCGCCGCCGGGCTTTATGCGGGGCCGGTGATAATCGAATCCTCCGGCGCCGCCTGCTGCGTCCAGGTTAATTTCACCCCGCCTGGCGCCAGGCAATTCTTCGGCCTGCCGATGAGCGAGCTGCGGGACCGCATGATCGGCCTCGACGATGCGCTGGGCTCCGAGGGCATCGCGCTGCGAGAACGGCTTGGCGAAACGCGCGACTGGGAGACGCGCTTTGCCATTGCAGAGGCATTCGTGATCAGCCGGCTTGCGGAAGCCAACGAACTTTCGACCCAAGTCGCCTGGGCCTACAGGACGGTCATCGCGTCCGGCGGCCGTACCCGGATTTCGGCTCTTGCCGGAGAGATCGGCTGGAGCCGCAAGCATCTCGCGGCGAAATTCTCCGACGCGATCGGCATCGGGCCAAAGACATTGTCGCGCATCGTGCGCTTCAATCGCGCGCTTTCCCTGTCGAAGGGGCAGGAAGACGACTGGGCCGGCATCGCCGCCGATTGCGGCTATGCCGACCAGGCGCACCTGGTTCGCGAGTTCCGCCAACTCGCCGGCGAAACGCCGACCGCGCTCGCCGCGCTGGCTTAGCCTGCCCCAGGGCAGGTAACATTTCTTCAAGACGCAAAAAGGGCTTTCGCCGACACTGGGTTCATCGACCGCAACAAGGAGATCGTCATGCTCGCGGCAACGGAAACACCCCGCATCTATCCCGCCCTGCGCTACAGGAACGCGACCAACATGATCGACTGGCTCCGCGATGCCTTCGGCTTCGAGGTCCGCGCCCGCTACTGCGATGGTGATATCGTCCATCACGCCGAGCTCACCTTCGGCTCGTCGATGATCATGCTGGGCACGGCGCGCGACGACGACTACGGCAAGATCGTCGGCGAGCCGGCCGGCGGTGGCGGCAAGTCGATCTACGTCGCCGTCGACGATGCCGACGCTGCCTATGCCAAAGCCAAGAAGGCCGGCGCCAAAATCATCCAGGAGCTGGTCGACCGTGATTACGGCAGCCGCGAGTTCATCTGCCTCGACCCGGAGGGCAATGTCTGGTCCTTTGGCACCTATTGGCCAAAGGCCGGTGAAAGGGCCTAATCACCGCACCGGCCTCAACGCGCCAACGCGAAAATCGCGTCGCAGTCGAGATGCCTCTCCAGCTCGGCGGCGATCTCGTCCAGCGCCTTCTCGACCTCGGCGCGGTAATCGATGCCGCCGCCGCTGACGCCCAGGCTCTTCAAATACGCAGCACGGAAAGCGTCTGCGGAGAACAGCCCATGCAGGTAGGTTCCGATCACCTTGCCGTCGGCGGAGACCGCGCCGTCCTCGACGCCGTTGATGATGGCCGACGGCCGCGCCGTGTCCGGACCGGTGGTGCGGCCGAGATGGATCTCATAGCCTTCGAGCGGCAGGCCGAACGGCACCGAACGGGCGCTTGAATTGCGCACCGTCTTTTCCGGCTCCATCACCGTTTCGATATCGAGCAGACCGAGGCCTTCCGTCTCGGTGACGCTGCCTTCGATGCCATCGGGATCGCGCACCATGCGGCCGAGCATCTGATAGCCGCCGCAAATGCCGACGACATGGCCGCCGCGCTTGCGATGGGCGGCGAGGTCGCGATCCCAGCCATTCTCGCGGATTCTTATCAGATCGCCGATCGTCGACTTCGAGCCGGGGATGACCACCAGCCCGGCGTCCTCCGGCAGCTTCTTTCCCGGCGGCACGAACACCACCTCGACCTGCGGCTCGGCCTTGAGCGGGTCGAGGTCGTCGAAATTGGCGATGCGCGCCAGCATCGGCACCGCCACCTTCAGCGCGCGCTTCTCGCCGGAAGCGAGACGCTCGAGCACGACCGAATCTTCCGACGGCAGGCGCGCAGCGGCCTTCAGCCAGGGAACCACGCCGAAGCACGGCCAGCCGGTGAATTTCTCGATCGCGCTTATGCCATCGTCGAACAGCGAGACATCGCCGCGGAACTTGTTGATGAGATAGCCGGCGATCATGCGCCGGTCTTCCTCCGGCAGGATCAGATGCGTGCCGGTGACCGAGGCGATGACGCCGCCGCGGTCGATGTCGCCGACCAGGATCACCGGCACGTTGGCGCGGGTCGCAAAGCCCATATTGGCGATGTCACGGCTGCGGAGATTGATCTCGGCGGGCGAGCCGGCGCCTTCGACGATGACCAGATCGGCGCCCTCGCCGACCTTCGCCCAGGACTCCAGCACCGCATCCATCAGCCGGGCCTTCATCGCCTGATAGTCGCGCGCCCGCGCCTCGCCGAACACCTTGCCCTGCACCACCACCTGCGAGCCGATATCGCTTTGCGGCTTGAGCAGCACCGGGTTCATGTGCACGGTCGGCCGAACGCCGCAAGCCAGCGCCTGCAGCCATTGCCCACGGCCGATCTCGCCGCCGGCGGTCTTGTTGTCGCCGGGGATATCGGCGACCGCGGCGTTGTTCGACATGTTCTGCGGCTTGAACGGCCTGACCTTCAATCCGCGTTTCTTCGCGACCCGGCAGAGCCCCGCCACCAGCACGGTCTTGCCGACATCGGAGCCGGTGCCCTGCAGCATGATCGCTTTGGCCATCAGCCCCTGCCCCCGGCGCCGCCGATGATCGACTTCTGCCCCAGCGGTCCGCCGCGCCAGACATAGAGCGCCATCAGCGGCTCCCTGCCCGTGCGCATGGCGTGATTGACGTTGGACGGGTGATGAATGACCTCGCCGGCCGCACGAACGCGAAAGCCGCCCTCGCCCATGCGCCATTCGGTGCCGCCAGTCAGCGGGATATAGATCTCCTCCGCGATGTGATGATGGTCTGGATAGACAATGCCGGGCCCGAGGATCAGCAGGCCGGCCGCGACCGCGTCGTTGACGAAATGCCCGCGCGTGCCGAACACTTCCAGCCAGCCATAATTGTCGATGAAGGCCCGGCCGAAATCGGCGGCCGTATAGGTCTGCCCCCAGCGCAATTCGTCCCGATGGTCGGCCACGAATCGCGTCAGCGGCCCAGCGTCCGCCGGGGCAAGTTCCGCGATGCGATCGAGATGGCGTACGCAGCCGAGCGAGCGCGGTTCGAGCGGGCGAGAGGGCATGTGCCAATCGATGCGCGCGACCGCGTCCGCGACCAGATCGCTGTCGACGCCGGCGAGATAGAGGTGGAACCGGTCCAGCAACTCATCGAAAACTGTCGGCACGCAGGGCTCCGTTGATCAATCCATGCACAGCCGGTCCGCGGAGGGCCGGGTTGCGCGGCGGCATCATTGGTCTAGATTGATCGCTGCGCAAAGCCAAAAACGACAGGCCACAAGGTCTGGAACGACAGGGAGCACGCCATGGACGCGGCAGTCGATGCGGGCACTGGCCAATTCGAACTCACCGAGGAACAGCGCGCCATCCAGGAGATGGCCGAGGCCTTCGCGGCCGATCGGGTCGCGCCGAACGCGCTGGACTGGGACCGGGCAAAGCACTTTCCCGCCGATGTGATCCGCGAGACGGGGCCGCTTGGCCTCGGCGGCATCTATGTCCGCGACGATGTCGGCGGCTCGGCGCTCGGCCGCCTCGATGCCGTGCTGATCTTCGAGGCGCTCGCCCGCGCCGATCCGGCCTTTTCTTCCTTCATCTCGATCCACAACATGGCGGCCTCGATGATCGACCGCTTCGGCAGCGACGAGCAGCGCCAGCGCTTCCTGCCGAAGCTGACCTCGATGGAATGGCTGGCGAGCTATTGCCTGACCGAGCCCGGCTCCGGATCGGATGCCGCCGCTCTCAAGACTCGGGCGGTGAAGACCGGCGGCGACTATGTGCTCAACGGCGCCAAGCAGTTCATTTCCGGCGCCGGCGACAGCGACCTCTATGTCGTGATGGCGCGCACCGGCGGCGACGGGCCGAAAGGCATTTCGACCTTCGTCGTGGCAAAGGACGCGCCCGGCCTCTCCTTCGGCGCCAACGAGCACAAGATGGGCTGGCACATGCAATCGACCCGCCAGGTCATCTTCGAGGACTGCAAGGTGCCGGCAGAGAACCTGCTCGCCACCGAAGGCGCCGGCTTCGGCATCGCCATGGCCGGGCTGGACGGCGGCCGGCTCAACATCGCCGCCTGTTCACTGGGTGGCGCGCAGTCGGCGCTCGACAAGGCGCTCGCCTACACCGCCGAGCGTAAGGCCTTCGGCTCGAAGATCAACCAGTTCCAGGCGCTGCAGTTCAGGCTGGCCGACATGGAAACGGAGCTGCAGGCGGCCCGCATCTTCCTTTACGCTGCCGCCTCGAAGCTCGATCGCAAGGCGCCGGACGCCGGCAAATGGTCGGCGATGGCCAAACGCTTCGTCACCGATGTCGGCTTCGACGTCGCCAATCAGGCGCTGCAACTGCATGGCGGCTATGGCTATCTGCACGACTACGGCATCGAGAAGCTGGTACGGGATCTGCGCGTCCACCAGATCCTCGAAGGCACCAACGAGATCATGCGCGTCATAATCGCGCGTACGCTGATAGGCCGCTGACCCAAGATATCCGGAGGAACAGGAATGACGACGATCGCTTTCATCGGCCTCGGCAATATGGGCAACCCTATGGCTGCCAACCTCGTAACGGCGGGGCACATTGTTAACGGCTTCGATCTAGTTCCGGAGAACCTCACCGTCGCGAAAGAACACGGCGTGACCGTCATGGCCAACGCCGTCGCCGCGGTGAAGGACGCCGATGTGGTCATCACCATGCTTCCCGCCGGCAAGCATGTGCTGTCGGTCTATGAGGACATCGCATCGAAGGCGAAGAAAGGCGCGCTGTTCATAGATTCCTCGACCATCGATGTCGAATCGGCGCGTAAGGCGCATGCGATTGCAGCCAGGCACGGCCTGCCCTCGGTCGACGCGCCTGTCTCAGGCGGCACCGGCGGCGCCACTGCCGGCACGCTAACCTTCATGGCCGGCGGCTCCAACGAGGCTTTTGCCGCCGCCGAACCGATCCTGAAGCCGATGGCCGGCCGCATCGTCCATTGCGGCGGCGACGGCGCCGGCCAGGCCGCCAAGATCTGCAACAATATGATCCTCGGCATCTCGATGATCGGCGTCGCCGAGGCCTTCGTGCTCGCCGAGAAGCTCGGCCTGTCGCATCAGGCGCTGTTCGACGTGGCCTCCACTTCTTCCGGCCAGTGCTGGTCACTCACCAATTACTGCCCGGTGCCCGGTCCCGTTCCGGCGTCACCGGCCAATCGCGATTATAGGCCTGGCTTTGCCGCGGCTCTCATGCTGAAGGACCTGAAACTGTCACAGGAAGCCGCGCAAGGGACTGGCGCGGTGACGCCTTTGGGCGCCGAGGCGACGCAGCTCTACGCGCTCTTCAACGCCCAAGGGAATGCCGGCGTCGATTTTTCCGGCATTATTAATTTCCTGCGCGGCGATCGAACCTAAGCTACTGCTTTCAAATGATTATTAGTATCATTCTTTGACAGACAGCCGGCAAATTTAGATTTGCTTAAGGTCTCGATAACTCACCGGTAACGATGTGCCTTTAAAACGGACTGCGAGGCGGTCATCGCAACCGCCCGGCGCTCCGGATCAGGTCTCGCGTACCGGAGCCCGTAAGTTTCGCAAGTCGCTCGTAGCGAAACGCCATGCGTATCTGGCAAAGCCGCGTTCCCGTTGGGACGCGGTTTTTGCGTTCTGCGGTGCAGCTATATACCGATCGCCGCGTTCGGAATCGGCACGTGATCTTCATTCTTCAGCACGATCGGCGCCTCGACGCCGTCGACCCGCACCACGAGCAGACGCATGCTCCATTGGCCGGCACTGCGGACGAGGTGTGAGAACACGGTTCCTTTGCCCTTGGCGCCATGGATCGGAACGCCGAATTGGGCATCTCCCGTCCCGCTCGCTTCGATGTTGATGTGACCCCCGATCCAGAAATTGTCGGTCAGATCGTCGCCGATCGCCGCTTTCACGCGCTCGTCCGTGCGGATGACATCCATGGTCATGCGATAGGCGTCGTTGCCTTTCAGGATATAGGGAACGCTGCCGACCGTCGCCGCGCAGCCGCCGATGCCGACCACCCAGACGACAAGGCCGGCAATCGCCCAGTTGCGCTGCGTCCTGCGGAAGTGCTCGGCATCGCGCCAAGTCCCGTTCCGCCAGGCCCAGCGGCTGCCGCGCGCGCCCAGCACGAAGATCATGACGATGTTGACGAGAGGGATCAGCGCCAGCAGCGCGATGAAGGTGTTGTTGCCGATACCCCAGATCCAGTTGAGCAGGAATGCGCCCCAGTTCCAGCGGTCGAGCTCGGGCGGGATTTGAGCAGACTGGTTGAGCGGTTGCACGGCCATGATTTCCTCCCGGCATAATTGCTTGACGGGTTTTAGAGCATGATCGGCGGCAATGGGAACAGCCGGGCGTCATCATGATGATGCCCGGCTGTGGTTTCGTCAGCGCTTCCGCAAATCCGCCTCGGCAAGGTCGAGCGCCTTGGCGATGCGCTCGCAGGCCATGTCGATCGTGTCGCGTGTCCAGATCAGCGGCGGCGAAAGAATCATCGTGTCGCCGGTAGCGCGCAGCATCATGCCCTGCGAAATCGCGTGGTCGCGGACGATGACGGCGGCACTGCCCGACGGCCGGTAGCGTTCCTTGGTCGCCTTGTCCTTGACGATCTCGATCGCGCCCATGAGGCCGATCGAGCGCACCTCGCCGACCAGATTATGGCCGGCGATGCGCTCCTGCAGCGCCTGCGCGAAATAGGGACCGGTGTCGGTTCTGACCCGTTCGACCAGGCCCTCCCGCTCGATGATCTCAAGGTTCTTCAGCGCGACCGCGCAGGCGACCGGATGACCGGAATAGGTATAGCCGTGATAGAACTCGCCGCCCTTCTCGACCAGGGTCGAAGCAATGCGGTCACCGACCAGCAGCGCCGACAGCGGCTGGTAGCCGGAGGTCAGCGCCTTGGCGGTGGTGATGGTGTCGGGCTCGACGTCGAAGGTCTGTGCCGCGAACCATTCGCCGGTGCGGCCATAGCCGGTGATCACCTCGTCGAGCATCAGGAGCACATCGTATTTGCGGCAGATGCGCTGCACCTCGGGCCAGTAGCTCATCGGCGGGATCTTTACGCCGCCTGCGCCCATCACCGGCTCGCCGATGAAGGCCGCGACCTTGTCGGCGCCGGCTTCGAGGATCGCGTCCTCGACGGCCTTGGCCGCGCGGATGCCGAAATCATGGTCGCTTTCGCCGGGCAGCGCGAGCTCATAGGCATAGGGCATCATCACGTGGACGATGTTGGGCACCGCGCCGCCAAGCTGTTTGTGCATCGGCTCCATGCCGCCGAGCGAGGTACCGGCGATCGTCGAGCCGTGATAGGCCATCTTGCGCGAGATGATGCGGTTCTTCTCCGGCTTGCCTTCGAGCGCCCAATAGTGGCGCACAAGCCGCAACGCCGTATCGTTGGCCTCCGAGCCGGAGGAGCCGTAGAAGACCTGGCTGACATGCTTCGGTGCCAGCTCCGCCAGCTTCTTCGACAAAAGCACCGGCGTCGGCGTCGAGCATTTGAAGAAGGAATTGTAGTAAGGCAGCTCCTTCATCTGGGCATAGGCGGCGTCCGCCAGTTCGTCGCGGCCATAGCCGATATTGACGCACCAAAGACCCGCCATGCCGTCGAGGATTTCCGCTCCTTCGGAATCGTAGATGAACGGGCCGTCGGCGCGGGTGATGATGCGCGAGCCGGCCTCGCGCAGTTCCTTGTGGTCGGTGAAAGGGTGAAGGTGATGCGCGGCATCGATCTGCTGAAGCTGCTTCAGCGAATAGTTCTGATAGGTCATAGGTCTGATCTTTCCTCTTGAACCAATCCGGCGGGAGCCGGGGCGGATTCGTCAGAGGAAACGGGGCGGCGAATAGCCGATGCGGGCGCACAGCCGCAAAAGCTCGGCACGCAGCGTGCGCGGTGACGGCGTCACCGCGACCCCGAAGGCGCCTGATGTGCTGATGCGGACCATGGCGGCAGCTTAAGCTGCCTGCCATATCGAATTCAAGCCGTGCCGCGTTTTCAGTCTAGCATCGGATCGTCCGAAAACCGGCTTCCACTTTTCGGTCCGATGCTCAGCGCCCGCTGCAGAAAGACATAGCGCATCGCCGTTTGCGCCGCCTGCGGGCGTCGATCGCCGCGTCCGCCATGGCCGCCTTCAGTTTCCTCGAAGAACAGCGTCTTGGTGTACCCTGCGGCCTGCAGCCGCGCCGCCATCTTGCGCGCATGGCCGGGATGGACGCGGTCGTCGGCGGTCGAGGTCATCAAAAGCACCGGCGGATAGGCGGTGCCGACAGAGACACGCTGGTAGGGCGAATAGGCGCTAAGCCATGCCGCTTCCTCCGGCTTCGACGGGTCGCCATATTCGGCGATCCACGAGGCACCGGGCGGCAGTTCGGTGTAGCGCAGCATGTCGAGCAGCGGCACGTCGATGATGACGGCGCCGAAAAGCTCCGGCCGCTGCGTCAGCGAGACGCCGGTGAGCAGGCCGCCGTTCGAGCCGCCCTGGATGCCGAGTTGGGCAGCCGTGGTGATGCCGCGCCTGACCACATCCTCGGCCACCGCAGCGAAATCGTCGAAAGCCTTCTGGCGGCTACCCTTGAGAGCGGCCTGATGCCAGGCCGGACCGAACTCGCCGCCGCCGCGGATATTGGCCTGCACATAGGCATTGCCCTTGTCCAGCCAGAGCCTGCCGCGAATGCCGGCATAGCCGGGCAAGAGCGGCACTTCGAAGCCGCCGTAACCATAGAGCAGCGCCGGCACCGGCCCTTGCTGGTCGCGTCGCCGCACGACGAAATACGGGATCATCGTGCCGTCCTTCGAGCGCGCCTCGAACTGCTCCGAAACATAGGGCGAGGCGTCGAAGCGGGCCGGCTGCGATTTCACGGTTGCCAGCGTTTCGCCATTGTCGTCCGACCAGATGATCGAGCTCGGCGTCAGGAAATCGGTGAAAGAGAAGGAGACGCTGGAGCCGAAATGCTCGGCATGGCTGATGCCGACATTGCCGTTGTCCGGCAGGCCGACCGGCTTCAGCGACCAACCCTCGCCGGTGCGATCGCAGACGACGACCTTGCCGCGCACATTGTCCATCAGATTGATGAACAGGCGGTCCTGCGTCCTGGCGAGGCCGGCAACGGAAACGCGGTGCTCCGGTTCGAGCAGGGTTTCGAATGGTCCAAACACGCCGGTTTCGATCCAGCTCTCGAAATCCACGGAATAGAGCCCGTCGGGCAGGCAGCGCGTGCCGTCGGGCGCCGCCCATGGGCTGCGCACGCCGAAGACAAGCTGTCCCTTGAAGATCGCCGTGTCCGTTGCGTCGTCGGGCAGCGGGATGCGCTTGTTCTCGCCCGAAGCCAGCCGCAGGAAACTGTGCGAGGTGAAGAAGTCGATGGTCTTGCCAAGGAGCACGTGTTTCTTCTCACCGTCGAACTCGACGCCGCCGCCGACCGCGAGGTGCTGCTTCTCGGCTTCGAAAACAGGCGTTGCGTCTTCCAGCTTCGTGCCGCGTCGCCAGAGCTTGATCACGCGCGGATAGCCGGACTGGGTCTTGTCACCGTCCTCGAAGGCCGCCGAGACGATCACCGTGTCCTTGTCCAGCCAGGAAAAGCCCGACTTCGAGGCCGGAGCGCGAAACCCGTCCGCGATGAAGGATTTTGTCGCGATGTCGAACTCGCGCATCTCGCTGGCATCGCCGCCGTCCGGCGACATGGAGAGCAGGCAGCGGTCGAAATCGGGATAGAGCCGGCTCGCACCGCCGAACACCCATTTCACGCCCTCTTTGGCCGAGAGCTGGTCGAAATCGATGATCGTCTCCCAGTCCGGCTTTTCGGTCTTGTAAGAAGCCACCGTCGTGCGTCGCCAGAGGCCGAGCGCATTGGTCTTGTCCTGCCAGAAATTATAGACGTGGCCGGCAAGCGCCGCCCCTACCGGGATATTGTCCTCGGCGGTCATCAGGTCGAGCGCGGTCTCGAACGCCGGCTGATAGGAAGGATCGCCCTGCAATTCGGCGACCGTCACCGCATTCTGGCGATGAACCCAGTCGAGCGCCTCCTTGCCGTCGCGGTCTTCCAGCCAGAGGAAGGGATCCTCGGGCGCCGATTTAGGCTGGGTTTTGGTCATTGTGCTGGTCATACGGGTCTCCGGGGTCTGGCGGCCCTGCCTACATCGCGTTCGCCGCGCCAACATTCAAGAGCGACGCTGCCTGGGCTCGGCCTAGCAGACCGGGCCAGCCGGCTGCCGTTCCGTCATGTCGCTTCCCTCGCCCTAGTGGTCGCCGCCTCCTTACCGGCAGCATTGCCGGCGGTCCATTATGCCGGCCACTTTCGCATCCCATGAGGCTTCTTATGACTGCCGCTCTTCATCCCGCCGAACCGGCATTGGCAACCGATCGCGCCCGCCGCGGCGGCCGTGCGGGAAAGCGCGCCGGCGGATCGGCCGCCTTCGAGCAGCCTGCTTTCCGCCAGTTGAAGAACCCACTGGCGCCGACGAAATTCGTCTCCGACGACGAGTTGGAAGCGATCCACCTCGCATCGCTGCGTATCTTGAAGGAAATCGGCGTCGATGTTCTGCACGAGGAAGCCCGCCGCATCATGAAGGCGCATGGCGCAGATGTCCGCGAGGGCAGCGAGCGCGTACGCTTCGACAGCGCAATGATCCTCGAGCTCATTGCGCACTGCCCGCCGGAATTCACGCTTCATGCCCGCAATCCGGCGCACAATCTGCGCTTCGGCGGCAACAACGTCATCCTTTCGATGATGGCCTCGGCGCCCAATTGCTCCGACCTCGATCGCGGCCGGCGGCCCGGCAACCAGGCCGACTACCGCAACTTCCTGCGCCTGGCGCAGATGCACAACATCCTGCAATGCACCGGCGGCTATCCGGTCGAGCCGATCGACATCCATCCCTCGATCCGGCACCTCGAATGCATCCGCGACCTCGCCACGCTGACCGACAAGGTCTTCCACATCTATTCGCTCGGCAAGGAGCGCAATGTCGACGGCATCGAAATCGCCCGCATCGCGCGCGGCGTCAGCCGCGAGCAGTTGATGGAGGAGCCGTCGGTCTTCACCATCATCAACACCAATTCGCCGCTCAAGCTCGACGTGCCGATGATGGAAGGTATCATCCAGATGGCGAGCATGGGCCAGGCCGTCATCGTCACGCCGTTCACACTCTCAGGTGCCATGGCGCCTGTCACCATCGCCGGTGCGCTGGTGCAGCAGAACGCCGAGGCGCTCTCCGGCATCGCCTTCGCGCAGATGGTGAAGAAGGGCGCGCCGGTCGGCTATGGCGGCTTCACCTCGAATGTCGACATGAAGTCCGGCGCGCCGGCCTTCGGCACGCCCGAATACATGAAGGCGCAACTCGTCGGCGGCCAGCTCGCCCGCCGCTATCAAATTCCCTACCGCACCTCCAACACCTGCGCCGCCAACACGGTCGACGCGCAGGCCGCCTATGAGAGCGTCTTCTCGCTCTGGGGCGCCATCCAGGGCGGCGGCAATCTGATGATGCACGGCGCCGGCTGGCTGGAAGGCGGCCTGCGCTGCTCCTACGAAAAGACCATCCTCGACATCGATCTCCTGCAGATGGTGGCCGAGTTCCTGACGCCGCTCGACCTCTCCGAAGATGCGCTCGGCTTCGACGCCATCCAGTCGGTCGGCCCGGGCGGCCATTTCTTTGGCACCCAGCACACCCAGGAACGCTACAAGACCGCCTTCTATTCGCCGATCGTCTCCGACTGGCGCAATTTCGAGACCTGGACCGAAGCCGGCTCGCCAACGGCGCTGGAGCGGACCAACAAGGTCTGGAAAGAGCGCCTTGCCGCCTATGAGGAGCCCTATATGGACCCGGCGATCCGCGAGGAGCTCAACGACTTCGTCGAGAAGCGCCGCGCCGAAGGCGGCGCGCCGACGGATTTTTGATCATCAGTGTAGAGTTGATGAACAGTCGACCCCCACTCCGTCGAGCTTCGCTCGACACCTCTCCCCCGATCGACGGGGGAGAGGAAAGGTGCGAGGCGATTCCAGCTGGCTCCCTTCCTCTCCCAGAGGTGGCGCCGCGAAGCGGCGACGGAGTGGGGGAAGCCGCTGATCAAACCCGCAGTCGGCGAAAACCCGGGACAACCCTGCGGGCACGAAAGCTCAGACAGACAGGCAATCAGGCCGAAGACATCGCCGTGTCCGATCGCCGCTTTGTTTTCACACCCCGCTCACTCGATTCAGTCTCTTCAAAAACGGACCTATCTTCATGAAATCCCACGTAAAAGCGGTTGTCATTGGTGGCGGCGTCGTCGGCTGCTCGGTGCTCTACCACCTGGCCAAGGCCGGCTGGACCGACATCATGCTGATCGAGCGTTCGGAGCTGACCTCGGGCTCGTCCTGGCACGCGGCCGGCGGCTTCCATACGCTGAACGGCGACCCGAACGTCGCCAAGCTGCAGGCCTACACGGTCCAGCTCTATAAGGAGATCGAGGAACTTTCCGGCCAGTCCTGCTCGCTGCATCTCACCGGCGGCGTGATGATGGCCGATACGCCGGAGCGCATGGACTTCCTGCGGCTCGCCCACGCCAAGGGCCGCTATCTCGGCATGGACACCGAGCTGATCACGCCCTCCGAAGCGAAGGCGATGTTCCCGCTGATGGACGAGAAGAACTTCGTCGGCGCCATGTGGGATCCGGTCGAGGGCCATCTCGATCCCTCGGGCACGACGATTGCCTACTCCAAGGCGGCGAAAAAACTCGGCGCCGAGATCGTGCTGCGCAACCGCGTCGTCGAGCTGACGCAGGAAGTCGACGGCACCTGGAACGTCGTCACCGAACAGGGCACGGTCCACGCCGAGCATGTCGTCAACTGCGGCGGCCTGTGGGCGCGCGAGATCGGCCGCATGGTCGGCGTCGAACTGCCGGTGCTGGCGATGGAGCACATGTACCTGCTCACCGAGCCGATGCCGCAGGTCGAGGAATTCAACAAGTCGACCGGCCGCGAGATGATCGGCGTGCTCGACTTCAAGGGCGAGATCTACACCCGCCAGGAGCGCAACGGCATCCTGCTCGGCACCTATGAGAAGGCCTGCAAGCCGTGGTCGCCGGTCAACACGCCGTGGGATTTCGGCCATGAACTGCTGCAGCCCGACATCGACCGCATCGCGCCGTCGCTGGAGATCGGCTTCAAGCATTTCCCCGGCATCGAGAAGGCCGGCATCAAGCAGATCATCAACGGCCCCTTCACCTTCGCGCTCGACGGCAACCCTCTGGTCGGCCCGGTGCAGGGCCTGACCAACTTCTGGTGCGCCTGCGCCGTCATGGCCGGCTTCAGCCAGGGCGGCGGCGTCGGCCTCGCTTTGTCCAACTGGATGGTGCATGGCGATCCGGGTTTCGACGTCTGGGGCATGGACGTCGCCCGCTTCGGCGAATGGGCAACGCTGCGCTACACCAACGCCAAGGTGCGCGAGAACTATTCGCGGCGCTTCTCGATCCGCTTCCCGAACGAGGAACTGCCCGCCGCCCGCCCGGCGCAGACGACGCCGCTCTACGACACCATGCTCGCCAACAATGCGGTCATGGGCGACTCATGGGGCCTGGAAACCCCGCTCTGGTTCGCGCCGAAGGGCACCGAGCCGAAGGACATCGTTTCCTTCCACCGTTCGAACGATTTCGGTCCGATCGGCGAGGAAGTGCGCGCCACGCGCGAGAAGGTCGGCGTCACCGAGATCGCCAACTTCGCCAAATACGAGGTCTCGGGGCCGGGTGCTGAGGATTTTCTCAATCGGCTGATGACCAACCGCATGCCGAAGGCAGGCCGCATCGTGCTGACCCCGATGGTCAACGAATTCGGCAAGCTGATCGGCGACTTCACCATCGCCAAGACCGGCGAGGACCGCTTCATGATCTGGGGCTCGTCGGCGGCGCAGAAATATCACATGCGCTGGTTCGAAAAGCATCTGCCGAAGGATGGGTCGGTCCGCATTCACCGCTTCGACCAGACGCTTGTCGGCCTGTCGATCGCCGGACCGAAGTCGCGTGACTTGCTGCAAAAGCTTGTCGATGTCGACGTCTCGACCAAGGCCTTCCGCTTCATGGACTTCCGCGAGATGGCTGTCGGCGGCGCGCCCTGCATGGTCAACCGCATCACCTATACCGGCGACCTCGGCTACGAGATCTGGATGGCGCCCGCCTATCAGCGCCTCGTCTACAAGGCGATCAAGGAAGCGGGCGAGGAATTCGGCCTCGTCGATTTCGGCATGCGCGCGCTGCTGTCGATGCGCCTCGAAAAGAACTTCCCGACCTGGTTCCGCGAACTGCGCCCGATCTACGGTCCCTTCGAAGGCTCAATGGATCGCTTCATCAAGCTGGAGAAGAACGACTTCATCGGCCGCGAGGCTTCAGCCAAGGAACAGGCGCAAGGGCCGAAGCTGCGCCGCGTCTCTTTCATCGTCGATGCTGCGGACGCCGACGTGATGGGCGACGAGCCGATCTGGGCCAAGGTCGGCAAGGACTACGGCACGGTGGAAAAGCCGCATGGCTATGGCGCGCCGCGCTTCGACACGACAGGCAAGGAAGTGCGCGGCTCCAAGGCCGCCGAGGGCGCTTCGGCCGTGCGCGGCATCGTCGATGGCGAGTGGCGCGTCGTCGGTTGGGTGACGTCGGGCGGCTATGCGCATTATGTCCAGAAGTCGATGGCGCAGGGCTATGTGCCTGCGGCCCTTGCCGAGGACGAAAGCGCCGGCCTGTTCGAGATCGAGATCCTCGGCCACCGCCGCCCGGCCCGCATCAATGTCGAGCCACCCTTCGACCCGAGCGGCGAAAAGATGCGCGCGTGATGCATGTCGCCCAAAAGTGCGAAGCGGTTTTGGGTAAACGACATGCATCAAACAGAGATTTAAAAAGGGCAATTCCAGGAAAAGTGTGTCACGGTTTTCCGTCCGGAATTGCGTAAAAAGAATTGGAGCAGTTCGGCGATCAATCGCTGAACTGCTCCAAGGGCAAAAAGGCTGTTTGGATCGTGCGGGTGAGCCGGCTATATGACAACCGGCCACCGACGCATCAGATGAGAAGACGACCCTTTTGCGGCAGCTAGAGAAATGGACCGACTGGCTCTGCGATGAACGGGCCGGCCCTTTCAGCGCCGCGATCGCCTTTGCGCTCATATACTGCCTTGTCCAGATCGCGGCGATGACGCTCTTGTCCCACTTCGTGGGCACCGGCGTCGGCGTCGACGACGCCGAACAGTTGATGGCGATGCAGTTCCTCACGGCCGGCTATGGCAGCTCGCAGCCACCCTTATACACCTGGCTCGGCATTCTCACCGCGTCGCTGGTCGGAACCAACATCCTCGCGCTCAAGATCGTCAAATACGCCCTGCTGGCCGGCGGATTGGTCGCCTGCTTCGCCGCGGTGCGCCGCTGCGGCTACTCGAACCGCGCGGCCGCCGCCGCCATGTTCGGCCTGCTGCTTTTTCCGCAGATCGTGTGGGAGATGCAGCATGCCCTCACCCACTCCGCCGCAATCTTTTGCTTTTCGTCGCTGCTGCTCCTGGCCGTGGTCGAGCTGCAGAAACGGCGGTCGACAGTCGCCTATGTGCTGCTAGGTCTGGCGGCCGCCGCGGCAATGCTGTCGAAATACAATATGGTGATCTTTCTCGCCGCGCTGTTCGTTGCGGCGCTGTCGCTGCGCGAAACGCGTGAGGCGATCTTCGACCGTCGTTTCCTGATCAGCGTGGTTGTGGCCATCCTTGTCTGCCTGCCGACATTTTATTGGAGCCTCACGCATCTGGGAGACCTGCTGGCGCACGGCGAGGGTTTTGGCATCGGCGAGGGCGGCAGCGCGGCAAAGACGTTGTCTCGCGGCATCCTTGGCTTGGGTAAGGCTATATTGAACTTCGCCGGGCTGCCGATCTCGGTCTTTGCCGTCGCGTTCTTTCTGGCGCGCAAGAAATCCGGACCATCGCCCGAGACGACATTGTGGCCGGAAAAGCTGGTGTGGCGAGCGATTGCCTTCGCCTTGTTGATCACGCTCGTGGTGGTGCTCGCAGGCGGGATCACCCAGTTTCGCGATCGCTGGATGCTTCCCGTGTTCGTGCTGCTGCCGGCTGCCCTTGCCATGCGCCTCGACGCCATGGGGGAAAGAGGCAGGAAGACGCAAGCCACGATCGTCTTCGTCGGCGCCGTGATCGCCATCCTGGTGCTGCCGGTAAGCTGGTACATGCACGTCCACGGCGGCGACAAACGTGGCGGCATCGTGCGGATGGACTACGCTTCGCTCCATCGTCAACTGACGGCCGACGGGCCGGTCGGCACAGTGGTCTCGAGCTGGTTCTGGATTGGAAATCTCCGCCTGGTCGATCCCGGTCTCGTCGTGCTCGATGACGAGATACCCGATTTCGCCAAGTCGATCCGCGAGCCCGCCGTGCTTGTGCTGGCGGATGACGAAGAACCGGCTTCAGTCATTTTCGACAGGATCGCCGAGGCCGGCTATGTGATGGACCCGGTCCATCGGCGCATCGCAGTGCCGCAGCTGTTTGGAGGCATGCCGCGCCAGGTGACGATAACCAGATTGCACAAAATGACGGCGCAATAAACGCCCGGGGGACTGCATGGACAAACTACGCTTCGGCCGCCACCGCAAGATCATGCCGTTCGAACCGGGCTCGGTCGAAGCGCTGCGCGAGGCTTCCCGCGACAAGGCTGCCGCGCTCAACCAGCATGTGCTGGGCTACGGCGCGATAGTCGAAGCCGAATGGGAGGCGGCGGGCATCGCCGCTCCCGACCTGCCGGCCATGCGGAGATACCGGCTCGAACGTATCCGCGCCGAGCTCAAGCGCCGCGACTATGCCGGCGCCCTGCTCTACGACCCGGTCAACATCCGCTATGCGACGGATTCGACCAACATGCAGCTCTGGGTGGCGCACAACCCGACCCGCCACTGTTTCGTCGCCACCGAAGGTCCGGTGGTCCTGTTCGACTATTTCTCCTGCGAACACCTGTCGGATCACGCCATGGTCGTCGACGAGGTGCGTCCGGCTGTATCGTGGATGTATCTTTATAGTGGCGAGTTGACCGACAAGAAGGTCCGCCGCTGGGGAGCCGGCATCGCTGAACTCCTTGCCGAGCACGGCGGCAACCGCCGCATCGCCATCGACCACATCAATGCGGAAGGCGTAGACGAACTTGCCCGCCGAGGCATCACGGTCGGCAATGGCGAAGCGGTGATGGAGAACGCGCGCCTCATCAAGTCGCCGGACGAGATTCTTGCCATGCGCCGCGCCATCGTCGCCTGCGAGGCGGCGATGGGCGAAATGGAAGCGGCGCTGAAGCCGGGCATTTCCGAGAACGAGCTGTGGGCGGAACTGCATCGCGGCAACATCGCGCGCGGCGGCGAATGGATCGAGACCCGGCTTCTGACGTCCGGCCCGCGCACCAATCCCTGGTTCCAGGAATGCTCGTCGCGCATCGTCGAGGACGGCGACCTCGTCGCCTTCGACACCGACCTCATCGGCCCTTACGGCTTCTGCGCCGACCTCTCGCGCACCTGGCTCTGCGGCGACGGGAGACCGTCGAACGAACAGCGCGACCTGTTTCGTATTTCCGCCGAACAGATCGCCCATAACACCGACCTGATGCGCCCAGGCATCTCCTTCCGCGACCTCGCCGAACGCTCGGCGGTGCCGCCCGGAGACTGCTTCCCGACGCGCTACGGCGTGCTCTATCATGGTGTCGGACTGGCTGACGAATACCCGACCTTGCCGCACGCCAGCGACTGGACGGACGACACGCCCGACGGCGTGCTCGAGCCGGGCATGGTGCTGTGCGTGGAAAGCTATATCGGCCGGCTGGGCGGGCACGAAGGCGTCAAGATCGAGGAGCAGATCCTGATCACCGATACCGGCAATGAAAAGCTTTCGGCCTATCCGCTGGACGAGCGGTTGCTCGGCGGTTGAGCCGTATCAGCCGACCGAGGCGACGGCCTCGCGCATGGATGCCATGATATCCGCCGGTGTTGTCCTTGCGGTGATGAAAGGCAAGCCCTTCCGCCTTGCTGTCCAGCCGACGACCTTCACACGCCGCGCCGCCGGTTCGAAACGCTGCGCCAATGCCCAGCTCTGGCAATCGATGGCTGCGATATCGGCCCTGCCCTCGGCAATGGCGACGATCGATGACCGATGGCCGCCGCTTTCACTGCGCGAGGCGAAGATGTCGAGACTTTCGCCGATCGCCTCGAGGTCACGCGTCAGCCCCAGCAGCCCGGACATCGAATCCGGGTTGTTGAAAATGAAGCGCTTGCCGCGCATGAGATCGAGGGGAATGACGGCCTTGCCATCCTCGGGCGAGGCAGCCGACGGCCCGCCATCGCCAATCATCACCAGCGCGCTGGAATAGAGCTCTCCCTGCCCACCCTCGAAAGCGTCGTAGCTTGGCTGGGCAACCACCTGCACGTGCTCGGCCAGGCCGAGTTCCATCGGCCCCCAGCAGGTTTGCCCGAAGAGCAGCGCCGGGCTCAGCCAAAGCTGGCGAAAATCGAACTCGTCCGGGGGCAATGTCGCCGGGTCGGGCGCGATCAGCTTTCCGGCGCCGTCGCGGATGCCGCCTGGCACCGGCAGCAGGTCGCGGTTGCTGCGCGCCATTGTCTCCGGCGCATCAATGCCCCTCTGCCGGAAGGCATCGCGGAGCCGCACCCATTGCGCGTCGATCTCGCCACGCACCTCGGGCCAGTCATACATCGGCAAGGCCGCAACCAACTTACTCATGACGAACAGCTTTCAACAACAGGCGACCCATCAGCGCGCCTGCGTCCCGCGGCGGAAAAAGCGGTCGCGGAAACTCGCGATCACTCCTTGGGCGGCTCCGCCGGCACCGGAGCCGTTCCAAGGCCGCTCACATTGCGCGCCCTGATGCGCGGCTTGAAGGCGCGGCCGGGTTCCGGCGCGCGGCGCAGCACCGGATGCACCACCGGCTCCTTGGCCTTGAAGGCAAAGGATTTGAGCAACGCGAAATAATTCGGATAGACATAGCCGTTATTCATCCGCAGCCATTCCTCGCGGCGATCGCGAAACATCTTCGGCAGTCTGTACCAGGCGACCGTCGGGCTCTTGTGGTGCACCAAATGCAGGTTGTTGTTGAGGAACAGGAACGACAGCGGCGACCGCTCGACGATGATCGTGCGGCCCTCCGGATGTTCCGACCACTGGTGCTCGGCATAGGTGCGGACGGAGATCAGCGACTGGCCAACCCAAACCGGCACCAGAATGTAGAGCCAAAGCGGGATGCCGAAGCCGAACGTCACGATCGGCGCCACGACGGCAACGCCGATGGCATGCAGCAGCCAGGCCCTGCGGATCGCCTTGTCGCCGGCGGCCATCTGCCTGGCGTCATCGATGAAGAAGCCGATCGACGACAGCCACGGGCCGAGGATGAAGCGGCCGACCATGGTATTGTTGATCTTGAGCAGGAACTTCATCGCCGGCGGCAGTTCCTCATGCATCCAGAGCGCCTTGTAGTAGCTTTCCGGATCGTCCAGCGGGTCGGTCAGCCGCTCGTCAGCATGATGGCGAAGATGGATCGTTTTGAAGCGGCGGAACGGCCAGACAAAACCGATCGGAAGAAAGATGAAGGCTTCGTTGATCCTGGCGTTGCGGGTCGGGTGACCATGCGAAACTTCGTGCATGAGCGAGGATTGCAGGGCCAATATGAAGGCCAGGGCGACGAGGGCAACCAGCGGATGGGTCGGCCAGAGCAGGAAGCCGGTGGCGAGCCAGGCGCCATAGCAGAAGAGTGTGAGGAATACGGTCGGCCATTCCACGGCCGGTGTGCTGCTGCGTCTCTTGTTCATGCTCGTCATGCTATCGACCACTGCCCTCCAGTCGCCGGAACCAGTTTGATTCCTGACAACATTGTGTCAGGAGCCTGCGGTTACATCAACGCGACAAAGCGCACAAACTGTTGCGAATGCGCATTTCTGGCTGCATATGTTATATATTGTAAACAGAATTGGGGATTCATTTACGCCTGAGCCGCAATCAGGTCGGCCATGGCGCAAATTTTTCCTCCCAGGAACAGGAGCAGAATGATGGACAAGCGGGATCTGTCGACGATCTTTCGGGAGCGCCTGAAATTGCTCTTGACACGCTCCGATCTGAACCAGTCGGCCTTCGCGACCGCCGTCGGCATCGACCGTTCGGCGCTATCGCAGCTCCTCTCCGGCGCCTCGACCCGCCTGCCCCGCGCCGAGACGCTTCTCAACATCGCTGCAGAGTTCAAGGTGTCGCTCGACTGGCTGTTGGGGCTCAGCCAGGATGAAGGCGTCACCGGTGAGATCCGCGAGAGCCTGGAGATCGAGGAGGCGCCCGACGGCTTCGACCGCACGCTGCTCGCCAAATGGCACGCCGAGGCGGCCGGAACGAAGATCCGCTATGTGCCCGCTGGCATTCCCGACCTGCTGCGCACCGAGGCGCTGGTCGAATACGAGGCCGGCATCACCAACAAGAGCCGCGAGGCGCAGGCCGGCGAAACGCAATACCGCATCGACTACACCAGGCGGCCCGAAACCGACATGGAAGTCTGCATGCCGCGCCATACGCTGGAGATCTTCGCGCGCGGCCTAGGTGTCTGGGACCGTTTCCCGGAAGCCGAGCGCCGCAGGCAATTGCTGCACATGGCAACCCTCCTCGACGACCTTTACCCGACCTTCCGGCTGTTCCTATATGACGGCCGCATGCGCTATTCGATCCCGTACACGATTTTCGGGCCCTATCGCGCCGCGATCTATGTCGGCGACATGTACCTGGTGCTCAACGCCACCCAGCCCGTCCGCACCCTGACCAGCCATTTCGACAATCTGATCCGCGCCGCCGACGTCAACGCGCATGAGGCGGCAAGCTTCACGCAGAAGCTGGCCGGCATGACGTTCCCATCAGGCTCGGTCTGAAGGCCGGCGTCTCGTGTGGCGCCAAGGCGGACGCTCTCCGCCGCAAATTCGTTGACTAGACATAAAGACTTCTTTATATCCTTATCCGAATTTCGAACATGAAGGCTGAAGCCATGACCGCGACCAACCCGATCGACGCACTGATTGCTGAAAAGGGCGTGCTGCTGGCCGATGGCGCCACGGGCACCAACCTGTTCGCGATGGGCCTCGAGGCTGGCGAAGCGCCCGAGCTGCTCAATGAGACAGCGCCCGAAACCATCGTCAGCCTGCACCAGAATTTCGTCGATGCCGGCGCCGACATCATCCTGACCAATTCCTTCGGCGGCACCCGCCACCGGCTGAAGCTGCATCATGCGCAGGACCGTGTTTACGAGCTTAACAAGCGCGCCGCCGAGATCGCCCGTTCCGTCGCGGACAAGGCCGGCCGCAAGGTGATCGTCGCCGGCTCCGTCGGTCCGACGGGAGAGTTGCTGGTGCCGCTCGGCGCCATGACCTACGAAGATGCCGTCGACGCCTTCGCCGAGCAGATCGAAGGCCTCAAGGCCGGCGGCGCCGAAGTCGCCTGGATCGAGACCATGTCGGCGCCGGACGAGATCCGCGCCGCAGCGGAAGCCGCGATCCGCGTCGGCCTGCCCTATACCTACACCGGTTCCTTCGATACCGCCGGCCGCACCATGATGGGATTGCTGCCGAAGGACATCCACGGCGTCGCCGACGGTCTGTCGCAGGCCCCGCTCGGCGTCGGCGCCAATTGCGGCGTGGGCGCGGCCGATATCCTGGCCTCGCTGCTCGACATGACCGACGCGAAGCCGGAAGCCACCGTGATCGTCAAGGGCAATTGCGGCATTCCCGAATTCCGCGGCGCCGAGATCCACTATTCCGGGACGCCCGAATTGATGGCCGACTATGTCAGGCTGGCGGTCGATGCCGGCGCAAAAATCGTCGGCGGCTGCTGCGGCACCTCGTTCGCTCACCTCGCCGCGATGCGCAAGGCGCTCGACGCGCATACCAAGTCGACGCGCCCCACCGTCGAGACGATCGTCGAGCGCATCGGCCCGATGCGCAACAAGACGGCGAGTGCAGGCGACGCGGGCGAAGGCCGCCGCGAACGCCGACGCAGCCGCGCCTGAACGAGGCCTGCTTTATTCGCTGTTTTCGGCGTAACGCGACAGCGCCGTATTGAGGTCGGTAGCGGCGCTGTTGCTGCCGTCAGCGCCCATCGTCATCAACGCGCCCGACGCGCGCGGGTCGCTGATCTGCTCCAGCATCACGCGGAAGCGGTCATTGTTCAGCGCGGAGAGCGCCGTATTGCGGGCCGCGTCGACATCATTCCTGATACGCGCGGATTCAGTCGATGAAGCGGATGGCGCTCGCGCCTGAAGGTTGCCTGCAGTCGACGCCGCGTTCCCGGTGATATGCAATTCCAGCCCCTCAAACCTTTCTATCAGCTTTGACTAACAGAGAGGGCATTGCGATGAGGTTCCGGAAAAGCCGTGCAATTTAACGATCGGCAAAAAGGCCGGCGGGTTCCACGCCGGCCTTTTGCTCAATGTGGGCTATCCTATTTGGTGCCGCCGAGCGACGAGGCCAGGCGCACCAGCGACAAGAACTCGGCCCTGTATCCGAACGGATCGGCGCCGCGGGCGGCATTGGCGATCTCCAGGATGCGGTCGTAGTCGAAATTCGCCGTCTGATCCTCGTCGCGCAGCTTCTGTCCGAAGGCGGCCACAGCGACAGAGAAGCGCTGGTCGCTTCCTGCCTCGTCGAAGGACGGCACCTCATTGACCGCGGTCACCGGCGTGGTGATCAGCTTGGAGACGTCTTCGTTCGGCAGCTTGTAGCGGATCTTGACGAAGGCATATTCATCCGCATTGGCAACGCCGCCATTGTCGACTTTCGCCTGGCCGTAGCGGAGCGGATCGACCTGTTCCGCGCCGCTGCCCTTCGGCGTGATCTCGTAAATCGCCGTCACCGAATGGCCGGAGCCGATCTCACCGGCATCGACGCGGTCGTTGTTGAAGTCCTCCCGCTTCAAGGCGCGGGTCTCATAGCCGACCAGGCGGTATTCCGAGACCTTGGCCGGGTTGAACTCGACCTGGATCTTGACGTCCTTGGCGATGGTGAACAGCGTCGAGGATGCGTCCTCGACCAGCACCTTCTCGGCTTCGGCCAGCGTGTCGATATAGGCGGCTGTGCCGTTGCCGTTCTGGGCGATGGTCTGCATCATCTGGTCGTTCAGATTGCCGCGCCCGAAACCGAACACCGAGAGAAACACGCCGGTCTTGCGCTCCTTCTCGATCAGTTGCTTGAGGTCGTCGTCATCGGTCTGGCCGACATTGAAGTCGCCGTCGGTGGCGAGCATCACCCGGTTGATGCCGTCCTTGACGAAGGACTGCTGAGCAAGCTTGTAGGCTTCCTTGATGCCGGCCTCGCCGGCCGTCGACCCGCCCGGCTCCAGATTGTCGATGGCCGAAAGGATCTTCTGCTTTTCCGCCGCCTTCGTCGGCATCAGCACCGTGCCGGCATTGCCGGCATAGGTGACGATCGAGACGGTGTCGTCGGCTTTGAGCTTGCTGACCAGCAGCCGGAAGGCGGATTTAAGCAGCGGCAGCTTGTCCGGCTCGTCCATCGAGCCCGACACGTCGATCAGGAACACCAGATTGGCCTTCGGCTGCTCGGCCGGCTTCACGTCAAAACCCTTGATCGCGACATGCATCAGCTTGGTGCGCCCGTTCCAGGGCGTCGGCATGACCGTGACGGTCGAGTTGAACGGCGTCGCAGCCGAGTCCGGCCCCTTCCAGTCATAGGGGAAGTAGTTGACCATCTCCTCGACCCGAACCGTGTCGGGGTCGGGCAGAGTTCCTTCCTTCAACGAGCGCCGCACGAAGGAATAGGAGGCCGTGTCGACATCGATCGAGAAGGTCGAGACCGGGTCCTGCGCCGTTCCGTGCACAGGATTGGTCTTGAAGGTCTCGATACGGTCGCGGTTTTCCTCCTGCGGCTGCATCTGGTCGGCCGGCATGGGCGCGGGCTGCACCATCAGCTTGGGTCCGGCGACCGCGCCGGCAGGCGCCTGGGCAGACCGCATGGCGGCCGCAGGCGCCTGCGCATTCGCGCGTCCGCCGGACGCAAGTTGGCTGCTTTCTGCCGGCGCCGGAGCGGGCAACGCGTCGGGCGCCATCTCCTGCTTGACCAGGCTGTCGACTTCCGTGGCCGGCTTCGGCGGCGATACGGGCGCAACCTCGGCCTCATCCTTGAGGCGATCTTCGCTATCGGCGTCGGTCTTCTTCTCCTTGGCGGGTGCGACGGTCAGCGGCTTGTTGATTGAGGGTTGGACGAGCGCAGGCTTCCGCGCCACCGGCTTGTCGGAGACCGTTTCGGTGACCTTCCCGTTGCCGCCGATGACGGGCGGTTGTTCCTTCAGCATCTCAAAAGCGGCATAGCCGGCGATAGGCAGCGCAACCAGCGCGGTGATGGCCGGCGTCGCAATAAGTTTCCGTTGCATGATCTCTCTCCAGAGCTTTCTTGCTCGCTCCGTGAGACGAAGACCTGCTGCCGATCCTTGGGGGGCGGTCGAAAATTTTTCGTCCATGTCGAAAGCGCGCATCGCGGCGGCGAACGCGCGGGCTTTCGCCTCGCCGTCGGGCGCCGGCACTGCGATATCGCGCAGCCTTTCGAGTTCGTTGTCGTCGACCATGGTCACACTTCCCCGGCTGAACGCATGACCACCTTCAGCCGTTTCTTCGCTTCATGGATGTGCCAGGAAACCGTCGTCTCCGAGATCGCCATCACCTCGGCCGCAGCCGCGTGATTCAGGCCCTCGCCATAGACGAGCAGCACGGCGTCGCGCTGCTTGTCGGGCAGCATACGCACCGCCGCCCACAGCGCCTCGGTCGGGTCCTGGCCTTCAGCCGAGCCCGCTATCAGCGCGTAGGTGCCGTAAGCTTCGGTCTTGGCCGTGTCGCGCGCCCGCTTGCGCATCATGTCGCGCGCCGCGTTCAGCGTCATGGCGTAGAGCCAGGTCGTGAAGGCGCCGTTGCCCTGATAGTCGCGGATCGCCCGGCCGAGCCGCACGCAGACGTCCTGGGCGATGTCCTCGGCGTCGGCCTTCCGGCCGCACCAGCGATAGGCGGCGCGATAGACGAAGCCATAGTGCCTTTCGAGCAGTTTGCCGAAAGCCCCCCTGTCTCCGCCCCTCGCCCGTCCGATCAATTCGGCATCGGAGGCTTCGCTGTCGTCCAGCATCATCGCCGTCATTTGCCCGTTGGACGAAGGCTAATGGCTAATCCTTGGGACGATGGAAAGATTTTTTTGCGGAGCGACTATCGCAGCGTCTCACTGAAAAACGTCGTCAGCCGCTTCCAGTGGCGCTCGGCCGCGGCTTCGTTGTAAACGCTGTGGTCCTTGATGCACCAGCCATGGCCGACGCCGACAAAATTCTCGATCACATGATCGACCTCGGCGGCCCTGAGCGCCTCGGCTAGCCGCGCCGACTGCTCCGGCGGAAAGCTGCGGTCGATGCCGGCGGTGCCGACATAGACGCGCGCCTTGATCGAGGCGGCCTTGCGGTGCGGGCTGTCGGCGGCGTCGCTTGCGAGATTGCCGCCGTGGAAGCTCGCCGCCGCGACGATGCGGTCGGGATAGGTCGCAGCCGCGTTCAGCGCCCGCGCGCCGCCCATGCAATAGCCGACGACGCCCACCGGCCCATCAATGCCTTCGGAGGTGAGCGCGTCGAGGAAGGCAGCGCTGTCGCGAATTGTCATCCCCTGCGTGGTGCCGGTCACCAGCGCCATCAATTTGGTCTTGGTTTCCTCCACCGTGAAGGCGGTTTTGGCATCGAACGGACCGTAGGGTGCTTTGCGATAAAAGAGATCGGGCACCAGCACGGCATAGCCCCGCCCGGCAAGCCTCTCCGCCATCTCGTCAAGCACCGGGCGCGGCCCGAAGGCATCCATATAGAGGATGACGCCGGCCTTGGCCGTGGTCGCCGGCCGGAAAAGTCCCGCCTCTGCCTTGCCGTCGCTGGTCTCGATCTCGATGTCTTTTCGCGCCATGCGGCCCTCCGTTCTCTGTCGCGAGATAGATATCGGCGCGCGCCACTCCGGCAAGACAATCCCGGAGCCCGCCGTTCAAGATTTCGTGCGGGCGATATTCATCTTAAAGGCGCGCAAACGCCGCCATGTGAAAGGCCTGCACCCCCGACGGATAGCGATAGCTTGTGCCGTAGGGGCAAGCGTTGCGGTCGAGGCAGCCGCCTGCCCGGCAGGGCTCACCGCGAGGTCCTCGCACGTGACCGAGGCAGGCCTCATGGGCAAAACCCCGCTCGGAATAGGCGTCGACCGGACAGGATTTCATGCAGGGTTTTTCGACACATGTGTCGCACAGGTGAATCGCTTCTTGAGGTTCCGGGAGGAAAATCTCCTCCTCGAAGAGCAGCGCCCCGCGATAGGCATGCCAGAGCCCGTATGTCGGATGCATGAGGATACCGAGCGGCGACGGCTTGAGCTTCTCCGCCCGCATTGCCCATTGCTGGAACGGCAGATAGGGCCGCTCGGAGGGCGACACCGCGCGGGCGCCGAACTCTTGCGCGACCGCGCCGATCACTTCGCGCGACCACGTATCGAGCGGATTGGCGATCCCCCGCGCCTGTCGGACCAGCCAGCGCTGAAAATGTGGCCAGGGCGCCGCGCCCGCTTGCCCGACTAGCAAGGCAGACTTGGCAGCGCCGCCGGAGTTTCCGGCAGGCGCAGCTTCATTGTCGGCAAAATTGAAGCCGCCGCGCAAAATCAGGCCGTGAACTGCCAGCGCTGCCGCGATTCCATCAATCGTGCCGCGCGAAAAAATCATCCCTTTCGGTCCGGCTCGGAGAACGCGCTCCGCCAGACTTCCTTGTGAATGATGTTGGCGACTTTAGCCCGGCCTGACTCGGGCTCCTTTCAAGTGAAGGCGTCGGGCATCGAGCCCTTCTTCTTGGCGATGAAGTCCTTCAGCGCCTCGTCGATCGCCGGGTCGAGATGCGGTGCCTCGTAGCTTTCCAGCCAGCGGCGGGCGAGCTCGTTGGCGCGCTGCGGCGCCGTCTTCTCGCCCTCGGCCAGCCACTGCTCGTAGGAATTGTTGTCGGCGATATTGGAGCGGTAGAAGGCGGTCTGGAAATTCGCCTGGGTGTGGTCGCAGCCGAGATAATGGCTTCCCGGGCCGACCTGGCGGATGGCATCCATCGCCTGGCCGTTTTCCGACAGGTCGACACCTTCCGAAAACTTCTGCTGCATGCCGAGCTGGTCGATGTCCATCATGAACTTTTCGTAGCAGGAGGCGAGGCCGCCCTCGAGCCAGCCGGCCGAATGCAGCACGAAATTGGTGCCGGCAAGGATCGTCGAGTTCAGCGTGTTGGCGCTCTCATAGGCCGCCTGCGCATCCGGGACCTTGGAGGCGCAGAGCGAGCCGCCGGTGCGGAACGGCAGGCCGAGACGGCGGGCGAGCTGTGCGGCGCCATAGGAGACCAGCGATGGCTCCGGCGTGCCGAAGGTCGGCGCGCCAGACTGCATCGAGATGGACGAGGCGAAGGTGCCGAACAGCACCGGCGCGCCGGGGCGGATGAGCTGCGTGAACGAGGCGCCGGCGAGCACTTCGGCGAGCACCTGCGTCAGTGTGCCAGCGACCGTGACCGGGCTCATCGCGCCGGCGAGGATGAACGGCGTGACGATGCAGGCCTGGTTGTGGCGCGAGTAGACCTTCAGCGCCCCGAGCATGGTCTCGTCGAACACCATCGGCGAGTTGGCGTTGATCAGGCTGGTCAGCACCGTGTTGTTCTCGACGAAGTCGTCGCCGAACACGATCTTTGCCATCGCCACCGTGTCCTCGGCGCGTTCCGGCGCCGTCACCGAGCCCATGAAAGGTTTGTCCGAATAGCGGATGTGCGAATAGACCATGTCGAGATGCCGCTTGTTGACCGGCACGTCGACCGGCTCGCACACCGTGCCGCCCGAGTGATGGATCGACGGAGCCATATAGGCGAGCTTCACGAAATTCTGGAAATCCTCGATCGTTGCATAACGGCGGTTGCCGTCGAGGTCGCGCACGAAGGGCGGGCCGTAGACCGGCGCGAACACCGTCGCATTGCCGCCGATCTGCACAGAGCGTTCCGGGTTGCGCGCATGCTGGGTGTAGATGGAGGGCGCGGTCTTCAGTAGCGAGCGGCAGAGCCCTTTGGGGAAATGCACGCGCTCGCCCCTGACGTCGGCGCCGGCCTCCTTCCACAGCGCGAGCGCCTCGGCGTCATCGCGAAAAATGATGCCGATCTCTTCCAGCACCGTATCGGTGTTCTTCTCGATCAGCGCCAGGCCCTCCTCGTTGAGGACCTCATAGACGTTGATCTTGCGCTTGATGTAGGTGAGCTGGGTGCCCGGACCGCCGCCCGAACGGGCCGCCCGGCGTGCCGCCGCGCCGCCGCTGGCGCCGCGTCCGCGTCGTCCACCCGACGCTTCCTGCTCGACTGACGCGTTATCGCTCATGATCGTTCTTCCTATAACTTGGCCTGAATTGGCTAGGGCGGCCCATCGTCGCCGCTTGTTGCCGGATCGTAGCCATGCACCCTATTGGAAACGGCCAGCCAGCGCCAACGCCTGTCGCAAAATCGACAAGAAAACCGCCAACTTTTCAGTCGCTTTCCTTTTGCGGGAAGTCGCAAATCAGCTATGGCTACCTTGCCCTCGCGGGTTAGGTATTGGCGCATCGATTTTTAGGCTGCCGCAGTCATTCCGAGCAGCAAGGAGCCCGAGAAAAAATGTCCGACGACGAGATCATCCTTTCCGAGCTTTCCGACGAGGAACTCGTGCAGCAGATGCACGACGACCTCTATGACGGTCTGAAGGAAGAGATCGAGGAAGGCACGCATATCCTTCTCGAGCGCAATTGGGCGCCTTACAAGGTGCTGACCGAAGCGCTGGTCGAAGGCATGCGCATCGTCGGCGAGGACTTCCGCGACGGCATCCTGTTCGTGCCGGAAGTGCTGCTGTCGGCCAACGCGATGAAGGCCGGCATGGCGATCCTGCGTCCGCTGCTCGCCGCCACCGGCGCGCCGAAGCAGGGCAAGATGGTGATCGGCACCGTCAAGGGCGATATCCACGACATCGGCAAGAACCTCGTCGGCATGATGATGGAAGGCGCCGGCTTCGACGTCATCGATCTCGGCATCAACAACGCGGTCGAAAAGTATCTCGATGCCATCGAGCAGCATCAGCCCGACATCATCGGCATGTCGGCGCTGCTCACCACCACCATGCCCTACATGAAGGTCGTCATCGACACGATGAAGGAAAAGGGCATCCGCGACGACTACGTCGTGCTGGTCGGCGGTGCGCCGCTCAACGAGGAATTCGGCAAGGCCGTCGGCGCCGACGCTTATTGCCGCGACGCCGCGGTTGCGGTCGAGACCGCCAAGGACTTCATGAAGCGCAAGCACAACGTTCGCGCTTCCGCCTGATCCCAAGGCATCAGGATGGAACAACAGAAAAGCCGCGCCTTGCAGCGCGGCTTTTTTGTTCCCAGATGATGAACGAGGCTGCCGATCAGTTGACAGTGTCTTTGACCGCCCTTGCCGTCGATTTGACATCCTTGCCGACGCCTCGAATGGTGTTGGCGCAGGCCGTAAGTGCAAGCGCGCAGGCAAGGATGGCCATCGGCGCGATGCGTAGCAGTTTCATGGACGGTGTCTCCTTCGACAGATATTAGCCCCGCAGCGAAAGCCGGCCGACTTGGTCAAGACGCAAAAAACGAAACCGAATCAAACAGACAGGCTGCTCGTCATCGCCTGCGGAATGATCGCGCGCGAAGTTTTGGCCGTCAAGCAACAGCTAAAGCTCGACCATCTCGAGCTGACCTGCCTGCCGGCCGAGTTCCATTTCTATCCCGACCGCATCGCGCCGGCGATGGACAAGGCGATCGAGAAGGCCAAGGCGGAAGGCTATCGACACATCTTCGTCGGCTACGCCGATTGCGGCACCGGCGGCCTGCTCGACCGGGTCATCGAGAAGCATGGCGTCGAGCGCATGGCGGGCCCGCATTGCTTTGCCTTCTACCAGGGCATGGGCGCCTATGCGAAGGTCGCCGACGACGACATGATGTCGTTCTACATGACCGACTTCCTCTGCCGTCAATTCGAGGCTTTCTTCATCAAGCCGCTCGGCCTCGACAGGCATCCCGAGCTGATCAAGGACTATTTCGGCAACTACGAGAAGCTGGTCTACCTCGCCCAGACCGACGATCCCGAGCTCGACAAGGTCGCGGAACATGCCGCCGCTTTGCTGGGCCTCGCCTATGAGCGCCGCTCGACCGGCTATGGCGACCTGACAAGCGAACTGGCGCGGGCAGCGGCCCGCGCCTGAGGGTTTCACGCCTCCGCTTCGAGCGCCCTCAGCACATCGGCAAAACCTGTCTTGCAGACAAAGCCCAGCCGCTCCCTCGCCCGCGACGGATCGTAGACGCGGTCTATCGAAGAGAACATCGTCCAGCCCTTCCTCACATAAAGCCTAGGATAGTCCGGGAAGCAGCGCGCGACGACCGCCGGCGCGTCGGCGATCAGCTCGGCGCAATCGTCTGGCCGGAACGGCGTCGGCGCCGAGATGATGAAGACGTCGAAGCCGAGGCTCGGCGCCTTCTCCAACGCCGCAACATGCGCCTCCGCCGCGTCCTCCACAGTCAGCCGCCGAAACAGCAGCTCGTTCGCCTTGGTGTTGGCGTCGGATTGCTCGATCGCATGCGCCATGTCGTCGGCTTCGGGAAAGAAACGGGCCGTGCGCAGCACCACCACCGGCAACCCGTGCTGAAGGTGGTGGAGGCGGCAGAGATGCTCGGCCGAGAGTTTGCTCACGCCGTAGATGTTGCGCGGCTCCGGCGACATCTCTTCCGTCAGCCAGGCGGCCTTGCGCGCGCCGCCTTTGAAGCCGTCGCGGATCGCCTGGGAAATCATCAGCGATGTCGTGGAGGTGAAAACGAAACGCTGGACACCGAACGCTACCGCTGCGTCCAGCAGGTTGAGCGTTCCTTGCACATTCGTCACGATGAAATCGGTATTCTGGTAGCGCTCGATGTCCGGCTTGTGCAGGGCACCACTATGGATGATGGCCTCTATGCCGTTCTCGCTGACTGTCCGCAGCACGAGATCGCGATCAGCGATCGAGCCAACTACCTGAGTCTCTGCCGACGGGACCGGGTCGAGACCGATCACCTCATGGCCAAGGTGGCGCAGGCGCGGCGCAAGCGCGCTGCCCAGCCAGCCGGACGATCCTGTGAGCAAGACCCGCATCGATCACACCGTCATTTCCGCCGGCTGCTGTTAAGCATGGATGACAGCGGTGCGCGAACGGATAAGTTGTGCGCCAGACTGAGAAACCGCTGTTCCAGCCACCGATTCGGGAAACGCATCCATGACCTCTCGCCTGCTGTTCGCCGCCCTTGGCCTCATCGGCCTCGTCCTGCCGGCTCATGCCGACGGCGAGGTGCAGAAGCTGATCACCGCCGCCGACAAGGCGCGGCTGGATAGATATGGCGAGACGCGAAAAGCCGCTCTGGAGGAAGCGAAGGCCGGCAATCCGGCCGAGGTCAAGCAACTCGATGCGTTGCTCGCCAAGCCGCTGGTCGCCTTTTCCGACAAGGACCTGACCGGCAAATGGAAATGCCGCACCATCAAGGCAGGTGGCTTGAGCCCGCTCGTCATCTATGGCTGGTTCAAATGCGAGGTGACCGACGACGGCTCCGGCTGGCGGCTGCAAAAGATCAGCGGCTCGCAGCGGACCATGGGCCGCTTCTTCGACGACGGCGAGAAGCGCGCCATCTATCTCGGCTCGTTCTCGGTCAATGACGACAAGGCGAAGCCTTATGGCAGCGGCCCTGAAAGCGACCAGGTCGGCTACGCTTTCCGCAGCAGCGCCACCGAATGGCGCATCGAATTTCCCGCGCCCTACTACGAATCGAAGCTCGACATCATGGAACTCAAGCGCTGAATCAGAGCCTTTCATGTCGTGATCGAGGGCTCCGGCTCACCAAGGATTAACCCGCCCGCCCTAGCATGCGCCTCGATGTGAGAGCGGGTGCTTGCCATGGCAGCGTCGGAATCCAGTCCACGACCGATCGTGGTCGTTACCGAGGGCGGACCGCATATCTGGGCGATCGTCAGTGCTATCGCCGATCGCATCGGTCCTGTCAGCGTCATCCTCGAAGCTCCTGAATCCAAAAAGCGACTGCTGCTCGGCCGCGCACGCCGCCAGGGTTGGATTTCGGCCATCGGCCAGCTTGGCACGATGGTGCTGACCAGGCTCGGCAAACGGTTCTTTGCCGGCCATGCGGCGCGCATGATCACCGAGGAGAAGCTTGAGACGGAACCTCGCCCCGGCCAAACGATCATCCATGTGCCTTCCGCCAACGGGCCTGAATGCCTTGAGGCGATCGAGAAGATCAAGCCGGGCGTCGTGCTGCTCGCCGGCTGCAGGCTGCTGTCGAAAGATACCCTCCCAAAGATGCCCTGCCCGGTCCTCAACTATCATGCCGGCATCGCCCCGAAATATCGCGGCATGAATGGCGGCTACTGGGCGCTGGCCTCAGACGATCGAGGGAATTTCGGCACCACCGTGCATCTGGTCGATGCCGGCGTCGACACCGGCGGCGTGCTGAAGCAGGCGCGAGGCAGGCCGAAACGGGGCGACACCATCGCCAGCTACGCGCTGCGGCAGGCGGCGTTTTCCCGCGATATCTGCGTCGAGGCGGTAAGCGACGCGCTGGCCGGAAAGCTCGCGACGATCGATCCCGGCCTGCCGTCGAGGCAATGGTATCACCCGACGATCTGGTTCTATCTCTGGACCGGCCTGACGAAGCGCGTCTGGTAGTCAGCCGGCGACGGATTCCAGCATTCGCATTGCGTCATCGACAGCGTCGCTTTTGAAGGCGCGCGCGTCGTCCCATAACAAGCGGCCTCGGGGCGCATGCGGCAATGCTCGCAGCATCGAGGAGTGAGAATTCATGGCCGATCTGATCGTCGTCTACTGGCGCGACATCCCTGCCCAGGTCATCGTCAAGAAGGGCCGGCAGAACGCCAAGCGCGAATTGCCGCTGCGCTTCACCGAGGCGATCGACATGTGCGCCATGCGCACCGGCGCCGGCGGCACCGACGACTACCTGGCCGAATGGCGCAAGGCCGATCCGGTTCCAGTCGGCGACGACATCGAAGCCGAGGTCGAGAAGGCGTACCAGGACCTCGACGCGAAATACGACCGCGAGCGGCTGGTCGCTCTGGTCAAGGCTGGCGGGAAAGAAAATGTCTGAGAAACAGCCGGCGGTTACCCAGGCCACTTTGGTCAAGAAGGCAGCGCCGAAGTCCGATTACAAGCCTGCCGACGTGTCGCCGCAGCGGCGCGTCCAGCGCACTTTTGCCGTGAGATTGTGGTCTATCCGGCACTCGCGATTGCTCGAGTGGTTCTACAGCCGGTTCGCCGACGTCTTCCTGCTCTTGCATCCCCTATGGAAGGGCATCGGCTATGGCCGTGTCGAAGCACCGGTGAAATTTGTCGAAAAGAGGGTCAAGGGCTTCATGTTCGACTGCCGCATGTGCGGCCAGTGCATCCTCTCCTCCACCGGCATGTCGTGCCCGATGAACTGCCCGAAGCAGCTTCGCAACGGCCCCTGCGGCGGAGTGCGCGCCAATGGCAATTGCGAGGTCGAGCCCGACATGCCCTGCGTCTGGGTCAAGGCCTGGGAAGGCTCCCGCAACATGGTGCATGGAGACAATATCCTCAAAGTGCAGAAGCCGGTCGACCAGTCGCTGCGCGAAACCTCAGCCTGGCTGCGGGTGACCGCGCAAGCCGCCGCAGCGCGTGAAACGGCACAGAAGGCGCAGAACACCGGAGCTTCGGCATGACCGTCCGCCAGCGCGACGAAAACCCGGCCGGCATCCACCTGCCGCTCGATCCTCTGCCCGGCCACACTTCGCGCGGCCGGTTGGAGCGCGTGCTGCGCCGCGGCGAGTTCGCGGTGACGACCGAGCTCAACCCGCCCGACAGCGCCGACCCCGAAGACGTCTACAACCGCGCCAAGATCTTCGACGGCTGGGTCGATGCCATCAACGCGGTCGACGCCTCCGGCGCCAACTGCCACATGTCGTCGGTCGGCATCTGCGCGCTTTTGACCCGCATGGGCTATGCCCCGATCATGCAGATCGCCTGCCGCGACAAGAACCGCATCGCCATCCAGGGCGACGTGCTGGGCGGTGCCGCGATGGGCGTCGCCAACATGCTGTGCCTCACAGGCGATGGCGTCCAGGCCGGCGATCAGCCAGGCGCCAAGCCGGTGTTCGACCTCGATTCCATGTCGCTGCTCGAAACCATCCGCATCATGCGCGACAACGGCAAGTTCCTATCCGGCCGCAAGCTGACGACACCGCCGCAGGTCTTCCTCGGCGCCGCGGTCAACCCCTTCGCGCCGCCTTACGATTTCCGCCCGATCCATCTCGGCAAGAAGATCGCCGCGGGCGCGCAGTTCGTGCAGACGCAATATTGCTTCGATGTGCCGATGTTCAAAACCTTCATGCGGAGCGCGCGGGACTTGGGGCATACGGAAAAGGTCTTCATCCTGTGCGGCGTCGGGCCGCTCGCTTCCGCCAAGACTGCGAAATGGATCCGCTCCAACGTGCCCGGCATCCATATCCCCGACGCGGTGATCAAGCGGCTCGAAGGCGCGCAGGACCAGAAGAAGGAAGGCAAACAGCTCTGCATCGACATCATCAACGAGGTGAAGGAAATCCCGGGCGTCGCTGGCGTCCATGTGATGGCCTACCGCCAGGAAGAGTATGTCGCCGAGATCGTCGATGAATCGGGCGTGCTGAAGGGCCGCCAGCCATGGAAGCGCGAAATCCGCCGCGACGACCAGATCGTCGCCGAGCGGCTCGACCACATATTGCACGACGAGATTACCGAAACCCAGGTGGATATGGTGAAGACCGCGCATTGACGGCGCGGCCGGCACACATCCGCTTGAACGAAATCAGATAACGATATAAAGAACTCTTTATATCCCGACGGAGAGATCGCATGACCCGCACCATCGTCGCATCGGCAACCCGAGAAATCGTCATCGGCTTCGATCAGCCATTCTGCGTGATCGGTGAGCGCATCAACCCGACCGGCCGCAAGAAGCTGGCCGCCGAGATGGTGGCCGGCAACTTCGAGACCGTCATCAAGGACGCGCTGGAGCAGGCCGCCTGCGGCGCCACCATGCTCGACGTCAATGCCGGCGTCACCTCGGTCAATCCGAATGAGACGGAGCCGGGCCTCTTGGTTCAGACACTGGAGATCGTGCAGGGACTGGTCGATCTGCCGCTGTCAATCGACAGCTCCGTCACCGCGGCGATCGAGGCTGGACTGAGGGTCGCCAAGGGCCGTCCGCTGGTCAACTCCGTCACCGGCGAGGAAGAAAAGCTCGAGGCGATCCTGCCACTGGTCAAGAAATACAACGTCCCGGTGGTCGCTATCTCGAACGACGAGACAGGCATCTCGATGGACCCGGACGTCCGTTTCGCCGTCGCCAAGAAGATCGTCGAGCGCTGCGCCGACTACGGCATCCCCTCTCATGACGTCGTCGTCGACCCGCTGGTGATGCCGATCGGCGCGCTGGGCGATGCCGGCCGTCAGGTGTTCGCGCTGCTTCGGCGCCTGCGCGAGGAGCTCAAGGTCAACACCACCTGCGGTCTCTCCAACATCTCTTTCGGCCTGCCGCACCGCCACGGCATCAACGCCGCCTTCATCCCGATGGTGATCGGCGCCGGCATGACCAGCGCCATCATGAACCCGGTTCGTCCGCAGGAAATGGAAGCCGTGCGCGGCGCCAACGTGCTGAACGGCACGGATGAGAACTGCACCAACTGGATCAAGACCTACAAGGACTACAAGCCGGCCGAAGGCGGCCATGCGGTTGCCGCACCGGTGGCGGTCACCGCCCCTGGCGAAGGCACTGCCGCAGGCGGCCGCCGCCGTGGTGGCCGGGAAGCCCGGATGGCCCGCGGATAAGCATGCAATCGTGAACCCGCCTCCCAACATCACCGATCCGCTCGTGCTGTTCATGCCGTCCGGCAAGCGCGGGCGGTTCCCGGTCGGCACGCCGGTGCTCGACGCCGCGCGCCAGCTCGGCGTCTATGTCGAGAGCGTGTGCGGCGGTCGCGCCACCTGCGGGCGCTGCCAGATCGAGGTGCAGGAAGGCAATTTCGCCAAGCACAAGATCGTCTCGTCCAACGAGCACATCTCGCCCAAGGGCGCCAAGGAAGAGCGCTACGAGCGCGTGCGCGGCCTGCCCGAGCACCGCCGCCTCTCCTGCTCGGCGCAGATCCTCGGCGACCTCGTCATCGACGTGCCGCAGGACACGGTCATCAACGCCCAGACCATCCGCAAGGATGCCGACACCAGGGTGATCGCCCGCGATACGGCGATCCGCATGTGCTATGTCGAGATCGAAGAGCCCGACATGCACAAGCCGCTCGGCGATCTCGACCGGCTCAAGATCGCCCTGATGAAGGACTGGGGCCTCAAGAACCTCGAATTCGATTTCTATCTCCTGCCGCAGGTGCAAGGCATCCTGCGCAAGGGCAACTGGACCGCCACCGCCGCCATCCACAAGGATGCCGACAGCGACATCGCGCGCGTCATCGCGCTCTGGCCCGGCCTGAAGAACGAGGCCTACGGCCTCGCCTGCGATATCGGCTCGACCACCATTGCCATGCATCTGGTATCGCTGCTGTCGGGCCGTGTTGCAGCCTCTTCCGGCACGTCCAATCCGCAGATCCGCTTCGGCGAGGATCTGATGAGCCGCGTCTCCTATGTGATGATGAATCCGGACGGTCGCGAGGGCATGACGGTCGCCGTGCGCGAGGCCGTCTCCGGCCTCGTCGACAAGGTCTGCGCGGAAGGCAATGTCCAGCGCAACGACATCCTCGACGCGGTGTTCGTCGGCAATCCGATCATGCACCATCTCTTCCTCGGCATCGATCCGACCGAGCTCGGCGGCGCGCCCTTCGCGCTCGCCGTCTCCGGCGCCGTGCGCATCAAGGCTTCGGACCTCGGCCTGAAGCTGAACCAGGGCGCCCGCCTCTACATGCTGCCCTGCATCGCCGGCCATGTCGGAGCCGATGCGGCGGCCGTCACGCTGTCGGAAGGCCCCCACCGCCAGGACGAGATGATGCTGATCGTCGATGTCGGCACCAATGCCGAGATCGTGCTCGGCAACAGGACGCGCGTGGTCGCGGCCTCCTCCCCGACCGGCCCGGCCTTCGAAGGCGCGGAAATCTCCGGCGGCCAACGCGCCGCGCCCGGCGCCATCGAGCGCGTGCGCATCGATCCCGACACGCTTGAGCCCCGCTACCGCGTCATCGGCTCGGAACTCTGGTCCGATCAGCCGGGCTTCGCCGAAAGCGTGCAGGCGACCGGCGTCACGGGCATTTGCGGGTCCGGAATCATCGAAGTGATCGCCGAGATGTATCTATCGGGCATCATTTCGGAAGACGGCGTCGTCGACGGCTCGCTCGCGGCGCGCTCGCCACGCATCGTCCCCAACGGGCGCACCTTCTCCTACGTGCTGAAGGATGGCGAGCCGAAGATCACCATCACCCAGAACGACGTGCGCGCCATCCAGCTTGCCAAGGCAGCCCTTTATGCGGGCACCAAGCTGTTGATGGAAAAGCAGCACACCGACCATGTCGACCGCATCCATTTCGCCGGCGCCTTCGGCTCCTTCATCGATCCGAAATACGCCATGGTGCTCGGGCTGATCCCAGACTGCGACCTCGACAAGGTCTCGGCCGTCGGCAACGCCGCCGGCGCCGGCGCGCGCATGGCGCTGCTCAACCGAGGCTATCGCCGCGAGATCGAAGAGACGGTGAGCCGGATCGAGAAGATCGAAACCGCGCTGGAGCCGAAATTCCAGGAGCACTTCGTCTATGCCATGGCGCTGCCGAATAAGGTCGACCCGTTCCCGAAGCTGGCGGCCGCGGTGAAGCTGCCGCCGCGCAAGGCAACGAGCGAGGACGGCGCCGCGGGTGATGCCACCCCGCGCAGGCGCTCGCGCGAGGAGCGCGCGGCACGGCGCGGCCTCGGCTAAAGCATGTCTCCCGAAGTGGGAACCGGTTTCGGGACATGCGTAAATCAAAAGCCTAAGCGCATAGAGCGAATCTGAAAGATCGCGATGCGCTTGATCCGCCATCATGGCAGCGGCCAAGCGGGTAGCTCGCGCATAATCCACCCTGCCAGCCATCCTTAGGGGCGATCAGCACCATCGTCCTATGGGGCCAAGGTGATGGCGGCGCCGACACTTCCGCAAATGCAGTCGCGCCGTCGGCACGGCGCGCTCTATTTTGCAGTGCTGATATGTAAGCGGCTTCAACCGGCGATGGCGTGGACGATGGCGAAACCTATGCCGATCGCCAGGCCGGTGAGGAGCTTGCCGGCCAGATCGAGGACGATGGCTCGAGCCTTGCCCCAAACGTCTGTGCGGGGTTGCCGAAGAACTTCGGTTATGTCGTCAAAGATCGCTTCCATGGTTGCCACCTTGCGATTTCTTTGAGCGGCAAGACTAGATCATATCCGGGGAGTTGTGAATTCCCCTTCCCACGAACAGATCTTGCCATCCACAACGCACGGACGAATATAGTTCCCTCGGTGCGGTGACCTCATCCACCGGAGGTCGCTTGGCAATGAAATTCCCTCTTTGTCGAGACGTAAAACCAACGCGTTCGATTTCATTTGCATGCAAATGTTTCCAGATCCGCCGATCCGGAAACCGAAACGCTGTTTTCGCGAAATCCATCCGATACATGCGCGAGACATTTAACGGCCCATCGGACGGCGGCCGGGGATGGTCCTCGGCTCCGCTCCTCAAGGGAGATGAAAATGTCGATGTTCGAGAATCTCGGCCGCTTCGGCGTGACCATCAGGCAGGCCCATGCCCGCAACAAGGCGATCCGTGCGCTCAACGACCTGCCCGCGCATGTCCAGAAGGATATCGGCTGGCCGGCCTCGCCGCCGAGCGACCCGCAGGCAGCTCTTCACAAGCTGCTTCTGGGCACGCCGCGCTGATGACCTTCGCCGACAAATGCAAGCTGCTCGGCAAACGCCGGGGCCGGCAAGCGGCCCCGGCGACCGGCGACAACAAGCTTCGCGCCGCGCTGCTGCCAGGGCTTGAGGCACCGCCACCGGGATCACGTCGATGTGCCCCCGGCGAACCTTGACATTTTTAGCTGAGATACAATCTTCGAATGGTGGGGGGAATTCTTTTAGTCGGCTCTGCCGAATTCCGTGTATCCGTATGCCCAGTCTGAAAAGCCACGTCGTCTCGTTCATTCTCAGGCACAGCCGCAAGAAGGCCTTTTCTAGTCCCGAGAACCTGCAGCGCTGGATCGCCTACGCCCGCAAGACCGAAGACTATCGTCCGCCGGCCTTGCTGAAAGCGCGGCTCGACATCGCCGAGACCAGCGTCGGTGGCTTTCCCGTTTATGAGATCGCGCCGACGGCCGGCGAAAGCCGGCGCATCCTCTATCTGCATGGCGGCGCCTTCGTCTTTCAGATGACATCCTATCACTGGGTGCTGATCGCCGAGATGGCGGAGCGGCTGGGCTTCGGCGTCACCGTGCCGATCTATCCGATCGCGCCGGAGCACAACTTCCATGACATGTTCGGCATGGTCGGCGACGTCTATCGGCGCATGCTCGAAGAGACCGATGCCGGGGACATCGTCTTCATGGGCGATTCCGCCGGCGGCAACATGGCCGTGGTGCTCACCATGATGGGCGCCGAGAAAGGCCTTCCAACACCATCGCGCCACGTGCTGATCTCGCCCGGCCTCGACATGTCGCTGTCCAATCCGGAGGTATTCGAGGCGGAGCGCGACGATCCCTGGCTCGGCATTCCCGGTGGGCTCGAGGCGATCCGGCTCTACAGCGCCGGCATCGACCGCTCCGACTGGCACATCAGCCCGCTCTACGGCGATCTTTCCGTGCTGCCGAAGACGCTGCTGCTCACCGGTTCGCGCGACCTCCTCAGCCCCGACAATCTGATCTTCGCCGAACGGGCGCGCGCCGCAGGCGTCGAGGTCGACGTGGTCTATGAGGAAGGCATGTTCCACGTCTGGCCGCTGATCGAGATGCCGGAGGCGCGACGCGCGCGCGACAGCATCGTCGACTTCCTCACGGGCGAACCGACACCGCGACCGGCCCGCGCACCGCGCCGGACCGGTACTGCCTACGCGGCACGGCCTGCGGCGGCGGCCGAATAGCTCAGAATTTTCCCGTTTCCCGGAACAGTTCGAACGTCGCGCGGATGTGATCGGCGACGGCCTTCACCGGCGCGCTGGCGTCGGGCGCCACCACCATGGCGAGATTGTAGGTGCCGATATCGGGCATGCCGTCCTTCTGGCCTAGCTCGACCATATCGTCGCCGAGGAAGGATTTTGGCAGTGGCGCCACGGCGAGGTCGGCCATGATCGCGGCGCGCTGGCCGGCCGTGTGGGCGCTCATATAGGCAACGCGGTAGTTGCGGCCCTCGCGCCCGAGCGCTTCCAGGGCACCGGCCCGCCAGGCGCAGCCCTCTTCCCACAGCGACACCGGCAGCGGTTCGCGCAGATGCGCGCAGCCACCCTTGGCGCCCGCCCAGACGATCGGCTCGGTCAAAAGCACCTCGGCGCCGAGCGCGCTGGTCTTGTAGGAATTGGTGAGCAGCGTGAGGTCGAGCGCGCGGTCGTCCATGCGGCGGCGCAGATTGCTGCTCTGATCGATGGTGACGTCGACGGCGATCGACGGATGCGACTGCGCGAAGCGCTTCAAGACATGCGGCAGCACGCGCTCGCCATAATCGTCCGGGGAGCCGAGCCGCACCACGCCGACAATGTCGGGAATGATGAACTTCGACACCACCTCGCGGTTGATCGACAGAAGCCGCCGGGCATAGCCGAGCAGCACCTCGCCATCCGTGGTCAGCGTCACCGAACGCGCGTCGCGCGCGAAGACGGAGCGGCCGAGAATGTCCTCCAGCTTCTTGATCTGCATGGAGACGGCCGACGGCGTGCGGAACACCGCATTGGCGGCGGTGGTGAAGCTGCCGGTCTCGGCGATCGCCACGAAGGTGCGCAGAACATCGAGATCGAGCAGCGGCAGAGGATGGTTGAGCGGGGCGTTCATCGGAGCTTACCTTCAATTTTTCTGATGCAAACGATCATCCCATTTCGTTTGATTGAACATCACTTCAGGCGCATAGTCAACTCGATCGATACAGGATGCTGCCAAAAGCAGCCATGAAACGACCCGACACGGACCTGCAATCGACATGAAATGAAGCTGAAACAGACCTGACGCAAACGCATTTGCCGGGCGCCTCCCTGCCCGAATCGAGGAGAAAGAAAATGTCTATCCTGTCGTCTATCGGTCGGCTCGCGACCGAATTCAGCGCCGCCCGCGCCCGCTACCAGACCGAACGCGCAATCCATTCGCTGCCGATCGAGCTGCAGAAGGATATTGGCTGGCCGGAAGCCGCCGATGCCAAGACCGGTGTGCGCCTCGGCGTCGGAACCTGGGCCGGAGCAAAGTAACAAAGTGTGCATTCAGTGCTGAAGGCCTGCCGCATCAACCGGCAGGCCTTTTTGTTTGCACTCAAACGAGTTTTCCAGTCATGCTGTTGGCGCATGACGCATATGAACCACTCGCATAGCACGGCGCCGCTCTACTTAATGCCTTGTAAACAATCGTAAATTCGGGGCAATTTGCCCAAATATGTCGCAATCCATGTCGCTTTTCATATCAAGCGCTTCGTTTTTGCGATTTAGTTTTTGCTGAACCAAGCCTATATCAGCTCTCAGCAAAAACGAGCTGCCCCACTCCATCAAGCGAAGGCGACCCGTCTGAGCAACCAAATGGAGATGATGATGAAGCTCTTTGCCCGCCTGTTCACCCGCCGCGAAATGAACCTGACGACCGCTCTCGAGCGTCAGCGTCTTGCCAAGACCATGCCCGGCCAGACCGGCGCTATGGCCGCTGCCCGCCTCGGCTTCGTTGCCTGAGCACTCGTTCGACGGGACAGCTCGCGCCGTTACCCGACTTGATCACAACGCCGCCGGGCTTCGCCAAGGCGGCGTTTTCATTTTGACGGCGCGGTTCGTTGGATACCTGAGGTGGTATCTCCAGGCTCGCGCCATCGGCGATTGCCCATTTGCGACCCGTGTCGCAAATTTAATCTTCACTTAGCCGTCTACCCGATTGACAGGAATGATTTTTCCTGATGTCGCTATGCTATTAGCGACATTCTGTTCGCGTCATGGCCGCGTGAGGTTTACCGTGAATGCCGTAAAGCACCCGATCAAGAGGTCGTTCGTATTCTTCCTTATTCCCGACTTCACCATGATCGCCTTCGCGACGGCGCTCGACCCGCTGCGCTCGGCCAATCGGATGCTCGGCTACGATGCCTATAGCTGGCGCCTGGCCAGCATCGACGGCAAGCCCGTACGCGCCTCGAACGGCGTCGAATGCGCCGTCAACACCTCGCTCGAGGAAGAGCGCAAGAAGATGGCGGGGCCAGACAGACCGAACATGGCGATCGTCTGCAGCGGCATCAATGTCGAGCGCTACCACAACAAGTCGGCCTTCGCCTGGCTGCGTGAGGAATACAATCGCGGAGTCGCGGTCGGCGGCCTGTGCACCGGCGCGCATATCCTGGCCGCTGCCGGGCTGCTTTCCAACAAGCGCTGCGCCATTCACTGGGAAAACCTGCCGGGCTTTTCGGAGGCCTTCCCCAAGGCCAACGTCTTCGCCGACCTCTTCGAGGTTGACCAGAACGTCTATACCTGCGCCGGCGGCACCGCCGCGCTCGACATGATGCTGAAGCTAATCGGCGACGACTTCGACGAAAGCCTCGTCAACCGCGTCTGCGAGCAGGTGCTGACCGACCGCGTGCGCAGCCCGACCGATCGCCAGCGCTTGCCGCTGCGGGCGCGCCTCGGCGTCCAGAACTCCAAGGTGCTGACCATCATCGAATTGATGGAAGCGAATCTCTCCGAGCCGCTGTCGCTGATCGAGATCGCCGATCATGTCGATCTATCGCGCCGGCAGATCGAGCGCCTGTTCCGCACCGAGATGGGCCGCTCCCCCGCCCGTTACTACCTGGAGATCCGGCTCGACCGCGCCAGGCATCTTCTCATCCAGTCGTCGATGCCTGTGGTCGAGGTGGCGGTTGCCTGCGGCTTCGTCTCGGCCTCGCACTTCTCCAAATGCTACCGCGAGCTCTATGCCCGCTCGCCGCAGCAGGAGCGCGTCGACCGCAAGCAGTTGCTGGCAGCCTGAGCAACAACGCTCCGGAAGCTAAACAGACTGCGCCGTCCGCATCGCTTCGATGCGAATATCTTCGGTCAATTGCGCCTTCAGCATCGAGAATTCCGGGCTGGTCTTCAGCGTGTAGTGGCGCGGATGCGGCAGGTCGACGGGCACGTCCGATTTGATGCGGCCAGGCCGCGCGCTCATCACGACCACGCGCGAAGCCATGAAGATTGCCTCCTCGATGTCGTGGGTGACGAACAGCACCGTTTTCTTGCGCCGCTCCCAGATGCCGAGCAGCAATTCCTGCATCAGCCCGCGCGTCTGGTTATCGAGCGCGCCGAACGGCTCGTCGAGCAAGAGGATCGCCGGGTCGTTGGCAAGCGCGCGCGCGATCGCCGTGCGCTGCTGCATGCCGCCTGAAAGCTGCTTCGGCCAATGGTTTTCGAAACCCTTCAGACCGACGAGGTCGACATAGGAGGCGACGATCTCGTTGCGTTCGCGTTCCGGCATGCCCCGCTCGCGTAAGCCGAAGGCAATGTTTTCGGCAACCGTCAGCCAGGGAAACAGCGTATAGGACTGAAAGACCATGCCGCGATCCGGGCCGGGCCTGATGACGGCCTTGCCGTCGAGCAGCACATGGCCGGTGCTCGGCGCCTCCAGCCCGGCCACGATGCGGAGCAACGTCGATTTCCCGCAGCCGGACGGGCCGAGGATGGTGATGAAATCATTGGCCGCAACCGAAAGGTCGACGGGCTGCAAAGCCTGCACCGGATTACCGCCACGCACCCCGGCGAAGGTTCGCGAGACTCCCTCGATGAGAAGCTTGCTCACGCCAGGCTCCACGGATAGAGCCAGCGGTTGAGCGCCTTGAAGGCGAAGTCGGACAACAGTCCGATTAGCCCGATCACGATGATGCCGAAGATGATCTGCCCGGTCGCCAGCCGCGACTGGCTGTTGATGATCATGTAGCCGATGCCGGATGACGAGCCGATCAGCTCGGCGACGATGACATAGGTCCAGGCCCAGCCGAGCACCAGCCGCAGCGTCTCGGCGATCTCCGGCGCGTTGGCCGGCATGATCACCCGCTTGACGATGCCGTTGTCGGTCGCGCCCAGCGTGTAGGCCGCCTCGACCAGGTCTCGCCTGGTGCTGCCGACCTTGACCGCGACGATCAGGATGATCTGGAATACCGAGCCGACGAAGATCACCAGGAGCTTTTCCAGTTCACCGATGCCGGCCCACAGGATGAGCAGCGGGATGAACGCCGAAGCCGGCAGGTAGCGGGCGAAGGACACGAACGGCTCGAGGAACGCCTCGATCGGCTTCCAGGCGCCCATCGCGATGCCGATCGGCACGGCGACGATCGAAGCCAGCACGAAGCCGCCGAAGACGCGCCAGATGGTGATCAGGATGTCGAGCCAGAAGCGGTCCTCGACCAAAAGCCGCCAACCGTCGCCAAGCATCGACAGCGGATCGGCGAGAAAGATCCGGTTCACATGGCCGCCCAGCGTGATCCACGCCCAGAACGCCACGAAGAGCACAAAGAAGGCGATACCGAGCACGGTTCGGGTGCCCGGCGGGACGGGATGCAAGGGGCGCGGCATCAGGCACTGTCCTTAAAAGGATGTCTCCCGAAAGTGGGAACCGGTTTCGGGACAACGACATGCGTAAAATCGAAAACCTGAAGCGCAGGGAGCGAACCTGAAAGATCGCGACGCGCCTTAGGGAGAAGGAACGGCGGCGGCTCGTCGCCGCCGTCGGTCGAGGGACGCGCGATCAGTTAGCCACCGCGCTGGTGTCGGCGAGCGTCGTCACGTCAGGTGCTTCCTTGATCAGCCCCATCTGCAGCAAAAGCTCCGCCGCCGTCTTGGAAAAATCCTGGAAATCCTTGGTGAAGAACTGCTTGTTCTCTTCCCGGTCGGCCCATTTCAGGTACTTGGCTGAATCCTCGAATTCCTTGGCCGACTGCTTCACGTCGGCGCCCATGATCTCGTAGGATTTTTGCGGCTCTTTCTTGATCATGTCGAGCGCGTCGAAATAGCTGTCGGCCAGCGCCTTGGCGGCGTCCGGATTGGCCTTGAGAAACTCCGGCGTGCAGCCGACAGTGTCCATCACCATCGGATAGTCGAGCGTGGTCGCCAGGATATGACCCTGGTCGGTTTTGTCGCGCACCGCCGAAATGAAGGGCTCATAGGTGACGGCGGCGTCGTTCTGGCCGGCGAGGAAGGCCTGCGCCGCAGCATCCGGCTCCAGGTTGACCACCGTCACATCCTTGGTCGACATGCCGTTCTTGTTGAGCACCCAGGCGAGCATGAAATAGGGCGACGTGCCAGGGGCGGAGGACGCGACGTTCTTGCCCTTGAGGTCGGCGACCGTCTTGATGTCATTGCGCACGACGATGCCGTCGGCGCCATAGGATTTGTCGAGCTGGAAGATCTGCTTGGTGGTGACGCCGCTGGCGTTCCACACCATCCAGGTCTCGACCGTGGTTGCAGCGCATTGCAGGTCGCCGCTGGCAATGGCGAGCGGACGGCTCGCCTGCGGCACCTTCTTCAGCGTGACATCGAGCCCATGTTTCTCGAAGAGGCCGGCTTGCTTGGCTAAAGTCAGCGGCGCAAATCCGGTCCATCCGCTGATACCGATGGTGAGCGACGTGGCAGCGGCAGCCGGTGCCGCCAACCCGACGACGGCCGTCAAAGCCACCGCGAGAATACTGGTCCTGTTCATCATGGTTCCCCTTTTTGTCTGGTGAGAGGAGATTGTCTCACAGAGGCCAAAAGGCTTGTCAACGAGCCAGAACCGGCCATGCACCAAGGTCTAGCTCAGCGCAAGCATAACTCGCATGCCGGACCGGTTGCGGTCGCTCACCCGGGAGCGACGCCGGCGTTCAATACTGGTCGCAATAGCACTCGGCCGACGAGATGCGGTCGTTCCAGCCGGAATCTCCGAAACCGCGAACCCTGCGATTGAGCTCGATGGAGCGGCCGCGCCTGCCTGAATTCTCATAGGCAACGAGCGTGCAGCCCCGGCGCACGAGCACCGAGGAGACACGGTCGTTCCAGAACTGACCGCCGCGGAAATTGACGGCGTCGTCAGGACCCATCTCCAGCGAGCGTCCCCGGAAATTTACGTCCTCGAACAGCACGCAGGCTGCCTCGCCGTAGAATTGAGCGCTGGCGCTGCCGGCGCAAAGCAGAGACGCAAATACGGTCAGAATGAGCAGGCGTTTCATTGTGATACTTCCTCGTTCAGTCACGTCGAGCGATGCCGCCAGCCACAGGGAGCACTTTGCCATCGTGCCGCGCGCATAAGCAAGCTCGCGCCTGATCGTCCAGCCGCCAACCTCGGCCCTGCTATAACGCTCCAGGCAGAAAACCGCTGCGCACTTCTTCCGGAATTGTTTGGTAGTGTTTCAGTTGATTGCGGCTCTCGACCCGAACCGGAACTTCGAGCCAACCCCGCTTGGTGCCACATGCGGACGTGATACACCGCCTCCATCCGGGCACAGAACTCTGTGCGCGTCACGCCCGACTGGCCCGAACACTCAGCCACCAATCATCAGGCTTTCCCATGCACCGACGTATCGCGCTGACGACCCAGCCGGCGTCTGTGAGTGCGGACCGCAGGGCAGGTTCGCGCCAGTACGTCTCGGCATAACGGCGTGGCGCGGCATCGTCGTCATGTGCGGAAATATCCTCGCCATCGCCGTCTCTAACCGAGGCGTGCAGTCGCCCACCGGTTCGGGTCACCTCGGCAAGCCGTCCAAGGACCATGCCGAAATCCTCGCGCGCGACGTGAATCAGGCAGGCGCAGGCCCAGACGCCGTCATATGGCGTGCTAGGGCGCTGCGGGTCGGCTAGGTCGTCGGTCAGCGGATCCAATAGGTCGGCCTCGAAGCCACTCTCGCGAAGCAGTTCGACGAAACCGTTCGAAATGTCGGTGCGCCTGACGCTAATCCCCCGATTCTCAAGTTCAAGTGCATCCCGCCCGCCCCCGCTTCCGATCTCCAGCACCCTGCCGGAGCCACCCAGCCCCGTCACGAAGGCATCGATCTCTATCGCGACCCATTCGGGCATCGCCGCGGCCTCGGCAGCATACTCAGCCGCGACCGCATCATAGGACCGCACGGTGTCTCGGTCGGTGCTCATCCTAGCGCTCCCTCAAGACAAGGGCCCGGAAAAGCGAGAGACCCCCAGCCTGTTGCGCCTTCACACTTTCGGCTGTTGGTAACATCGCGGGCGATTTGCTCTCCAGCCATGGCAGAAGTTCGATCTGAGGCACTACGAATTGCTTTTATCGGCTGTCCAGCATCCAGCCGCGGTTGCGCCACATCTTTTCCCCGGCCAGGCAATCGGCGGCCGGCCGGTCGTCGGCGAGTTCCACCGGCGGGTGGTCCGCCTCTTCCGCCGCCCATTGCTGCGATGCCGGACCGGCAAGCTCGAGCACCAGCTTGCGGCGGATCGCTTCCGGGAACTGCGTCCAATCGTTGACCGGAATCATGAATGCGCCCGGCCCGCCGATGACGCAGTCGCTGTAATAGCGATCGAGATTGGCGACATCGAAGGCGCCGCTGAACCCGCCCCGCGTCATCAGCGGCAGTCCGTTGATGGTGATGCCCTGCTTCACCACCTCGTCCCGCGTGACGTCGACCGGCGCGCCCTGGTTGTTGGGTCCGTCGCCCGAAACGTCGATGACGCGCTTGGTGCCCTGAAAACCGCTTTCGGCGAAAAGGTCGCTGCCGAATTCAAGCGCGCCGGAAATCGAGGTTCGCCGCGCGCTGTCCGGTGGACTGGCATTGAGTTGCGCGACGACCCGTTCGGCATCGGCGCGATTGGCGACCACAGTCCACGGCACGACGACCCGCTGCCATCTGGTGCCGGCCCATTCGACATAGGTGACGGCGATCTTGCCATAAGCGCCGTCGGCGATGGCCTTCAGCACGTTGTCATGCGTGAGCGCCGCGGCATAGCCATGGCGCTGGATCTCGAGTTCGGCCGGCGACATGGAGAGTGAAACATCGACCGCCAGCACCAGTTCGACATCGACCGGCTCGGCGGGAGAAGCTGCTGATGTCAGCCAAAGCGCCAGCGCCAGCGCGGCACTGCCTGAGAAGATATGCCTTGCGCGGGCATAAGCAGACATAGGGGGAAGGTAAGCGAAAATAGCCGCGTGCAAAAGCCGGGAATTCCCGGGCATCGCATTTCCGCCAGCCCAAGGCCTTCTTAAAAATACCGCGCGAGATTCGAACGGATGCGTTCCAGCACGGTGTCTCCGGAGACGTCGGGCACGAATTTTGCGCCGGTGATTGCCTCGTAGGCCTGGATATAGACCTCCGAGGCCTGATTGACGATCTCGTCTGGGATCTTTGGGATCGGTTCCCTGTAGGGGTCGCACCGCGCCGATACCCACGACCGGATGAAGTCTTTGTCGAAACTCTGCGGCCGCACGCCGCCTTCGAACGCCTCATTGTAACTCGCCGCGATCCAGTAACGGCTGCTGTCGGGCGTGTGGATTTCGTCCGCAAGCACGACGGCGCCGTCCGGTGCCGTGCCGAATTCATACTTGGTGTCGGCCAGAATCAGGCCGCGTTCGGCGGCGCGCTGCTGGCCGCGGGCGAACAACTGCAGCGAATAGCGCGATACGGTGTCCCACTGCGCCTGCGTGAGAAGCCGCTGTTCGATGATCTCGGCTTCAGACAGTGGCTCATCGTGGCCGCCGCCTGCAGCCTTGCTGGTCGGAGTAATGATTGCCTCGGGCAGCTTTTCATTGTCGCGCAGCCCATCCGGAAGGCTGTGTCCGTAAAAGCTCCGTTCGCCTTTCCTGTACTTGGTCAGGATCGAGGTGCTGGTGGTTCCCGCCAGATAGCCGCGCACGACGATCTCGACCGGCAGCATATCGAGCCTCGCGACGACGACGACATTGGGGTCGGGATACTCCAGCACGTGGTTGGGGCAGATGTCGGCGGTTTCCTCGAACCAATAGCGCGCTGTCTGGGTGAGGACCTGTCCCTTGAATGGGATCGAGGCCAGAATCGTATCGAACGCGCTCAAACGATCGGTGGCGATGATGATGCGGCGCCCGTCCGGCAGATCGTAGTTTTCGCGCACCTTGCCGTGATAGTGATTGGGAAGTTCAGGAATGAAGGCGTCGGACAGGATGCGCATATGGCGTGTTGCTTTCGCAGGCTTCTGATGAGACCACATAAGCTGTCGGCCTCGCACGTATCAAGCCGGTACCCAAGCCGTCTTCACATCGCCTCCGGGCACGGCAGGCGAATGATACAGCATCCGACTGTCATCCGCGTTGGCCCAGCTTCAGCCGCATGTGCGACGATCATCCGGTACAGAGAAAAAAGCCCGGCCGAAGCCGGGCTTTGACACTCATCTTTTTGCGCCTGCGGCATCAGCTCCTCGGCTTCAGGTTTTCCGGGTCGTAGAGCGGCTTGTAGCCGACGCCGGCCACCTCAACCGGATAGGTCTCGCTGAAATACTCCACCTGCAGCTTGCGGCCCTCCTGGGCATAGGCCCAGGGCAGGTACGCAAGCGCGATGTTCTTGCCGATCGTCGGACCGTAGGCGACCGAGGTGGTGAAGGAGCGGCGTCCGAGCTCGTCAACCAGCGTCTCGCCGGTCGCGGGGTCCTGCACCGGCATCGTGCCGACCGGATAGCGTGCGACACCCTTGGCATCGGTGTTCTCGGTCATCACCAGCGTGCAGAGTATCGCCGGCTGATGCTCGCGGGCGCGGTACTCCAGGTGCTTGGCCTTGCCACAGAAATCGTTCTCCTTGACCTTCGGGCGGGCGAGGTCGGCTTCGAGCAGATTGTACTCGGTCAAAAGGTCGGCGTTCTGCAGCCTGAGGCTCTTTTCCATGCGGCGCGTGTTGGCGTAGGTCTCGACGCCGAACGGCATGACGCCGGTCGAACGCAGCGCATCCCAGACGGCCAAGCCGTCCTCGTAACGCATATGCAATTCCCAGCCCTGCTCGCCGACATAGGAAATGCGGAAGGCGGTGACGTCCTTGCCGCCGATTCGGATCGGCTTGATCGCGGCGAAGGGGAAATTCTCCGGCGAAAGCCCCTGCGGATCCTCGACCACCTTCTGCAGGGTGGTGCGGGCGTTCGGCCCCCAGATACCGATGGTGACGTACTTCTCGGTCACGTCGGTGACGGTGGCGTCGAAGCCTTTGTCCTGCGCGGTGCGCTGCATGTAGCGGAAGTCGCGCGGACCGGCGTCCGCGCCGTCGATCACCCGGCAGCGGTCGGCCATACGGATGACGGTGAAGTCGGCGCGCACCATGCCTTCCTCGTCGAGGAAGTGCGTATAGATGCCCTTGCCGATATTGTTGTCGCCGCCGATCTTGGCCGCGCACAGCCATTCCAGCAGCGCGACATGGTCGGGGCCTTCGACATCGTACATCGAGAAGTGCGAGAGGTTGACGATGCCGCAATCCTCGCTCATCGCCAGATGCTCGGCATTGGAGACACGCCAGAAATGGCGGTTGTCCCACTCGTTCTCGCGCACCGGCACGCGGTTGCCGTATTTTTCAAGCAGATGCTCGTTGGCGGCGTAGCCGTGGGCGCGCTCCCAGCCGCCCAGTTCCATGAAATAGCCGCCGAGCTCCTTCTCACGCTCCCAGAACGGCGAGCGGCGGATGTTGCGGCCCTTGGAGAAGGGCTCGCGCGGATGGACCGCCGGATTATAGACCTTCATCGCCGTCTCGGTGCAGCGATCCCAGATGAACTGCTCCTGCATCTGGTGCGGATAGAAGCGCGCATAGTCGATGGCGTGATGGTCGATCGCGGTGCGGCCGTCGGTCATCCAGTCGGCGATCAGCTTGCCCATGCCCGGGCCGTCCTTGACCCAGATGGCGACGGCATACCACAGCCCCCTCACCTTCTGGCTTTCGCCCATGGACGGGCCGCCGTCGGTGGTCACCTGCAGCAGGCCGTTGAAGGAATGGCCCTCATTGTAGCCGAGCTCGCCGAGGATCGGCGTCAATTCCATGGCGCGCTCCAGCGGCGCCATGATCTGCTCCATGTCGAGGTCGCGCTGCGACGGCGACAGCCGCGCCTGATCTTTTTCGAGAATATCGCGTGGGTGGCAGAGACGCGGATTGGTCTCTTCGTAATAGCCCCATTCGATCTGCCCGCCTTCGGCGGTCTTCGGATCGCCGGTGTCGCGCATATAGGCCGAATTGCCCTGGTCGCGCAGCAGCGGCCAGCCGATCTCCTTGCCGGTGCCGGCGAACTCGTTGTACGGGCCGAAGAAGGTGAGCGGATGATCGATCGGCATCACCGGAAGGTCCTCGCCGACCAGTGCCGCGGTGAGCCGCCCCCAAATGCCGGTGCAGACCACGACGTAGTCCGCCTCGATCGTGCCGCGCTCGGTCACCACGCCCTTGATGCGGCCATCCTCGACGATCAGATCCTTGGCCGAGGTGTTGGCGAAGGCCTGGAGCTTGCCGGAGGCTACACCCTGGTCGACCAGCTTGCCGGCGACCGTCTGCGAGCGCGGGATGACGAGGCCGGCGTCAGGGTCCCACAACCCGCCCTGCACCAGGTGCTCCTCGATCAGCGGGAACCTCTTCTTGATCTCGGCGGGCTCGATCAGCCGGGCGCGGGTGCCGAACGCCTTGGCGGAAGCGATCTTGCGCTTGATCTCTTCCATGCGGCCGTCGTCGCCGACGCGCGCGACTTCCAGGCCGCCGATGCGGGCGTAGTGGCCCATCTTCTCGTAGAAATCGATGGAATAGAGCGTCGTCCAGCAGGACAGGAAGTCGTGGCTGGTGGTGTAGCAGAAGTCGGAGGCATGCGCCGTCGAGCCGATATCGGTCGGGATACCCGACTTGTCGATGCCGACGATGTCGTCCCAGCCGCGCTCGATCAGGTGATGGGCGACCGACGCGCCGACAATACCGCCAAGACCGACGATGACGACCTTCGCCTTTTTCGGAAACTCTGCCATTGCCCGCGACTCCAAAGTGATAAAGCCGGCGGACTATAGGGCCGAGCGGTGGGGTGATTGAAGCCTGTTTGCGACATTAGGAAAAGGCCGAGCGACCCTGACAGCCAAACACGCCTCGCTCGGGCTGTCACGAGCGAGGAGTTGCTTATGCCCCGGGAGCGAATTCGCGCTCGATCCACCGCAAGAGCTTCTCGAAGACAAGCCGCTTGCCTTCGCGCACGCAGTCCTCGAGCGGCTTTGCACCGGCCAAATGCGCGGCGATCGCGCTCGCCAGCATGCAGCCGGTCCCGCGCATCGATCCGGCAAGCCTCGGCATGTCAAAGCGGATGGGTTCCCGGTCGGGGCTCAACAGAATATCTGTGGACCTAGGTCCTTCCGCATGGCCGCCCTTGATCAGCAGCGCCCGCGGCCCGTCCGCAAGCAATCGCCTTCCCTGCCGCAGCGCATCATCGTCGTCCGAAGCCAAATCCGAGCCGGTCAGCCCCGCCAGCTCGACAAGATTGGGCGTGACGAGACGGCAAAGCGGCATGAGATCGCGCTTCATGACTCCGATCGCACCCGCTTCCAGCAATTGCCTGCCCGACGAGGAAGCCAGCACCGGATCGAGGACGGCCGGTATCCGCGGATTTTCGCGCAGCACCGCGGCAACCGCCGCGATGATGCGTCCCGTTGAAAGCATGCCGATCTTTATCGCCGAGACTTTGTTGGCCCGCAGCGCCGCCCGCATCTGATCGGCGACCAGGCCGGGCTGCATATGGTGGATTGCCGTAACGGATTGATGCGTCTGCACCGTTACCGCGGTGACGGCAACGCAACTGCGCAGGCCAATTGAAGAGATCGTCTCGATATCGCGCGCAATCCCGGCTCCCCCGCTGGAATCCGAGCCGCCGACGACGAGCACATGCAGGTCTCGGTTCAGCGCCATTGCTCTGTCTTTCCGATCCATTCCCTGGTGCGCGCCTCGGAATCCGGGTTCAGCGTTATGTCCGTCACCACCGCGCCGCTGTCGGCGCCGGCCTCGAAAACGCCGTCGAGCCGCTCGGGATTGAGGCCGCCGATGGCGACCAGCGGAATGGGCGCGACCCTGCCCTTCCACACGCGCACCCTTTCGAGCCCCTGCGGCGCCCATTTCATTGTCTTCAGGATGGTCGGATAGACGGGACCCAGCGCGACATAGTCGGGCCGGGCTGCCATGGCCGTCTCCAGTTCGTCATGATCGTGGGTGCTCAGCCCGAGCCTGATGCCGGCCGCCCGTATCGCCGGGAGGTTGGCGGTCTGCAGATCCTCCTGGCCGAGATGGACGAAGTCGCAGCGCTCCTCGATCGCCAGCCGCCAATGATCGTTGACGATGAGCTGGCAATCGTGTCGTGCGCACAAGGCTTTTGCCTTGCGGATTTCCGCGCGCAGCCCGTCCTCGTCCATGTCCTTGCTGCGGAGCTGCACCAGCCTGACGCCGAGCGGCACAAGCCGTTCGACCCAGGCGGCGCTGTCGACGATCAGATAGAAAGGATCGAGCTTCATGAAAAAACCGCCCTGCCGATTGTCGGCGTCGATGGCACGGCGACGTCGCGCGGCTCAAGCAGTCCCGAACCATACGCTTCCCGACCGGCATCGACCGCCTTGCTGAAAGCGCGCGCCATGCCCACCGGATCGGCCGCCTTGGCGACCGCAGTGTTGAGGAGCACGGCGTCAAAGCCGAGCTCCATGACGGTTGCCGCGTGCGACGGCCGTCCGAGCCCCGCATCGACGATCAACGGAACGTCGGGGAAATGCCCGCGCAGCGAGCGCAGCGCCATGATGTTGACCGGCCCGAGCGCCGAACCGATCGGCGCGCACCACGGCATCAGCACCTTGCAGCCCGCCTCGAGCAGCCGTTCGGCGACGACGAGGTCGTCGGTGGTATAGGGGAATACGCTGAAGCCGTCCTGGCACAGGATGCGTGCCGCCTCGACCAGGCCGAACACATCGGGCTGCAGCGTGTCGTGGTTGCCGATCACTTCGAGCTTGATCCAGGACGTGCCGAAGACCTCGCGCGCCATCTTCGCGGTCGTCACGGCTTCCTTGACGGAATGGCAGCCGGCGGTGTTGGGCAGCACCCTCACGCCGAGCGAGCGGATCAGCGACCAGAATTGTTCGCCGGCCCTGCCGCCGGCCATTTCCCGGCGCAGCGAGACGGTGACCACCGAGGTGCCGGAGGCCCTGACCGCATCGGCCAGGATCGCCGGCGAAGGATATCGGGCGGTGCCCAGCAGCAGGCGCGAGGCAAGTTTTGTCCCGAGAAGATCGAACATCGGCTAGCCTCCCTGCATGGGTGACAGGATTTCGATCCGGTCGCCCTCGCTCAACCGGAATTCCGCCCGTCCGGCCGCGGGCACGACGTCGCCGTTCAACGCGGTGGCGAGCCAGCCGCCCTCATAGTCAAGCTCCTTCAAAAGGGCCTCGAGCGTCGTCGCCTCGACCTCAAGCGCTTCGCCATTGACGATCAGCTTCATTTTCAGACTCCAGGTCGGCAGATGAATTGAAGAGAAGGCCGGCAGCCTGCTCGGCCATGGCCGGTGAGAGCAGGAAACCGTGCCGGTAGAGACCGTTGATCGTGATCGCGCCGTCCTTCCAACGTTTCACCCGCGGCAGATTGTCGGGATAGGCAGGGCGTACACCCACTCCTGTCTCGACGATTTCGGCCTCACCGAACGCCGGATGGAGTGCATAGGCCGCATTGAGAAGCTCCATCAACGAACGGGCGGTGACCGGTCCGTCATGGTCGCTTTCGATCATGGTCGCGCCGACCATGAAGTGATGATCGGCCCGCGGCACGACATAGATCGGATGGCGCGGATGGAGGAGACGCACGGGCCGGGCGAGCGAGACATCACGCGTGCGGAGGAGCAGCATTTCGCCGCGCACGCCGCGCAAGTCGTCGTCGGCTCGCGCGATGCCCGTGCAGTCGATCACCTGATCGAAGCCGGAAAGGGCAACCTCGCCCGCCTCGAAAAGGAAGACAACGCCCATCGCGCGGAGCTTGCCGGCGAGGGCTTCGAGGACCCGACGGGGGTCGAGATGGGCTTCGCCGGCAAAGAACAGGCCCTGGCGGAAGCGACCGGCAAGATCGGGTTCGAGGGCGGCAAGCGCCTGTTCGCCGACGGACTCATGATTGCGCGTACGAGCCGCAAAGCGGGCAAGCTCGAAGGCGTCGCGCGCCTGGGCGACGACGAGAGTGCCGGCCCTTGTCACGAGCCCGGGCAGTGTCTTTTCCCACCAGTCGGCCGAAGCTTTGCCGAGCGTGACAACCGCCTCCTCGGCGCTTTCGCGTTCGCACCAGGGGGCGAGCATGCCGCCAGCGAGCCAGGAGGCGTTGCCGCCTATCTGGCTCCGAATTTCAGCAACTGTGACCGACGCACCCCGCGCGGCTAATTCGTGGGCGACGGTGAGGCCTGCCACACCGGCGCCTTTGACAAGGACGCGGCGCATGGCTCAGTGCGTCTCCTGGTCTTTCTGCGCCAAAGCCTGATTTTCCGCCTCGGGCGGTTCGACCGGCATATAGAGATCGCCGCCGGCGCGATATTTCTCCGCCATCGCCGCCATCCCCTCCTTCTGCGCTTCGGCACGGATGTCGTGGGATATGCGCATGGAACAGAATTTCGGCCCGCACATGGAGCAGAAATGCGCCAGCTTGTGCGCTTCCTTGGGCAAGGTCTCGTCGTGGAACGAGCGCGCCGTCTCGGGATCGAGCGACAGGTTGAACTGGTCTTCCCAGCGGAACTCGAACCGTGCCCGCGAAAGCGCGTCGTCGCGGATCTTCGCCGCGGGATGCCCCTTGGCAAGATCCGCGGCGTGCGCGGCTATCTTGTAAGTGATCACGCCGGTTTTGACGTCGTTGCGATCCGGCAGGCCGAGATGTTCCTTCGGCGTCACATAGCAGAGCATGGCCGTGCCGAACCAGCCGATCATGGCGGCGCCGATGCCGGAGGTGATGTGGTCGTAGCCCGGCGCTATGTCCGTGGTCAGCGGCCCGAGAGTGTAGAACGGCGCCTCGCCGCAGACGGCGAGTTGCTTGTCCATGTTCTGCTTGATCTTGTGCATGGGAACATGGCCGGGGCCTTCGATCATCACCTGGCAGTCTTTTGCCCAGGCGATCTTCGTCAATTCGCCAAGCGTCTCCAGCTCGGCGAATTGGGCTTGGTCGTTGGCGTCGGCGATCGAGCCGGGACGAAGGCCGTCGCCGAGCGAGAAGGAGACGTCATAGGCTCTGGCGATATCGCAGATTTCCTCGAAATGCTCATAGAGGAAGCTTTCGCGGTGATGGTGAAGGCACCATTTCGCCATGATCGAGCCGCCCCTGCTGACGATGCCGGTAACCCGCCCGACCGTCAGCGGGATGTAGTGCAGCCGCACGCCGGCATGGATGGTGAAGTAGTCCACACCCTGCTCAGCCTGCTCGATCAGCGTATCGCGATAGACCTCCCAGCTCAGATCCTCGGCGACGCCATCCACCTTCTCCAGCGCCTGGTAGAGCGGCACCGTGCCGATCGGTACCGGCGCGTTGCGCACGATCCATTCGCGAATGTTGTGGATGTTGCGGCCCGTCGACAGATCCATGACCGTGTCGGCGCCCCAGCGGATCGCCCAGACCATCTTTTCGACCTCTTCGGCCATCGAGGACGTGACGGCGGAATTGCCGATATTGGCGTTGATCTTCACCAGGAAATTGCGGCCGATGATCATCGGTTCGCTTTCGGGATGGTTGATGTTGGCGGGAATGATCGCGCGGCCGCGCGCCACCTCGTCGCGTACGAATTCCGGTGTGACGAAATCCGGTATCGACGCACCGAACGCTTCCCCATCCTGTCGCAGCTTGCCCCGCAGCATCTCGCGGCCAAGGTTCTCGCGGATGGCCACGAATTCCATCTCGGGCGTGACGATCCCGGCGCGCGCATAGGCGAGCTGCGTCACCGCCTTGCCGGCCCTTGCCCTCAGCAGACGGTTGCGGACGGGAAATTCCGGCGTCAGTCGTTCGCCTGTCGCAAATCCGTTGTCCTCCGGCCGGACATGGCGGCCGTCATAGGATTCGACATCGCCGCGCGCCACGATCCAGTCCTGCCGAAGCCTGGCAAGACCCTTTTCGATGTCCGTTTCAATCGCGGGGTCGGTGTAGGGGCCGGACGGATCGTAGACCGTCACCGGCGGCTCACCGGCGGTCGGGTGAACGGCGATCTCGCGCATCGGCACCCTGATCTGCGGATGGAGGACGCCGGACTTGTGGATCTTCCGCGACGCCGGCAGCGGTCCCGTCGAAACGGTGGGGGTCAAGGCATTCATTTGAGGCTCCTTTGCTCATCTGCATTGGAGACCCAGTTCTGTGCCGGAAGGATGAAAAGCCGCCTTGGTCCACCTGTGCGAACAGGTCTTCGGGCATGGAGTCCCGCAAAGCGCTTGCACCGTCCCTACGCCAGTATGAACTGGATCAGGTTCAACGGGTCACTGCGCCGCAAAAGCCAGCAGTATCTCAGCCCCTTGCCGGGACTCCCCTGGTGAATGGCCTAGGTTGAACGGGCCAACGCCATCTTGTCAAGCGCGGCTGGCCGCAATCGCGGCTCATTGCCGTCGTGGACGCAAGGCTGGCAATGAAAACTCACGCGAACGCCCAGATGTCCTCGGCCTGGAAGCCGACCTGGTAGCCGGCAGTCTTGAGTTTGACGACGACCTGGCCGATCTCGGCGGCCGGCAGCGCGCCGACCTCGATCTTGATCATGCCGGGGCGGTAGCGCTGGAGGTCGAGTTGATCGAACACCATCCAGTCCGCGCCCTCGCAGTCGACCAGGAAAGCGTCGACATAGCTGATGCCGTTGCGGTCGAGCAGCGTCTGCAAGGTCTCTGACGGCACCTCGATGTCCTTCAGATGCGGCGCGAACTTGTTGAAGTTAGCGTCCGCCTCGCCCCAGGCATTCTTGCCCGACATCAAATTGGTGTCGGTGACCGACGAGCAGCCGATGAGCTCGATCGGCAGCGTGCCTGACTCCAGTGCTGCGGCATCAAAAGTGTGGACCGTGATCGTGCCCTTTGTCCTGGTCACCGCCACCGGCTCGATGATGAAGCGCCGGGTGTCCGGATAGTTGGCGCGCAGCCGCTTCTGGTTGTAGGGGATCGGCTCGACCAGCATGGCGCGGGCACCCCGGATGCGGTGCAACCAGGGCGTCACGTCGTCGAAGAGCGCGCCGTCGCAGGCGCCGACATTGACCATCTGGAACGGGCGGCCATTGCCGAAACGCGCCTTGAGCGCCGCCTTGGTCAGGAACTTCGTGCCATGCAGCGCCGGCCCGCGGTCGAGCAGCCCGACCGGAAGGCCGAGCGACAGCAAGACGCGCGCGAGGCTGGAAACCCAGCTCATGACTTATCTCCGGAAATGACTTGCGGCGCGGCGCGATGCCGGCTCGCCGATGCCCACAACGCCATCAGCGGCGCAGCGAGCAGCAGGAAGGGCGGCACAAGATTGGGGAAATAGATGCGCGTATCGTGGATCGGGAAGACCGTGAACTTGGCAAGCACGCCGAGCACGAGCGCCGCAAGCAGGATGCCGGCGCGGCGCTCGAGCCGGAAGCCGGCGCGGCCGAGCCCATACCATCCGGCTAAAGCCAGCACCGAGACGCCCACCCAGCTATTGACGTTGATGGCGCGCACCACCGAGGCGGCGAAGGCCTTGAGATAGGCCGCCACCGAAAACGGCGGCTCGAAACCGTCCATATTGTAATGTTGCTCGATGCTGGAGAACCACAGATGCGGCCACCAGCCGGGATGCTGCGCCCAGTGCGAGATGGCGAAATAGGCGACGACGGACGCGGCAAAGCCGGCCAGCGCGCCCCATGCCTTCTGGCGGAATGCGACGAGCAGCACGGCAAAGATGGCAAGGAAGACGATGTTGTCCGGCCGCGCCACAAAGGCGAGGAAAAGCAGGATCGCCGTCGCGGCCTCTTGTCCTCGCACATAGGCGAAGAGCCCGCCCAGGAACAGCGCCGAGCACAACAGGTCAGGCGTCGAAGCCCGCGCGGCGTCGCCGAAATCGGACATGATCAGGACGGCGCCGACGACGGGCGCCAGCGCCAGCGCGCCTTCTGCGCGCAGCCAGGTGAGCGTGATCGCGCCGAACAGCAGCACCGAGAATACCTGCACCAGCCGCATCGCCTCGACGGGCGACACGACATGGCTGAGGCTGGACAGGATCTCGGCGTAGAGGAACTTGATCCGGTACATGCCGAGCAGCGAATGGAAGTCGGCGGCGTTCTCCGTCATGTGGCTGCGGAAGCCGCCGCCATCATCGGTCAGCGTCTTGTAGTCGCCAGCCGACACGCCGGCTTTCACCGTGCTGTAGGCATAGTCGTGCAGCGCCTGCGGATCGGGATAGGCGCCTTCCTCGGCGATCGCCAGATAGGGCAGCATGTCCCAATTGGCGTCGGGCATGAACCAGGCCGTGAAAGCGGTGAGCAGGATATAGAGCGAGAAGGCCGCGGCACCGATCGGCGCGGCCCATCTTGCGTAGGCTCCCTCGCCCCAGGCAAGACCGGCGCCGGTCAACCGGTCGAGCGGATTGGCGGGAGCGGCCGGCGGCCTGGTCAGCATTGGCTACCTCAGCGGACCTGGCTTTTGACGAAATCCTTCACGATCGCCACGATGCCGCGCGACAACAGGCTGTCGAAAGCATCGACGAAACGGTCGACATGCTCGCGCTGACAGATCAGCGGCGGCTCGAGCCGGATGACGTTGCGGTTGTATTCGGTGAAGGCGACAAGCACGTCATAGTCGCGCAGGAGCAGCGAGCCGACGAAGCCCGACAGCGAGCCCTTCAGCTTGTCGTCGAGCACGCTCACCACCGGACGCAGCACCATCGGCAGGGTCTGCGAGAAATCGTGGAACTCGAGCCCGATCATAAGACCCTTGCCGCGCACGTCCTTGATGATCTTCGGATATTTCTCCTTCAGCGCCTGCAGCCGCCGCAGGAGGTAATCGCCGGTCGAGGCGGCGTTGTCGATCAGGCCCTCGTCATAGAGGACATTCAGCGCCTCGATCGCGGTGACGCAGGCCTCGCCCATGCCGCCGAAGGTTGCCATGGCATGGATCATCGCCGTCTTCGGCGTGCCATAGGCTTTCATGTAGACGTCGCGCCTGGCGATCATGGCGCCGACCGCGGCCTTGCCGCCGCCGAGCGATTTGGCCAGTGCCGTCACGTCCGGCACGACGCCGTAATGCTCGAAGGCATAGAAGCGGCCTGAGCGGCCGTAGCCGCACTGCACCTCGTCGGCGACCCACAGCACGCCGTACCGGTCGCAGAGCGCGCGCAGCTTCTGCCAATATTGCGCCTCTGCCTGGATGATGCCGCCGCCGCCCTGGATGGTTTCCAGCACGATGCCACCGATCTCGGGATCGCTTTTGAACAAGCGCTCGACCGCGTCGATGTCGGCGAAGGGAACACGCACGACATTGTCGGCCACCTTGAAGTCTGCTCGGTAGAGCTGGCCGTCGGTGATCGCCAGCACGCCCTTGGTCTTGCCGTGGAAGGAATTCTCGGCATAGACGACCTTCGGCCGCTTGGGGCCTGCGGCGCGCTCGGCGAGCTTCACCGCTGCTTCCATGGCTTCCGAGCCGGACGAGCCGAGGAACACCATGTCGAGCTCGCCGGGTGAGCACTTGGCGATGTTGTGCGCGAGCGCTGCCGCATATTGCGACATGAAGGCGATGGCGATCTCCTGGCGCTTCTCCTCCTGGAATTTGCGACGGGCCTCAAGGATGCGCGGATGGTTGTGGCCGAAGGCCAGCGAGCCGAAGCCGCCGAAGAAGTCGAGGATCTTGCGGCCGTTCTGGTCGATATAGAACATGCCCTCGGCGCGCTCGATCTTGACCTTGTGGAAGCCGAGCAGCTTCATGAAATGCAGCTGGCCCGGGTTGAGGTGCGCCTTGAACAGGTCTGTGATGCGGGCGACGTCCATCGCCTTGGCCTGCTCGACGCTGATCAGGTCCGGCTTGGCGATGGTCGTGGGCGACAGCGTCGGCGCTTCGACCAGCGCGCGCGTGCCCGTGTGTTCCGGCTTGGCCATGACGGTCATCTCGAAAATCTCCCCTTCGTCGCCTTATTCGGCAGGCGCGTGTTCGGTGGCGACGGCGTGGCCGTCCTTCTTGGCGCGGTATTCGCTGTAGGCGGCGATCAGCATGTCCTCGTCACGGTATTGCGGCACCCAACCGAGCTGACGCTCAGCCTTGGATACGTCGAGCACGCAGTCCTCGTCGGCGATCAGATACTGTTCCGGATCCATGATCGGCATGTTCATGAGGTCGAGCAGGTCGAGCGTCCGCTTGACCGCCCAGCCGGGCGTCGGCAGCAGGATCGACTTCGAGCCGGCATGGCGGATCAGGTCGCCGAGCAGTTTCTTGACCGGCGGCGGATTGAGCGAACCGAGATTGTAAGCCTCGTTCGGCACGCCGGCTTTCCAGGCCGCGCGGGCGGCTTCCGCACAATCGAATACCGAGATGAACTGGTAAGGGTTCCTGCCCGGCCCGATCATCGGCACGGGAAAGTTCCAATCGATCAGCTTGAAGAGCTTTTCCAGAATGCCGAGACGCCCGGGGCCGATGATCAGCCGCGGCCGGAACAGCGAGATCGACATGCCGCGCTTGCGCCATTCGGCGGCGAGCTCCTCGGTCTTGAGCTTCGACAGCCCATATTCGCCAAGCGGCGCGACCGGATGATCCTCGGTCATCGGCAGCACCACCGTGTGGCCATAGATCATGTCGGTCGTGTAGTGGACGAGCTTCGAGGCGCCGGCCTTGTCCATCGCCTGGATGATGTGCTCGGTGCCATGGAAATTCACCGGGAAGAAGAAGTCGTGCCGCTTGGCGCGCACCTGTATCGGCGAGAGCATCTTGGCCGACAAATTGTAGACTATGTCGTCGGCCTTGAGGCCCACTGCCGCGACCGATGTCGGATTGGTGACATCGCAAGTGACGAAACGCATCGAGCGGTAGTGCGGCAGGTCGCTCTTGACGATGTCGGCGACGACGACGTTCTCGCCGTCCGCGGCAAGCTTGAGAGCAAGATGACGGCCGACGAAACCGTCGCCGCCAAAAATCACATGTCTCATCGAACGATCTCGTTTGTGCCGATCTTGTCGGAGGTGATGGAAGCGGCCTGATCCTCATGCCCGCGACCGCTTTGAGCGATCAAGATTGTGCCGGCGCAGATGCAGGCGATGCCGGCGATGCGCCAGCCATTGAGGTCCTCGCGGAACACGAAATAGGCAAAGACGGCGACCGCGACATAGGCGAGGCTGAGGAACGGATAGGCGAAGCTGAGCTCGACCTTCGACAGCACGTAAAGGTGCGAGGCCATCGAGATGACGAAGGTGCAAAGGCCGAGGAAGACCCAGGGGCTGAACACGATCTGCAGCAGCTTGACCAGCGGATTGACGCCGTCGAACGAAATCGGCCCCAGCGACATCATGCCCTGCTTCAGCATGAGCTGCGCAGCGGCATTGGTCATGACGGTAAAAAGAATAAAGACGATGTATTTCATTGTTGCCACCCCGCCCTCGAACGGTCCTACTACAAACCTGCAAATATTTCGTGAAATCACATGTCTATTTTGGGTAACCCCCGATCTTAACGCTTCATTTACCAGATTTACTCAAATTCGATCTATTCTGCAGCCTCTGCGGCACCTCATCGAACGTCCAGTTCTTTCGCTGTCCGCGCCCAGAAACCCGACATGAAAGCGGGATCGCGAAGCGCCTCCAGCCGCTGCCATTGCGGGAAGGACGCCGCGAAGGTTTCGGGCTCCATGCGCGCATCCTTGTAGGGGTTGACGGCCCCACCGGCCTCGACCGTGATGCGGTCGAGTTCGGCGAGCAGCCGCAGCGTCCTTTCGCCCCTGTTGGGGAAGTCGAGCGTCAGCGTGTAGCCCGGCCGGGGAAACGACAGCAGCGCCGGCGAACGGACGTCGCCAAACCGCTTGAGCACCGTCAGGAAGGAGCCTTGCCCGGCCCGCCGCGCAGCCTCGAGCAGCGCCGGCACAGCGCGTCGCGCGTCGGCCTCCGGCACCACGCTCTGGTGCTGGAAAAGTCCGCGCGGACCATAGAGCCGGTTCCAGTCGCGAACCCCGTCGAGCGGAAAGAAGAAGCCCTGGTGGCCCGCCTGGCGCGCATCGGACGAGCGGCCCTTCTTCCATCGATAGGCAGCGTTGAAGGCGGTCAGGAACGGCCGGTTGAGCACGTTGAAGGGCGGCCGCACAGGCACCGAAAGCCGGCTGCCCGCCGGCGCGGCGGCATGCGAGCCGTGTTCGGCATGGTTGCCGGTCAACAGCAGCCCGCGTCCCCGCCCGTGGCCGCCGGCAAGCTGGTCGATCCAGGCAACGGCATATTCGTTGGCGCGGTCGGCTGCCTCGGCAAGATCGAAGAACTCGCCGAGATCGCGAAACCGGGTCACCGTCTCGACGATGTCGAGCGACGACACGCGCATCAGCCGGATCGAGGCCGACAGGATCAGTCCGGTCAAGCCCATGCCGCCGATCGTCGCCGCGAACAGACGGGCATTGTCGGTGTCGGAGCAGCGATAGGTCCGGCCGTCGGACCGCAGTAGGGTCAAGGATTCGACATGGCAGCCGAACGTGCCTCGGCGGTGGTGGTTCTTGCCGTGGACGTCGTTGGCGATGGCGCCGCCGATCGTCACGAACTGCGTACCTGGAACCACGGCTGGAAAGAAGCCGTAGGGCGCGGCATGCGCGATGATATCGCAAAGCAGCACACCGGCATCGGCCTCGATCACGCCGGTCTCGGCGTTGAAAGAACGGATACGGTCCAGCGGCCGCATGTCGACGACCATGCCGGCGTCGTTCTGGCAGCTGTCGCCATAGGAGCGGCCATTGCCATAGCCGAGAATCGAGTCTGGCTTGGCGCCGCCGCTCTTCAACAGCGCGATGGCTTCGTCGGCCGGCATCGCCCGGCGCGCCGGCGGCGTCGCCAGCCCAAAGCTGCCGAAGCGTTCGCCACCCATCTTCACCAGCCCCAGCCTCCGACCATCAGAAGCGCCGCGCCGATGGCAACGACGATCTGGCTGCGCCAGTCGCTGATGATGAAGACGACCGGGTCGTCATGCATCTCGTCGCGGCGCGCGAGGATCCAGACGCGCATGGTGAGGTAGAGCACGATTGGCGCGAGCGGCCAGACCAGCCAGGGATGCGGATAGAGCTCGCGCACCGAGACGCTGTCCATATAGAGCGCCAGCACCAGCGCCGAGGAGAAGGCCGAGGCCATGCCCGCCTGGGCGACGATCTCCTGGTCCTCGGTGCGGTAGCCGCGGCCGGCGATCCGCTCGCCGGCGGGGATAGCGGTCGTGCGCAATTCGACAAAGCGCTTCACCAGCGCCAGCGACAGGAAGAAGAAGATCGAGAAGGCGAGCAGCCAGAAGGAAACGTCGACGCCGGTAGCGGCCGCGCCCGCCAAAACGCGGATCGTGTAGAGGCCGGCGAGCGTCAGGACATCGACCAGCAGCATGCGCTTGAACGACAGCGAATAGGCCGTGGTGACCAAGATGTAGCCGCCGAGCACGCCGAGGAACTCGATCGGCAGCAGGCAACCGGCAGCGATGCCGATCGCCAGCAGCGCAATGATGGCGCCGAGGCCGAACGGGATCGACAGCGCGCCGCTGGCGAACGGCCGGTTGCGCTTGGTCGGATGCTTGCGGTCGAGCGCAAGGTCGAAGAAGTCGTTGACGATGTAGATGGCGGACGCCACGGCGCTGAACGAAACAAATGCCAGGAGGCACTCCCAGATCATGCCGAAGTTGAAATACTCATGCGACAGCACCATCGGCACCGCGATCAGCGAATTCTTCAGCCACTGATGGACCCTCAGCATCTTGACGTAGGTCTTCAGCGTCCGCTTCGGTGCGGGCATGGTCTCCGCGCCGTGCGCCGCCTGCCAGCGCTGGGCGCTGCGGTCCGGCGCCACGACGATCACGTTGCGGGCGGCGTCGAACACCTTGAGGTCGTGGTGGCTGTTGCCGGCATAGTCGAAGCCGGCATCGCCATAGGCTGCGGCCAGCGACGCCCGCTTCCTGCCCGACGTCAAATTGTGCGGCCCGTCCGTCGCCAGCACGCGGTCGAAGATGCCGAGATGGGCGGCGATCGCCTCGGCGAACTTGCGCGGCGTGCCGGTCGCCAGCACGATCTTGCGGCCTTCCTCGTGTTCGGCCCGAAGACGTGCCAGCAATTCAGCCCGATAGGGCAGCGAAGCCGGATCGATGTCGATGCGCTTGGCTATTTCCTGCTTGACCCGCGCAAGCCCGCCGGCCAGCCAGAGCGGCACCAGAAAGAGATAGAGCGGGTTCTTCTTGAGGAGGATGAACAGGCCTTCCCACAGAAGGTCCGTTGCAATCAGCGTGCCGTCGAGATCGACCGCAAGCGGGATTGCGTTCCTGTCCGACCGCGCGTCCATTGCCCTGCCCTGCTTACCCCGCGCCGCGTGTCGGCGTCCTCGCAACGGATATAATGGGAGATGGCGGAGCGAACGTTAAAACGCCCGGTTGTAGCGCGCTGCATAAAAGTATTTCCGGCGTCATCGTTAAGCAGCGGCTACCGGAAACGATAAAAGGCCGGACGTCCGTCCGGCCTTTGCCGATCATGTTGCAGGTTTTACTTGATGCGGGCAACGCCACCCGAGATCTCGACCGTTTCAGAACCGGTCAGCGCTTCAAGGTCGCCATTGGGCAGGGTGACGAAGCAGCCATTCGGGCAGAACTCCACCGTCTCGCCGGCGGCCAGCGCCAGCTCGGTCTTGCCGCCGCCTTCGGTGACGATCAACGTCCGCGTCTGAGCGTCCTTGTTGACCGCGCTGGCGGCAAAAGCCGAACCGCCCATAGCCAGGAAAGCGATAGCGGTAACGACAGACTTCCACATTGCAATTTCCGGTGTTTCCACACCGCCTCTGTTGCATTTCGCAAGGCATTCTCGCCCTTTGCGTGAGAGCTTATATGAGATGCAAGCTGAACCGCAACTGAATGCCGCATTCATGCCACAATTGGTTTCGGCAGGCCTGACCACCCTGTTAATTTTGTCGGTCAAGCCAATATGATGCCGAAGATGCAGATGCATAAGCACGAGGCGAAGACGATGGCCGGTACCTGGCTGGAAACGATCGGTGTGGAGGTTGAACACCGGAAGATCGCCGCGGGCCTGACCCACGTGCCGGCTTCGCCCTACCACAGGCTGGGCATCCATGTCGGGCCATCCGTCAACGCCTTCTGCCGCTGCGACGGGAAGCGGCACCGGCGGGTCCAGTCGCATGGTGACATAGACATCGTTCCGGCGGGGCTCGACGGCGACTGGGAAGACGACGCCGACTGCACCATCCTGCGCTTGTGGGTCAATCCGGCACTGGTTCGGCAAACCGCCCGCGATCTCGAAATCGATCCGGACCGGATCGTCGTCGAGCCGCAGTTTCAACGCCGGGACCCCAGGATCGAACATATCGCATGGGCGCTGGCGAGCGGGCTGCACCCCGACTTGCCGTCGGACCGGCTTTATGTCGAAAGCCTGGCCAGGGCGCTCGCCGTGCAACTGGTTCAGGGGGCGTCGCAAAGGATCCCGACAGGGCAAATGCTGTCGTCCGGCCAGAAGCGGCGGCTACAGGACTTCATCGAAGCCAATCTCGACCAGGATGTTTCCCTGGATGATCTGGCGCAGGTTGCGGCCATCAGCGTGTCGCATCTGAAGGTTCTGTTTCGCCGCAGCTTCGGAGTGCCGGCCCATCAATATGTCATCCATCGACGGGTCGAGCGCGCCCGGTTGCTGCTCGACCAGAATGAGATGCCGCTCAGCCAGATCGCGCTGGAGGCCGGCTTTGCCCATCAAAGCCATATGGCTCGCAGCATGAAGCGCGTGTTGGGAATCACACCAGCGGCGCTGCTTCGTCTGCAGCGATAGCTGGGCTTTCCATCTAACTGTCCTTTCGTGCGCTTCGCCGTCCTTATCGGAGCGACGCGCCGTCGTACATCCGGCATCCAGCGCTCCGACCTAGACAGGAGAATGAAGATGTTCGTGATTCTAGGCGCCACGGGGAAAATTGGACGAGCGACGATCGGTATGCTTCGCCAAAACGGGCTCCCGGTAAGGGCGGTTGTTCGCAATCCCTCGAAGGCTCATGAGCTTCGTGCTTGTGGTTGCGACATAGCCGTGGCCGACCTCAGGGATATGCCGGCGCTTGTCGAGGCAACAAAAGACGCTTCGGCGGTGCAGGTGATCTGCCCTACACTCGTTCAGGCGGAAAATGCATCGGCCGAAATGGCAGCGACGATCGGCGCGATTGCCGAGGCGCTTCTGCAAACCCGGCCGGCGCGCATCCTGGCAATCTCGGACTATGGCGCTCAGCTGCCGACCGGCACCGGCATCACGCTCACCTTCCATCATCTGGAATCGGAACTTAAGAAGCTCCCCGCGGCACTGACCTTCCTGCGCTCCGCCGAGCACATGCAGAATTGGGGCCGCGGGACCGGTCCGGCGTTGCAGACCGGGGTTCTTGCCAGCCTGCATCATCCCGTCTCCAAAACCTTTCCGACGGTCTCGGCAGGAGATGTCGGCCTGATCGCGGCGGATCTGCTTCTCGCGGATCGCAACGACGCAATGCGTATTGTCCACGCCGAGGGACCGCGCCGCTACAGCGCCGTCGACGTGGCCGATGCGCTCAGCAAGATCGCCGGCCGCGAAATCGTGGCGCGTGAAATGCCGCGGCAGGACTGGATCTCCGTGCTGGTCGCCGGCGGCATGAGTGCGAGCTATGCCCAACTCGTCGCAGACTTATTCGATGTCCACAATGCTGGCCAGATCGACGCGGAACAGGGTGTTGGCGAAATACGATACGGCAAGACAGAGCTTCGCGCGGCCTTGTCGGCATTGGTTCCGTCTACGCTAACGGCGAAAGTCTAGCTCGGATCGGGCTTGCGGCCCCTTCGCTTCGTTTTGGCCAGGCGCGCCTGCTCGACCGCGGCCTCCGCCTCCAGTCGCTCGCGCTCGGCAAATTCCACCTCGATCTTGTCGTCGTCAATTGGCCAGGACTCCTGCTTCTTGGTCTCGACCACGGCGCGCGGCGTCGACGGGATCTCGATATGCTCGTCCTCGAATGCATCGAGGATCGCGAAGCGGATGTCATTCTGGACGATGCTGCCGTTCATCACGTCGGCCACGAACACCCGGATTTCGAACTCAAGTGCGGCCGCCCCGAAATTGGCGAAGAGCGCGAAGGGCTCCGGGTTCTTGAGCACCATGGGGTGTCCGCGCGCGATATCGAGCAGAAGCGCGTGGACGCGCCTGACGTCGCTGCCATAGGCAACGCCCACCTTGATATCGACGCGGCCGAGCTTGTTGCGATGCGTCCAGTTGCCGACAGCATTGTTGATGAGGTTGGAGTTGGGCAGAATCACCGACTGCCGCTGGAACGTCTCGATCTCGGTCGCGCGCACGCTGATCTTCCTGACCGTGCCGCTGACATCGCCGGCAACGATCCAGTCGCCCACCTTGAACGGACGTTCGGCGAGCAGGATCAGGCCGGAGACGAAGTTCGAAACCACGTTCTGCAGGCCGAAGCCGATACCCAGAGAGAGCGCGCCGGCGACCAGCGCCAGATTGGAAAGATCGATGCCCGCCGCCGATATGCCAACGAGCCCCGCGAGCGCGACGCCGGCATAGCCCACGGCCAGCCGGATCGAGTTGCGCACCCCGGTATCGACCTTGCCTCGCGCCATGACCGACCCGTCGAGCCAGCCCTGGAACCAGCGCGTCAGGAAATAGCCGATGGCGAAGACGACGATGCCGGTGAGGATGCCCAGCACCGAGATGGTGACGGAACCGATCGTGACGCCCGTGGCCAGCTTGTAGGCCCAGGCCTCGATATCGCCAGGCTGGAAGCCCCACATCAAAAGGATCAGCGGCAGGAACACCAGCACGATCATCAGGTTGATAGCGATGCTGACCACCAAGCCGAGCTGATCGAGCGCGGTGTCCTCATAGCTGGAATTGACCGACAGCCAGCGCCCCACCGAAGTGTCGGCGAAGCCGCCTTCCTCGCCGATCGCCCGCGCCGACAGGAAGCCGATATAGGCGGTGACCAGAGTGGTGCCGGTGACCACGACCTGCACCGACACGAAAAGCGCAAGGCCGATATAGCCGAGCAGCGCCGCCGCGATGGTGGACAGGCCGAGCCCGATGGCAACGAAGCGAAGCCATGCCGGCCACGGCCTCCGCGAACCGTCTTCTGCCCTGAAGGGCCTCAGCGATCCCATCAGGATCAGGATGACGCCGACGATAATGGTGGCGACGAAGCTTCGGGCAATCGTCAGCGAGAGCGGCGAGCCCATCTTTTCGTTGACGACCGACAGGAAGTAATTGAAGCCAAGAACCACGGCCATGGCGGTGGCCAGCCGCACCAGCCAGCGCGCCGGACCGGTTGCGACCGGAATGAGCCGCCAGTTCGGCAGTCGCGGCTCCAGCGCCGCGTTGGTCAGCCGGTTGACGCAAAACACCATCGCAACCACAGCCAGCAATGCATTGAGGAACGTGCCGATGTCGCCGCGTAGCACGTTATAATAGTTGAAGAAGAACACCGCAGAGGCGAAGAACACGACGAGCGCTGCTGTCGGCAGCAGCGTCGACCAGAACGCCACGGACAGCCTGCTGAGGTATGAAGGGTCCTCCACGGATGGATTGGGCTCGAAAATGCGGCCGAACAGGCGCCGGCCGCCGATGAGGAGCACGGCCGCCAGCGCCAGCGCCATCAGCGTCGCGGCAAGGATTGCCTGGAACTTGAACTTGAGCGCGAAGGTCAGCCAGGAGGCCACGGCCTTGTAGAGGCCGGTGAATTGGTCATGCGCGTCGGAAAAACCCTGCGGGCTCAGCGCATCGGTCAATTCGTAGCGTTTCGTCAGAACGCTGCGGAAAAGTTCGCTGCGCATGGTGGCGATCTTGTCGACCAGGCCGCTGATGCGGATCGAAAGGTTCTGAGCGCTGGCGACCACAGCATTGATCTCGGCCTTCTCGGCCGTCAGGGCAGCGCGCTCGTTGGCGACGATCGCGGGCTCTTGCTGTCCCTGAGCCGGCGCTGGCCCCAGAACCTCGATACGATTGTTGATGTCGTTGAGGCGCGAACGAAACGCCAGCGCGCTGTTCAGCGCCGCGCGCGATATATCTTCGAGCTGCAGGCGGATATCGACGAGGCCGGCATCGTCTTCGCCAGGATCGCCTATCTTCTTCTCCAGACCGTCGGCCTTGGCCGTCAGGTCCTGGATGACCTTGGTCTGGTCGGCGATGAGCTGAGCCGAGCCATGGCCGATCGCTTGCGCCATCGCATCGAGCGACGGCTGCGCCGCGACGGCGACCATGGCGACCAGGATCAGGCGTAGCAGTCGGAAGATCATGACGTGACAGGCGACTCGCGACCGAAAAGTCCTCTAAAATCCCGCCCTTGATAATGACCGGTATATCTGGCGGCAAGCCGTCTCCATCAGTGCCCGACGATGTGGATCAGAGTCGGCCTGTCGAAAAGCGATGGCGTAATCTTGGCTTTGCGCTTCCCGCCTGCTCTATAGTCTGCCGCCTCGCACCAGAAGGACGATAGGAAGAATGGCGGAATACTCAGTCTTTTCGCTACTCAAGAACGCGTTGACCGGCAACAAGGACTGGAAGCCGGCCTGGCGCAAGCCGGACCCCAAGGCGTCCTATGACGTGATCGTCATCGGTGGCGGCGGCCATGGGCTCTCGACCGCCTATTACCTTGCCAAGGAGCACGGCATCACCAATGTCGCGGTGCTCGAAAAAGGCTGGCTGGGCTCGGGCAATGTCGGCCGCAACACCACGGCCGTGCGCTCCAACTACCTCCTGCCGCAGAACACCCGCTTCTACGAACATTCGATGAAGATGTGGGAGAACCTGTCGCACGACCTCAACTACAACGTCATGTTCTCGCAGCGCGGCTGCCTGAACCTTGCGCATACCCCGGCCCAGCTCGACGACTATGCAAGGCGCGGCAATGCCATGCGCCATCTCGGCGTCGATGCCGAGCTGATGAGCGTCGACCGGATCAAGCGGCTTGTCCCGGCCTTGGACGTCTCGGGTTCGGCGCGCTTCCCCGTCCTTGGCGGACTGATGCAGCCGCGCGCCGGCACCGCCCGCCACGACGCTGTTGCCTGGGGCTACGCGCGCGGCGCCGACCGGCGCGGCGTCGACATCATCGAGAATTGCGAGGTTACCGGCTTCCTGCGCGACGGCGACAAGGTCATTGGCGTGACGACGACACGCGGCGAGATCCGCGCCAGGAAAGTGGCGCTCGCCGTTGCCGGCAGCACCGGCAGCGTCATGCGGCTTGCAGGCATTTCCCATATGCCGATCGAAAGCCACGTGCTGCAGGCCTTCGTCTCGGAATCGCTGAAGCCCATCGTCGACACCGTTCTCACCTTCGGCATGGGCCACTTCTACATTTCGCAGTCCGACAAGGGCGGCCTGGTCTATGGCGGCGACCTCGACGGCTACAACAGTTACGCCCAGCGCGGCAGCCTGCCGATCGTCGACGAGGTGATGAGCGAGATGCTGGCGCTGTTCCCGGGTCTGGCGCGCGTGCGCATGCTGCGCTCCTGGGGCGGGCTTTGCGACATGACGATGGACGGCTCGCCGATCATCACCACCGGACCGCTGCCCGGCATGTATCTCAATTGCGGCTGGTGCTATGGCGGCTTCAAGGCCACCCCTGCCTCGGGCTGGTGCTTCGCCTGGACCATCGCCAAGGACGAGCCGCACGAGTTCAACGCTCCCTTCACGCTCGACCGTTTCTACCGCGGCCTCATCATCGACGACAAAGGCCAGGGCGCGACGCCGCGGCTGCATTAGGGTTTGAAATACCATGCTGATCACCTGTCCCTATTGCGGCCCGCGCGACGTCATCGAGTTCACCTACCAGGGCGACGGCAACCGCGAGCGGCCGCAGCCAGCCTCGCAAGATCTCGACGCCTGGAACGCCTATGTCTATGACCGGCTGAACCCGGCCGGCGACCACCATGAGATCTGGCAGCATTCGGGCGGCTGCCGAGCGCATCTGCGCGTCGTGCGCAACACTCTTACCCATGAAATCCTGGGCACCGCCTTCGCCCGCGGCGGACACAAATCCGCCAGCCACAGGACGGAGGGCAAGCCGTGAGCTCCCGCCGTACCGACACCGGCGGCCGGATCGACCGGCTGCGCACCATCCGCTTCACCTTCGACGGCGCGCCCTATACCGGCCATGCCGGCGACACGCTGGCTTCGGCGCTGCTTGCCAATGGCGTAACGCTGTTCGGCCGCTCCTTCAAATACCACCGTCCGCGCGGCCTGCTTGCCGCCGGCATCGAAGAGCCGAACGCGCTGGTGACGGTGCTGCGCGGCGACGTGCGCGAGCCCAACATCCCCGCCACCATGGTCGAGATCTATGACGGGCTCGTCGCCGTCAGTCAGAACCGCTCGCCCTCGCTCGCCTGGGATATCGGCGCGCTCAACCAGCTCGGCGGCAAGATCCTGTCGGCCGGCTTCTACTACAAGACCTTCATGGGGCCAGTGATCGGCCCGCTGAAGGGCACGCGCCTCTGGATGTTCTGCGAGCATTTCATCCGCCGTGCGGCAGGCCTCGGCAAGGCTGGCGCAGCGCCCGATACCTCGCGCTACGAGCGCATGAACGCCTTCTGCGACGTGCTGGTTGTGGGTTCCGGCCCGGCCGGCCTGATGGCGGCGAAGGCCGCGGCCGACCAGGGCGCCCGCGTGATCCTCGCCGAGTTGGAAGCGCATTTCGGCGGCTCCGCCAACTGGTCGGGCGAAACGATCGACGGCGCGCCGGCTGCCGAGTGGGCGGGGCGCATCGTCGGCCAGCTCGAAGGCAATGACAATGTCCGCCTGCTGCCGCGCACGACGGTCTGGGGCTATTACGACGGCAACACGCTGGCCGCGCTCGAACGGGTGACCGACCATAAGGAAGTGCCTGCCAAGGGCGAGCCGCGCCAGCGTTATTGGGCGATCCGCGCCAGGACGGTCGTTCTCGCCACCGGATCCTTCGAGCGCCCGCTCGTGTTCCCCGGCAACGACCGCCCGGGCGTCATGCTGGCCCATGCCGCCGAGCGCTACGCCCAAGAGTACGGTGTGTTGCCCGGCGCGCGGATCGCTCTGTTCACCAACAATGACAGCGCCTATCGCTCGGCTGTCGCGTTGAAGAAGGCAGGTGCCGCCGTCGTCGCCATCATCGACGTCCGAAGCGACGTGTCGAATGAGATGCGCAGGCTGGCGAGCGAAGCCGAGGCCGAGCTGCTCGCCGGCCATGCCGTGGTCGCGACCGAAGGCGGCAAGGCGCTCACCGGCCTCAAGGTGCAGCGCTTCGACTTGACGGGCGGCGCGCTCAGCGGCGATGAGCGCAGCATCCATGCCGATTGCTTGGCTGTGTCGGGCGGCTGGTCGCCGACCATCCATCTCGCCAGCCAGGCCGGTGCAAAGGCTGAGTGGAACCCTGCCAGGCAGGCCTTCCTGCCGCCGCAAGCGACGCAGCGCTGGATCGGCGCCGGCGCCTTCACCGGCAGTTTCTCGACCGCCGAAGCCGTTGCCGAGGGCCGCACCGCCGGTCTGGCCGCGGCCGGCGGAGCAGCCTCGTCCGCGCCCCTGCCCGTTGTCGAAGCCGCCCCGGGCGACCCCGATCCGGCGCCGGTCTTCGAGATCAAGGCCAAGGGCAAGAGCTTTGTCGACTTCCAGCATGATGTCACCGCCGAGGATGTGCGGCTCGCGCATCGCGAGGGCTTTGTCTCGGTCGAGCATCTGAAGCGCTACACCACGCTCGGCATGGCGACCGACCAGGGCAAGAGCTCCAACGTGCCGGGCCTCGCCATCATGGCCGAAGCGCTCGGCAAGCCGATCCCCGAAGTCGGCACGACGCGCTTCCGGCCACCCTACACGGCGGTATCGATCGGCTCACTGGCGGCCGAGCGCTTCGGTGACCTGAAGCCCGAGCGGCTGACGCCGATGCATGACTGGCACATCGACAATGGCGCGACCATGTATTCGGCCGGTCTCTGGTACCGCCCGATGATCTATGGTCTTGCCGGTGAGACGGTCGAGCAGGCCTATGTCCGCGAGGCCAGGGCGACGCGCGAGAGCGCCGGCATCGTCGATGTCTCGACGCTGGGCAAGATCGCCGTACAGGGGCCGGATGCGGCGGAATTCCTCGACCGCGTCTACACCAACATGTTTTCGACGCTCGCAGTGGGCAAGGCGCGCTACGGCCTGATGCTGCGCGAGGACGGCCTTGCCTTCGACGACGGCACCACCTGGCGGCTCGGCGAGCAGGAATTCCTGATGACCACCACCACCGCCAATGCCGGCAAGGTGATGCAGCATCTGGAATATTTCCTCGACGTCATCTGGCCGGAGCTGAAGGTCACCGTCACCTCCGTCACCGACGAGTGGGCGGGCGCCGCGATTGGCGGTCCGAAGGCCCGGGCGATCCTTGCCGCTTGCGTCACCGGCACCGCCGTCGACAACGCGGCGCTTCCCTTCATGGGCATCGTCCGTGGTGAGATCGCCGGCGTGCCGGTGATGATTTGCCGCCTTTCCTTCTCCGGCGAGATGGCTTTCGAGGTTTATTCCGGCGCCGGCTACGGCACGCGCGTCTGGGAGGCTCTGATCGAGGCCGGCAAGCCGTTCGACCTGGTCACCTACGGGCTCGAGGCGCTGGGCACCATGCGCATCGAGAAGGGCCACGTCACCGGCGCGGAGATCGACGGCCGCACCACCGCGCGCGACCTCCATCTCGACTGGATGCTGTCGAAGAAGAAGCCCTTCATCGGCTCGGCCATGATGGACCGCGAGGGCCTGATCAGCCCTGAGCGGCTGCAGCTCGTCGGCCTGATCTCGCTCGACAACCGCCCGTTCAACGGCGGCGCGCATATCGTCGAGGAATTGGACGAAGACAACCCGCACGATTCGATCGGCCATATCACGGCCTGCTGCTATTCGCCGGCGCTCGGCAAATACATCGCGCTGGCGCTGGTCAAGGACGGCAAGGCGCGCCACGGTACGCGCGCCTTCGTCTCCGACCCGCTGCGCAGCCGGTTTGGACCGATCGAGATCGTCTCCAACCATTTCTACGATCCGGACGGGAGCCGCATGCATGGTTGAGCGCCAATCGCCGCTTGAGCCGGCCTATCACCCGGGCTCGCATGGCAATTTCGAGCATGGCGTCGACGTCATCCTGTCCGAGACGCGGCCAGGCTCGATCCTGCAGCTCGCTGCATGGCCGGGTGAGGAGAAGCGACTGATGTCCGGCATATACAAGGTCACAGGCCTTGCTCTGCCGGATGGTGCCGGGGGCGGCGTCACCAATGGCACGAAGTCGGCATTCGGCTTCGCGCCGGGAAAATTCACCGTGGTCGACGAAGCCGAGGGCTTGGCCTCAGCGTTCACGGGCGTGGTCACGCCCTCCATCGGCACGCTTACCGACCTCTCGCATGGCCGCACCGCGATCCGTATTGCCGGGCCGAAAGCGGAGTGGGTGATGGCGAAATTCTTCGCCATCGACTTCGCCTTGCCGGCCTTTCCGCTGGGCGCCGGCCGCTCGACCAATCATCACGACGTCTTCGCGCAGATTCAGCGCAGCGGCGCCGACCAGTTCGACATCTATGTGTTCCGTTCCTTCGCGCGCTCGTTCTGGAAGGCCTTGTGCCACGCCAGCGAGGAAGTCGGCTACGAGGTCCACTAAGCAATTTCAGGGCCATTGGATTTGGCGCGGCAGGCCCTGGCACTATCGACGGCTACAACTGCTGCTTGAGCCCCGGGCCGGCAAAGACGATAGATAAGGTATCACGGGTGCCTGTTGGAACAGCCGTTCAGGCAACCAGTTCGACCACATCCTCCCATGACCGCAGAGACTACGGCGACGGCCACGACCCGCTTTGCTCCGGCGGGCGAGCCGTCGATGCTGTTGCCGGCAACCGTTGCCTGCGGCGTCTTCACTAGAGCACGTCCGGGGATCGATGAATCGATTGTGATGTGACGGCCGGTGCAGCT
>SAQE01000039.1 GCA_004020545.1 Mesorhizobium sp. | reverse complement strand
CGATCGTGCCAATGTTCACATGCGGCTTGGTGCGCTCGAATTTACCTTTTGCCATAGTCTCTTTCCTTGGGCGGCCTTGACCTTCAGTTCAGTCGAATGCGGGGCGATTAGCGACAACGGCCGAAAAACACAAGTGCCTTGTGGCTGAGCGTTCTCGCGCTCGACCGAACCAATGATCCGATTACAGGGGATGTGACGCCGATATAGGGCCGCCGCGGACGAATTCAAATGGGTCGCCATCCACGTCTCGGACACCTCATCAACAGATTCCCGCGGATAGCAGCCCGATCGCCCGGAGCTGGCCCATTGCCGCCGCGACATGCCTCTGATTTCTTCGGCGAATGCAGTTCATTCCGGCAAATATCCGCGGTCCCGTGTTCATGATCGTCTCGACGGGCTCCTACCTCGTCAACGACACGATGATGAAGCTCGCGACCACCGGACTGCCGCCATACGAGGTTCTCTTCCTGCGTGGCGTCGCCGCGACGCTGTGGGGTGTGCCGCTGCTCTTCATACTGGGCTATGGCAGGCAGATCCCGCTGCTTTTCGAGCGCAAGGTGCTGCGGCGGAATCTTTGCGAGCTCGCCGCGATCCTCTGCTACGTCGTGGCTTTGGCCAACATGCAGATCGCCGACTCGACGGCGCTAGGCCAGATCACGCCGCTGCTGATGCTGGTCGGCTCCTCGATCCTGTTCGGCGAAAAGATCGGCGCCGCGCGCATGGCGCTGATCGGCCTCGGCTTTATCGGCGCCCTCATGGTGGCGCAGCCGACCATGCAAGGCATTTCCGTCTATGCCCTGCTGGCGCTCGGCAACGCGGCCCTGGCAGCGGCGCGCGATCTTGCCGGACGCAAAGTGGGCGCCGAGGTGCCAGGCATGATCGTCGCCATCTCCGCCGTCGTGGTGGTGCTGATCGGCTCAGGCATAGCGCATCTCGTCTCCGAGCAGTGGACGATGCCGGAGGGTCGCCACCTCTTGCTGATCGCCGGCGCCGGCCTGTTCCTGATCTTCGGCCATTTCTTCATCTTCATGGCCTATCGCGTCGGACCGACCAGCGCGGTCGCGCCCTTCTATTACTGCTTCACCGTCTGGGCGGTGATTTCCGGCCTGCTTGTGTTCGGGCAGTTTCCCAATGCGCTCGCCGTCTGCGGCATCCTGCTGGTCGTCGGCAGCGGCCTCGCCATCGTCTCGCTCGACGAAAGACGGCGGCGCCTGACCGTGGTCGCCTGAGGCATCCGATCCGCACAGCCTGGCGCACTGCCCGCTTTCCAGCGGCGCCGGGCGGGATCGCTTGCCAATATACCGTCGCCGCGATCGCGCGCCGCGACCGGTCCAAAATCCGGCGACCGTCCGCGGCCGAATGAGCCGCGAGTTTCGTGTGGCTACAGCGTGCGCTTGCCGCTGATCTGATGGTAGGCCCAGAGCACGACGACCGAGCCGATGACGGCGACGATCAGGCTCCAGATGTTGAGGCCGGTGACGCCCGATGCGCCGAAAGCGCTGAAGATCACACCGCCAACGATGGCGCCGACGATGCCGAGCACGATATCCATAATCATGCCCTGACCGGTCTTGTTGACGATCTTGCTGCCGATGAAGCCGGCGATGACGCCGAGGATGATCCAGCTGATGATGCCCATCTTTTCCCTCCAATCCCCGCTGTGCCAATCATTTTCATATGATTGTCAAAAGCTCAAGACAGCTTGAAATTCCCCCCGGTTGCGCCATTTTGGCGCCGGGGCGGACTTGATAGGAGATCCACGATGGGCCTTTTTGACAACGCCGTTCCCGGCGGCAACATCACCAAACCCCTGATGATCGCGCTCGGCGCGCTGCTGGTCGGCAAGATGCTGAGCGGCAGGAGCGAGGAACAGCCGGCCGAGCCTCAAGCTCCCGTCCCTGCTCCCACTGGGGCCGAAACCTCCGCCGACGGCGGCCTGCTCGGCGGATTGGGGGGACTGCTCGACAAGATGAAGGACGCCGGGCACGGCAATGTCGCCGATTCCTGGGTCGGCACCGGCCAGAACCAGCCGATCAACGCCAACGACCTCGGCGCGGCGATCGGTCCGCAGGTCATCCGCGAGATCGCGCAGCGCACGGGTTTGAACGAACAGGAGCTGCTGCAGCAACTGTCGGCGGCGCTGCCCGGCATCGTCGACAAGCTGACGCCGAACGGCCAGATCCCACAGAACCATCAAGTCGCCTCGGCCTTCAACAGCTAGAGCAATTCCAGGAAAAGTGTAACGGTTTTCCGTCTGGAATTGCGTAGAAACAAATAGTTAGAGCGGTTCGGCGTTTCCGTGAAACGGCGAACTGCTCCAGGCGGTCAAGCGTAAGCGGATGCGCTGCGTCTCGGCGCGGCATTTTCGCGCGAACATCGGTACGGATGGAAATCTGGAGCGGGTAGCGGGAATCGAACCCGCATATTCAGCTTGGAAGGCTGCTGCTCTACCACTGAGCTATACCCGCGCCTTACACTGAAGTACCGGATTCACCCGAAAAGCGCCATGCACTTTCGGTCCGAGACTTTTTCGTTTCAGGGCTTCCGGGCCGGCAGTGGTGGAGAGGGTTGGATTCGAACCAACGTAGGCTAAGCCAACGGATTTACAGTCCGTCCCCTTTAACCACTCGGGCACCTCTCCAGTCTGCCGCCGGAGCCATGCAACGAGGCATTCGCGCTGACCCGGAGCCCAAGTAGGAGCGTCTCCGAAATCAGCGATGCGCCTTATGGCGGCAAGGCCCGTGGGTGTCAACCGGCGCGGCCAGGGTTTTTCGAGGATGTTCGGCATTCGTCGCCGCATGCCATATCCTTGAGTGAACGAGACCGCTATAGAGGCCGCATGAGCGACAACAAAAGCAACAAGCTGGGCACCCCCAAGGACACCCACTACGCCAAGCTGCGGCGCGCGCATCGCGACCAGAAGGCTGGCGGCGCGCCGGCATTCCGGCCGCGCCAGCCGGTGCCGGCGGGCGAAGGCCCCGCAGACGGGCTGGTGCGGCTTTATGGCCTGCACACGGTGCGTGCGGCGCTCGACAATCCGCGGCGCAAGATCAGAAAGATGCTGGTGACCCGCAACGCCGCCGAGCGGCTTTCGATCGCCGATCTTGCCGCCCTGCCCTTCAAGGCTGAGCTGGTCGAGCCCAAGGATATCGACCGGGTCACCGGGTCGGACGCGGTCCATCAAGGTGTCCTGATCGAGGCGGAGCCATTGAAGCCGAAGCGCCTCGACGCGCTCGACGACACGAAGCTGGTGCTGGTGCTCGACCAGGTCACCGATCCGCACAATGTCGGCGCGATCCTGCGCTCGGCGGTCGCGTTCGGCGCCGGCGCGCTGATCACGACGGCGCGCCACAGCCCGCAGGAATCAGGCGTGCTGGCGAAATCGGCGTCAGGCGCGCTGGAGCATATCGACCAGATCGAGGTGAAGAACCTGGCCGACGCGCTCGGCCAGTTGCACGAGGCGGGCTTCCAGACGATCGGGCTCGATTCAGACGGGCCGGCGGAGCTGGAGAAAACATTCGCCGGCGACAAGATCGCGCTGGTGCTTGGGGCCGAAGGCAAGGGCCTGCGCCAGAAGACGCGAGAGACGGTGACCGCGCTCGCCCGCCTTGACATGCCCGGCGCCATCCGCTCGCTCAACGTGTCGAACGCGGCGGCGGTCAGCCTTTACGCGGCGAGGAAGTTCTTAGGTTAAGGGAGTAGGGTGATAGGGGAGTAAGGCAGCAGGGAAAGCTCATTCTACTGCACAGCTAAGACCGGCGTATCTCTCGATTCCCATTTCCTACTCCCCTACTGCCTTACTCCCCTGTTCCCCTAAATTGTGTCCGGCCATCCGCTCTAGCGCCCTCACCAGTGCCGAGTGATCTTCCTTCGCTCCGCCATTGGCGGCGCAGGCGTTGAAGAGCTGCTGCGTCGTCGAGGTGTTTGGCAGCGCGACGCCGAGCGCCTTGGCGCCTTCCAGCGCCAGGTTGAGGTCCTTCTGGTGCAGCTCGATGCGGAAGCCCGGCGCGAAGCTGCGCTTGATCATGCGCTCGCCATGCACTTCGAGGATGCGCGAGGCGGCTAACCCGCCCATCAGCGCCTGCCTGACCTTGGCCGGATCGGCGCCGGCCTTCGAGGCAAAGACAAGCGCTTCGCCGACCGCCTCGATGGTGAGTGCCACGACGATCTGGTTGGCGACCTTGGTGGTCTGGCCGACGCCGTTCGGCCCGACCAGCGTGATGTTCTTGCCCATCTTCTCGAACACCGGCCTGGCGCGCTCGAAGGCCTTTTCCTCGCCGCCGACCATGATGGTGAGAGAGGCCGCCTTGGCGCCGACCTCTCCGCCCGACACCGGCGCGTCGAGATAATCGCAGCCGAGATCGTTGATCTTCTTTGCGAAGTCCTTGGTCGCGATCGGCGAGATCGAGCTCATGTCGATGACGAGCTTGCCCTTGGACAGACCTGAAGCGACGCCATTCTCGCCGAACAGCACGTCGGCCACCTGCGGCGTGTCCGGGACCATGGTGATGACGATGTCGGCGGCCTTGGCCACCGCGTCATGGCCGGAAACGGTTTTCAGCCCTTTTGCGACGAGATCGGCCGGCGGCTTGGAGCGATGGTCGCTGGCGACGACCGGATAGCCGGCATCAAGCAGGTGCCCCGCCATCGGCGCGCCCATGATGCCCAGCCCGATGAAGCCGATGGTTTCCATTGTTGTTCTCCGTCAAAAATCATTGTCGAGGTCGCGTTCCTTCGCACCCCCCTCTGGCCTGCCGGCCATCTCCCCCACAGGTGGGGAGATCGGCAGCTTCAGCGTCGGCCCCTAAGCCGCCGCGCTCCCCTGCCCGGCGAATTCCCTGAACCAGCCGAGCCCTGCCTCCGTGCCGGCCTTCGGCTTGTATTCGGCGCCGATCCAGCCGGAATAGCCGAGCCGGTCGATATGCTCGTAGAGGAAAGGATAGTTGATCTCGCCCGTCCCCGGCTCGTGACGGCCGGGATTGTCCGCAAGCTGAATATGCGCGATGCGGCCGAGGTTTGCCTCGATGGTACGGGCGAGATCCCCCTCCATGATCTGCATGTGGTAGATGTCGTATTGCAGGAACACGTTCTTCGAGCCGATGCGGTCGATCAGCGCCAGGGCCTGGTCCGTGTGATTCAGGAAGAAGCCCGGAATGTCGCGCGTGTTGATCGGCTCGATCAGCAGCCTGATGCCGGCCTGCTCCAGTTTCTCGGCCGCAAAGGCGAGGTTCTCGGCAAAGACGTTCTCCAGCACGGTGCGATCGGCGCCCTGCGGCGCGATGCCGGCAAGGCAGTTGATCTGCTCGCAGCCCAGCGCGTGGGCGTAAGCGATCGCCTTGGCGACACCCTGCCGGAATTCCGGCACCCGGTCAGGCAGCGCGGCGATGCCGCGCTCGCCCTTCGCCCAGTCGCCGACCGGCAGGTTGAAGAGGACTTGGCTGAGGCCGTTCTTCTTCAGGCGCGCGGCGACGACATCAGGCGCATGGTCGTAGGGGCCGATATATTCGACGCCCTTGAAGCCGGCGCGGGCCGCCGCATCGAAGCGGTCGAGGAATTCATGCTCGCCGAAGAGCATCGACAGATTGGCTGAAAAACGCGGCATTCTTTTTCTCCTTCTTTCCGCTACGCCCTAAAGCGCGTCGCGAGCATTCGCTCCATGCGCTTTAGGTTTTTGATTTTACGCATGTCTTTGTCCCGAAACCGGTTCCCACTTTCGGGAGACATGCTTTAGTCCAGCATAACAATGGCTGTGGGGGCGTCCTCATGGCTTTCGGCAAGCTCCTCGAATTCGGTGATCTTGTCGATTTCCGTGCCCATGGAAATGTTGGTGACGCGCTCGAGGATGAACTCGAGAACGACCGGAACCTGATGCTCCTTCATCAGCCGCTCAGCCTCCTTGAAGGCGCTGGCGAACTCTTCCGGCTTGCGCACCCTGACCGCCTTGCAGCCCATCGCCTCGGCGACCGCGACATGGTCGACGCCGTAGCCGGCCTCGGGATCACCCGCCCGGTTGACGTTCTCAAAGGCGAGGCTCACCTCGTAGTCCATCGAGAAGCCGCGCTGCGCCTGGCGGATCAGTCCGAGATAGGCGTTGTTCACGACGACATGGATGTAAGGCAGCCTGTGCTGTGCACCGACGGCCAGTTCCTCGATCATGAACTGGAAATCGTAGTCGCCCGACAGCGCGACGATGGCGCGGTTCGGATCCGCGGCGCGCACGCCGAGTGCTGCCGGCAGCGTCCAGCCAAGCGGGCCGGCCTGGCCGCAATTGATCCAGTTGCGCGGCTTGTAGACATGCAGGAACTGCGCGCCGGCGATCTGCGACAGGCCGATGGTGGTGACATAGGTGGTGTCTCGGCCAAAGGCCTTGTTCATCTCCTCATAGACGCGCTGCGGCTTCAGCGGCACCTGCTCGAAATGCGTCTTGCGCTTCATCGTCTTCTTGCGCTGCTGGCATTCCTTGGCCCAGCCCGACCAGTCGCGCAGCTTGCCGGCGGTGCGCCATTCGGTGGCGACGTCGAGCAAAATCTTCAGCGCGGCGCCCGCATCCGAGACGATGCCGAGATCCGGCGCGAAGACACGGCCGATCTGGGTGGGCTCGATGTCGACATGGATGAATTTCTTGCCCTTGGTGTAGACGTCGACCGAACCCGTGTGGCGGTTGGCCCAGCGATTGCCGATGCCGAAGACAAAGTCGGCTTCAAGCATCGTCGCATTGCCGTAGCGGTGCGAGGTCTGCAGGCCGCACATGCCGACCATCAGCCGGTGGTCGTCGGGGATCGCGCCCCAGCCCATCAACGTCGGGATGACCGGCACGCCGGTGACCTCGGCGAACTCGATCAGCAAGTCGGAAGCATCGGCATTGATGATGCCGCCGCCGGCGACGATCAGCGGCTTTTCCGCCTGATTGAGCATCGAAAGCGCCTTCTCGGCCTGGGCGCGCGTCATCGCCGGCTTGAACGGAGCGAGCGGCTCGTAGGCGTCGATGTCGAATTCGATCTCGGCCAACTGCACGTCGACCGGCAGGTCGATCAGCACTGGGCCTGGCCGTGAGGAGCGCATCAGGTGGAACGCCTTCTGCAGCGTCATCGGCACCAGGTAAGGCTCCATGACGGTAACCGCCCATTTGGCGACAGGTGCTGCGATCGCGGCGATGTCGACCGCCTGGAAATCCTCCTTGTTAAGGCGGGCGCGCGGCGCCTGCCCGGTGATGCAGAGGATGGGAATCGAATCCGCCGAGGCCGAATAGAGCCCGGTGATCATGTCGGTGCCGGCCGGACCGGAGGTACCGATGCAGAGCCCGATATTGCCGGCCTTGGCCCGCGTAAAACCTTCGGCCATGTGCGAGGCGCCCTCGACATGGCGGGCAAGCACATGGCGGATGGTGCCCCTTGCCTTCAGCGCCGAATAAAGCGGGTTGATCGCGGCGCCCGGCACGCCGAAGGCATTGGTGATGCCTTCCTTTTCGAGAACGAGAACCGCGGCGTCGACAGCGCGCATCCTGGCCATTTCAAGCCTCCGAGAATTTGTTGGTTGGCTTGAGAATGCCAGCGTGCTTCCGATTTTTCAATTTTTTCAGAATATTTTTTCATTTCTAGAAAACAGCTCTTACATGCTGATTCTGCTAATCTTTTCGTTTTCCAGAAAACCGCTTTCGAAAATCAGTGGAAAACTTTTTCATTGCGCCCAACCGGAAATCGGCGAGAATGCGCGCATGGAAACTACGGAAAAGCGCCAGCGCGGGCGGCCGCGCGCCTTCAACGGCCCGTCGGAGGCGGCTTCCGTTCAGTCGCTCGACCGGGCGCTGCGCATCCTGGCGATCGTCGCCGACGCCAGCGGCCTGTCGCTGAGCGAGATCGCGGCGCGCAGCGGCATCGCCGCCTCCACCGCCTATCGCATGCTGACGACGCTGGAGAACCACGGCATGGTCGAATTCGATACGACTGACCAGCTTTGGTCGATCGGGGTCGAGACCTATCGCATGGGCGCGGCCTTCCTGCGCCGCAGGAAACTGGTCGACCGCGCCCGCATCGTCATGCAGGAACTGATGGAGAAGACCGGCGAGACGGCCAATCTGGGCGTCGCCGAGGACGATTGCGTCGTCTTCGTCAGCCAGGTCGAGACGCATCAGGCGATCCGCGCCTTCTTCCGGCCGGGCACGCGCAGTTCCTTCCATGCTTCGGGCATCGGCAAGGCGGTGCTGGCGCATCTCGAGCCCGAGCGGGTCGCCGCCATCCTGCGCAAGGCGGGCCTGCAGCGCTACACCGACAAGACGCTCTCCGATATCTCGGCGCTCGCCCACGATCTGGCGACGATCAAGCATCGCGGCTGGTCGGTCGACGACGAGGAACGCCATCCCGGCATGCGCTGCGTTGCCGCCGCCATTTTCAACGAGTTCGGCGAGCCGATCGGCGGCGTTTCGGTGTCCGGCCCAACCGTTAGGGTGACGCCAGAGCGCCTTGCCGAGATCGGCCCGCTGGTGCGCGACGCGGCAGCCGAGGTGACCAAGATGATCGGCGGCGTGAAGGCGTACTGATCAAGCTCCGGGCAGCGCGCTCTTGGCCGCTATGTCGAAGAAGTCGAGCAGGATCGCCATTCCGACACCGCAGGCTGTGAAGAAGAGGCCGATGATGAATATTCGGCTGGCGCGGTCATGAATGATGCGCTGCAGGGATTTGATATCGAGCAGAATGGCGAGCGCCCGCATCTGCAGGGCGATGCCGACCAGGATCGGCACGACGGCAATCAGATGGTAGGTCTGCCATGGAATCGGGTTGGCCGCCCAATGGGTGATGAAGCCCAGCGAAAACGCCAGCAGGATGCCGACGATGGTGACGGTGCCGTTGCGGAAAACCGGTTCGACCAGTTCTTCCTTCGGGTCCTGCTTGTCCAAGCCACCCTCCCCTCGATTGGCGGTCGAAGGATAGATTAAACGCTCGCAAAATCGCTGTACACCGGCCGCTGCATGGGGCCTGGCCGTCTTGCCGCGGCGTTTGAAGGCATGCGAAAGGGCATGGATGCGGAAAACGGTTCAGCTTTTGCTCGCTGCTTCACTTTGCGGATGCGTGGCGGCGACACCTCAGCCGGATGCCGGCGGCCAGCGCGCCGATCCCATTCCGGTCTCGCCCATCCCGATCTCGCTTGCCCTGGAAGAGATCATCACGACCGGCATCCGCCAGCGGCTGAAAAACCCCATCTCCGCCAGGTTCGGAACGATGCTCGCTGGCGAACGCAGGTTGAACGGCCGCCACGAGATCGTGGTGTGCGGCTCCGTCGAAGACAAGACCCCTTCCAGCGGCTCCGGAGGCAACGAACCTTTCCTTGCCAAGGTTTACCCGGATGCCGGAAATACCTTCGAACTCGTTGCGCTGGGCGACGAAACGCTGAATGTCGGCGACGCTTGCCGCCTGGCCGGATTGTCGATCGAGCCGAAGAAATCTTGAGCGTTCAAACAAACGAAAAAGGGGCTCGCGCGAGCCCCCTCTTCCGGTTGCCGAAACGGTTCCCCTCGCTTTAGAGGCGGCAGTAATGCGGATAGCCGTCATAGCCGATATAGGTGTCCGAGCCCGGATCGTAGCTGGCGTAGCGTGCCAGGCAGCGGCGGACATGCCAGGAACCACCGCCGTATTCGTCGACATAGACCGGCTGCGGCTGCTGCTGGGCGAGCAGGCTGCCGAGCACGAAACCGCCGACGCCAGCGGCGATGCCGATGCCGAGCTCGCGGCGGTGATGATGGTCAGAGGCGGCCGAGGGCTGGACTGTGCCTGCCAGAGTGCCGGCAGCAACGGTGGTGGCGATGAGGGTGGAAACGAGCGTGCGCTTGAACATGATGATCTCCTTGGTTTCGTGACCGAGGCGATCCATCCGCCTCTTGACCATCTGTCGCGGCGACCCGGAAAAAGGTTCGAGGATTTTTTTCAGATTTTTTCGAGGGTCGGGAAACGCCCCAACCTTTTCGAGGCCCGCCCCTTCTCTCGGGGCTTTGCTTAGGGCCGGAGACGACAGCAAAGCCTTCAGCCGCGGCGCAAAAAAAGGGCGGCCGGAGCCGCCCTTTCGAGACAATTGGTCTTCTCGTCAAAGGAAGATGATCACCTTGCCGTGGTGATGATTGTGGTGCCACCACCACCAGGGCATGTCGTGATGCTTATGGTGGTGGTGGAAGGTTCGAGGGTTTTGAGGGGTAGGCAGTAGGGATTAGGCAGTAGGGAAATTGAAGCTTGCCTATTGCCTATTGCCTATTGCCTACTGCCCACTCACTCCCCTCACCCCATCCCCGTGATATGGCGCAGCCAGAAAGCCAGCACGATGAAGCCGATGATGGTGGCGACGCCGGTCCAGTCGATATTGGCCTTCTTCAGATCGCTGACGGCCTTCACCAGGAGAAGCCAGGTCAGGACGACGAGCGGCAGGATGATGACGAATCTGATCATGCGGCACCCCGTTCGATGCGATTGCACCTGACAGAAGATGTAGGAAGCGGCGCGCCGCATTTCAGCATGCCGCCCAAGCCACGTGGTCCATCAGCAACCCAAAACGGAGTTTTGTCTTTACTGGCGCACGAAATGTGCTACCGGAGCGCCGTGCCCTTGTAGCTCAGCTGGTAGAGCAGCGGTTTTGTAAACCGAAGGTCGCGGGTTCGATCCCTGCCGGGGGCACCATCCTTCGCTCTTCGAGCTTCGGATGGCAGGCCACCCGGAGCCCATTAGACGAAGGAGTGTCCCCCGAAGCATGGGCGGAGAAGGACGGTTCGATCAAGACGCGCCGGAAGTTTGGCGCACTGCCGGACGCTATCCTGAAACCGCACCCTCTTGGCCTGTGGGACAATCCCTGTTCAAATTCCTAGCCGAACAAAACTGAGCCCAGGCCTCACCCGATGGCCGCCCAAGCGGCGCAGAGCAGCCGATCGATCGCTTTCCGCGCGCTGCTGAGCGCGACAATCTTAGCTGCCTTCGTCGCGGCCCTTCTGTTCTAACGGCCCGCCACCCGACACTTAAGGCGGACAACTCCAGCCAAGCCGCTCCTTCCTGGCAGCCAAGCTTGCGCATTAGACTGAGTTTGCGCAAGTATTGGCGAGATGGCTTGGGGGGAGCACAGCGCCATGAAATGGGGGAAGTCTGTTTCATTTGTATTGCCGTTGATCGCCAATGCTGCAGGTGCTCAAACTCTGTCGACAGTTGCTAAATGACGCTGACCGGCTGGCATGCTATGACGGCCTGCAAACGAATGCGGCACCCCCGGCAGAAGGGGCTTCTAAATCTGCTTCGCCGGTTACACTGGCCAAAGCTCGGTTCAACGTTCAAGACGAAAACTTCCAACAACAGATTTTCCAGCCTCGGATTGAACTCCACATGTGGTTTGCCAACTCTTCGGCGAAGAGAGTATCCGCCGTGGCTTTGGTCGTTTCTATCAAAGATGCCTTCGGCGATGTAATACTGAGCGGCGACAGCAAGTTGGATGTTAACATCAGGCCGGGCGGTACGGAGTACAGCCAGTCATTCCTGATATGGGAGGATAACCAGTTCATGAGCGACGACCCCTATAGCAAGATGATCGGGCCGGTTACCGCAGGCACAGCTAAGGCTGAGGTCGCCATAAAGAAGGTGGTCTACCAAGACGGAACGGTCGAGTCGTACTGATCCAAGTAATTGGAGGGGGGATGGGCGGATCAACGGAAGCACTCGGCGCCTTCGAGCATGTAAGAACGTTTCGGTGGGTTGGCGGCCAATATACGATGACGCCCACCACCCCTGCGCTGCCAACTTCAGAGGGAATCTACGCCTTTGTCGCACAAGGCGATGTTAAGTACATCGGCGCTGCCAAGAACCTTCATAAGCGTCTGTCTTCATATCTTCGGCGACAAAATAAGCCGACAAGCACAAGACCCGTGCACGGGCTCTTACAGATGGAGCTTGGCAACGGCCCGGTCGAAGTTTTTGTGCGTGTTTTCAAGGAACGCACGACGCTCTACGAAGACCTGCCTGTAGATCTCGTACTTGGGGTTGAAGCTGGCTTAATCAGCAAATTGAACCCGCCTTGGAATAGACGTGGGGTTGGCCGGGTTGTCGTGATGGAGGTCCCTACTACCAGAGGAGCCAACGTAACCTTCGCCAACGAGGTTGAATGACTCAAGACCCTTTGTCACTATAACTCTGGCAAGATGCTGTTCCGGCAGGATGCTGGCATGTCGCGCACACTGATCGTCGCCGGTCTCTGCATAGTTGCCGTGGGCCTGCTGTGGCCCTGGGTGACCCGGATCGGCCTTGGCAGGCTGCCTGGTGATATCGTGATCGAGCGTGAGCATTTCAGGCTCTACGTTCCCATCACCACCGGAATACTGATCAGCGTCGTGCTCTCGGCGATCCTATGGCTGATCAACCGTTAGGGATGCTCCGGCCCGCGCCCTTGATCTTTCTCATACCCCGATCGCCGCCACGAGAATCCGGTTCTGCCTTCGTATCGCCGCCCTCAGCTCCGGGATCCTCGCCCCGTCGCGTTTCACGAACTCGATGAACATCATGTTCATGTTGTTGAAGATCAGTTCGCCCACCGCCGGTCCATCTATGTCTGACCGTACCAGGTCGATCTGCTGCAGGCGCGCGATCAGCGCGCGGATCTGGTCGGTCAGCGCGCCATCGAGCGCCGTATAGGCCTGGCCGAAGGGGCTGTCGGGCAGTTGCGTCGAGATCGCCATCGCCTGCCGCCACATCTCCTTGCTGAGATAATTCAGCGAGTGCTCGATATAGATGCCGATCAGCGTGTCCAGCGCGTCGCCGACATTGGCGGGCGGGCTGGCGACGACCCCTCGCCCGGCATTCAGCACCTCGTTGACCTCCATCGACACGATGGCGCCGAGGATGTCGCCTTTGTTCTGGTAGTAATTATAGATCGTGCCGATCGAGACCTCGGCCTGCGCGGCGATGGCCTCGATCTTGGCGCCCTCGTAGCCGGACTCGCGAAACAGCGAGGTCGCCGCATCGATGATGCGGCGGTGCCGGTCCGCCTTCTGTCGTTCGCGCAATCCGCTCATATCGGCCTCTCTGCCACAAAATCATAATTGACTCAATTTTAGAATTGGTTCAACTTTTCTGTAAGAAGCCAGCAAGGCAGGGAGAACACTCGATGACCGCCAATGCCCGGAATCCGCTTTCCACCCTGAAGTCCCATCTCGGGGCCGCCTGCGCGGCCGCGGCACTGCTCGTCGCGGCGGGTGGCGCTGAGGCCGCCGATCTCAACGCGCTGATCTGGTGCGATCACTCCGATCCGGCGCTGCTGCAGCCTTTCGAGGAGGCCAACAACGTCAAGGTGAACGTCAAGGAGTTCGAGGGCACCGGTGCGGGTCTCGCCATCGTCGAGCAGTCGCAGCCCGGCGACTGGGACGTGATGGTGATCGATTCCATCGACGTGCCGCGCGGCGTCGAGAAGGGCCTGTTCGAACCGCTGCCCGAGGACAAATTGCCCTTCGCCGACCTCTTCGCGGAAGTGAAGATGGACAAGTCCACCATCGTCGACGGCAAGCGCTACGGCATCACCGAAAAATTCGGCTACAACACGATCGGCTTCAACAAGACCAAGGTCGATCCGGCCGACATGCAGTCGCTGGCCTCGCTCACCGGCGACAAATACAAGGGCAAGATCGCCATCTACGACTATTATCTGCCGGTGATCGGCATGGCCGCCTTGGCCATCGGCAAGAAGACGGCCGATCTCACCGAGGCCGACCTGCCCGCCCTCAAGGCCGAGCTCCTCAAGATGAAGGCCAACGCCAAGCTGGTCGGCGAAGTCACCGCCAGCCAGACCGCTTTGGCCACCGGCGAGGTCGACATACTGGTCGGCGGCGGCGAATGGGTGACGGCGGGGCTTGCCAAGGAGAACCCTGCGCTCGACTTCTCGATCCCGAAAGAGGGTGCTGTGCTGTGGTCACAGTCGCTCGCCATGTTCAAGGATTCCAAGAACAAGGACATGGCGCTGAAGTTCATCCGGTACATCATGAGCCCCGAAGGCCAGGCGCGCCTTGCCACGTCGTCCTGCTACTGGGGCATGCCGGCGAACACCAAGGCGGCGCTGACCGACGAGCAGAAGAAGACCCTGCGCTTCGACGAGCAGCCCGGCTTCTTGGCGCGGGCCCAGGCCTATCCGGCGCCGAACGCCGATCTCGACAAGAAGATGCAGGATATGTGGACCGAGATGCTGCAGGCGCAGTAAATCGGCCCATGAGCGTTTCCGGAAGCAACTCGCGTGCCCTGCCCTGGGCGCTGGTCACGCCGGCGCTGGCATGGACGCTTGCCTTCTTCGTGCTGCCCTTCATCGCTATGGGGCTTTCCGGCCTCACGGCGCATGAAGGCGGTGGGCTGACTTTAGCCAATTACAGCCAGTTCTTCACCGACCCGTCCTACTGGCGGGCGATGGTGAACTCGCTGGAGGTGACGGCGATCGTCACCGTGATTTCGATCCTGCTCGCCTATCCCTTCGCCTGGATCCTCGCGGAACAAGTGCCGGAGCGCTGGCAACGGCTGGCGCTGATGCTGGCCGTGCTGCCGTTCTGGACCTCTTATGTCGTGCGTTCCTATTCCTGGCTGCTGGTGCTGGCGCAGAACGGCGTCATCAATCGGGCGCTGACCGGCCTCGGCCTGATCGCCGAGCCGCTGCAGCTTGCCAACACGCGCTTCGCCACGGTCACCGGCTTCGTGCACTTCTTCGTCATGCTTTTGACGCTGACCATCTTCGCCAATCTGAAGCAGCTCAGCCCGAGCTACCGCAAGGCGGCAGCCGATCTCGGCGCCGGGCCGGTGCGCACCTTCCTGCATGTCGTCTTACCGCTGACCTTACCCGGCATCATGGTCGGCGCCTTCCTTACTTTCGTGCTCTGCATCGGCGACTACATCACGCCGCAGATCCTCGGCGGCAACAACGAGCTGGTGATGCCGCAGCTTGTCATGATGCAGATCGGCCGCCGCGGCGATTTCCCGCTGGCTTCGGCGCTGTCGATCATCCTGATGGCCGTCGTCACCGTCGCCTATCTTGCCTGCGCCCGCTGGCTGAAGATCGAGCGGGCCTGACGATGCGCGCCGTCATCCGCATCGCCGCCTGGCTCTACGCCATCGCCATATACGGCTTCACCTTCCTGCCGGTGGTCGTGCTGGTGCTGTTTTCGCTGCAGGCGACGTCCTTCCCGATCCCGCCCTTCACCGGCCCGTCGCTGCGCTGGTACCAGGCGGTTCTGTCCGATACGCGGCTCACCTCGGCGCTTGTCAATTCGCTGCTGGTGGCGGTGCTCTCCTCGCTCGCTTCCGTCACGCTCGGCTTCCTCTCCGCCTGGGGTTTCGCGCGCTTCGTGCTGCCGGGCTCGGCGCTGCTGCGCGGGCTGATCACCCTGCCGCTCACCGTCAGCTACCTCATCATCGGCATGGGCTTGCTGGTGCTGTTCAACTGGGCCGGCGTGCCGAAATCACTGCTTGCGGCCGGCATCGGCCATGTCGTGATCAACCTGCCGCTCTGCTTCGCCATCATCTACAGCCAGATGGGCGATCATCAGATCAACATCGAGCGCGCCGCGCGCGACCTCGGCGCGGCCGAATGGAAGGTGCTGCTCATGATCACCGTGCCGGTGATGGCGCCGGCGATTTTCGCCGGCTTCTTCCTGTCGATGACCTTTTCCTGGGACGAGTTCGTCATCTCCTTCCTGCTCACCCGTTTCGAGACGACGCTCCCCGTCGAGATCTGGAACCTCCTGCGCTCCGGCCTCAATCCCAAGACCAATGCCGTCGGCTCGCTGGTCTTTGCCATCTCCATCGTCCTGGTGGTGTTTTTCGAACTGACCCTGCTGCGGAGAAAGCCGGCATGAGCGCGCCCTTGGTCGACATCCGCAACGTCTCGCATCGCTTCGGCCAGCTTTCGGTGCTGAAGAACGTCTCGCTGGCCATCGAGCCCGGCAGCTACACCATCCTGCTCGGCCCGTCCGGCTCCGGCAAGACGACGCTGCTTTCCATCCTCGGCGGCTTCGTCACGCCAAGCGAAGGCAAGGTGTTCATCCGCGGCGAAGACTGCACGTCTGTGCCGCCCGCCAAGCGTCCGACGACGACCGTGTTCCAGGACTATGCGCTGTTCCCGCATATGAGCGTCGGCGGCAATGTCGGCTTCGGGCTGCGCATGCAGGGTGTCGACGGCGCGACTCGGACGGCGAAGGCGCGCGAGGCGCTTGCGCTCGTCGGGCTGGCCGCCGCTTTCGACAAGAAGCCGCATCAATTGTCCGGCGGCCAGCGGCAGCGCGTGGCGCTGGCCCGCGCGCTGGTCATCGAACCTGCGGTGCTTTTGCTCGACGAGCCGCTCGGCGCGCTCGATCTCAAATTGCGCCGGCAAATGCAGGACGAGCTGAAGGCCATCCAGAAGCGCGTCGGCACAGCCTTCGTCCATGTCACCCACGACCAGGAAGAAGCGATGGCGCTCGCCGACCATTGCGTGGTGATGAATGACGGCCGCATCGAGGACGAAGGCCCGCCCGAACGGGTCTATGCGCGGCCGAAGACGCGCTTCTCGGCCACCTTCATGGGCGAGAGCACCATCCTTGCAGGAACCGTGACCGAGGCGAAGAACGGGATCGTCACGGTTTCGACCTCGGCTGGGCCGATTTCACTGCCCGGCGCTGCGCCCGCCGGCGCCGGTGTTGCTCTTGCCATCCGGCCCGAGCACCTCGTCCTCGGCGATGCGAAAGGCGACGTCGCGCTGGGCACGGCCAAGGTCGGCGACGTCGTCTTCCAGGGCAGCTTCAAGCGCGTGCTGGCCGCCTCGACGCGGGATCCTGCATCGCAATTCATCGCCAAGGCGCCGGCATCGGCCACCGTCCAGCCAGGCGACACGATCGCGGTTTCGTGCAACGCTCAAGATATTATCCTGCTGGTGGACTGAAGGATGAGCATGCTTCCGGTCATCGAGGCTCCGGACTGGTACGAGACCATCCGCATGGGCGACGGCGTCACGCTCATCCACGAGCCTTGGATAAAGCCGTTCTTCCGCTGCAACATCTGGCATGTGCGCGGGCGCGACCGTGACCTTTTGTTCGATACCGGCCTCGGCCATTTCAGCCTCAGGCGGCACGTGCCCCTGGTCACGGAACGCAGCGTCGTCTGCGTCGCCAGCCACACCCATTTCGACCACATCGGCTGCCACCACGAATTCCCGGACCGCTGCGTGCATTCCGCCGAAGCGGCAATCCTCGCCGATCCGCGCAACGAATGGACGGTGGCCGATCGCTACGCCAACGAAGAGATGTTCGATGGTGCGCCGGAAGGCTGGGACACGGCGCGCTACCGTATCCTGCCCGCCCCAGCCGGCCGGCTGCTCGAGCATGGCGACGCCGTCGATCTCGGCGACCGCGCCTTCGAAGTCATCCACACGCCTGGACATTCGCCCGGCGGTATCGCGCTCTACGAGAAGAAGACCGGCATCCTCTTGTCCGGCGACATCGTCTATGACGGGCCGCTGATCGACGACGTCTATCACTCTGATATCGAGGACTATGTCGAGACGCTGCTTGCCATGCGCGACCTCGATGTCTCGGTCGTCCATGGCGGCCATTTTCCGAGCTTCGGCAAGGTGCGCTATCGGCAACTTATCGATGAGTATCTGGCGCACAGACGCAAGGCCGGCTGCCACCTCCAACCAAGCAGCTGACCGGTCCGACCCTATTTGCGATGCTGGCTTAAAGCGCCCTTTGCGGGCAGGGCGTTCCGGCGGCGTCGCCGCAACGGGACACCGCCGGCTGCGGCCGCAGGCTCATTTCTTCCGATTGGCGCACCAGTTCGGCGAACATCAGCGCGAAACTTCCCATCATCAGGAAGACTATGATCAGGCGCGTTACCGGCAATAGACAGGTCTCTCGACTGGCCAGCCCCCGCCAACCCATCCACTGCCCGCTAACATGGCTGATCCGGCTTTACGAGTGTTTAAGCTCGGTCTTAACCATCGCAGCCATCACATTCATTGCACGCCTGTCACGAAGCGCGAGGGCCGTCCTTCCGTTCGCACGGCATGGCATGCCGCCCTTTGCAGATGCGGGCGGCGCATGCTACGCCGTCGCCCGCGGCCAGCAGGCGGTCGCGGTCGCCGTTCGGGATCCATGAGCAAAGAAACCAGCCGTTTCGCCTTCGTCTCTTCGGACACTGGTGACGCCCGCGCGGCGCTGCAGAGCCTGTCTGCGCGCTATGGGCAGATACCCGTCGCCGAGGCCGATATCATTGTCGCGCTAGGCGGCGACGGCTTCCTGCTGCAGACGCTGCGCGACACGATGAGCAGCGGCAAGAAGGTCTACGGCATGAACCGTGGCACCATCGGTTTCCTGATGAACGAATATCGCGCCGGCGGCCTCGAGGAGCGCATTTCGCGCGCGGTGCCCGAAACGATCCGCCCGCTGGAAATGGTTGCGGTCACGCGTGATGGAGAATCCGTTTCGGCGCTGGCGATCAACGAAGTGGCGCTTTGGCGTCAGTCCTATCAGACAGCGAAAATACGCATCACCGTGGACGAGCAGGTGCGGCTGGAGGAGTTGAACTGCGACGGCGTGATGATTGCCACGCCGGCTGGCTCCACCGCCTACAATCTTTCAGCGCACGGACCGATCCTGCCGCTCGACGCGCCGCTTCTGGCGCTGACACCGGTCAGCCCGTTCCGGCCGCGGCGCTGGCGCGGCGCGCTGCTTTCCAACAAGGCGATCGTGCGCTTCGACATATTGGAATCGGAAAAGCGCCCGGTGAACGCCGCCGCCGACCACACCGAGGTCAAGGCGATTGCCTCGGTCACGGTCCGGGAGTCGCCGACCGCGACCGCCACGTTGCTGTTCGATCCCAATCATTCGTGGAACGAGCGTATTCTTGCCGAGCAGTTCCGCTATTGAGCCGGCGCAAGGACAAGGCCTCGTTTAAGCATCGCGATTAAGGTTACGTCTTCACAATCGCCGGATTCCCGGCCGTTTCTGTTGACAAATCGCGGACTTGCGCCTAACTGCAAGCCCGATCTTGCAGGCGCGCGGCGCCTGCCGCAACACGTGTTGCGATTTTCCTGAACCAGCCAAAGACAACAAACACTTGTCCTCAGACACCACGACCGCTCAAGAAGCGTTGACATTCACGGACCTAGGCCTGTCGCCGAAGGTCCTCTCCGCAGTCACCGACGCCGGCTACACCAAGCCGACCCCGATCCAGGCCGGCGCCATTCCGCATGCGCTGCTCGGCAAGGATGTGCTGGGCATCGCCCAGACCGGAACCGGCAAGACCGCTTCCTTCGTGCTGCCGATGCTGACGCGGCTGGAAAAAGGCCGCGCCCGCGCCCGCATGCCGCGCACGCTGATCCTCGAGCCGACGCGCGAACTGGCGGCGCAGGTCGAAGAGAACTTCATCAAATACGGCAAGAACCACAAGCTCAACATCGCGTTGCTGATCGGCGGCGTCTCCTTCGACGAGCAGGACAAGAAGCTGGAGCGCGGCGCAGACGTGCTGATCGCCACGCCCGGCCGCCTGCTCGACCACCGCGAGCGCGGCAAGCTCCTGCTCAACGGCGTCGAGATCCTTGTCATCGACGAAGCCGACCGCATGCTCGATATGGGCTTCATCCCCGACATCGAGCGCATCTGCGAGATGATCCCGTTCACGCGCCAGACGCTGTTCTTCTCGGCGACAATGCCGCCGGAGATCACCAAGCTCACCGAAAAGTTCCTGCACGCGCCGGTGCGCGTTGAGGTCTCCAGGGCCGCCTCCACCGCGACCAGCATCACGCAGCGCCTGGTGAAGTCAGGCTCCAAGCCGTGGGAAAAGCGCGAGACGCTGCGCAACCTGATGAAGGCCGAGAGCGACGGGCTGAAGAACGCCATCATCTTCTGCAACCGCAAAGTCGAGGTGTCGGAGCTTTTCCGCTCGCTGCTGAAGCATGATTTCGATGCCGGCGCGCTGCATGGCGACATGGACCAGCGCGCGCGCATGCAGATGCTCGCCAATTTCCGCGACGGCAAGCTGCGCTACCTCGTTGCCTCGGACGTCGCCGCGCGCGGCCTCGACATTCCGGACGTCAGCCACGTCTTCAACTACGACGTGCCGATCCATGCCGAGGACTATGTCCACCGCATCGGCCGAACCGGCCGCGCCGGCCGCTCCGGCAAGTCCTTCACCATCGCAACCCGCTCCGACACCAAATATGTCGACGCCATCGAAAGGCTGATCGGCACCAAGATCGAATGGCATGACGGCGACCTGTCGACCGTTGCCGAGAGCGCAGGCGAGGACGCGCCCCGCCGTGGCCGCGGCGCCCCGCGCCGCGCCGGCCGCAAGGACGAGGACCGCAGGGACCGGAGCGAGCGCAAGCGGGACCGTCACGCCAAGCATGACGAGACGCCCGACGCGGCACGCGAAGAACAGCCGGTCGCCGAGGTCGCCGACATTGCCGAGCGCCGCGCCCGCAAGGACGCGATCCGCTCCGAGAACGACCGCAACAAGGGTTCCGCCAACCGCAACGAGCAACGCGGCGATGCCCGCCCGCAGCGCGACCACAACCGCCCTGCCCGCCATCGGCAGGAGGAAGACGACGCGACCGTCGGCTTCGGCGACGACGTGCCGGCCTTCATGCGGATCGTCGCCAAGGTCTGATCTTCAATACCTGCGTCGGTAGAAAAGAAACGACCCCGAACGGGACCGTTTCTTTTCGCTGCCGCTGTGCCTCACGGTCTCTTACATCGGCCCGGGCATCATCTTGGTCGGCTTCTCCAGCATCGGAAAATCGGCCTTGCTGCATTTCACCTTCGGGTTCGTCGGGCTGAACATGCCGTTCGGGTTGTCGCTGAACAGCCAGGCGTGAAGATCGTAATGGACGAACTCCCTCGGGATCAGCGGATAGTGCCCCTCCATCGGTCCCATGAATTTCTGGCCGAACAGGCTCGGTGCTTCCTTGACGTCCGGCGTCAGCGGCACCAGCCATTCCACGCCGACCAATTTCAAGCCCTTCTTGGTCGGCTCGTAGATCAGGACGTTGGGCTTCATCGGGTCGAGCTTCTGGCCGATACTTGGGACGTTGACGAAATGGATGCCCATGGCGCCCTTCGGATATTCCATCGCGCCGGCTATCTTCTCGCCGCTGTAGTAGACGCAGCCGACGGTCGACAGATAGAGGTCGCGCACGGCGGCCGTGTAGTCCTCATACTTGGCCAGCGATTTCTTCAAGGCTTCGAGGTCGGCCTTGCTCGTATCTTCGGCCCGCGCCGTAGCGGCGCCAAGCCATGCCCCCAAAAGACCGGTTAAAACGAGGACGCCGCAGCGCCCAAGGCGAGCTGTTCTTGTCATGCATTCCTCCCAGATATGATCTGGCCGTGCAAGACCGAGGCGGAGAATGCAATTGCGCGGCCCGTTGTGCTCGCCCCATCCCCTCTGGAACGGCACCAATGCTATTCTTTTCCCTGGTGTTGGAAAAGTATCAATTAGAACAAGCTAATGGCCTAAGACTTTTGACCTAAAGCGCGTCGCGCTGAAACGGATTCAAGCGACGCGCTTCAGTCTTTGTTTTGATGCATGTCGTTCTCCCAAAACCGCTGCGCACTTTTGGGCGACATGCATTAATTTGCGGTCGTGCAAAAACACAAACGGCCTCTTCCGAGGCCGTCAGACTGCTGACGAACCCCGTCGATTTTCGGCGGGGTTTTGTTTTGTGGGTTGATTGAGCTTGGCAAATCGGTGTCGGGATTAGATGTCCGGAGGCTGCCGAGGCAGATAGCCGCCTCATGCGAGGGCTGGTTTGGGCTTCGGCCAGAGGCTGATAGCGATCTTTTTCATGTTCTGGGCGGCGGCTGCGATCAGGCACTGGCAGGCGACGCGGGTTCGCCCTCGGAAGCGGGCGTAGCGATGGCCGAAGAGTTGCTTGGCATCGGCGAAGGATCGCTCGACCGTCTCCTTGCGGCGCCGGTAGATGGCCTTGCCCCAGGCTGTGAGCCGGTTGGCGTCGACCCGCTCGCGGGCATCCTGCCAGATGTGGCGCGTGATGGTGCGCTCGGCCTTGGCGTTTGAGGTGCAGGACGCCAGCAGCGGACAGTCGCGGCAGATGGTCGGGTCGCTCCTGTAATGGCGGTAGCCGGCGCGCTCGGTCGTGGCGTAAGTGAGCAACTGGCCCTGCGGGCAGCGATAGCCGTCAAGATCCGGTTCGTAGACGAAGTCGCTCTTGCGCATCTTGCCGGGCCTTGGCGGGGTCGGGTTGCGATAGCCGATGACGCCCCTGATGTTCCTGTCCTCCAACCCCTTGGCGATGCCCGGCGTGGCATAGCCGGCGTCCAGCCCCGCCGCCGCCACAGTGAAGCCGAAGCGCTTCACCTGGCGGTCGAGCCGGCCAAGATAGACGATCGAGTCATGCAGGTTGGCCGGCGTGGCGAAGGTATCGGTGATGATGCCGCAGCGACCATCCACCGTGCGATGATCGAGGTAGAAGAAGCCCTTCGGCTTGCCCTCGCGCACCATGTAGCCCGCCTCGGGATCGGCGCGCGAGACCTTGGTCTGCTTCACCGGCGGCTGCCGCTCTTTCTGCTTCAACGGCTTCTGGCCATGCAGTGCCCGTTCCGCCTCGATGGCGCGATCGAGCTCGCCCCAGTAGTCGGCCCGCGATTTGGCGACCATGGCAAGGTCATACTTGCCCTTGTTGGCATTGGCCTTCAGGTGCGTGCTGTCGGTATAGAGCACCGTTCCATCCACCAGCCCCGCCCGGATCGCCTGCTCCACGATGCGGTCGAAGATCGCTTGCGCGATCGTCTCGTCCTGGTAGCGCCGCCGGCGGTTCTGCGACAGCGTCGAGGCATCGAACACCTTGTCCGTCAGCTTCAGCCGCAGGAACCAGCGGTAGGCGACATTGACCTCGATCTCGCGCACCAATTGCCGCTCCGAGCGCACCCCGAATAGGTAGCCGATGAACAGCGCCTTGAACATCAAGGTCGGGTCCAGCGGCGGGCGGCCATTGTCGGCGCAGTAAAGCGGCGCCGTCAGATCGTGGATGAAGGAAAAGTCGATCATGCGATCGATCTTGCGCAGCAGATGATCCGCTGGAACCAGCTGATCCAACGTTACCATCTCAAGGGCGGTCTGTTCGGGGGCGGGTCGCTTCAACATGACCCAGTGAATCAAAAACCCCCGGCTAACGCCAGGGGTTTGTCAGCAGTCTGACGGCCTCTTCCGAGGCCGTTTTGCTTGGTGGAGTTGATCCGCCGGAAGCGGTTTTTTCTCAGGTGAGCGGCGAAAGCTGGATCTCGACCCGCCGGTTCTGGGCGCGGCCCTGAGCCGTCGCGTTGGACGCGATCGGGCGGGTCTTGCCGAAGCCGGTGACCGCGAAGCGGCGGGAATCGACGCCCTGGCCGGACAGATAATCGGCGACCGCGAGCGCGCGACGCTGCGACAGGTCGAAATTGTGTTCGTCGCCGCCGGTCGAATCGGTGTGGCCGAAGACGTCGACGGTGGTCTGGCGGAACTTGTTCAGCACCAGCGCCACCGAGTTCAGCACCGGATAGAAGCCGGGCTTCACCGCGTCCTGGTCGACGTTGAAGGTGATGTCGGACGGCATGTTGAGGATGATCTGGTCGCCGCTGCGGGTGACGCTCACTCCGGTGCCCTGCAACTGACGACGGAGTTCCGCTTCATTCTGGTCCATCGTCGCGCCGATCGCGCCACCGGCAAGCGCGCCGATACCCGCGCCGATCAGCGCGTTGCGGCGATCATTGCCGCCGGCGAGCAGACCGAGGCTGGCACCTGCCAAGGCGCCGAGGCCGGCGCCGGCCGCCGTGTTGGAGATCTTCTGGTCGCCAGTATACGGATCGGTGGTCGTGCAGGCGCTCACGAGCACAGCCGTCGCCACGACGACGAGCACGGTCTTCTTCATAAGATGGTCCCTCTCCAAATCGCGGCTTTTGTGGCCGCGCCAAATCAGCCCTTCCAGATGCCTTGTAACATGAATTGCGGCAAAAAACGGAACGGCAAAGCGCTACCAGAGGTTCTTGCCGTCGATCACCACCACTTCGACCTTATCCAGATCGAAATCGTCGAACAGGCGGGAGTTGACGCTTATCTTCGGGTTGTCGAAGTCGGGCTCACCGGTCGACCAGTCGGGGGTTTCGGTGAAAGTGCCGCAACCGCAGATGGCGCAGAAGCCATGTTTGATGGTTTTCGAACCCCAGCGGTAGAAGGAGACGTTTTCAGGCGGGCTGGTGAGCTTGAATTGCGACGGGACGTAGTAAGCCCAGAGCGACCCGCGCTTGGAGCAGAATGAGCAGGTGCATTGCGTCACGGTTTGCGGCGCTTGCGAAACCTCGAACGTCGTCGCCTTGCAATGGCAGCTTCCCTTGATGACCATGAACACATTCCTCTTCGTTGTCCGCCGCCCTCCGCGGCAAGGCAACATAAAGAAACGCTACTGGCAACTGGCTGTCGGCAGGCTTGCCCGCCGCCGCATCCCAGGAATGCAAATCTCAGAACGTCTCGCCGCTCAATAGGATCGCGGCGGCACGAACAGACAGATAGTCTTACCGGCGTCGAGGCCCGCCTGATGCGCGCACCAGTGGAATTCGCCGTCGGGCGAGTCCTTGACGCGCTTGTCGGTCATCGGAACGACCTCGCCCGTGCCGGCGATCACGTAACCCTCGGGCTTTTCCAGCACTTCGCCGGTGTGGGTCGTACGGCAATCATAGTTCGCGCAGCACGCGAATGGATAACTCCAGCCCTGCGGCATCGCAGCCGTGGGTTTGGCGTCGTGCGCGACGGCAGTGGCGGTCAACATCACCGTCCCGACCGTGGCGAACAGGGAAAACAGGAGTCGGCCGGCCGGGCGAACGGCTCGGGCCGATCTTGACTTGGCAGCAGACATCGAAGCGTTCCTTTCGAGCATCAAGCGTTTCCGCTTGCCCGTTCCCGGAACGTGCCTTCCCAGTGGCCGGATCGTCAGTCGCAGATATGCCGCGTCCGGCCATAAATGCTTCTATCCCCCAGCCCAAATGCTGAGCTGATTCCTTGGCCGGCGCAAGAAGTGGGCGCGTCCTCGGATCGCACCGGGGCTTCAGCATCGGCCACAGAGAAGGGTGCGCCGACTTGGTTAACGAGAATCAAACGACAAGCCCGCGACCAGGGTGCCTAAGAACGAAATTCCGCTGACGGAGGTTCCGGCGGTCAGCCGGTGACATGTTCACGATATTGCGGCAGGTCGTCCGTAATCGTGAACCACGGCGCCTTGGAACCGACGAAGATGTGTGCATTCGGGCGAATGCTTGGATCGTCCGTCAACGTCCCCATGGCGACATGGACGTAGGCGCCATCCCGCACCAATGAATAGAGCAGCGAACCGCATTGCCCGCAATGCGCGTCGTGGCCGCTTGCATCGCCGTGGATCAGCAGGCTGTCGTCGCCCGCGGTGAGACGAAACTTGTCGCGCTCGATGCCGGCGAAGGGCTTGAAGGCGGAACCGGTGGTGCGCCGGCAGTTCGAACAATGGCAATTCGCCGCGTAGGCGAATTCATCGGCCACCTCGTAGCGGACCGCGCCGCAGAAGCATTTTCCTGCAAGTGTTCGAACCACTGACTCCTCCATCGCAGTGATGCGCAGGGACCCTTAGTCCAGATCAGCCACCGCCTCGCCGGCGCCGCCCTCGATGCGATGCGACAGCGAAGCTTCCATGAACTCGTCGAGGTCGCCGTCAAGCACGCTTGACGGGCTGGTGTTTTCGACGCCGGTGCGCAGATCCTTCACCAATTGATAGGGCTGCAGCACGTAGGAACGGATCTGATGGCCCCAGCCGATGTCGCTCTTCGAAGCCTCGGTGGCGTTCGCCACGGCCTCGCGCTTCTTCAGCTCTTCCTCGTAGAGCCGGGAACGCAGCATTTCCCACGCCTTGGCGCGGTTCTTGTGCTGCGAGCGTTCTGCCTGACAGGCAACCGCGATGCCGGTCGCGAGATGGGTGATGCGGACCGCCGAGTCGGTCGTATTGACGTGCTGGCCGCCGGAGCCGGAGGAACGATAGGTATCGATGCGCACGTCGGATTCCGAGACATTGATCTCGATCGAATCGTCGATCACCGGATAGACCCAGACGCTGGCGAAGGAGGTGTGGCGGCGCGCATTGCTGTCGTAAGGCGAGATGCGGACCAGGCGGTGGACGCCGGATTCCGTCTTCAGCCAGCCATAGGCGTTGTGCCCCTTGATCAGCACGGTGGCCGATTTGATGCCTGCCTCTTCGCCGTCGTGGACTTCGAGCACCTCGACCTTGAAGCGGCGACGCTCGGCCCAGCGCGTATACATGCGCAAAAGCATCGAGGCCCAGTCCTGGCTCTCGGTGCCGCCGGCGCCGGCATGGATTTCGAGATAGGTGTCGTTGGCGTCGGCCTCGCCCGACAGCAGCGTCTCGACCTGGCGGGCTTTGGCCTCGCCCTGCATCGAGCGCAGCGCGGCTTCGGCTTCGGTGACGACACCCTCGTCGCCCTCTTCCTCGCCAAGCTCTATCAGGCCGATATTGTCTTCCAGCGCCTGGGTCAGCCCTTTGACCGCCGCGATGCCTTCCTCCAGGCCCTGGCGTTCCCGCATCAGCTTCTGCGCTTCGATTGGGTCGTTCCAGAGGCTGGAATCCTCGGCGCGCGAGTTCAGGTACTCAAGCCGCTTGATGGCCTGATCCCAGTCAAAGATGCCTCCTCAGCAGGGTTATCGCCTGCCTGATCTCGTCGACAATGTTGAGCGTTTCCGCGCGCATGGTTTTGGGTTCTGTCCTGTTGTTCTGCTTCTTGTCCGGAATAGGCGCGATACATAGGCACGGCACCGCCGCCTGTAAAGCGAAATGGGCCGGCGGTATTTTGCCGGCCCATTTCGAAATCGGGAAATCTTAGTAGAGGCCGCCGCCGCCGTCCTGGATGGCCTGATTGGCCTGCGGTGACAACCCGGCACCGGAGCCGTTGGAGCCGTCGGCGCCCATGCCGATGACCCAATAGCTGTCGGCCGGGCCGGTGCCGGGCTTGAACGCCTCGATAATGGTGTTGGGATCGCCCTCTGCAGCACGCATGCCGGTCTTGCGGTTGATGGCGATCAGCTTCATGCCTTCCGGAACCTGGAAGTCGACATTCGGCGTGCCGTCCAATGCCACGCGCATGAAATCCTTGAAGATCGGCGCAGCCAGACCACCACCGGTGGCGCCCTTGCCGAGGCCGCGCGGCGTGTCGTAGCCCATGTAGAGACCGACGACGAGGTTCGGCGTGAAGCCGATGAACCAGGCGTCTTTCTCGTCGTTGGTCGTGCCGGTCTTGCCGGCGATGTGACGGCCGAGCTCGGCGATGGTGGCGCCCGTGCCGCGCTGCACGACGCCTTCCATCATCGAGGTGATCTGGTAGGCGGTCATTGGATCGAGCACCTGCTCAGAATTGTCGACCAGTTCCGGCTCGGACTGGTTCTTCCATTCGCTGGCGTTGCAGCCTTGGCAGCCGCGTTCGTCCTGCTTGAAGACGGTCTTGCCGTAGCGATCCTGGATGCGGTCGATCAGCGACGGTTTGATCGACTTGCCGCCATTGGCCATGATCGAATAGGCCGACACCATGCGCATGACCGTCGTCTCGCCGGAGCCCAGCGCCATCGGCAGATATGGCGCCAGATGGTCGTAAACGCCGAAGCGTTCGGCATATTCGACCACCAGTTTCATACCCATGTCGTTGGCGAGCCTCACCGTCATCAGGTTGCGCGACTTCTCGATGCCGGAGCGCAAGGTGGCCGGGCCTGCGACCGTGCCGTCATAGTTCTTCGGCGTCCAGGTCGTGTTGCCGCTCTGGATCGTGATCGGGCCGTCCATGATCACGGAGGCCGGCGTGTAGCCGTTGTCGAGCGCCGCCGAATAGACGATCGGCTTGAACGAGGAGCCCGGCTGGCGCATCGCCTGCGTCGCGCGGTTGAACTCCGACTGAGCGTAGGAGAAGCCGCCAACCATGGCCAGCACGCGCCCGGTATGCGGGTCCATGGCGACCAGGCCGCCTTCGACTTCGGGCACCTGGCGCAGGCTGTAGGTATTGTCTGAGCCGTCGTTCTTCTGCACGAAAATGACATCGCCGGGCTCCAGCACCTCCGCCGGAGATTTCGCCCTGACGGACTTGCCGTTGACGAAGTGGCGCATGGCGAAGCCCATGTCGTCCTTGGCGACAGTTCCCTCGACGCGGTCCTTGACGAGGTCCCCGGAGACCTGCCGCGCCGGCTGAATGCCGATAGTCAATCCGTCGGCGGAACTGTCGAGCACGACGGCGAGCGTCCATTCCGGCACGTCCTCCAGGCCCTTGACGGCGCCGAGCGGAACACCCCAATCGCCGGAAATATCGATATGGGTCACCGGTCCGCGATAGCCGCGCAGCATGTCGTATTTCAGCAGCCCGTTCTGCATCGCCTTGCGGGCGATCAACTGGACCTTCGGATCGAGCGTCGTGCGCACCGACAGGCCGCCCTCATAGAGCGCGTTCTCGCCGTAGCGGGCGATGATCTGGCGGCGCACCTCCTCGGTGAAAAACTCGCCCGCGAACAGATAGGAGCCGTTGCGGCGCGGCTTCACGCCGAGCGGCTCGGCCTTGGCCTTGTCGCCTTCCTCGCGGGTGACGTAGCCGTTCTCAACCATCTGATCGATGACCCAGTTGCGGCGCTCCAGAGCGCGGTCGGCATGCTTGAAGGGATGATAGTTGTTGGGGCCCTTGGGCAGCGAAGCGAGATAGGCGGCCTCGGCGACGGTCAGTTCGTTGACCGACTTGTCGAAATAGGTGAGCGCCGCGCCGGCGACGCCATAGGCGCCGAAGCCGAAGAATATCTCGTTGAGATAGAGTTCGAGGATGCGGTCCTTCGAATAGGCCTGCTCAATGCGGAAGGCCAGGATCATCTCCTTGATCTTGCGCTCATAGGTCTGGTCTGAAGTGAGCAGGAAGTTCTTTGCCACCTGCTGCGTGATCGTCGAGGCGCCGACCTGGCGCCTGCCGGAGCCGAAATTCTGCAGATTGACGATGATGGCGCGGCCAAGGCCGGTGATGTCGATGCCGGGGTGGTTGTAGAAGTTCTTGTCCTCGGCCGACATGAAGGCGGCCTTGACGCGATCCGGGATCGCCTGGATCGGCAGATAGAGGCGCCGCTCACGCGCGTATTCGGCCATCAGCGAACCATCCGACGCATGGATGCGCGTCGTCACCGGCGGCTCGTATTTGGCCAGAACTTCGTAGTCGGGCAGATCCTTCGTCAGATGACCGATGTAGACGGCCAGGCCGGCAGCGACCAGCAGCGCCAGCGTCGTGCCGATGCCGAAGAAATAGCCGATGAGACGAATCATGCCCGCTCCAGTCCGAGGTTCGGGATTTTCCTAAACGAAGCCGACAGTCGCGCAAGCTTCACGGGGCGGTCCCAATCCGCAACGAAAACCCATGTCGCGACCATGTGGACAAAATACGGCAGCGCGAAATTTCAGGACTCGTTCCGCAGAATAATAACGCTACGTGTTGTCGTCGTGCAACGCCACTTGTGGTTGTAGGACGGCTCTTGGTTGTGGGCGGGTGCAGCCCCGTCAACCACCGGTCCCGGTTCCGGCTTTCGCCGCGGCAAACAGGGCAACGGCATTGGTTATGCTTTGCGCCGCCTTGCCGCGCCAGTCGGCGCTGAGGAGTTGCGCCTCGTCCCTGCTGTTGGAGAGATAGCCGAGCTCGACCAATACGGAGGGAACGTCGGGCGCCTTCAGCACCTTGAAGCCCGCCGAACGCTGTGGATTGTTGATCAGGCCGACGCTGGTCGACAGCTGGCCGACCAGCGTATGGGCAAAGCTCATCGAGAAGCCGTGCGTCTCGCGGCGGATCAGGTCGATCAGGATGTCGGTGACCTCCTTGTTGTCGTTCTCGATCTTCATGCCGGCGAACTGGTCCGACAGGTTTTCGCGATCGGCGAGCGCCTGGGCTTCGGGATCGGAGGCCTTGTCGGAGAGCGTATAGACGGTGGCGCCGCGGAGGCCCTTGACGGCGATCGTGTCGGCATGGATGGAGATCAGGAGATCGGCTTCGTGCTGGCGGGCGATACGCACGCGGTCGTCAAGCGTGAGGTACACGTCGCTCTCCCTCGTCATGTACACTTCGTATCTGCCGACCGCGGCCAGCTTGTCGCGCAATTCGGTGGCGAAGGCGAGCGTGACATCCTTCTCGACCGTGCCTGAGGCGCTCTCCGCGCCGCCGTCGACGCCGCCGTGGCCGGGGTCGACGACCACGGTGAAGCGATGGCCGGGCGCCGAGATCGGCCCGGTACCGACCCGGCCGCCCTTGTCGGCGGAAACAGTCGAGCCGGTCGTCAGCGACTGGTTGGCGAGAGCTTCGTCGAATTCCCGTTCCGACGCGGCCGACATGTCGATGGCGATGCGATAGCCGTTGCCGTCATCATTCTTCAGCACGTCGAGCTTGTCGACGGCGAACGGCCCCTTGCCGGTGAGGATCAGCCGCGAACCCTTGCCCTGGTCGCCGAAGCGAACGGCGCGCACCAGGCCGCGCGGCTTCACATCCTTGGCGCTGAGCGCGAATCGCGTGCGCGGCAGATCGACGACAAGGCGGTTGGGGCCGCGCAGCAGGAACCATTTCACATCCGGCTCGCGGTCGAAGGTCATGACGATGCGCATCTTGGTGGCGTCTCCGGCCATCTTGTAGCCGGTCGCGCCAAGCAACCCATCGGCGCGCGAGGCGACGGTCAGGCCAAGCAGGACCGCCAGCAGGAACAGCGTCTTCGTCACGAGTCGGAGATGCCCAGCGGCGCCACGGCCCTTGTCTGCGGTGCCTGCCAGTCCCATCTCTTGTCCGTCGCTCCCGGTTTGGCGCCTTGCGCCGGGTCGTTTCGCAGAAGGGCCTGTCTGGCAGCCAACTCGATTAACAATTGGTATCCAGAGAAGGTTAACCAAGCCTTTTCATGCAGCAAATGGAGCTCGACCTTCCCCAACGGAAGCGCTTTTTGCCGGCATCCGAAATCGGGGTTGCCTTCCACCCCGCCAAATCATAAAAGCGACATTGGATCACTGCAATCCTGGAACCGCCCGCCTCTGCAGTTCCCGCCAAGGGTAAGATGTGAAGGCGGCTCCTTTCGCTTCCGGGCTTCAGGTGATCGCGACGATTTTCGCAGGCGTGCTCCCGTGGCGGGGGAATCGCTTGTGCGATGAAAACGGCCGGGATGTCCCGCGCCGGCTCTGTGTGAGCAAACAAGCTGGTCCGGCTAAGCCCGGGCTTTGGTTCAAAAAGGTTCTGCTGGGTGCCGATGGCTTCAAGCGCAATCATGGAAAGGTCCGCATCGAACCGCGCCATTGTGGCAGCGGGCGGCACCGCCATCGCGTTGAAGCTCCGGCCGGCGGACATTCAATTATCCGGCATCCATACAAATCCAGGCACACAGCGGCGGGGTCTGCCCCGCCAGCTGCGGCTGATGGCTGCCGGGAGGAAACGAAATAATGCCCAACAAGATGCTGATAGACGCCTCCCACCCGGAGGAAACACGCGTTGTTGTCGTTCGCGGTAACCGTATCGAAGAATTCGACTTTGAATCCCAGGACAAGAAGCAGCTCAAAGGAAACATCTATCTCGCTCGCGTAACCCGCGTCGAACCTTCCCTCCAGGCAGCCTTTGTCGAATATGGCGGCAACCGTCACGGTTTTCTCGCCTTCAGTGAGATTCACCCTGATTACTACCAGATCCCGGTCGCCGACCGTCAGGCCCTGCTGCGCGCCGAAGCGCAGGAGGCCGAGGACGAAGACGACGAGGAGGCCGAAGGCGGCGAGGAGCAGCAGGCGCGCGAACGCGGCGGCCGCCGCAGCCGTCGGCGCGGCGGCAAGAATCGCGACCGTGGCGAGCATAAGCGCGGCGCTGATGCCGCCGGTGCCGAGGGAGCCAGCGAAAACGCCGAGGAGATCGCGGCTTCGGGCGAATCCGGCAATGAGGCCGGCGACGCGACCGACGCCACGGCGGAGAACGCCGAAGCGGCCTCCGAGAGCGTCGAAACCATAACCGAGGCGACCGGCGAACAGGCGAGCGAGGCTCCTGAAGCCAGCAGCGACAGCGACGAAGAGGGGAATGACAAGCCTTCCGATGCGGGTCCCTCCTCGATTGCCGCCAGTGTCGAAGCCGATGTGATTTCCGAAGCGGTGCCGCAGGCAGAATCCACCAGCGAAGCTACTTCTGCTGACGAGGCCGCATCGAGCGAAAGCGATCGCGGCATGCTGGAAGAGGTGCAGTCCTCGCATTCGGACGAGCACGAGATCGAATCGGTCGGCGCCGAGGACGCGCTCGAGGAAGTCCGCAACCGCCGCAAGCCGGTGCGCCGCCAGTACAAGATCCAGGAGGTCATCAAGCGCCGGCAGATCCTGCTGGTGCAGGTCGTCAAGGAAGAGCGCGGCAACAAGGGTGCGGCGCTGACCACCTATCTTTCGCTCGCCGGCCGCTATTCGGTGCTGATGCCCAACACCGCGCGCGGCGGCGGCATCTCGCGCAAGATCACCAATGCCCAGGACCGCAAGCGGCTGAAGGAGGTCGTGGCCGATCTTGAGGTGCCGCAGGGCATGGGCGTCATCCTGCGCACCGCCGGCGAAAGCCGCACCAAGGCCGAGATCAAGCGCGACTACGAATATCTGATGCGGCTTTGGGAAAACGTCCGAAGCCTGACGCTGCAGTCCTCGGCCCCTGCCCTCGTCTACGAGGAAGGCAGCCTGATCAAGCGCTCGGTGCGCGACCTCTACAACAAGGATATCGACGAAATCCTGGTCTCCGGCGAGGACGGCTATCGCGAGGCCAAGGACTTCATGCGCATGCTGATGCCCAGCCATGCCAAGGTGGTGCAGCCCTACCGCGACACCACCCCGATCTTCGTGCGCAGCGGCATCGAGGCGCAGCTCGACCGCATGCTGCAGCCGCAGGTGACGCTGAAGAGCGGCGGCTACATCATCATCAACCAGACCGAGGCGCTCGTCTCGATCGACGTCAACTCCGGCCGCTCCACCAAGGAGCATTCGATCGAGGATACCGCGCTCCACACCAATCTGGAGGCCGCGGAGGAAGTCGCGCGGCAGTTGAGGCTGCGCGACCTTGCCGGCCTGATCGTCATCGACTTCATCGACATGGAGGAGAACCGGAACAACCGCTCCGTCGAGAAGCGGCTGAAGGATCACCTCAAGAACGATCGCGCCCGCATCCAGGTCGGCCGCATCTCGCATTTCGGCCTGATGGAGATGTCGCGCCAGCGCATCCGCGCCAGCGTGCTGGAATCGACGATGAAGCCCTGCCCGCATTGCGGCGGCACCGGCCATGTGCGCTCCGACTCTTCGGTGGCGCTGATGGTGGTGCGGGCGATCGAGGAGTTCCTGCTCAAGGATTCGCGCAGCCACATCATCGTGCGCACGCCGGCCGCGACGGCGCTCTATGTGCTCAACCACAAGCGCGCCAATCTGGTCGAGCTCGAAGCCCGCTTCGGCCTGACCATCACACTCGAAGCCGACGAGACGCTGGGCGCGCAACACTACGCGATCTTCCGCGGCGCTGTGGCGGAGAAGCCGGAAGGCTTTGTCGAGGTGCGCAGCCTGCCGACCTATGTCGAGCCGGAAGAGCCCGAGGACGAGATCGTCGTCGAGGAGGAAGACGAAGTTTCGGTCGAGGCCGAACAGCCGCGCCATCCGCAACAGGGGCAGCATCAGCAGAGGTCCGAGGACAGCGAAGGCCGCAAGCGCCGCAAGCGCCGCAGGCGGCGCGGCGGCAAGGATCGCGACCGCGAGCACGGTGCCCATGGCGATGCCGTTTCGGCCCCCGCGCCGGTGGATGCCGCCGCGCCGGCGGGCGAGGCAGCCGCCGAGTTGACGGCTGAAGGACTGGCCGACGCCGAAGTGGCCGAAGAGGATCAGGGCAAGAAGCGCCGTCGCGGCAAGCGCGGCGGCAAGCGCAATCGCCGCGAGGAAGGCGAAACCGCTGCCGATGCTATCGCCGGCGAGCCGGCAGATGACATCGAAATTGGTGAAGCGGAAGTCGAGGCTCCCGAAGGCGCGCCGCCGGTAGCGGCAGCCGAGGAGCAGGCCGCGCCGTCGCCCATCAATGACAACGCTGCGGAGGCGGAGAAGCCGAAGAAGCCGCGCCGTGCATCGCGAGCGAAGAAGGCTGTGGCGGCAACGGTCGCCGAGACCGCGCCCGAGCCGGCCGCTGCGCCTGAGGTTGCCGAGCCGGAGCTGGCAGCCGCTGCTTCCGCTCCGACCGGGGCCGAGGCACCTGTCAATGCCCACCCGACGCGACGCAAGCCTCAGTCGATCGACGCGCCGGTCGTTCCCGTCGTTTCGTCCAGCCTCTCCGAGGAGGCCAAGGCCGAAGAAAAGCCGAAGCGCGCCGGCTGGTGGCAGAGGAAAGGCTTTTTCTAAGCTTTTCAACCTGTTCGGATGATCTGTTAGCAAAAATCCCGCGCCATCCGGTGCGGGATTTTTCTTTGCTTGAACCCGCCGCTCAAGGCGCGAAGATCGACCAGTTCATCATCCTGGCGATCTTCTCCAGCGCGATGGAGCCAAGCCTGGAGTTGCCGTTCTCGTTGAGGCCGGGCGACCAGACGGCGAGCGAAGCCACGCCCGGCACGATGCCAAGAATGCCGCCGCCGACGCCGCTTTTTCCCGGAATGCCGACACGGAAGGCGAAATCGCCGGAGCCGTCATAGTGGCCGCAGGTCAGCATCAGCGCGCCGATGCGGCGCGCCCGCTCGGCCGACACGACCGAATGCCCGGTTGCCGGATTCCTGCCGCCATTGGCGAGGAAGCGGCCGGCCATGGCAAGCTGCCTGCAGCTCATAGCGATGGCGCAATGGTGGAAATAGACACCGAGCGCCAGCTCCGGCTCATGATGAAGATTGCCGAAGGATTTCATGTAGTTGGCCAAGGCGAAATTGCGGTAGCCGGTGGCGCGCTCGGAGGCCGCGACCTCGCGGTCGATGATGATCGCATCGTCGTCGGCGAGGAACTGGACGAAGCGCAGGACCTCGCCGATCGCCTCGCGCGGCTGATGGCCGGCAAGCAGGATGTCGGAGACGACGATGGCGCCGGCGTTGATGAACGGATTGCGCGGAATGCCGTTCTCATGCTCGAGCTGGACGATCGAGTTGAACGGATTGCCTGACGGCTCGCGGCCGACGCGCTGCCATAGCGCGTCGCCGACCTTGCCCAGCGCCAAGGTCAGTGTGAAGACTTTCGAGACACTCTGGATCGAGAATGGCTGGTCGGCGTCGCCGGCGAGAATGACGCGGCCGTCATTGGTGACGGCGGCAATGCCGAATTTCCTCGGATCGACCTTGCCGAGCTGCGGGATATAGGTGGCGACATCGCCGCGATCGGCGCGCTCGGCCATTTCGGCGGCAACCTCGGCCAGCGCTTGCTCGAGTTCCAGCATGGCGTCTATTTCAGCCAGCGTTCGATGCGGGCCAGCGCCTCGACCATGTCGTCGTGGCTGCCGGCATAGGAAAAGCGCATGGTGCGATGGCCCTGCAGCGGATCGAAGTCGCGGCCGGGCGTCGCCGCCACATGCGCCTCGGCCAGCATCTTGCGCGCGAAGGCCATGCTGTTATTGGTGTGCCGGGTGACGTCGCAGAAGGCATAGAAGGCGCCGTCCATCGGTGCCGCGAGCGCGAAACCGAGCTCCGGCAGGCGCTTCATCAGAAGGCCGCGGTTCCAGGCGTAGCGCGCCTTCACCGCTTCCAGCTCTTGCGTGGCCTTGAAGGCCTCGATCGCTGCGATCTGCGACAGTTCCGGCGGCGAGATATAGAGGCTCTGGGCAATGCGCTCGACCGGCCGCACCAACTCCTCCGGCAGCACCATCCAGCCGATGCGCCAGCCGGTCATGCAATAGTATTTCGAAAAGGAGTTGATCACCGTCATGCCGGCTCCACAGGAGAGCGCGGTCGTATCCGGCGCGGTATAGGCCAGCCGGTGGTAGATCTCGTCCGATATGACAGCGATGCCGAGTTCTTCCGCTGTCTTGACCAGCGCCGAAAGCTCTTCTGCGGGGATGACCGCGCCGGTCGGATTGGCGGGACTGGCGAACAGCACGCCTTTCAGCGGTTTTTCGCGATGTGCGGCCTTCAGATGATCGGCATGGAGATAGGCGTCCGAACCGAGCTCGATCTCGGCGATCTCGATGCCGAGCGCGGCCATGATGTTGCGGTATGCCGGATAGCCGGGAGCGGCGATGGCGACACGGTCGCCCGGATCGAACATCGCCAGGAAAGCGAGGTTGAAGGCTGCGGACGAGCCGGTGGTGACGGCGATGCGGCTAGGCGCGACATCGATCCCGTAGTGCTCGCCATAGTGCCCGGCAATCGCCTTGCGCAGCTCAGCCAGCCCCAAAGCGTCGGTATAGCCGATGCGGCCGCGCCTAAGCGCCAGAGCGGCCGCTTCGCGGACGCCGGCCGGCGCCGGGTCCGACGGCTGGCCGACCGCCATCGATACCACGGGAACGCCGGTGGCCTTCAGCCGGTTGGCCTCGGCCAGAATATCCATGGCGTGGAACGGCTCGACCTCGCCGCGGCGTGAAAGCGAAACGACCATTTGACCTCTCGTCCAGCCTGCCAATTTGTTGGAGCAATTCGGGCCGGAAAACGGCTATGCCCTTTCCTGCGATTGCCCGGCTTCAATGGCAGCGCCGCCGCACAAATGCCCGATTGATGTGGGGATCACAAGCGCGCAGGAAGTTATCGGCGCCGACTTTTCATCCTTCGCCCGCTCGTCTACCAGTGGACCTGTCATGTTGAGCCGACCCCGAACGATGATTGCCAGATCGAAAATTGCGCGAACCGCGCGCGGATTCGCGACACTCCTGCTTGCTGCCGCCGTCGCGGTATCCACTTCGGTGAATGCCTTCGCGCAAGGCGTGCCCGTGGTGCGCGACGCCGAGATCGAAGCTCTGGTGCGCGACTATGCCCGGCCGATCTTCAAGGCTGCGGGCCTCGCCAATGACGGCATCGACATCGTTCTCGTCAACGATCAGAGCTTCAACGCCTTCGTCACCGGCCGCCGCCTGTTCATCAACACCGGGGCGCTGGTGGCGGCCGAAACGCCGAACGAGATCATCGGCGTCATCGCGCACGAGGCCGGCCACATCGCCGGCGGCCATCAGCAGAAACTGCGCGATCAGCTTGACCGCGCCAAGACCATGGCCATCATCGCCACGCTGCTCGGCGCCGGCGCGATGGTCGCCGGCGCCACGACCAACAGCCGCGGCCTTGCCGGCGCCGGCATGGGCGTCGCCGCCGGGGGCGGCGAGATGGCGCAGCGCAGCATCCTTGCCTATCAGCGGGGCGAAGAAATCACGGCCGACCGCTCGGCGATCACCTATCTCAATGCCACCGGCCAGTCCGGCATGGGCATGCTGAAGACCTTCGGCCGCTTCCAGAGCGCGCTTTCATTGTCGGGCACGCAGCTCGACCCTTACCGGATCAGCCATCCGATGCCGCAGGAGCGCATCGCCAACCTCGAAGCCCTGGTCAAGGCGAGCCCGTATGTCGAAAAGGTCGACCCGCCGGCGCTGCAGCAGCGGCATGACATGATGCGCATCAAGATCGCCGCCTATATGCAGGGACAGGCAGCCGTGGCGCGGCTGATGCGCAAGAACCCGACCAGTCTCGCCTCGCGCTATGGCGACGCGCAGCAGACCTATCTCTATGGCAATCCGGGCGCAGCGCTGACGAAGACCGCGGCATTGATCAAGGAACAGCCTAAGAACCCCTATTTCCAGGAGTTGCGCGGCGACATCCTGATGAAGGTCAACAAGCCCAGGGATGCTGCGGATGCCTATGCCAAGGCCGTCAGCCTCGACCCGGCGCGGTCTGGTTTGCTGATGGTCTCGCTCGGCCAGGCGTTGATGGCGGTCGGCACACCGGATTCGATCAAGAAGGCGGTGACCCAGCTCAACAACGGGATCGGCCGCGACAAGGAAAACGCGGAAGCCTACCGCTATCTGGCGCAAGCCTATGGCGAATTGGGACAAATCCCCGCCGCCGACCTTGCGACGGCGGAAGGCCACTACTATTCGGCCGACTACAAGAATGCGAAAATCTTCGCCATGCGCGCTCAACAGAAGTTGAAGCGCGGCGAGCCCGGCTGGCTTCGCGCGCAGGATATCATAAACTACACGCCATCGAACAAACTCAAATGAACCTCCCGGCCATGCGCGGCGACTAGAATGGGCCGGGATAGGCAGAAGGAAATGATCATGAACAAGGCAATCCTGCTCGGCAGCGCCGGCGTGGCGGTAGCGCTCGGCATGCTGGCATTCGGCTTCGTGGCAGGAAGCCCGCAGGCCGCGAAGGCCGATACGACGCAAGCCATCCAAGTGGCCTCCACGGACAGCAAGATCGACCGCAAGGAGGTCGAAGGCATCATCCGCGACTATCTGTTGAAGAACCCGGAGGTCCTGCTCGAGGTGCAGGACGCGCTCGAGGCCAAGCAGAAGGAAGAACAGCGGCTCGCCGCGCTCGGCGTCATCAAGGACGCGAAGGACGAGATCTTCAACTCCACCTTCGACGGCGTCGTCGGCAACCCGAACGGCAAGGTCACCATTGTCGAGTTCTACGACTACAATTGCGGCTTCTGCAAACGAGCCATCGAGGACATGAAGGCGTTAACCAAGGCCGACCCGGATCTGCGCTTTGTGCTCAAGGAATTCCCGATCCTCAGCCCGGATTCGCAAAAGGCCAGCGTGGTGTCGATGGCCTTCCACCTGATGATGCCGGAGAAGTACGGCGCCTTCCACACCGCGCTGCTCGGCGGCCAGGGCCGCGCCACCGAGGCGACCGCCATGAAGGTGGCGCTTTCGCTCGGCGCCGACGAAGCGAAGCTGCGCGAGAAGATGAAGGATCCGAGCATCAACGAGGCGCTCTCCCGGACCTACGACCTCGCCACCAAGCTGTCGATCACCGGCACCCCATCCTATGTGGTCGGCAACGAGGTGGTCTTCGGCGCGCTCGGACAGCAGGTTCTGGCGGAAAAGATCGAGCAGGCCAAGAGCGCGCTCTAGTTATTGAGCATGATCTTTCCGAAAACCGGATTCCAGTTTTCGGGATCATGCTCCAAGCGATCGCGCGCCGCGACAAGAGGCGGTTTTCCGCCTGTTGTGGACAGCGAAAGAACGCACTTGCGCTCTTTTCGCGGGCGGCTATGCCCATTATAGAGGTCCGGCGCGCCGGCTTGGGGTCGGCGTTAAACAAGGTCGGCATTTTGAAAACGATTTTCGTCCTCAACGGTCCCAACCTCAACGCACTCGGCAAGCGCGAGCCGGGGATCTATGGCGGCAAGACGCTTGCGGCCATTGCTGAGGACTGCAAGGCCGCAGGCGCGGCGCTTGGGCTCGAGATCGATTTCCGCCAGTCCAATCACGAGGGCGACCTCGTCGACTGGATTCAGGAAGCCGGCGACAAGGCTTCCGGAATCGTCATCAATCCCGGCGCCTACGGCCACACCTCGATTGCCATCCACGACGCCATCCGCGCCGTCGCGCCGCTGCCCGTCGCTGAAGTCCATCTTTCCAATATCCACGCGCGGGAGCCTTTCCGGCACGTCTCCATGGTTGCTCCGGTCGCTGTCGGCATGATCTGCGGGTTCGGGCCGCTCGGCTACACGCTTGCGCTGCAGGCACTGGCGGCGCGCCTGTGACCGGCTCCCAAACAGAAGGCTCGAAAATGTCGATAAAGAAGAACGGTGTTGACCAGCAGCTGATCCGCGATCTGGCGGGCATACTGAACGACACCAACCTGACCGAGATCGAGGTCGAGCTCGGCGACCTGAAGGTGCGTGTGTCGCGCCAGTCGCCGGCCGTCCATGCGGTCGCCGCGCCGCTTCCAACCGCCGCGGCGGTTGCCGCGCCGGCCCAGTCGGGAGCTGCGGCAGTCCCCGCGGCCGCAGCCGACCCTTCCAAGAACGCCGTGCCCTCGCCGATGGTCGGTACCGCGTATCTGGCGCCCTCGCCCGACGCCAAGCCGTTCGTCGAGATCGGCCAGAAGGTGAAGGAAGGCCAGACGCTGCTCATCATCGAAGCGATGAAGACGATGAACCAGATTCCCTCGCCGCGCGCCGGTACGGTGACGGCCATCCTGATCGAGGACGCCCAACCGGTCGAATACGGCATGCCGCTCGTGGTCATCGAGTAGAGCCGGGACCAGCGGAGAGATGTTCCAGAAGATCCTCATCGCCAATCGCGGCGAAATTGCACTCCGGGTGCTGCGCGCCTGCAAGGAGCTCGGCATCCAGACGGTGGTCGTTCATTCGACGGCCGATTCGGACGCCATGCATGTGCGGCTTGCCGACGAGAGCGTCTGCATCGGCCCGCCGCCATCGCGCGAAAGCTATCTCAACATCCACCAGATCGTCGCCGCCTGCGAGATCACCGGAGCCGACGCGGTGCATCCGGGCTACGGCTTCCTGTCGGAGAACGCCAAGTTCGCCGACATCCTCGCCGCCCACAACATCACCTTCATCGGCCCGTCGGGCGACCATATCCGCGTCATGGGCGACAAGATCGAGGCCAAGCGCACGGCAAAGCGCCTTGGTATCCCGGTGGTGCCTGGTTCCGACGGCGCGATCAGCGACGAGAAGGAAGCCAAGCGCGTCGCCGCCGAGATCGGCTATCCGGTGATCATCAAGGCGTCCGCCGGCGGCGGCGGACGCGGCATGAAGGTGGCGCGCACGGAAACCGACCTCGAAGTGGCGCTGCATACGGCAAAGTCGGAAGCGGGTGCAGCCTTCGGCGACGACGCCGTCTACATCGAGAAATATCTGGAAAAGCCGCGCCATATCGAATTGCAGGTGTTCGGCGACGGCGCCGGCCGCGGCGTGCATTTCGGCGAGCGCGACTGCTCGCTGCAGCGCCGCCACCAGAAGGTGTGGGAGGAGGCCAACTCGCCCGCGCTCAATGCGGAGGAGCGCGCGCGCATCGGCGGCATTTGCGCCAAAGCGATCGCCGATCTCGGCTATTCCGGCGCCGGCACCATCGAATTCCTCTACGAGAACGGCGAGTTCTATTTCATCGAGATGAACACCCGCCTGCAGGTCGAGCATCCGGTGACGGAAGCAATCACCGGCATCGACCTCGTGCACGAGCAGATCCGCGTCGCCTCCGGCGGCGGGCTGTCGGTCCGGCAGGAAGACATCAAGTTCAACGGCCACGCCATCGAGTGCCGCATCAACGCCGAGGACCCGCGCACCTTTACGCCGTCGCCCGGCACGATCACGCATTTTCACACGCCGGGCGGCCTCGGCATCCGCGTCGATTCCGGCGTCTATTCCGGCTACAGGATCCCGCCCTACTACGACAGCCTGATCGGCAAGCTGATCGTGCATGGCCGCAACCGCGTCGAATGCATGATGCGGCTGCGGCGGGCGCTGGACGAGTTCGTCGTCGACGGCATCAAGACGACGCTGCCGCTGTTCCGCGACCTCGTCGGCAATCCGGATATCGCCAACGGCGACTACGACATCCACTGGCTCGAAAAATATTTGGCCGATGAGGATTGAAGCATGTCTCCCGAAGGCGGGAACCGGTTTCGGGACGAAGACATGCGTGAGCCCAAAAAACCTAAGGCGCATGGAGCGAATCCGAAAGATCGCGACGCGCTTTAAGTCTTTGTTTTGATGCATGTCGTTCTCCCAAAACCGCCGCGCACTTTTGGGCGACATGCATTGGGCTCTTGCGGTTATAATGCCGCAATGACTCGTCCCTACGCGCCCGGTTATCGCATCCCGACCGACCTGCTGCTGAAAGCCTATGCCTCGGGCGTTTTCCCGATGGCCGAGAGCGCGAACGACCCGGAAGTGTTCTGGGTGAGGCCGGAAACGCGCGGCATCATCCCGCTGGACGGCTTCCATACGCCGCGCAGCCTGAAGAAGACGATCCGCAAGTACCCTTTCGACATCCGCTACGATTTCGACTTCGAGGCGACGATCGACGGCTGCGCCGAAAAACGCGACGAGCGCCGCTCGACCTGGATCAACGCGCCGATCCGCGAAGCCTATGTCGATCTCTACCGGCTGGGCCACTGCCATTCCGTCGAGGCATGGCGCGAGGGCCGGCTGGTCGGCGGTCTCTATGGCGTGTCGCTCGGGCGCGTGTTCTTCGGCGAAAGCATGTTCGCCAAGGAAACCGACGCCTCGAAGACCTGCCTCTACTATCTCGTCGAGCGGCTGAACGCGCGCCGCTTCGCGCTCCTCGACACGCAGTTCACCACCGAGCACCTCAAGCGCTTCGGCGCCATCGACGTGCCGCGCAGCCGGTATGAGAAAATGCTGGCCGAGGCCTTGAAGGGCGACGCGATCTTTTATCCGTGAGATGCAGGGCTATCAGCTGCGGGTCGAAGTTTCGATCGGCGTCTGGGCGTGGAACATCATCTTCCACCCATCGGCGCGATGGACGTAGCCGGTGCTGACCAGAGCGGCATAGGACTCGCCGCTTTCCCGCGTCGCATGAGCCTCGTAGGTCAGCATGACGATATCGCTGCCCGGCTCGACCATGCCTTTCAGCTTGATGTCGAGGTCGCGCCAGCGGTTGGGCTTCGTGGCGGTTTTGGCCAGATCGGCGTTGGGCATCGCTTTCGCCATCTCCGGAAAGGCGACGAGGCACTCCACATCGGCATGGGCAGCAAAGTAGGCGGAATCGCCGGACCAGAACCCTTTCTCGAGATCGAGAAGCTCTTTCTTGTCGGCCGTGATCGGCCTTGTCTTTGCCATGGTAGGACTCCTCCCGTCGCTGTCTCCGTTTATCAACGGATTGCGAAAGGCAGGGTTCCGGGATCAGTTCTGGTCGGTAGCGCCCGTGCCGTCCGGTGCGGGCGCTGCGTCCGTCGGCTCGGGCGCAGCTTCGGCCGGCTGCTCCTCAGCAGGCGCCTGCGGCTTGGCGGCATTCGTCTTCGGCTTACCTGTATCGGCCTTGGCGGCGGTCGGCGGCGGCACATCCGACTTCTGCTTGCAGCCCTTCAGCCAGACGTCATAGACGGCGTGCTCGACGGCATTGAGGCCAGGGCTTTCGGCGAACATCCAGCCGGTGAAGATGCGGCGGATCTTGCGGTCAAGCGTGATCTCGTCGACCTCGACGAAGGAATCGGTCTTCGGCTGCTCGGTCTCCGGCCGCGAGTAGCAGACGCGCGGCGTCACCTGCAAGGCGCCGAACTGCACGGTCTCGTCGATATAGACGTCGAAAGTGATGATGCGGCCGGTGATCTTGTCGATGCCGGCGAATTCGGCGACCGGGTTGGTGATACGGTCGGAAACCGCTGGCGCTGCCGGCGCCTGCGGTGCGGCGAACACCGCCGTCGAAGTGGCCAGAACGGACGCTGCCGCGAACAATCCCGTCGAGATTCGGCTCATGCAAGGATACCGGTGGTTGCGCCCGGGTGATTCTCTCTCACCCAAGGCTAGTCATGGCTGCGATATCAGCAAGCAGCTAAACGCCAATTGTGGCGACAAAGGACCGAAGGACGCGTTTACGAACCGGGTGTCCAAGCGTCGTAGTCGCCGGTCACCTGCGGGCGATGCTGGTTGGTCAGGATGGAACCCTGCGGGCGATAGGCGCCGGGCGTTCCGGTAAGGTTAGGCCGATGCGGCTTCTGCCACTCGCGAGCCTTGTAGCTCTCGCTCGAGGGGGGCGTGTCGACGCGGTGATGCATCCAGCCATGCCAGCCCGGAGGGATTTTCGAGGCTTCGGAATAGTCACGGTAGATGACCCAGCGGCGGGTGCGGCCTTCCGAATCGATGCCGCCTTCGTAATAGACGTTGCCGGCCTCGTCCTCACCGACCCTCTTGCCGAAGCGCCAAGTGTGGAAACGCGTGCCCAGAGTCTGGCTGTTCCACCAGGTGAAAAACTGCAGCAGGAAAGTCTTCATCCGGATCCTCGTGGCGGCAGCGACCTCGCCGTTTCCTGCTTATGGCGTCAGCCCATCGCGAAGGCAAGAGTTTTGCCGCGCCGCCGATGTGAATGCTTCGTGCGCTAAAGCGCGTCGCGCTGAAATCGATTCAGGCGACGCGCTTTAGTTTTTGTTTTTTATGCATGTCGTTTTCGCAAAACCGCTGCACGCTTTTGCGCGACATGCATTAATCGATACACGCGCGGAGATGTCGCCACCTCGGCTTGCCAAGCGCCGCCCGTGTTTCTAAAGCTCGCACGCCCGGAAAGCGAGCGCCTGGCCCATGCCGGTTGAGGGAGGTGACGATTTGGCCCGAGATCTGTCCACCAGCAATCGGATCGGCGCCGAAGACATCCGCCGCCGCAAGGGTGGCGTGCCGATCGTCTGTCTCACCGCCTATACCTACCCGGTCGCCCGCATGCTCGACCCCCATGTCGACCTGCTTTTGGTCGGCGACAGCGTCGCCATGGTGCTGCATGGCCATGCCACGACGCTCGGCGCCTCGCTGGAGATGATGATCGCGCATGGCCAAGCGGTTATGCGCGGCTCGACAAAAGCCTGCGTCGTCGTCGACATGCCGGCGGGAAGCTACGAGGCCTCGGCGGCGGACGCCGTTGCCTCGGCGAGGCGCATCGTCAATGAGACCGGCTGCCAGGCGGTCAAGCTCGAGGGCGGTGTCGACATGGCCGCGCAGATCACGGCAATCGTCGCCGAAGGCATCCCGGTCATGGGCCATATCGGCCTGCAGCCGCAATCCGTGGAAAAGGACGGCGGCTACAAGATCAAGGGCCGCACCAGGGAAAACGTCGAAGCCCTCTTTCGCGACGCCGAAGCGGTCGAAAAGGCAGGCGCGTTCTCGGTCGTCATCGAGGGGACGGTGGAGGCCGTGGCTTCGGACCTCACCCTGCACATTTCCATCCCGACCATCGGCATCGGCGCCAGCGCCGACTGCGACGGCCAGATCCTGGTCATAGACGACATGATCGGCATGACGGTCGACCGCGTGCCGAAGTTCGTCAAGGAATACGCAAACCTGCGCGACACTATTTCGGACGCGGCAGCGCGTTACGCGACCGAAGTGCGCAGCCGCGCATTTCCAGGACGGGACCACGTCTTTTCGGCGACATCGGGCAAGGACAAGACATGAGCGGACCAATCGTCGTCGACAGCGTCGCCGCGCTCCGCACGCAAATCCGGGACTGGCGCCGGGAGGGCCTCAAGGTCGCCATGGTGCCGACCATGGGCGCCCTGCATGATGGCCACATCTCGCTGGTCAGGATCGCGCTCGAGAAGGCCGAGCGCTGCGTCGTCTCGATCTTCGTCAATCCGGCCCAGTTCGCGCCGACGGAGGATCTGGACAAATATCCGCGCCAACTGGCCCGCGATCTCGACCGGCTGCGGGAAGCGGGCGCGCATCTCGCCTTCACGCCGACCGTCGCGGAAATGTACCCGACCGGTTTCGCCACCAAAATCTCGGTCGGTGGCCCCTCCGCCGGTCTGGAAACGGATTTCAGGCCGGCCTTCTTCGACGGCGTCGCCACGGTGGTGACCAAGCTTTTCCTGCAGGCCGCGCCCGATTGCGCGGTGTTCGGCGAGAAGGACTACCAGCAGCTTTGCGTCGTCAGGCAGCTTTGCCGCGATCTCGATCTGCCGGTCGAGATCATCGGCGCGCCGACGGTGCGCGACTCCCGCGGCCTCGCCATGTCGTCGCGCAACGCCTATCTCGGCGGGGCCGAACTCGAGGTCGCGCGCAAACTCAACGCCGTTTTGCGTCAGACCGCGACGGAACTGGCATCCGGCGCGGATGAGGCAAGCGCCGTGGGCGAGGCCACGGAAGCGCTTGTCCGAGCGGGGTTTCGAAAGGTCGACTACGTCGCTGCACGCGAAGCAATGACGCTCAGGCCCTGGCGGCGGAATCGCGACGGCCGCCTGCTCGCCGCGGCCTGGCTCGGCACGACCAGGCTTATCGACAATGTGGAGATTCTCCCCGCGCCTGAGTGACGAAGTCTGGACAGCCCGGGGATGCATCAAATCCAAGGCGCGACGCCGCAGCCGTTATCTTCGGACGATCTACGCCAGCCGCTTCTCCAGGATGAGCGCGGGCATTCCCGAACCGCCGCCGCAATCGGCGGTCCTGCCGGCGGACCGAAACCCATTCGCCGCATAGAAGGCGATCGCCGGGGAATTCGCCTCCTCCACTTCCAGGCGCAGTGTCCGCGCCTCCGGGAAGCTGGCCTCGACCTCGTCGAGCAGCGACCGGCCGATCCCTCGCCGCTGACAGTCCGGATGCACGTAGAGTTGGTTGAGGAGGACGACCTTCGGGTCCGTGGTGGCGAAAGCGAAAGCAATGCCGCCGAGGCGCTTGCCGTCGTCGGCCACCAGGAATTCCGAATTGGGGCGCGTCAGCCGCGCCCTGAGCGAGGCGATCGAATGCCAGTCATCGGAGATCTCGGTGACGCGCCGGGCGCCATAGATGGCATCGTAGGTGGCATGCCAGGTCTCGACCAGCAGCGCACGGATGGCAGCGAGATCGCGTTCGCTCGCCGTCCGCACGAACATGCTAGCCCTCGATGCCGAGCTTGGCCTTGACCAGCTCGTTGACCGCCTGCGGGTTCGCCTTGCCGCCGGTCGCCTTCATCACCTGGCCGACGAACCAGCCGGCCATGGTCGGCTTGGCACGCGCCTGCTCGGCCTTGTCCGGATTGGCTGCGATGACCTCGTCGACCGCCTTCTCGATGGCGCCGGTGTCGGTGACCTGCTTCATGCCGCGGCTCTCGACGAGCTGGCGCGGGTCGCCGCCCTCGTTCCAGACGATCTCGAACAGGTCCTTGCCGATCTTGCCGGAGATCGTGCCTTCCTTGATCAGGTCGATTACGGCACCCAGCTGATCGGGAGAAACCGGAGCGTTTTCAATATCTTTGCCGGCCTTGTTGAGAGCACCCAGCAGGTCGTTGATGACCCAGTTGGCGGCAAGCTTGCCGTCACGCCCGGCCGCCACCTTCTCGAAATAGTCGGCGATCGGCTTTTCCGACACCAGCACCGATGCGTCGTAGGTCGAGAGTCCGAGCGAGCCGATCAGCCGCGCCTTCTTGTCGTCGGGGAGTTCCGGCAGATGCTGTGCCAGATCATCGACATAGGCCTGGTCGAACTCCAGCGGCAGAAGGTCGGGATCGGGGAAATAGCGGTAGTCATGCGCCTCTTCCTTGGAGCGCATCGAGCGCGTCTCGCCCTTGTTGGGATCGAACAGGCGCGTCTCCTGCTCGATCGCGCCGCCGTCTTCCAGGATGGCGATCTGCCGGCGCGCTTCGGACTCGATCGCCTGGCCGATGAAACGGATCGAGTTGACGTTCTTGATCTCGCAGCGCGTGCCGAAGGCGCCGCCCGGGCGGCGCACCGAGACGTTGACGTCGGCGCGCAGCGATCCTTCGTCCATGTTGCCGTCGCAGGTGCCGAGATAGCGCATGATGGTGCGCAGCTTGCTGACATAGGCCTTGGCCTCGTCGGCCGAACGCATATCGGGCTTGGAGACGATCTCCATCAGCGCAACGCCCGAGCGGTTGAGGTCGACATAGGACATGGTCGGATGCTGGTCGTGCATCGACTTGCCGGCATCCTGCTCCAGATGCAGCCGCTCGATGCCGACCTCGATATCCTCGAACTCGCCCTGCCGGTCCGGCCCGACGGAGACGATCACCTTGCCCTCGCCGACGATCGGCTGCTTGAACTGCGAAATCTGATAGCCCTGCGGCAGATCCGGATAGAAGTAGTTCTTCCGGTCGAAGACCGACTTGTGGTTGATCGCCGCCTTCAGGCCAAGTCCGGTGCGGATCGCCTGCTTGACGCATTCCTCGTTGATCACCGGCAGCATGCCGGGCATCGCCGCGTCGACCAGGCTGACATTGGCGTTGGGCGCGGCGCCGAAAGAGGTCGAGGCGCCGGAGAACAGCTTTGCCTCGGACGTCACTTGCGCATGCACTTCGAGCCCGATGATGATTTCCCAGTCGCCGGTGGCGCCGGAGATCAGGCGTTTCGGGTCGGGCGTGCGGGTATCGATGATGCTCATTGTGGTCCAGATGCTTGTTGTCCGAATTCCCACACTCTGGCGGCGCAGGATGTCAACCGTTCGCTAGATCAATCGGCTCGGGCTGGCAAGGGAGTCATCTGTTGACCGAGATCAATGCATGCCCCTGCCCCTTGGACGAAATTGCCGAAAGGGCAGGAGTGTGACCGACATGAACTTCCTGGATTATCTGCTTCCGGTCGACGTCGGGACCTCGTTGATGGGCCGAATGATGCAGAAGATAGGCGTCGAACGGCAACTCAAAATCATACCGGACCAAGTTGCCGTTACCAATCGAGCCGCCGACCGCTGCCATTCATGCGGCCATCAGGCCGAATGCTCGACTTGGCTCGACAGCCACGAACAAGCCGACGCCCCGCCGGAATATTGTCGCAACGCCGACCTGATCGCGCGCCTCCAGCACGCGGCCGGCCTGCGCTAGGACACAACGAGCAGCCAAGCAGCGGCTACGCGGTGGCGATATACGCCCGGATCTCTTCGGCCTCGCGTTCGACATCCTCGATGCGGCGCTTGACCACGTCGCCGATCGACACGATGCCGTCGAGCAGCCCGTCCTTCTCCACCGGCAGATGGCGGAAGCGACCTCGCGTCATGATCTCCATGACCTCGTTTACCGTATGGCTCTCGTTGCAGATCTTGACCTTGGGAGTCATGGCCGAGCGTACCGCGATGTCGAGCGCGGCCGCTCCTTCCCTGGCAATCACCCGCACGATATCGCGCTCCGAGAGGATGCCGACGATCTTACGGTCGCCGTTGGTGATGACGAGCGCGCCGACCCTGTGTTCGGTCAGAATCCGGATGGCCTCGCTCAGCTTTTCATTAGGCCCGAGCGTGAACACGTCATGGCCCTTGCTTTCAAGAATTGCCTTAACCGTCATGGCGTCCTCCTCAGCCTTGCTCGCCGGCTCCTGCCTGACCGGCTTTTCAGCCCCAGCGCCCTTAGCGGTGGGTGGCTTAAAACGCGCCGCGGCGCGCTTTAAGGTCTTTGTTTTGACGCATGTCGTCCGCCCAAAACCGCTGCGCACTTTTGGGCGACATGCATGGCAACATCGTGCGCCGTGATTGGTTGCATTTCAAGTACGATGCCGCGTTACTCAGCAGGCATGGGGCGGTTGAAAAAGCGCAGGCCGAAGAAGCCGGCGACAAAGCCGCCGATATGGGCCTCCCAGGCGATCTGGCCGTCGACACCCGGTGCGAAGCCAAGCAGGCCGGTGGCAAGGTTGATCACCATCCAGACGCCGAGGAAAGTCATGACGCCGCGCGAGCGCAGCACGATTGCGATCGGCAGCGGCTCACCGGCGAAGGCTGCCTTGCCGGACGAGCGGTCGATGCGAAAGCCGTAGCGCGCCGCCGCCCCCATCATGCCCGAGATCGCGCCCGAAGCACCGACGAGCGGCATCTCGCCATACGGGTGCATTGCCCAGAACAGCGCGACCGAAGCCAGCCCGGTCACGGCGTAGAACACTGCAAATCGAACACCGCCGAGACGATTGGCAAGCGGTGAGCCGAAAGCAGCGAGCCAGACCATGTTGACCAAGAGATGCGCCCAACTGCCATGCATGAACGCATAAGTGAAAGGCTGAACCAGCAAATAGGCGCTTGGCGGGTAAAGACCCGAATAGAAAGCCGGCGTGAAGGCGAAGGTCGAGACAAACGTGTCGTCTTGCGCTGGCGTGAGAAGATAGTTTTCGGCCAGATAGACGACGAGGCAAATCGCAATTACCGCCTGCACCACCGGCGGCAGGTTGAACACCGGCTCGCGGCGCGGTTTCGGCGCCTCGTCTGGCTGCGGTTCGGGTTCAGTCGGGCTTACCGGTTCGCTCATGCGGCCCTGCAGTTGGCTGGAGACTCGATTTTCGGGCGAGCATGTAGTTCACGCCTGATCGAATCACAAACCGCGAATCGCCACAGCCCCGAATCGGAAAGAGGGCGAATCAAAGAAAGGCCGTCCAGGGTTTCCCCTGAACGGCTGGTCGAGTCCCCTGCTCCCCGAAAACTCTTGAAGTGCTGCCGATCGCTGCGAAACGATCGTTTTGGAGTGGTTTTTGGTGTGCCACAGCACCCGCCGGCGCGCAACGTAAACTAATTGTTAACCTTAACGCCCCCGACCCGTGAACAAACGTTAACGATGCTGGCACGCATCCTGCTCCGCACCGCATGAAGGTCATCGGAGGGCGCCCTGTCTGTTCGCCGATGGGACAGCAAAAAGACAGACTGCGCGGAGCGGAATGAAAATGAATCAGAATGGATCAATCGCGCTGTTCCAATATTGGAACCGGCTGCGTGATGGCCGCCCTGCCCCGAAACGCTCGGAGGTCGAGCCGGCGGACATCAAATCGCTCCTGGCCGACACGTTCATCCTGGAGCGGGACACGCGCGGCGAAGCCGTGTTCCGGCTTGCCGGCACCAGGCTCTGCGCCTGCTACGGCCGCGAGCTCAAGGGCTTCTCGTTTCCCTCGCTCTGGCGCGAGAAGGACCAGCGACTGGTGTCGCGGCTCATCCACGGCGTTTTCGACCAGAAATCGGTGCTGCTGATTAACTACGAGGGCTTCAGCCACAATGGTCGCTCGAACAAGTTCGAACTGCTTGCGCTGCCGCTTGACGGCGGCATCGAGAACCCACGCTGCCTCGGCATCATCAGCGCCGTGGAAAGGCCGTTCTGGCTGGGCGCCGACCCGCTTGCCGATGCCCTGATCGACGCGATCCGGGTTATCGATCCCGACAAGGAACCGATGTTCCTGAAGAATCGGCCGGCGATCGATGTTCCTTCGCTGGTGCCGACGGAGTTCGACGCGCCGGAGACCATTCCCGCGCTCGGCCGCGTGCGCCGGATTCGCCACCTCGTCGTCTTCGACGGCGGACGCAGCGAATGAGGCAAGTCGCCGGGCATCCTGGCCCGGTCGATTCTGACTTTTGTCCCTGAGACAAGCTCCGATCTCAAGCCATTCGCGGCCGACTTTTTCCCCTTTGTTAACCTGCTTTGCTGTAGCTTTTTCCGGCGAAATTCCGCGCATCGTCGCGTGGAGTGCCAACGGGGTGCAGGCAGCCATGAGGTCAACGGCGGTAGAATACGCGCCGTCCCGAGCAGAGCGGCGCAATTTCCAGCGCGTCCGGGTGAAGATTTACGGGCGATTCATGCTGGAGGACCGCACCGAGCATCCGTGCCAGGTGATCGACATGTCGCCCGGCAACGTCGCCTTGCGCACCGACCGCGTCGGCATGCCGGGCGAAAAGGTCATTGCCTATATCGACCATATCGGTCGCATCGAAGGCATCGTGACACGGACTTCGCAGGACGGTTTCGCCATGACCGTCATTGCTTCCGACCGCAAGAAGGACAAGCTTGCCGCGCAACTCACCTGGCTTGCCAACAAGCACGAGCTGGACCTGCCGGAAGACCGCCGCCATGAGCGCGTCGCGCCGCGCAATCCGATGAGCGTGCTGCAGCTCACCGATGGGCGCCAGTATCAGTGCCGCATCATCGACCTGTCGCTTTCGGGCGCGGCGATCGAAATCGACGTCAAACCGGCGATCGGCGTGCAGGTCATGCTGGGCACGATGCGCGGCCAGGTGGTGCGTCACTTCGAGGACGGCGTCGCCATCGAATTCGCCGTCATTCAACGGCCGGAAACGCTGGATTCGGAATTCAACGCGCCGCGATCCTGACGCGAACGCATCAGGGTGCAACCGAACCGGCCGCACGCGGCCGGTTTTTTTGTTGCCTCAAGGGACATCGTCCGCGACCGCCTGCCGAGCCGTCGCCGAACGCCGACGCGCCAACCAAATCCCAACGATCTCAAACCGAGATAGTTCAAATTTTATATTTATTCTACGGGCGTTTTACTCAATATCTACTTCGCGTTTTTGCGTCAAATAAATCCCAACGTGGCACAGTCTCTCTCAAACGGGGAGACTGCCATAATGAAAATGACGAGGGGCAAGCTGTTGCTCTTGGCAATGGCGATGCAGCTTTCCGCATGGGGAACGGCAAGCGCGGGACCGGTGCTCATGCATACGGGCGGCCGCACCACCCAGCCGGTCGGCCACTATGAATTCTGCCAGCGCGTGCCGGTCGAATGCAACGAAAGGACGCCGAAAGGACCTCCGGTCGAACTGACCCGCAAACTGTGGGCCACGATCGTCAGCATCAACAATTCGGTGAACGCCCGGGTCAAGCCGCGCACCGATATGGAAATCTACGGGGTCGAGGAATACTGGGCCTATCCCGGCAATGGCTATGGCGACTGCGAGGATTATGGGCTGGAGAAGCGCCGCGAGCTCATGGCGGCGGGCGTCCCCGCCGGCGACCTGCTGATGACGGTCGCGCGCCAGCCGAACGGCGACGGCCACGCGGTGCTGACGGTGCGCACCAGTCTCGGCGAGTTCATCCTCGACAATCTCGAGCCGAAAGTACTCGCCTGGAACGACACGGTTTACACCTACCTCAAACGCCAATCGACCGAGAATTCTGGCGTTTGGGTTTCGATCAGCGACGGTCGCGAGGACGCCGTCGCCAGCGTCCGCTAGGGCGCCAATGCATGTCGCCCAAAAGTGCGCAGCGGTTTTGGGGCAACGACATGCACAAAGAGATTAAGCACGCCGCATTCATACGGCGTGCTTAAGAAAAGCCCGGTCGAGTCCCCACCCTCCCCGTCCCCAACGACCGGGTTTTAGGAGCCGGCCCTGTCCCCGGGCCGGCTCCGCCTTTTCTTCCACGGGCCATTGAAATCCCGGTGAAGTTGTGGCGCCCGGGCGCCAATTTCTGTTGCGGCCCACCTCTGCTACAACAAGAGGAAACGAGAACCAGGGCTAGGCGACGGTTCCAAGGGTTCGAAATCCAGGAGCACGCCAGCTTATAGGAAGTACCAGCATGCCGACAGAACCCCGATCACCGCGCTTGGCTGTCCTTATCGACGCCGACAACGCTTCCGCCAAGATTGTCGATGGCTTGTTCGAAGAGATTGCCAAGATCGGCGAGGCCAGTGTTCGCCGCATCTATGGCGATTTTTCAAATGCCCGGTCGAGGGGATGGGCTGAGGTTTTGTCGAAGCACGCGATAATTCCGCAGCAGCAGTTCGCCTATACTACTGGCAAGAATGCTTCGGACATCACACTGGTGATCGACGCGATGGATTTACTTCACAGCAATCGCTTCGATGGTTTCTGCCTGGTATCGTCAGATAGTGATTTCACTCGACTTGCTGCGCGCATACGCGAACAAGGCGTCGACGTGTTCGGGTTTGGTGAGCAAAAAACCCCTGAAAGTTTCCGGCAGGCATGCCGCCGTTTCGTCTATACTGAAAACCTTCTCCGAAGCGTGGAGGGATTTCACGATGCTGCGCCGGCAAGAAAGCCGCTTCAAGCGCCGAGCGCTGCGACCCCTATACTAAAGAAAGTGATCGGCCAGATGGAAAGCGAAGATGGCTGGGTGCGTCTTGGAACCTTCGGCCAGCAACTTTCAAATCTCTTCTCCGATTTCGACCCTCGCACCTATGGCTTCGGAAAATTGAGCGATCTTGTGAGGAAGACCGCTGCATTCGATATTGAAAATCCCAAGGGCGGTGCCATGCGAATACGGGTCAAAACTGCTGCAAAAAAAGGGAAAAGCAAATCCGAGTGACATCGTCATGCTGGAAATCCCTGAAGATCGCTGCGAGCGCCACCGGCTATTCAAGGCCATAGACGACGCCTTCAAGGCGGGCGACTTCGAGGGCCTCGGCAAGACGCTCGGTGGCGCGGCGCGCTGGTTCGACGAAAGGATGCCATTCGAACTCGGGCTCGGCCATCCGCTGGAATACGCGATCTACTGGAGCCCGACCGCCTTCATCGCAATCTTGCTCGACGCCGGCTCGAACCCGAACTACGAGGATCCTGCCGGCTTTCCTTCGATCATCGCGGCGCTGTCGACGAAGCGGCCGGACAAGCTGGAGGTCGTTCAGATCTTGCTGAAACATGGCGCCGACCCGAACATGCGCGGCGTGAACGACTGGACGCCGCTGCACTATGCGGTGTCGCTGCGCGATCCCGAGGCGATCCGCCTGCTGCTCGCGTCAGGCGCGGACCCGTCGCTCAGAACCCGCATCGATGATTATGAAACCGCCCTTGAAGGCGCGGACCAGGCCGGCTTCGAAGCGGGGGCGTCGCAGTTGCGCGATGCGATATCGCGGCGCGGCTAAGCCGACCAAGCCGCACCAGATGCAGAACCACTCTCAGGCCTCTTTCAATCCTGCCTTGAAGCGTTTGCCGTTGGCGACATAGTGCGCGGCCGAGACGCGCAGCCTTTCGACCGCCGCGTCGTCCAGCACCCGTATCACCTTGGCGGGCGAGCCGACGATCAGCGAATTGTCCGGGAAGACCTTATTTTCCGTCACCAGGGCGCCGGCGCCGACCAGCGAATTGTTGCCGATCCTCGCGCCGTTGAGCACGATGGCGCCCATGCCGATCAGGCTGTTGTCGCCGACCGTGCAGCCATGCAGCAGTGCGCGATGGCCGACCGTGCAACCCTGCCCGATGGTGAGCGGATAGCCCGGATCGGTGTGCATGATCGTATGTTCCTGCACGTTGGTATCGGCGCCGATCGTGATCGGCTCGCCGTCGCCGCGGATGACGACACCGAACCAGAACCCGGCATTGCGTCCGACGTTGATATTGCCGATCAGCGTGGCGTCCGGTGCGATCCAGTTGGTTTCGACATCGTCGAATCGGGGCGCCTTTCCGTCGATCGCATAGATTGGCATTTTCGTCTCCGAATCGTCTCAGGCCGAGAATTCGGCCGAGCCTAATGCATGTCTCCCGAAAGTGTGCAGCGGTTTCGGGACAAAGACATGCTTAAAATCAAAGACCTAAAGTCCGGTCGCCCATGAGGCAATGGTGATCAGCACGATGCCGAGGGCCAATGCCCAGGCGACCGCCGTGCAGCCACACGAAAGCAGCGCCAGCGTACCGATGCGCCCCTCGCGCCGCGCAGCCAGCGCATCATTGGTGAGCATGAAAGGGCCGGCGCAGGCGGTTGCCGCAAGCGAGCGTGCGATGTGGGCAGGCGACACATAGGGCTCGGCGAAGGCCAGCCGGCGGCCGGAGATGATCTCCATGGCCGAGCCGGCAAGGCCGCAGGCCGTCAGGCCGACCGCAAAAGCGTAGAGAGGGAGCAGCATGAGATCCATCTTTACCAACCGTTTACCATGAAACCGCACAGTCGTACCCATGCGCTGCAAGAGCCATGCCGCGCGAAGCTGTGCCACCTGAGGACAGGTGAGCGGATTGGGAATCGCGATGAGAGAGGCAGCCACCGCCGAAAGGCAGGACTTCGAGATCGTCGACTCGACCTTCATGAAGCGGGTTTTCTATGCCTTCGCGGCGCTGGCCCTGCTTTCGGTGGCAATCAGCGTCGGCGGCAAATGGCTTGGGCGATCGATCGCCATGGCCGGCTATACCGACGACACGACCGTCCGGCAGGTCGTGATCGGCAACAACGTGGTCAGCGTGCCGGCCAATTTCATCCGCTTCGACCAGGCCAGGCGCGACGGCATCGCCTCGCGCCTCGACCTCTATCTGCGCTATCCCGAGATGGACGGCTACAGCGCCGCCGCGCGCGACGATTTCAACCATACCGGCGCCGCCAAGAAGATTGTCTTCCTGTCGTTCGAGCCGCGGATGATGTCGCGCGACATGAGCGGCCGCTTCGCGCCGATCTACAGCGCCCTGATCGTCAAGCCGGGCGCGCCCGGCCCGGACGGCACGACACTCTACGGCTTCACCGAGAAATCAGGCTATCTCAATGAAGTGCTGGCGGTTGCCGACCGGCCGGGCAAGGACCCTTTCGTCGCTCGCTGCCTGAGCGGGCCGAGCGCCGAGGAATCGCTGGCGCCCTGCGAACGCGATATCCAGGTCGGCGATGACCTCAGCCTAAGCTACCGCTTCCCGCGCGAACTTCTCGAGCACTGGCAGGCGCTCGACGCTGCGATCGCCGCCAAGGTGGCAGGCATCCTGAAGACGGGACGCTGAAGCGCGGCGCCGGAGCTCCGCGCACTGCCTTGTGTGCCTGGCCCAACGCATGGGCACGACGGAGGCCAAGATACGGTATACGGTCTGGCATCTGGCCGACAAGGCGCGCTATTGGTCAGACATGATGCCAGCCTATCTCGCTTTCGATCCCGCCAGCCGCCGCCTGCGGCTCGACCCGCACGAGCCGGCCTTCGTGCAGAATCCTTATGAGGCCTATGCCTTCCTGCATGGCATCTCCAATGCCTTCTTCTGGGAGGACTACGGCTTCTGGTGTTTTGGCGGCTTCGACGACGTCAATCGGCTGCTGCGCGACCGCCGCTTCGGCCGCCAGAACCCGGCCGGCATTCCCGACAGCCGCGGTGTGGGCGACGATCGCTCGCATCTGACCGCCTTCGACGCAATCGAGGCGAATTCGATTCTGGAGCTCGAGCCGCCGGTGCATACGAGACTGCGGACGCTGGTCAACCGCGCCTTCGTCTCGCGCCAGGTCGAGCGGCTGAGGCCGCGCATCGAGGTCTTGGCCAATGAGCTGATCGACCGTTTCGAGCCAGGCGGCGTCGACCTTCTGCCGGCCTACGCCTCGCCCTTGCCGATCACAATCATCGCCGAGATGCTGGGCGTTCCGGTCGAGATGGGGCCGCAACTGCTCGACTGGTCGCATCAGATGGTCGCCATGTACATGCACGGCCGCACGCGTGAGATCGAGGACACGGCCAACCGCGCCAGCCGCGATTTCGCTGCCTTCCTGCGCGGCTACGTCGCCGAGCGGAGGAAGAAGCCCGGCGACGATCTGCTTTCGCTGCTGATCGAGGCCCAGGAAAACGGCCAGAAGCTTTCGGAAGACGAACTGGTTTCCTCGGCGATCCTTTTGCTCAATGCCGGACACGAAGCGACGGTGCACCAGACCGGCAACGCGGTGCGGGCGATCCTGGCACAAGGCGGCGACCCGCGCCGCTTCTTCGAGACACCCGAAGCAAACGTCGCGACGGTCGAGGAATGCCTACGCTTCGACGCGCCGCTGCATATGTTCCTGCGCTACGCCTATGAAGAGATCGAAGCGGCGCCGGGCATCTTGGTCAAGCCGGGCGAGATGGTGGCGCTGCTGCTCGGCATGGCCAACCACGACCCGTCGGCGTTTGCCGGACCCGACACATTCGATCCGGTCCGCACGGATCAGAAGAACGTCTCCTTCGGCGCTGGCATCCATTTCTGCATCGGCGCGCCACTGGCGCGGCTGGAACTGCAGGTATCGTTGAAAACGCTGTTCGAGCGCTTGCCAAAGTTGCGCCTGGCCGAGGAGCCGCGCTTCCGCGACAGCTATCACTTCCACGGGCTGGAGAGGCTTGCTGTTACTTTCTGAGCGAGGCGTACCCGACTTCGTCATCCTTGGGCGTAGCGACGCGAAGCGGAGCGAAGACCCAAGGATCCATTCCGTGACCTCGCCGAAGGGTGCAAACGAGCAGAATTCTGCACCGTGGCAGCCGCCTCAACGTCACGGAATGGATTCTATGGTCTGCGCGCGTCGCTTCGCTCCTTGCTCCGCCATAGAATGATGGGTGGACGGCCCCTTGCGGCATCGAATGTGCCAAGCTGGTCGTGTTGAA
>SAQE01000038.1 GCA_004020545.1 Mesorhizobium sp. | reverse complement strand
TTCGATCGGCAGCGCCTGGTAGTCATCCGCCTTCTTTGCCTCGCGCCGCCAGATCGTGGCGCCTGCAAGGCCAAGGACCGAACCGTCCACGGCATCCACGGCCAACGCCGGATGCACGAACAGCCCGATATCCGTGCCATTGCCGACACGACCGAGGCCGCGCTTGCGCGAAGCCTTGGCTTCATAGTTGATCTCGCTGCTGTCCTCGATGATCAGCACGTGGCGGCCGGCGGCCAGTTCGGCGGTTCGCGCCGCCGCCGTGCGGATGATCTCTTGCGTGCTCACGTGGCGATTGCGAAACAGGCGTGTGAACGCGACCTTCTCGGCGCGCGTGTCGGCCAGCCGGCGCATGCCCGTGCTGACACGCGCAAACATGCGCTCCAGAACCATGCTCCCCTTTTTTGCAGGCGCAGGTCGCCGAAGTAGCCAAGCAGCGAAGCCATCGTCGAAACCTCCAGAATCAACAATGGCGGCTACAGAATCACATACGATTCAACCGCTTCAAGCCATTTTCCGACGGCGCCTCTTCACGCTTGACCACAGCACGAAGCAAATGTGTGCGCACGCTAGCCCCTTGTGGGAGAAGGTGGCCTCGCGAAGCGAGGTCGGATGAGGGGTGCTCCAGCTTGGCAACACCCTTCAAATCCCCACCGCCTCATTTCTTCCAACACCCCTCATCCGTCTCGGCGCTGCGCGCCGATCCACCTTCCCCCACAAAGGGGAGAAGGAGGGGTGCCTCAATACTTCTGCGGCACGTAAAGCTCGCGCGGCAGCACCTGGCGCTCGTAGTCCGGGTTGAAGACGCGCTCCGGCAGCGTGATCTCCTCGTGCGGCACATCTTCATACGGCATCTGCTGCAGCAGATGGTCGATGCAGTTCAGCCGCGCCCGCTTCTTGTCGTTGCCCTCGACGATGAACCACGGCGCTTCCTTGATGTTGGTGCGGGCAAAGGTCTCTTCCTTGGCCTTGGTGTACTGCTCCCAGCGCACGCGCGACTGCAGGTCCATCGGCGACAGCTTCCACTGCTTCATCGGATCGTGGATGCGCATCAGGAAGCGCATCTGCTGCTCCTCGTCGGTGATGGAGAACCAGTACTTCACCAGTGTGATGCCCGAGCGCACCAGCATGCGCTCAAATTCCGGCACGTCGCGGAAGAATTCTTCCACCTGCTCGGGGTTGGCAAAGCCCATCACGCGCTCGACGCCGGAGCGGTTGTACCAAGAGCGGTCGAGCAGCACGATCTCGCCGCCAGCGGGCAGATGCGGCACATAGCGCTGGAAATACCATTGCGACTTTTCGCGCTCGGTCGGTGCCGGCAGCGCCACGACGCGACAGATGCGCGGGTTGAGGCGCTGGGTGATGCGCTTGATGACGCCGCCCTTGCCGGCGGAGTCGCGGCCTTCGAAGATCACCACCAGCTTCTTCTTGTGGTAGGCGACCCAGGATTGCAGCTTGATCAGCTCGGACTGCAGCCGCAGCAGCTCGCGGAAGTAGGTCAGGCGCTCGATGGAAGGCGGATGCGCATTCTTGTAGATCCTGGCGATCTCCAGCGACAGCGCCGGCTCGGAAATCTCCAGCTCATAATCCTCGTCGAGCGTGTCAGCGAGTTCGGCTTCCAGCCAATCCCTGGCCCCGGAATTCGGTTTGAGTTCATTCATCGCGCTGCTCCTGCCTCTCAGCCATCTTAGCCTCGGATGCGCTCCAGCCGTTGATGGAAACACAACTCCGTAAGCCGACTGAGATACAGCCCGGCAGTGACGGTTTTATTGCAAGAGCGGACCGGCCATTCTGGACCAGCCGATATGTGATCGGCCCGTATCGATGGCAGGGCGACAAGCCGCCGGAATTGTCCTACAAATACCCTCACCTCTTTTCGGCGCCCATGCGGCGCACATTTTCAATCCGATCGCGAGGATCCGACATGGAATACCGCACCCTTGGCCGTTCCGGCCTGAAGGTTTCGACATTGACCCTTGGCACGATGACCTTCGGCGGAACGGGCCCGTTCGCCGCCGTCGGCAAATCCGACCTTTCGGAAGCCAGGCGCATCATCGATACCTGCATCGATGCCGGCATCAATCTCATCGACACCGCCAACGTCTATTCGAACGGCTTGTCGGAGGAGATCGTCGGCGAGGCGCTCGGCGGCAAGCGCAAGAACGATGTACTGATCGCCTCCAAGGCGCGCATGCGGATCGGCAACGGCCCCAACGACGAGGGCCTGTCGCGCCATCATCTGATCCGCGAATGCGAGAAGAGTCTGAAGCGGCTCAAGACCGACGTCATCGACATCTTTTTCCTGCACGAATGGGACGGCGTCACGCCGCTGGAGGAGACGATCGCCGCGCTCGACACGTTGGTCACCCAGGGCAAGGTCCGCTATGTCGGCTGTTCCAACTATTCGGGCTGGCAGGTGATGAAGGCGCTGGCGATGAGCGACAGCCGCCATCAGCCGCGCTTCGTCACGCAGCAAATCCACTATACGCTGGAAGCGCGCGAGGCCGAATACGAGTTGCTGCCAATCTCGGTCGACCAGGGCCTCGGCGTGCTGGTGTGGAGCCCGCTGGCAGGCGGCCTGCTTTCGGGAAAATACCGACGCGACAGCCCGACGGCGCGGCAACTTGCCGGCTGGTCGGAGCCGCCGGTCCGCGATGAGGACAGGTTGTGGCGGATCGTCGACACGCTCTCCGAGATCGGCAAGGCGCGTGGCGTGTCGGCGGCGCAGGTGGCGCTTGCCTGGCTGCTCGGCCGCCCGGCCGTCAGCTCGCTGGTGATCGGCGCCCGCAACGAAACCCAGCTCAGGGATAACCTTGCCGCGGCAAGCCTGACGCTGACGCTCGACGAGCGTTTGCGCCTCGACGCCGTCAGTCGGCCACCGGTGCTTTATCCCTACTGGCACCAGCAGTTCACCGCCAAGGACCGTTTCGGCCCGGCCGACCTGGTGCTCGACCGCAGCGAGGTTTGAGAGGCTCAGCCCGTGATGTAGCGCCAGACCTCGGGGTCGGGTTTGATCTGGCCGCTCAGCACGAAATACTTGTAGAGGACGAGCAGCGAGATCGCCCGCTCGTCCTTTTCATTGCTGAACCGGCGGCAGTAAGCGTTGGCCGCCGTTGTGATGCGTTGGGCTTCCGCCGGATGCTTTTCGAAATAGGCGATCTTGTCGGCTACGTCCGAAAAATCCGGCGCCAGCGGTACGTAGTGGACATTGGCCTCGACCTCGGCTTCGGCGAACCAGGTTTCGTAGGTCGGCGGCGGCATCAGGCAGAGCGAATTGGAGCTCATGATCCATTTCAGATTCGTCGCCACGTCATTGCCCTCGAGCGAGACGATGTAGCGGAACTGCCGCTGCTGCGGGATCGTGAGATACGGCTTGCGGTAGGTCTCCGGAGCGCTCGGCTTGGGCGAGCCTGCATCGCAAAACGGCAGGTCGCGCACTGCGTCGACGAACCGCTTGCGGATCGGATTGTTGAAATCACCGCGCCAGACCGCCATCGGGCGCTTGTCCGCGAAGGCCAGATTGTCGCTCGGCATGTTGAAATGGCGGAACTTGTCGAGCTTCATGATCACGGCGTTGCCGTTGTCGTCACGGATCGGCCGGTCCTTGACGATCGCCGGCATCTTGGGCACGTCGACGACATCGCCGAACTCGAGATCGATGAGCAGGTCGCGATCGAAGTAGCGGGCGAACTCCTTCAGATCGTAATAGTACATGCTCCCGAACTTGGGGATTTGACCGGCCGGCACGGCCGCCGCGCTCGGCGCGAAGCCATGGTCGAGCTTGTTGTAGTAGTTGACCCGATCGCGGACCGTTTTGCTGGAGAGCCTCGCCTGCTGCAGGCAGCCGGCAAGGCGCTGGCGAAAGAGAGCCTGCGGCGTCACATCGCGCGTTATGTTGCGTACGAAATAGAATACCCGCGCTGCGGTGCGTAGGGGCGAGGCCATGCGTCCTTCGTTTCAAAGATGTGGCGTCGAGCCTCCTACAGCATTGTGCCGAACATCTTGCAAGCCCGCGCAGGCAAACGAACTTGTGAGAGTCCTAATATTCGGCGGATTGCAGGGATCAGGCAGCGACGACGGCGAAGCCCCTGGCGCGCAGGCCGCGCCGGTCCTCATGTAGCGAAGTCACCAGCCGGTCGCGGCTGCCGGCGATATGAGCCGAGAGCAGCCTAGCTGCCTCGTCGGCGTCACCCTTTCGCACGGCGGCCAGGATGGCATGGTGCTCGGCCCAGGCGCGGCCGAGCGCCGCCTCGTCGCGCACTTCCAGCCAGCGGGCACGCGACAGCCTGGTCATTGCATCGCGCACCGCCCGCAACAGGAATTCATTGCCGGAAAGCCTGGCCAGTTCGATGTGGAAATCCATGCCGACGCGATGCCATTCCTCGCGCGGTGTGTCGGCGTCGCAGGAATCGAGCATCGCCGCGATCACCTCGACCCCGCTGCGATCCTCAAGCGCTGCCGTCAGCCGCACCGCCGCCACCTCGACCACCTCGCGGTAGACGGCGATCTGGCCAAGCTCGGCGAGATTGATCGGCGCCACGGTCCAGCCGCGGCCGTCGCGGCCGATCAGACCTTCGGTCTCGAGGCGCAGCAAAGCGGCCCTGACCGGCGTGCGCGAGGCGCCGAAGCGGCTTTCGATCCAGCGCTCCGTCAGCCGCTCGCCCGGACCAATCTCCAGGCCGAGGATCATCTCGCGAAGCTGCCTTTCGACATTCTGCATCTGCGACATTGTCGTACCGCTCTTCGGCGCCGCATTGACAAGCGGCCGGGTTGAGGTTCATTGACGGATACCGATTTGGTATCCCAAAATGGTATCCGGAGCAATCCCTGATGACCGGGAAGGCGTGACATGGCGGACGGCGGTACAGAACAGGGCGGCTACAACGTCCATTGGCGGCGCAATCTCACGGTCTGCTTCGCCGGCTCGTTCAGCACGCTCATTGCCATGACGCTGCTCCTGCCTTTTCTGCCGCTTTACGTCGAACAGCTCGGCGCCGAGGGGCACGCCGCGATCGTGCAATGGTCGGGCATCGCCTATGGCGCAACCTTCTTTGCCGCGGCCCTGGTCGCACCGTTGTGGGGGCGGCTGGGCGACCGCTATGGCCGCAAGCTGATGCTGGTGCGAGCTTCGTTCGGCATGGCGATCTGCATGTCGCTGACCGGCATGGTTGAGAGCGTCTGGCAACTGGTGCTGCTGAGGCTCCTGATCGGCTTTGCCGGCGGCTATTCCTCGGGGTCAACGATATTGGTGGCGATGCAGACGCCCAAGGACCGCTCCGGCTGGGCGCTCGGCGTGCTGGCGGCCGGCATCACGGCGGGCTCGCTGGTCGGCCCGCTGCTCGGCGGAGCGCTGCCGCCGGTGATCGGCATCCGCGCGACCTTCCTGCTGTCCGGCGGCGTCATCTTCCTTGCCTTCCTGGCCACGACCTTCCTGATCAAGGAAAACCCGCGTCCAGTTGCGGCCAACGCCGCTTTGGCAGCGAAACCGAAGAGCGGCTGGTCACAGATCCCCGACAAGCGACCGGTCGTCGCCATGCTGACCACCGGCATGCTGCTCGCCTTCGCCACGATGTCGATCGAGCCGATCATCACCGTCTATGTGCAGCAGCTCGTCGCGGACCAGAGCAAGGTGACGATGGTTGCCGGCGTGGTGATGTCGGCGGCAGCGCTCGGCACGATCCTGTCCTCCTCATGGCTGGGCAAGCTCGCCGATCGCGTCGGCCACTGGAACGTCGTTGTCGGCGCGCTTGCCGTCTCGGCGCTGCTGCTCGTCCCGCAGGCGTTCGTCACCGATGGCTGGCAGTTGATCGGGCTGCGCTTCCTGATGGGCCTGGCGCTGGGCGGCCTCTTGCCCTGCATCACCAGCGTCATCCGCCACAACATCCCGGACGGCGTTGGGGGCAATGTGCTCGGATTGTCGATCTCGGCGCAGTATGTGGGCCAGGTCGCGGGGCCGCTGGCCGGTGGTTTCGTCGGCGGCCATTTCGGCATGCGGGCGGTGTTTTTAGGCACATCGGTGCTGATGGCGCTCGGAGCGGTCTACAACTGGATTGTCCAGTCGCGGCGGGCGCGGCATATGCTGCTGGAGGCCGGCGAATCCTGATCGGCGCGCCACGGAAGACGGAGCATCGAAATGAACCTTGCCGGGCAGTCCTCGAACGGCGGCAGCCCTGTCCTCGTTCTGGTGGGCGGGCTCGTCGGCGCCGCGGGTGTGGCGCTGTCGGCCGCCGCCGCGCATCGCGGCGGCGCCTTTACCGGCACGGCGGCGTCTTTTCTATTGATGCATGCGCCGGTCTTCCTCGCCATCGGCCTTATTGGCGGCAACCGGTGCCTCAGGATCGCAAGCCTGATTCTGCTCGTCGGCCTGCTGCTGTTCTCGGGCGATCTTCTCGCCCGGGATTTTCTCGGCTCGCGGCTGTTTCCGATGTCGGCGCCGATCGGCGGCACTCTGCTTATCGCCGGCTGGCTGGCGATCGCGCTCTCGGCGCTATGGCGCTCACGGTCCTAGAGCGCCCCTTCATCGGAGCGAGGCTCGCGCCGAGCGGCGAGGTCAGCGGCGAACCAGACGCAGCTTCCGCCTGCGCATCGCCGGCTCCGCCGCGCGCGGCCGCTCAGGCCGGTCGACCGCCGGCGAGATGCCCCAATAGTTGCGATAGATGTCCTGGAAAAGATGGCTGATAGGATGCATGGCTGACTTCCTTGAATTGAATCGATCCAATCGATCGACACGAAAAAGAATCGCCCTTAAACGCGCTTGCGTTCCACGATGAAGCGCGGCTGGCGCTTCCACGGACTTGCCTTGCCGCGGCGCTTTTCGCTCACCTCGGCCGAGGCGATGCCCCAGTCGTTGCGGTAGACGTCTTCGAACAGATAGCTGACCGGATGCATGGCACCCTCCTCTCAACCCTGCTCCGCTTCAGGAAGCAGAAGAACACTTGGATCGATTCAAACATAAGCTTTTCGCTTTCCAGGTCAAGCGGAAATTTGAATCGATCCAAGAATAATGTTAGATGACCGGCAACCATTCCGCGGTCATGTTCGTGATGTGACCGGATTCGGAGGAACGACATGGCATCACCCATCGAAGGCCAGGCACGACCCATTCGGCTGGCGGATATCGCCAAGGCGGCTGGCGTCTCGCATGGCACGGCCTCCAATGTCTTCAGCCGCCCGGAGATCGTGCGCCAGGAAGTGCGCGAGCGGGTCAAGGCGGTGGCGGAGGCGATGGGTTATGCCGGCCCCGACCCCAAGGGGCGCCTGTTGCGCGCCGGCAAGGTCAACGCCATCGGCGTCGGCACGACCGAGCCCCTCTCCTATTTCTTCGAGGACCCCTTCGCCCGCGTCATGATGGCCGGCATCTCGCAGGCATGCGACGCCACCGGTGCTGGAATTGCGTTGGTATCGGCTCAGAATGACGAAAAACTCGCTTGGAACATCCAGAGTGCCTTGGTCGACGGCTTCATCCTGTTCTGCATCGAGGGCGGCCCTCGCCTCGTCGAGCTGACGCGCGAACGCAGGCTTCCCTTCGTCGCGCTCGCGATTGGCTTCGATGACGACACCATCTCGATGATCGGCATCGACAACGTCGCCGGCTCCAGGTTGGCTGCGCGTCATCTCGGCGAACTTGGGCATCGCCGTTTCGCCGTTCTGTCGCTGCCTTTCGTTGACGACAGCACCGGTCTTGTGACGCCCGAGCGGCTCGGGACGGCGCTCTACACCGCAACGCGCGACCGGCTTGCCGGCTATTTCGAGGAGCTCTCGCGCTTCGGCATCGATACGAATAAGGTGCCGGTCTACGAGACCGGCAACGAGGAGACGAGCACCAAAGCCGGTCTCGAAACGATCTTCGCCGGTGCGGAGCCACCCACCGCGATCCTGGCGATGTCGGACCGGATGGCCCTGATCGCCATCGAATGGCTGACGGCACGGGGCCTCAAGGTGCCGGAGGACGTTTCCATCGTCGGCTTCGACGGCGTGCCGGAGGGCGCGCTCTGCGACCCGCCGCTGACCACCATCGCCCAGCCGATCGCCGAAATCGGCCGGCGGGCCGCGCGCATGATTCTTGACTATGACGGCGCGGTGCGGCGCGAGACGATGGGTGTCGAACTCGTGGTCAGGGCCTCGACCGGCCCTGCCCCGAGGACCTGACAAGCCCTCAGTAGCCGCCCAACCTCGCCGGCACCGGCTGCGCGCCGAACGCGCCGCGCGCGGGTCCCTCGCGCGCCGGCCTGGCGCGGGCTGGGCCGAGACTGGCGAGCCATTCGAGATACAGCGCCAGCGCGAACTGCATGGCGATGCCGGCGGCGATCAGCAGCGTGTCATAGGCCAGGCCGCCAGGATTGATCAGCTTGAGCACCTGGGCCGCCATGGCGATCACTGTTCCGGCGATGAACACCGGCAGCGAGCGCTTGCCGAGGATCGCCAGCGGATTGTCGGGCCTGGCGCGGAAGAGGTTCGACACGGCCGGCAAGGCGATGATCAGGTAGCTGACCGCGAGGATATGCAGCAGTCTCGGCAGTGACAGGAAGGTCTTGTCGAAGCCGCCGATCACCGCCGGCAGGTTGAACCAGGTGATCTGACCCCAAAGCGGGCTGTGCACCCAGATCGCCGCGCCGACCACATAGGCGCCGGCGAAGCCAATGAGCCACCGGTTTACAGGGATGGTGCCGCCACGCTTGACATGGAGCATGCCGGCCAGGCCGATGTTGAACAGGAACTGCCAGGACAGCGGGTTGAGGAACCAGAGACCCGGCTCGGGATAGTTCGGCGGCGCGATCTGCCAGATCCCGGCGACCAGCCACAGCAGGCCGGACACAATCAGCGCGGCCACGGGCCTGTAACTGACGAACAGAACGAAGGCCGGCGCCGCCAGAAGCAGCGCCGCATAGACCGGCAGGATGTTGTTGTAGCCGAGTTGATGGCCGAGCGTGACGATGCCGAGCAGCACCTCCGGCGTGTTCTTCATCAGCGGCTCGATGTTGATCATCTTCAAGAGCTCCGGCCGGTGGGCAAATACCGCCGCAGCACAAAACATGGCGATCACCGCCATGGTGATGACGATGTGGGTGACATAGAGCACGCCGGCGCGCCGCCACATCTTTAGCGTCGCCAGCAGCCTGCCGCCCGGCTTGAACTTGCTGCCATAGGCAAGCGCAACCGAGATGCCGGAGATCAGGACGAAGGCCTCGGCCGCATCGGAAAAGCCGAGATTCTTGTAGGTCAGGTTTTCGAAGACGGTGCCAGGCACATGGTCGACGAAAATGGTGAGCAAGGCGAGCGCGCGCAGCACATCGATACGCGTGTCGCGACCGTTGATACGCGCATCGCGATCATTGATACGCGTGTCGCGTTGAGAAACCGGGATGGTCATCGACAAAAGGCCTCAGAGCTGGTGTTTCATGTCCAGCAATGCGACCCCCCGACGCACCGCTTCGATTCCTCCCGTCGGGAGTGTATCGGCGCAGAAACGGTCTGAAATGCGCCCGGTTCAATCAACTTTCGCGGAGCTTGAACACAATCTGTTTTGAAGCCGGCAAATCAACAAAACACCCATGAAATCAAACGGATATGAGCGTGTCCGAATATTCAGAAGAAAACAACATCCTGCACCGCGATCTTAGTTTTTCCTATCGATTGCTGAGGCCGGCGAATGCGAGCGGCGAATGCCTGTTCGTGTTGCATGGATCGGGCGTGGACGAAACGACGATGGTGCCATTGGCGAGGCAAATCGCGCCGCGCGCGGTGCTTGTCGCGGCGCGCGGCCGCATCGCTCAAGAGGATGGTTTCCGCTGGTTCGAGCGAATCACGCCGACCAGTTTCGAGCAATCGAGCATTCGCGCAGAGACGGCCGCTTTCGCCGAGTTCGCAGCCGAAGCCGCGAAGCGCCACGGGCTCGACCTTCAGCGCGCAACTTTCCTCGGCTATTCGAACGGCGCCAATCTGGTTTCCACGCTCATGCTGCTCCATCCGGGCCTCGTCAGGCAGGCCGCGCTTCTCAGGGCGATGCCGGTGCTCGACCATTCGCCCGCAACCGACCTCGGCGGAACGCGGGCGCTGATCATCGCCGGCGCGGCGGACCAGACCTACGGACCCTTCGCGCCCGCCCTGGTGACACTGTTCAGCCAGCGCGGCGCCGAGGTCGATGCGCGTATCGTCGCCGCAGGCCACGAATTCGGCGACGCGGATGCCGCGATCGTGCGGCAATGGCTTGCGACGGCTACACCAGTCGCCTGACTGGAACGTCGCCCCTGGCAAGGAGCCTCGTCCAACTTCTAACCCTGCCCCATCCTGTTCCAGGCGTCCAGGCCCGCGATCTTGTAGGCCTCGGCGAGCGTCGGATAGTTGAAGGTGTTGTTGACGAAGAAGTCGACCGTGCCGCCGAGATTGATTACGGCCTGGCCGATGTGGATGAGCTCGGTGGCGCCCTCGCCGACAATGTGGGCGCCGAGCAGCCGTCGCGTCTCGACCGAAAAGAGGAGCTTCAGGAAGCCCGAGTTGACGCCCATGATGTGGCCGCGCGAGGTTTCCCGGAAGCGTGCCACGCCGACCTCATAGGCGATCCCGCTCTCGCGCACCTGCTCCTCCGACTGGCCGACAGTGGAGATCTCCGGCACCGCATAGATGCCGTAGGGAAAGGTTTCCGGCGGCGGCGGCAGGGTGACGCCGAAAGCGTGACAGGCCGCCACCCTGCCCTGCTCCATCGAGGTGGAGGCAAGGCTTGGGAAACCGATGACGTCGCCGGCGGCATAGATGTTCTGCGCGCTGGTCTGGAACGTTTGGGGGTCCACCTTGATGCGACCTCTCCCATCGGCTTCAATGCCGACCATCTCCAGGCCGAGGCTGGCGACGTTGCCGGTGCGGCCGGCGGCATAGAGCACGATCTCGGAGCGGATGGTGCGGCCGTCGGCCAGCGTCACCTCGGCATGATCCGGCTTCGAAGCGATTTCCTTGACCGTGCTGCCGAGGCGAATGGTCATGCCGCGGTCGCGCATCTGGTGGATGAAGTCGTCGACGATCTCGCGGTCAATGAAATCGAGGATCGTGTTGCGCGGCTCGACCAGCGTCACCGGCACGTCGAGCGCCGAGAAGATGGTCGCATACTCGACGCCGATGACGCCGGCGCCGATCACCGTCAGCGTGCGCGGCAGATGGTGGAGTTCCAGCATCTCGTCGCTGTCGAAGATGCGCTTCTTGTCGAAGGGCACGTCGCCCGGACGGTGCGGCCTGGTGCCCACGGCTATCAGCGCGTTGGCGAAGCCGACTTCGCTGTAGTCACCGTTGTCCGCCGTCAGGCTGACCCGGTTGGGGCCGAGGAATTTCACCGCGGCGCGCGCGCTCTTGACCGTATTGCGCATGAACTGGTGCTGCAACACCTCGACCTCATGGTCGAGCGTCTTGTGCAAGCGCTCGACAAGGTCGGTGACCGAGATGTCCTGCTTGACGCGGTAGCCGCGCCCGTAGAAGCCGCGCTCGCGCCAGCCGGAGAGGTTGAGGACCGTCTCGCGCAGTGTTTTCGACGGGATGGTGCCGGTGTGCACCGAGACGCCACCGAGGCGACGGCCCCTGTCGACCACCAGAACCGATTTGCCAAGTTTGGCCGACTGTACCGCGGCGCGGCGCCCAGAGGGGCCGCTGCCTATCACGAGCATGTCGTAGTCCATTTCCCCACCTCTTTGTGCGCCGCAGCAGGCTAAACTGGGAAGAGCGTCATGTTCAACTGCCAACACGTTATTCGCCGAAGGCGCAAGAGACCCCAGCGGATACAACCAAAACCGCCCAAAGGCTTAACCTCGTGGCAAGGGCTTGTGTGCAATGGTTTCATCCGAGGGGACCGCCGGGGATTGACGACTTGACCATTCTGAAAAGCAACGCCCTGCCTGGCGAAGGGATGGGATTCCTCTCCGGGCCGCGAGCGAGCGAAGTCTTGGCGGATTTGCGCGAGGGCTTCTTCCGCTTCCTCGCGCTGGCTGTGATGTCGCTATTCGTCTATCGCGGCGTGTCCCAGCTCATCATCGACCCGGCTCGGCTCAACGTCCTGTTGTTGGCTATTTCCGAAACCCTCACCTTCATCTGGCTGCTCCTGGCGCGCCGCCCGATCGTTCGAGACTGGAATCCGTTCACCGTGATCATCTCGGTGACGGCCACTTTCGGCGCCGGCCTCATCTCGCTCGAGCAAGGCGCCGCGATCATTCCGCTCGCGATCGCGGCACCCGTGCAGTTCCTGTCGCTGTGGATGTCCATCTGGGGAAAGATATCGCTCGGCCGCTCCTTCGCCATCCTGCCCGCCAACCGGGGCGTCGTGACCGACGGCGCCTACAGATTTGTCAGGCACCCGATTTACGCCGGCTACCTTATGGGACACATCATGTTCCTGCTGTAGAATTTCTCGATCTACAATTTCACCGTCTACGCCATCATCAGTCTGTTCCATATTCACCGCATCCTGCGCGAAGAACGCCTTCTTGCCATGACGCCGGAGTATAGCGAGTATCTCAACAAGGTCCGCTACCGGCTCTTGCCGGGCGTCTTCTAACGCATGCCGCCCAAAAGGTGCAGCGGTTTTGGGAAAACGACATGCATCAAAACAAGGACCTAAAGCGCGTCGCTTGAATCCGTTTCAGCGCGACGCGCTTTAGGCCCCGGGCCGGCCAAGCCCAAATCCGTTCCCAAATCCGTTTCTTGAATTCGGCGCTGTCCTCACCATCTGAAATGGCGGCATCCAATGCCTTATGAGGAATGGACATGAACACGCGCGTGCTTGACGGCGAGATCATCACAACCAGGTTCGAGGACACGCGCGCCTATCGCGGTGTGCGCACCAGGCGCATATTCGCCTTCATCCTCGACTATTTCATCGTTGCGCTGCTCACCATCCCTTTCGCCATACTGGTCGCCCTCCTCGGGCTTTTGACCTTCGGCCTGGGCTGGGCGCTGTTCTCCGTCCTGGTGCCGGCGGTTGCCATCCTCTACATCTGGAACACGCTGGGCAGCCGTGACCAGGCGACGACCGGCATGAAGATCATGGGCATCCGGCTCGACAAGCTCGACGGCACCCATATCGACGGCCTGACCGCGGTGGTGCATTCGGTGCTGTTCTGGGCCGCCAACGTCATCCTGACGCCGCTGGTGCTGCTGGTCACGCTGTTTTCCGATCGCAAGCGCACGCTGCATGACCTGCTTCTCGGCACTGTCGTCACCCGCACCGATATCTGACGATGCCTGCGGCCGCCATCGCCGCGCCGGTTGTGCTAGAATATGAACAGGCTGGGCCGGCCGTGGCCGCACAATCCTGTTGAATTTTTCGCCGGCCGGGCCAAAGGTAGAGCGATTCGCAGGAGCGTTTCCAAGAATCGATGACGCAGCATCCGACCCAGTCGCCGCAGTTCTTCCTGACCGCGCCGTCGCCATGCCCCTATCTGGAGGGCCAGTTCGAGCGCAAGGTGTTCACGCACCTTGTCGGCGACAAGGCGCCCGAGATGAATGACCTGTTGACCCAAGGCGGCTTCAGGCGCTCCCAGAACATCGCCTACAGGCCCGCCTGCGAATCCTGCCGCGCCTGCGTGTCGGTGCGCATCCTTGCGCAGGAGTTCACCACCAGCCGTAATATGCGCCGCGTCATCCAGCGCAATGCCGATCTGATCGGCGCCATGCACGACGCGCAGCCGTCGACCGAGCAATATTCGCTGTTCCGCGCCTATCTCGACGCCCGGCACCGGCGCGGCGGGATGTCCGACATGACGGTACTCGACTATGCCATGATGGTCGAGGACACGCATGTCGACACCAAGATCATCGAATACCGGCGCCGCGGCCCCGACACCTTCATCACCGGCAAGGGCCAGGGCGAGTTGATCGCCGTGGCGCTGACCGACAAGATGGCCGACGGCCTGTCGATGGTCTATTCCTACTTCAATCCCGATTTCGAGGACCGCTCGCTCGGCACCTTCATGATCCTCGACCACATCGCCCGCGCCAAGGCGATGGGACTGCCCCACGTCTATCTCGGCTACTGGGTCAACGGCTCGCGCAAGATGAACTATAAGATGCGTTTCATGCCGCAGGAGCATCTCGGCCCGAAAGGCTGGGAACGCTACGACCACGAAGCGGTCAGTCGCTGACCATTTTTTCCAAAGCCCAACCTTAAACTGTTTCAAGGGGCAGGAAGCTGGTGTTTCCGCCGCTCGCTGGAAGCGTGCGCCATCAAGCCAGCCGTCTGCAAATCATTGCGAGACTTATCATGTCTTCCCACCACGACCACCAGAAGGGCCTGCTGATCACTGCCATCGGCGGATTGACGCTCACCGTCGACATTCCACTGATCCGGTTGGCCGACGGCAGCCCTTGGACCATCATGATGCTGCGCACCGGCACGACACTCATTGCCGCCTTGATAATCTGGGCCGTCTGGCGTGCGCTGCGCAGCAATGCGCCGCAACTCATTCCCGGCTGGTCGGGACTTGCCGTGGCCTTTTGCTACGGTCTGACCGGGATAACCTTCGTCACCGCCGTCTACCACACCTCGACAGCCGACCTGGTGTTCATCCTCGCCTTCAACACCGTGTTCGCGGCGCTGCTGTCGTGGCTTTTGCTCAAGGAAAGACCCCGGCTCGGAACTGTGGTCGCGATGTTGGCGATGATCCTGGGCGTGCTGATCGTCGTCGGCGGCTCGGTCGGCACGGGGCATCTGTTCGGCGATTTCATGGCGCTCTGCTCGGCCTTCTTCGTCGCTTTGGCCATCACCATCTCGCGCGCCAGCGGCAAGGACATGGGCTTCACGGCGCTCGTCGGCGTCATCCTACCTCTGGCGGTCGCCTTGTTCATGGTCTCGGGCGAAGGGTTTCACGTCAACCAGCCATGGTGGATCATCTTCAACGGCGCCGTAATCATGCCGATCTCGTTCTTCTGCCTCGCCAATGGACCGAGATACATCTCGGGGCCGGAGGTGGCGATGTTCTATCTGCTCGAGACCGTGCTGGCGCCGATCTGGGTCTGGCTGGTCTTTGCCGAGACGCCGACGCGCAACAGCCTGATCGGCGGCACGATCCTGATCGTGACGCTGGTGGCGCATTCGCTGTGGCAATTGCATGAGGGCCGCAAACGCCGCGCGGCGCTTGCCGTGATTCACCCGGCCTGAATTTTCCTGACCTCGGGCGCCGCCTCGATCCGCGGCGGCTCGCCCTCCTCGTCGATGGCAGGCGCCTGTTCATCCATCATCTCGACCTCGCGCAGCCATTCGCGCCAGATCGCGACAAGCAGCGCCATCAGCACCGGGCCGATGAAGAGGCCGAGGAAGCCCATCGTCTTGACCCCGCCGATCAGGCCGAAAAAGGTCGGCAGGAAGGGCAGCTTGATCGGTCCGCCGACAAGCTTCGGGCGCAGCGTCTTGTCGACGATGAACAGCTCGACCGCGCCCCAGGTGAACAGCGCCATGCCGGCAAACAGCTTGCCGCTGGCGGCGAGATAGATCGACACCAGCGTGAAAGAGAGCGGCGCGCCGCCGGGGATGAGCGCCATGATGCCGGTAAGCGCGCCGAGCGTCACCGGCGACGGCACGCCGGCCAGCCAGTAGGCGACGCCCAGCACCAGGCCTTCGCCGATGGCGATGACGGTCATGCCGGTGACGGTGGATGAGATGGTGGCCGGCACGACGCGCGAAATCCGCTCCCAGCGCGTCGGCAGGATGCGCTCGCCGAGACGATCGACCTGGGCCGCGAAAGCCTCGCCGTCGCGATAGGCGAAAAACAGCGCGATCAGCATGAACAGCAGCGTGAGCAGCAGGCCGAAGGCGCTGCCGCCGGCGGCCAGCGCGCCACGGTAGATGGTGCCGATGTTGGAGCCGCTGACCATCTGGATCAGTTCGCCGATGCCGCCGGGATGACCGAGATTGGCCGTCCACTGCTGGTTCAGCCACTCGCCGATGACGGGCATCGTGGCGATCCATTGCGGCGTGGCGGAACCGTGGCGATTGGTCTCGATCGCCCATACCACCCATTCGCGCAGCTCGTTGATGGCATAGGTGCCGGCAAGCGCGATCGGCACCACCAGGAAAGTCAGGATAAACAGAATCGCAAGGGTCGCGGCGATGGTGCGGTTGCCGCCGACCGCGGCGAGCAGCCGGCGGTAGAGCGGCCAGCTCGCGAAGGCGATGACGAGGGCCGCCAGAACCGGAAACAGGAAGCCGTGGAAGAAATAGACGCCGGCGGCGGCGATCAGCACCAGGAGCCAGCGCGCCGCCGACAGCGGCGGGATGACGGCCGCCCTCAGCGGCGTCGACAGGCCGAACAGGCGCTGCCCCGGCTTCTGGATTTCAGCCCGCTTCAACCCGGCGTTTCTCCCCTGCCCGATGGTTCGATGGATGCTTATGCGCCATGATAGTGCAGCAATCGTGACGATAGTCCAAATGTTTGCGCCTGACCTTCTCCCCTTATGGGGTGAGCAGACGGTTCGCCGAAGGCGAATTCATCGTGCCACTGGCACGATGAAAGGCCGGCGAACGCCGGGACGCTGCGAAGCAGCGGGGACCCGGCAGGGGTGGATCGGCCCACCACCCGGCCCTTCGCAGGCTCAGGGCGTTCGAAGCTCGAAAAGCCAAGCAATTGGCTTTTCGTCCGCTAACGCGGACCACTTCTCACCCCCACAGGGGGAGAAGGAAAAGGCCGCACTACCCGAACTTGCCCGTCCTCGGGAAACCCTTCGGCACCATGCGGCCGGCGGCGGCGCGGGCACCGATCCATTCGGCCAGTTCCTCGCGCGACTTGGTGAAGGTGCGGTCGGCCGAGTCCTGCCAGGTCAGCCCCGCTGCAATCGTGAAGGTCTTCAGGTCAAGCACGCCGCCATCCTTGTATTTCTGCAGGCGCACGCCCTTGCCGCGCGCCATTTCCGGGATCTCGGCGAGCGGGAAGATCAGCATCTTGCGGTTCTCGCCGACGATGGCGAGATGGTCGCCCGCAACCGGAATGCAGCGTTTGGCCTCGTCCGGCGCCTTGACGTTCATTACCTGCTTGCCCTTGCGGGTGTTGGCGACGACCTCTTCCTCGGAGACGACAAAGCCGTTGGCGTCGTAGGAGACCAAGAGCAGCTTGCGCTTCGGATCGTGGACGAAGGCCGTGACGATGTCCTGGTCGTTCTCCATGTCGACGATGATGCGGATCGGCTCGCCATGGCCGCGCCCGCCCGGCAGCCGGTCGGCGCCGATGGTGTAGAACTTGCCGCCGGTGGTGAAGACCAGGATCTTGTCCGTGGTCTGCGCATGGAAGGCGAGCTTCAGGCTGTCGCCTTCCTTGAAGGCAAGCTGCGAATAGTCGGTCAGGTGACCCTTCATCGCCCGCAGCCAGCCCTTTTCAGAAACCACGACGGTGACCGGTTCGCGCTCGATCATGGCGTGCGCTATGTCGGTGAGATCATGCTCCGGGGCGTCGGCGAACTGGGTGCGGCGCTTGCCGAGCTCGGTCTCGGGACCGAACTGATCGCGGACCTTGGTGACCTCCCAACGGATCGTCGCCCATTGCTTGGCGTCGGACGCCAGCAGCGCCTCGATCTGCTTCTTCTCCTCGGTAAGGCCGTCATGCTCCTTGCGGATCTCGATCTCTTCGAGCTTGCGCAGAGCGCGCAGCCGCATGTTGAGGATGGCTTCGGCCTGGTTGTCGGTGAGCGACCAGCGGGCCATCATCACCTGCTTGGGCTCATCCTCCTCACGGATGATCCTGATCACCTCGTCGATGTTGAGATAGGCGATCAGGTAGCCGGCGAGGATTTCGAGACGCTTCCCGATCTCGCCCAGCCGATATTTCGAGCGGCGGATCAGCACGTCGCGGCGGTGGTCCAACCATTCCTTCAGCACGCCCTTCAACGACAGGACGTTGGGCACCTTGCCGCGCGACAGCACGTTCATGTTGAGCGGGAAGCGGCTTTCGAGCTCGGTGAGCTTGAACAGCGACTCCATCAGGATGCCGGGATCGACGGTGCGGCTCTTCGGCACCAGCACGATGCGGATGTCCTCGGCGCTCTCGTCGCGAATGTCTTCGAGCAGCGGCAGCTTGCGCGCCATCAGGAGCTCGGCGATCTTCTCGATCAGCCTGGCCTTCTGGACGCCATAGGGGATTTCGGTGACGACGATGCTCCAGGTACCCCTGCCCTGGTCTTCCTGACCCCATTTGGAGCGGACGCGGAAGCCGCCGCGGCCCGTCTCATAGGCTTCGAGGATCGAGGCGCGGCTGTCGACGATGATGCCGCCGGTCGGGAAATCCGGCCCCTGGACGAAATCCATCAGCTTCGCCACCGGCGCGTCCGGATGCTCGATCAGATGAAGCGCGGCATCGCAAAGCTCGGCGGCGTTGTGCGGCGGGACCGAGGTCGCCATGCCCACCGCAATGCCAGACGAGCCGTTGGCGAGCAGGTTCGGGAAGGCGCCCGGGAGCACGACCGGCTCCTCGTCCTCCTCGTTGTAGGTCGGCCGGTAGTCGACGGCGTCCTCGGTGATGCCGGCGAGCAGCTCGGTCGCCACCTCCGTCATGCGCGCTTCGGTGTAGCGCATGGCCGCGGCGTTATCGCCGTCGATGTTGCCGAAATTGCCCTGCCCGTCGACCAGCGGGTAGCGCATCGAGAATTCCTGCGCGAGGCGCACCAAAGCGTCGTAGATCGATTGGTCGCCATGCGGATGGAACTTGCCCATCACCTCGCCGACGATGCGGGCGCATTTGGCAAAGCCCTGGTCAGGATTGAGCCGCAGGAGCCGCATGGCATGCATGATGCGGCGATGGACCGGCTTCAGTCCGTCGCGCACATCCGGCAATGCCCGGTGCATGATGGTCGACAGCGCATAGGCCAGGTAGCGCTTTTCGAGCGCTTCCTTCAGATCGACCGGTTCGATGTTGTCGCCGCCGCCGTTGTCATCAGGCGGCAAATGCCTTTTTCCCATGGATTTGGACTAGCCGAGCGGGTGATTCGCGGCAAGCGTCGGGTTGGAATCCGGCGGATTCGTCGCGCGCAATGTGGGCACGCAAGGCCAACGCCGGTGATGTGAGGGATTTCACGGAAGCGGCGAGGCGAACATTCCAGTTTGCCGCCCATCTGCAACAGGCTTCGGCTGCAAATGGGCGCCGGCCAACATCAATCTGTTACATGCGCCCTCTATCTGGGCAGGCAATGCGCTGGCTGAGGAGAGCCGCGGTCTTCATGACTAATTCACCGCATCATACAAAGCGCGCCGGTCCGCATTTGCTTTTCATCGCCGTTTTCGACAAATGGGCCGGGAAGCGCCTTTTTCCCGTCCCGTTCGTCACGGAATGGTGATGGGGCAGGAACTCAAAACACGTTTCAGGACAGGGAACTCGCCAATGACAATCCAACGCTCAATGCTCAAGAAACTGGCCTTTTCAACCTTTCTGCTGACCCTGCCGCTCAATGCCGCCTTCGCCGCCGATCCGGCCGTGGCCGAGCGCGTCAAGGCGACGCTTGCCGCCCAGGGCGTCGATATTTCCTGGACCGGGGTTTCGGGTGACGATTCGAATGTCGTTTTGCAGGGCGTCTCCATCAAGCCGGCCGCCGAGAAGGAGGCGCTGCCGATCGGCGACGTGAAGCTGGAGGGCGTCAGCGCGGCCAATGGCGGCTTCGACATCGCCACCGTCTCGACCTCGGCTTTCGAGCACAGCAAGGACGGGGTGACGCTCAATCTCAGCCCCTTCGTCATCCACGACATGAAGGTGCCGGCCGAAGGCAGTACCGACCCGCTCGGCTCGATGATGATGTACAAGTCGGCCGAGCTCTCCAGCATGACGGTCAAGGTCGGCGACAAGACGGCCTTCTCGATGGATGGGCTTGCCGTCCAGATCACCCCGCCGGCCGACGGCAAGGCGATGGACTTCACCGCCAACACGGAGAAGTTCAACGCCGACCTGACGCTGGTCGACGACCCGAAATCGAAGGAAGCGATCGACGCGCTCGGCTACCAGAACATCTCCGGCAACATCTCGATGGCCGGCACCTGGCAGCCCTCCGACGGCAAGATGGAGCTGTCGAAATATGACATCTCGGTCGACAATGCCGGCACGCTCGGCATGACCTTCGACCTCGGCGGCTACACGGTCGACTTCATCAAGTCGATGCAGGCCATGCAGAAGCAGCTCGCCTCACAGCCGGAAGGCGCCGACAATTCCGCGCAGGGCATGGCCATGCTCGGCCTCCTGCAACAGCTTTCCTTCAACGGCGCCTCGGTGCGCTTCGACGACGATTCGCTGACCGGCAAGGTGCTCGACTATGTCGGCAAGCAGCAGGGCATGTCGGCCAAGGATGTCGCCAACCAGGCCAAGGCGATCGTGCCGTTCGGCATGGCCCAGCTCAACAATCCCGAACTGACGGCCGAGGTGTCGGCCGCGGTCAACAAGTTCCTCGACGATCCGAAGAGCCTCGAGATCTCGGCCGAGCCGCCGTCGTCGGTGCCGTTCGCGCTGATCATGGCGGGCGCCATGTCCAACCCGCTCGACCTGCCCAAGACGCTCGGCGTCAAGGTCAAGGCGAACGAGGACTGATCGAGCAACGCGCTCAAACGAAAAGCCCGGCAGCGCTGCCGGGCTTTTTTGTTGAGATCGATTCTCGCAACAAGAGGAACCGTTTGGGTGCGATTCCTAACCTTCCTTCTTCGCCACCGCGACCCGCAGCGACAGCTCGCGAAGCTGCTGCGGAGTGGCTTCCGAGGGCGCGTTCATCAACAGGTCGTAGGCCTGCTGGTTCATCGGGAACATGGTGACCTCGCGCAGGTTCTTGGCGCCGACGAGCAGCATGACGATGCGGTCGATGCCGGCCGCCATGCCGCCATGCGGCGGCGCACCATACTGGAACGCACGGTAGAGGCCGCCGAAGCGCTCCTCGACAGTCTGGCGATCGAGCCCGACCATCTCGAAGGCCTTGACCATGGTTTCCGGCAGGTGGTTGCGGATGCCGCCGGAAGCGATCTCGAAGCCGTTGCAGACCATGTCGTACTGAAACGCCTTGATGCCGAGAGGCTCCTGGCCGCCGAGGGCATCGATACCGCCTTGCGGCATCGAGAACGGATTGTGGGCGAAGTCGATCTTCTTTTCCTCCTCGTTCCATTCGAAGAACGGGAAATCGACGATCCAGCAAAGCTCGAAGCGGTCGCGGTCGACCAGGTTCAATTCCTCGCCGGCGCGCGTGCGCGCCGCGCCCGCGAAGGAAACGAACTTCTTCGGGTCGCCGGCGACGAAAAAGGCGGCATCGCCATCGGCAAGGCCGAGCTGCTGGCGGACTGCCTCGGTGCGCTCCTCACCGATGTTCTTGGCGATCGGGCCAGCACCCTCGAGCTTGTCGCCTTCCTTGCGCCAGAAGATGTAGCCGAGGCCCGGCTGGCCTTCGCTCTGCGCCCACGAGTTCATGCGGTCGCAGAAGGCGCGGCTGCCGCCGGTCTTGGCGGGGATGGCCCACACCTCGGCCTTGGCATCGTTGGCGAGGATGTTGGCGAAGACCTTGAAGCCGGAGTCGCGGAAGTGATCCGAGACCGCCTGCATCTCGATCGGATTGCGCAAGTCCGGCTTGTCGGTGCCGTAGGTGCGCATCGCCTCGTCATAGGGAATGCGGCGGAATTTCTGGGTCACCGGCTTGCCGGCGGCAAAAGTCTCGAAGACGCCGCGAAGCACTGGCTCCATGGTGGAGAGCACGTCGTCCTGCTCGACGAAGCTCATTTCGAGGTCGAGCTGGTAGAACTCGCCGGGCAGGCGGTCGGCGCGCGGGTCCTCGTCGCGGAAGCAGGGCGCGATCTGGAAATAGCGGTCGAAGCCGGAGACCATGATAAGCTGCTTGTACTGCTGCGGCGCCTGCGGCAGGGCATAGAAATTGCCGGGATGGATGCGCGACGGCACCAGGAAGTCGCGCGCGCCCTCCGGCGACGAGGCCGTCAGGATCGGCGTCGAGAATTCGGTGAAGCCCACCTCGTCCATGCGCCTGCGCATCTCGGCGATGATCCTGGTGCGCGCCACGATGTTCTTGTGCAGCGTTTCGCGGCGCAGGTCGAGGAAGCGGTATTTCAGGCGGATGTCTTCGGGATAGTCCGGCTCGCCGAAGACCGGGAGCGGCAGTTCCTTGGCCGCCGAGAGCACCTCGATCTCGCGCGCGAAAATCTCGATCTCGCCGGTCGGCAGGTTGGCGTTGACCGTCTCCGGCAGGCGCGCCTTGACCTCGCCGTCGACGCGGATCACCCATTCGCCGCGCACGGTCTCGGCGATCTTGAAGGCCGGCGAATCCGGATCGGCGACGATCTGGGTGAGACCGTAATGGTCACGCATGTCGATGAAGAGCAGCCCGCCATGGTCGCGCACACGATGCACCCAGCCCGACAGGCGTACGGAATTGCCGACGTCGCTCTTTCTCAATTGGGCACAGGTGTGGCTGCGGTAACGATGCATTGTCATAGCTGAAGTCCGGAATTGCGGGCGAAAGCCCAGCTCGAAAATTGGCGCGAAAAGCGCATGAGAGGCCCGCTTTGTCAAGGCAACTGGTCACACAGGGCAAGCGGTCACACAGGCTCGCGGCTTCGGGCGTTCACGCGAAGCGGATTTCAGCGCCCTGCCGCTGGAAATCGTCGAGGATGGCGGCGGGCGCCGTTCTTTCCACCACCAGATGGCGGATCGCGTCGGGTGCGGCGACACGATACGGCGCGGCGGTGGCGAGCTTGTCGTTGGTAGCGGCGATGACGATGCCGGCGCTGTTTTTCGCCATGGCGCGCTTCACCTCGGCTTCGGCCGAATCGAAAGCCGTGACGCCGCGCGAGGCATCAAGGCCGCAGGAGCCGAGGAAAAACAGATCGGCGCCGAGTTGCGCCACGGCGGTCAGCGTGTCGCCGCCGACGCAGGTGCCGAGGTCGCGGACATACCGGCCGCCGAGCACGATCAGCTCGACCAGGGGAAGATCGGCGAGCGCCAATGCGACGCCCAGCGAATTGGTGGCGACCGTCAGCTCGATGTCGCGCGGGATCGCCCTGGCGATCGCCTCATTGGTCGTGCCGCCGTCGATGAACAGGGTCTGGCCGGCGGCGAGCACACCTACCGCGGCTTTCGCCAGGCGCAGCTTCTCCTCGACCGCGTGGCTGCTGCGCTGGCTGATCGTTGCCGCGGCGAACGGCGCCAAAGTGACCGCTCCGCCATAGACGCGACGCAACTGGCCGGCCTTGGCGAGCTCCCGCAGATCGCGTCGCACCGTGTCTTCCGAGACGCCGAAACGGCTGGCGAGCTCGCCCGCCAGAACCCTTCCGTCGGCCGCCAGCCGGTCGCGAATGAATTGGTGTCGTTCCTCGGTCAGCATGCACGATCCCATTTTGTTATGCACGTTCTTGCATGTTTTGCATGTTTATGCAAGAACGGCGCATCGGATCGGCAATGCCGCCCCCCTCTCCCCGATGGAAAATGCCGTAATGACCTTTGGCTTGAAACTCGCCCCCCAGCACCGCGTCTATGCCGGTTTCGCTATCTATTCCTTTGCCATGGGCAACATTTTCCCGCGCCTGCCGGATATCAAGCGCGCCATGGAGATCGAGGATGGCACGCTGGGGCTCAGCCTGATCGGGACGCCGATCGGCACCTTGACGGCGCTGACCCTGGCCACCCCGATCCTGGAGCGCGTCGGCTTTCGCCGCGCGCTGCTTTGGCTGGTGCCGCTGATTGCGCTTGTCTACGCGCTTGCCGTTCATGCGCCGGGACCTGTCGCTCTGTTCCTGCTGCTGCTGCCGGTCGGGCTGATGATCGGCAGCGTCGAGATCATCCTCAATGTCGAGGCCGACAGGACCGAGTTCATGTTGAAGCGCCGCATCATGAACCGGGCGCACTCCTTCTGGAGCGCGGGCTTCTTCGGCGCCGGGCTGTTCGGCGGCGCCATGGCGCATCTCGGCCTGTCGCCGCAACTGCATCTGGCGCTGGTGGTGCCGATGGTAGTGGTTTCGATGGCGCTGTTCCTCGGAGGCTTCGAGCCGGCGCCTGCCCGCTTCGCCGCTACAGGCCATAAGCCGCCGATGTTCGCGCGGCCGACGCTGCCCATTCTGGTCCTCGTCGCGGTAACGCTTTCGGCGATGCTGCTGGAAGGCGCCAGCATCGACTGGTCGGCGATCTATATGCGCACCGTGTTCGATTCCGGCCCGTTCGTTGCCGGCTTCACGGTGGCGCTGTTTGCCTTCTCGCAGGCGACGACACGCTTTTTCGCCGACAGCTTCGTCGATCGCCACTCGCCCAGCGGCGTGGCGCGCGTGCTGCTCGCAACGATGGCGGCCGGCGTACTGATCGTCTTCTTCTCGCCCGCGCCGCCGGTATCGATGCTCGGCTTCGCCCTGTTGGGGATCGGCAGCAGCGCGATCTTCCCGCTGGCGATCTCCGCGGCAGCCCAGCGGACGGACCGGCCCGCGGCGATCAACGTCGCGGCGCTGTCGCAGATCTCTTTCATCGCCTTCCTGCTCGGTCCGCCGCTGCTCGGCTTCGTATCGGACCATTGGGGCATCCGCTCCGCCTACGGGATCGGCATACCGTTCATCGCGCTCAGCCTGCTGACCGCCGGCTCGCTTGGCCGGCGGCCGGCCACGTCCGCCACGCCGGCGAGCGAAGCGTCCGATCTGAGGCATAAGAAGATACTGGCACAGGCCGGCGAGGCATGAGCGGCTTCGCGCCGTTTAGCGGCCACCCCTACAGCAATGCGACGCGCCCGATGCTCCGGCGAATCGCCTCGCGGTAAGCGAGGTCGGCCGCCACCATGTCCTCCATGGCAACGCCCATTGCCTTGTAGACGGTGATCTGGTCGGCGCTGACCCGTCCCGGCCGCACACCGAGCAGCATCTCGCCAAGTTCGGTTCCGGTTTCCGGATCGATGCCGGCCAGTTCACAAGAACCGACCGGCGTCGGGGCGAATGCATCGCTTGTCTCGACGAAGAGGCTGGCCTTGCCGACAAGCTCGATCGGCAATTCGCCGCCGGGTGGCGCAACACCGACCGACGAGACATGCGTGCCGGGCTGCACCCATTCGGCTGAAATCACCGGTTCAAAGGAATGCGTTGCCAGGCAGACGACATCCGACGAGCGCACCGCGGCCTCGATATCGCTGACGGCAACAACACCCGGATGTAGCGCGGCAAGCGCCTGCGCATCCGCGAACTCCTTCGAGACAACGCGGATCTCGACGAAGTCGCGGACCAGTGGCAAAAGGCGCAGGTGCTGGCCGGCCTGGACGCCGGCGCCCACCACTGTCGCGACCTTGACGTCGCGCCGGGCCAGTTCGCGCACGGAGAGCACAGCAGAGCCGGAGGTGCGCACGGCAGTGATGTAAGTACCGTCCATGACGCAGATCGGGAGTCCGGTCTGCGGGTCGAACAGATGGATGGTGGCGAGATGGCTGGGGATGCCCCTGGCGATATTGCCCTCGAACACGTTGACGATCTTCACCGTCAGATGCTTGCCTACCATCCAGGCCGGCATCGCCAGCGAATAGCCTGCCTGCGGAATGTCGAGCTGGGGTCGCGCCGGATTGACGACCTTGCCGCCAGACAGTGCTTGGAAGCCGTCCGCCAGTACGTCGAGGAGCCGGCGGAGGTCGATGCAGGCTTTCACCTCGGCCTCGCTCAATATGAGCACCGGCGTGTCACCCTTGGCGTGGGCGTTGCGGTCGTTCGGTATGGCTGATGTCATGGGTCTTGCCTTGGTCTGGTTAAGTTACCCACGAACGATATTGCGACCTGACAGCGTGATGAAATATGGTGTTTTGACGATTTCAACGTGACTATCACGCTATTCTTGGCCAAAAAGTGTGAGCACTGAAATGGACGATCTCGACCGTATCGACCGCTCTTTGTTGCGTTTGTTGCAGGAGGATGGCCGCCGCACCACGCTCGACCTCGCCCGCCAGGTCGGACTGTCGCCGACAGGCGCTTCGCAGCGCATCAAACGACTGTTCAGTGAAGGCTTCATCCGGGCGGTGCGAGCCGTTCTCGACCCGGCCAGGATCGGGAAGGCACAACTCGTCTTCATCGAGGTTCGGCTCGACCATACGGCGCCGCATGTCTTCGACCGCTTCGCCGAGGCGGTCCTGCGGGCACCCGAGATCATCGAGTGTCATATGGTGGTTGGCGGCTTCGATTACCTGGTCAAGGCGCGCATCGCCGACATGGCAATGTTCCAGGATTTCCTGCAGCGGGTCATCCTGTCGTTGCCCGGGGTCCGGGAAACGCACACCTATGCCTCGATCGCCAATGTGAAACCCGACGCCTTGTTGCCAATCTGAATTGGCGCACAGGCAACGCCCGCCTCCCAACGCAAGACGCCATCTTCCCGTGGCCGCAAGCGAGACACCTCTCTGAGCAAAACTCCAGAGAGAGCGCAGCGTGCGCCACTGGCCCGCTACTCCCCTGGAATTGCCGCTGGCATTGGTGGTGGTGATGGTCCAAGAAGGATCACCAACATGTGATTGCCCTCCGCTTATGTCTTCCATCCGCCCGTTGATCCCGCTCCTCATCGCCGCAGGCATCCTGCTCGCGGGCAACGGACTGCAGGGCACGCTGATCGCGCTGCGCGGCGCGCGGGAAGGCTTCTCCGCCTCCGACATCGGCCTGATGGGCACGTTCTACTTTGCCGGCTTCCTGCTCGGATGCCTAGCGGTCACCCGCATCCTCAAGGCGGTTGGTCATGTTCGGACGTTCTCGGCGCTTGCTGCGATCGCCTCCGTCGGCACGCTGCTGTTGGTATTGGTCATCGACCCGGTGATGTGGTGCGCGATACGCTTTGCCGGCGGCTTCTGCTTCGCCGGCCTGTTCACCGTCATGGAAGCCTGGCTGAACTCCGGCGTCACCAACAAGGACCGCGCCCGTGTGCTCGCGATCTACCGCATGGTGGACATAGGCTCCGTCACCGGCGCGCAGTTCCTGATCCCGATCTTCGGCGCAGGCGGCTTCGCCATCTTCGCCGTCATGTCGATGATGATCACCTTCTCGCTGGTGCCGGTCTCGCTTGGCGACCGCTCCAACCCGGCGCCGCCGGAAGAGGTCAAGCTCGATTTGCCACGCGTCTGGCGGATCTCGCCGCTTGGCTCGATCGGCTGCATAGCCGTCGGCGTCACCAACAGCGCCTTCCGCACGCTGTCGCCGGTCTATGCCGAGGAGATCGGCATGTCGGTGGCCGATGTCGTCACTTTCGTCAGCGTCGGCATCTTCGGCGGCGCCCTGATCCAATACCCGCTGGGCTATCTTTCCGACCGCTGGGACCGGCGCTCGGTATTGCTGACGACGACATGCTGCGCCATGCTTGCCGCGCTGGCGCTCGCTTTCGTGGCGCGCGGCGATCCTTTCCTGAACTTCGCCATCGTCTTTATCTTCGGCTGCTTCGCCATGCCGCTCTATTCGCTATCGGCGGCGCACTCCAACGACCGGGCCGGCAAGGGCGAGTTCGTGCTGGTCAATGCGGCGCTGATGCTGTTCTATTCCTTCGGCGCGATTGGCGGTCCGATCGCCGCATCGGCGGTGATGCAATATTTCGGGCCCAGCGCCCTGTTCGTATTCAGCGCCTTTGTCTATGCCATTCTCATTATCGTGATCCTGTACCGGATGCAGGTTCGATCCGGCGTCCCCGCCGGCAATCGAAGCCGCTTTACCGCGCTCTTACGTACCTCGACGCTGTTCGCCCGGCTCGCCCGGCGGGGCAATGATTCAGACAAGCCGGATTAAAGCGAGATCGTCATCTCGCTTTATCTTCTTGTTTGAGCATGATCTTTTCCGAAAACCACTGCACACTTTTCGGGATCATGCTCCACCTGCAGCTTGACGAAAGCGCCTGCTGCTGGAATTGAAAGGGACCTGATTTCTTGCCAAAAGCGATTTGATGCACGTCATTACCACCCAATCAGAACTCGAGAGCGCTGTCGCGGCGTTCGAAAAGTCGGAATTCGTCACCGTCGATACCGAATTCATCCGCGAAACGACCTTCTGGCCGATCCTCTGCCTTATACAGATGGCCGCGCCCGGCGTGACGGCGCTGATCGATCCGCTGTCGCCAGACATCGATCTCAAACCGTTCTTCCGGCTGATGGCCAACGAAGCGGTGGTCAAGGTCTTCCACGCCGCGCGCCAGGACATTGAAATCATCGTCCATCTGGGCAACCTGGTGCCGCATCCGGTGTTCGACACGCAGGTGGCGGCCATGGTCTGCGGCTTCGGCGACAGCGTCTCCTACGATCAGCTGGTGCAGCGCATCACCGGCGCCAGGCTCGACAAATCCTCGCGCTTCACCGACTGGCGGCACCGGCCGCTCTCCGACAAGCAGCTCGAATACGCGCTCGCCGACGTCACCCACCTGATCAAGGTCTACCAGCATCTCAGCGCCGAGCTGAAGCGCGAGGACCGAGCCCATTGGCTGAACGAGGAGATGGACATCCTCACTTCGCGCGAGACCTACGATCCGCATCCGGAGGACGCCTGGAAGCGGCTGAAGATGCGGCTGCGCAAGCCGCAGGAGTTGGCGGTCGTGCAGGCGGTGGCCGCCTGGCGCGAACGCGAGGCGCGCGAACGCGACGTGCCGCGTGGCCGTGTGCTCAAGGACGATGCGATCTACGAGATCGCGCAGCAGGCGCCGCGCGATGCGGCGGCTCTCGGCAAGCTGCGCACGACGCCGAAAGGCTGGGAGCGTTCGGCGACGGCCACGGCGCTACTGGGTGCCGTCAACGCCGCTCTCGCCATGCCGAAGGAGACGATGCCGAAACTGCCGAAGAGTTTTCAGCCGCCGGAAGGCTCGAGCGCGGCGGCGGAACTGCTCAAAGTGCTGCTCCGCATCGTCGCCGAGAAGGAGGGCGTCGCCTCCAAGGTGCTCGCCTCCAGTGACGACATCGACCGCATCGCCGCCGAGGGCGACGCCGCCGAAGTGCCGGCGCTGCAAGGTTGGCGGCGCGCCGTATTCGGCGACCAGGCGCTGAGGCTGGTGCGCGGCGAGATCGGCATCAAGTTCGACAAGCGCAGGATCGCGGTTTTCGATCTCTAGCGCTCACACCGCCCCAAGCAGGTGCAGCGCGAACCAGATCCAGGCGACAAGAAGGATACCCGCGCCGAGGAAGAAGGCGCGGCTGCGGTGCAGCATGTAGTTTCTGGTGAGATGCACCCAGGCGTGGACATAGCGCGTCACGACGAAGAGCCACGTCAGCATCAGCGTCAGGTAGTTGACGCCGTTGGTGACGAACAGCGCCAGGCAGAGCACATGGAACAGAACCGGCAGTTCGAATTGGTTGATCAGGTTGTTGGCGACAGTGACGCTTGAGGCCGGCTCGGTCGAGCGGACCTTGTACTGGCTGATCTTCGCCTCGCCGGACTTCACGGCAAGATAGCGCCGCTTCAGCATCACCAGATAGACGATGTAGACCAGGAGCACATGCGCCAGCATCGGCCAGAAGATGGCGGTCTGGTTCATCTCCCCGCCCCCCTCCTGACCCGCTCAAAGCCGCCGTTGAGCGGCCAGCGCGAAGACCGCAACGATCAAAACCGGGATCGCCAGAAGCGCGAACTTGGTGACGATCAGCGACGAGGCAAAGGCCAGCGAATCGGGATTGGCCGACTGGAAATCCGACAAAAGCCGCGCTACGGCAAAATTCTGCGCGTAGTCGGCGATCGTATAGGGCAGCACCAACACCAGCGCGGTCAGAGCCTGCAACTGCGCCGGCATGGCGCGGAAATTGCCGAACCGCCGGCCGAAGGCCACGATCAGGCTGACCAAGGTGAGCGACAGCAGCGCCGGAAACAGAAGGTCGAAGGTCAGATAATGCCAGACGATGATGATCTCGCCGCCGCGCCGGCCGAGCGCGGTGAGCCATGCCATGCCTTCATCGGGCGTGAAACCCGCGACGCGCATGTCGAGCGAAGAGAGCCCGCCGCTCAGGCGGCGGAAATAGAAAAACTCCAGCGCCGTCATGGCGATGAAGACCGCGGCAGAAGCGACGGAGAGCGCCGCCGCGTGACGCGACAGGCGCAACACTCCCAACGTCAGACCGCGCCAAAGGCCCAGGCGATCCTGCCGTTCGGCGGTCTGATCAAAGTCCGCCCGGATAATTCGGGCTTTCGCGGGTGATCGTGACGTCATGGGCGTGGCTTTCACGAAGTCCTGCGTTTGATATGCGCACAAAGGTGGCGCGTTCGCGGAACTCGGCAAGATCGCGCCCACCGACATAACCCATAGCGGCTTTTAGGCCGCCCGCAAGCTGGTGCAGCACGCCAGCCACAGGTCCTTTGTAGGGAACCTGGCCTTCAATGCCTTCCGGGACGAGTTTCAGGGTGTCGCGGACCTCGGCCTGGAAGTAGCGATCTGCCGAGCCGCGCGCCATCGCGCCGACCGAGCCCATGCCGCGATAGGCCTTGAAAGAGCGGCCCTGGTGCAGATAGACCTCGCCCGGGCTCTCGTCGGTACCGGCAAGCAACGAGCCGATCATGGCGGCGCTTGCGCCGGCCGCGAGCGCCTTGGCGAGATCGCCTGAGTATTTGATGCCGCCGTCGGCAATCACCGTCACGCCAGACTTCTCGGCGGTCTCCGCCGCCGACATGATCGCCGAAAGCTGCGGCACGCCGACGCCGGCGACGATGCGCGTGGTGCAGATGGAGCCAGGGCCGATACCGACCTTGACGGCGTCGGCGCCGGCATCGATCAGCGCCTTGGTGCCTTCGGCGGTGGCGACGTTGCCGGCCAGGATGCGCACGGAATTGGAGAGCTTCTTCGCTCGGGTCACCGCATCCAGCACACGTTGCGAATGGCCGTGCGCGGTGTCGATGACCAAAAGGTCGACGCCGGCGTCGATCAGGCGCTCGGCGCGCTCGAAGCCGTCGTCGCCGACGCTGGTGGCGGCGGCGGCGCGCAGCCGTCCCTGCGCGTCCTTGGTGGCATGCGGGTTGAGCTGCGACTTCTCGATGTCCTTAACGGTGATCAGGCCGACGCAATTGCCCTTCCGGTCGACCACCACCAGCTTCTCGATGCGGTGCTTGTGCAGGAGGCGCTTGGCCTCGTCCTGGTCGACATTCTCCTTCACCGTGATCAGGTTCTCACGGGTCATCAACTCATAGACCTTCTGCGACGGATCGGAGGCGAAGCGCACGTCGCGGTTGGTGAGGATGCCGACCAGCCGGCCCACTGTGTGACCGCCGGTGCCGCCGTTCTCGACCACGGGAATGCCGGAAATGCCGTTGGCGCGCATCAGCGCCAGCGCGTCGGCGAGCGTCGCGTCGGGGCCGATGGTGACCGGATTGACCACCATGCCGGATTCGAATTTCTTGACCTGCCTGACCTGCTCGGCCTGCTCGGCGGGCGAGAAATTGCGGTGGATGACGCCGATGCCGCCGGCCTGCGCCATGGCGATCGCAAGCCTCGCCTCGGTGACGGTGTCCATGGCGGCCGACAGGATCGGCACATTGAGATCGATGTCGCCGGCGATGCGGGTGCGGATGTCGGTCTGGCCGGGCATGACCTCGGAATGGCCGGGCTGCAACAGCACGTCGTCGAAGGTCAGCGCCAGCGCGCCGGTGGACGTCTCGATGATTTTTGCCATGGCCAGCCCTTTTTGAATGCGGAAAGGCGCTGGACCGCAATGGCCAGCGCCGACTCTCATCTTCCCTTTCAGGATTGGCGCTGGCTGGTAACACGTCCTGTTGCGGTTGAAAAGCCGATCGTTGCGAGACGGCTTCAGGTTCTCCCAACCCTGAGGCACGATGCGAACTGGTCACGTCGCCGCCCCTCCTCGAGGCAGTGGCGGGAGCGAGCCAGTCGGCGCGTCTTTATGCCCGTGATCACGTCGTCAGCCAAGGTCCGCTCAACTACACCCTTGTTAGGGTCTGAGTTATGGTGTCGAACTATGCTGGTCATGCAAACCCTTAACTTGCAAGGCTTGCGGCGCCGAGTACGATGTTTGTCGCGAACGTCGCGGTCCCTGTCGCCCATAGAAGGGGCAACCGCCCAGCCCCCTCCCCGCTCCACGCAATTGGGACAGCTAGCACCGCACGCCGGTCGTCGCTGCGCCGCCTGTAGCGCGATGGACGTGGCGTTGCCATCTACGAGCCGACGGCAATTCATTGGTTAGCGTAGAGCCACCGAAGAAGACTAGCACTCTGTGGGATCGCCAGTACATTCTTCTCAAATTGCAACCTGACACGACATGTCCGGGCCTCGTCGGTCCGATCGCCAGAGACCAGGTAAGTGACATCAGCATCCGAAAGAGGTGCTTCTTTCAAGGCGACAGCTTGTTGAAATAGACTGGTCGCTTGGTCATTGGTCACGAGGGGCGTTTGGTGTGTCTTCCCGTCAAGGTACGCCAGCTCAATTTTCTCCCCATAGCGCTGGACTTCGCTGAAGCTCAGGGGCGGCAAGGCGTTGAGGTCCCACAATGGCTGCCCCCTACTGGCGCACATGCCAATAGCTTCGCGCTGAAGGGTCTCGTCAACGGCAATCTCCTGGCGGCCGAGAGCAATGATGGCGTCGTCGCCAGCCCCACTCGCCGTCCGCCACATGTTCTTGCTCATCCCTTGTATTTGAGCCTGCAGCCAAGCCTTGTCCGCGTCTGTCAGATTGCCATTCGAATTGGCCATCCGACGACCGGCCTCTGTTATGAAAGCCTTCCATGCCCGCGAGTCATTCTGTTTCATTACTGCCACCACATTCGGGGCCAAGCGGAGCATTTCTTTCTCAACAGCTGCCGATGCCGTTGCAGGGCTCTGATACGTTTCGTACTTTGCGGAGAATTTCCCCGCAAATCCCACAATACCGCCAACGGCAACCGCCGCGAGTAGACTAGCCGTCCAACGAATCCATGGCGGCCGACTACCCAACATCCTGCTGACGGCGCCCACAACGATAACGGCTGCAATACCGCCGGCAGCGGCAAAACTATTTTCCATGGTCCCCCCAAAGTCTTTTCCGCAATGTCGGCTACGATAGCTTACGTGGTCTGCCGACGAAAGTGAGGGGTCGCGCCATGTACGTTACTGCTACATGGGAGCCGAGCCGCTAGTCAGCATCGTTTCCGTAAGTGTGATAGCGGGCCTTGTCGGGAGCAATTATCGCCCGGCTTTCTTTCACCACTTCCTTGGGGTTGATGTCGTTTCGGGAGGCGGTGGTGTAGCGATGGCAGAACCTCGTATAACGAGGGCATCCGTAGCCGTCGTCGTAATACGCTATGCCCCAGACATAAATGTTGTGATCGCTGGCCTCGAAGACTTCCTTTATCGGGATTCTGTGGGCATTGTAGCTCCCCTGCCGCATGCTCCCACCGGGATGAACGACGCGCTCGGTTTTGGAACGACCTTCAGGCGTTTGGAAGTCGGAGCGGCGGCTTTTGGGATCCACATTCCTTTCGGACATTTCCATGTAAACGAACAGGGACACGTTGCGCGCGGGTAGTTTGCCAACATTTTGAAGCAAAACATGCCCCATCGCTTCGGTAGTTCCGATCAACTGGTTAATCCCATCGGGAACGACCGTGAGGTAGGCGCGAAGTTCAAGCTTGGAGATTTGCTCGGCTTGGGCAAGCGCTTGGTTAGCGGCGATAGCGCCATCTTTGGTGTACTGTGCGGCCCTTCCTGCAAACCAAGCGGCTACGGCAGCGGCGCCGAAGGTGGCAATACCTATGAGCGTTCCTACGCGGGTCCAGAACGCGGATTGTTCGGCAGCATCCGCAGCCTTCCATTGGGCACACAGATCGGAGTTGCGATTATCGTGACCGGCTTGGCACGGTTCTGTGTAACCAGGGGGATCATTTGCCATTTGGACTGACGGCAGACTTGGCGGAGCAGGATTTGCTATAGCTTCCTGTCGTTGTTCGGGCTTTGCGGGTTCGGTGCCGTTTCGTTCATCTGGGGGTAGCGCCGCGCCCGCCAAGACAACAACGAAAGCCGCAACAAGTACACGACAGCTGCCACCAGACATCGAAGTGACGTTGCCCCATTTCCCCTGTTGGCGACTATCACGTACAATGAAAGTTACTGCAACACACGAGCCGACATAGACGAACCCGTGGCCAATATTCTCTGTCATGGACAGGGCTACCGGTGTCACCGCATGGTTAGTGAATTGTAGGTTTCGGTCGTCGCGGCAGTGGTTGCGGTCGCACAAAAGTGACAGCAATTTAATGCGACATCCGGGCCAATGCGTGGTAACCGCCCGGCGTGCCGGCTCGCCCCCAAGCCAGGCCCAGAATCGCGAAGTCAAATCAGGGCGCTCCCTTGAACCGCATCATCCCGCTCATCCTGGCGGTCGCACTTTTCATGGAGAACATGGATTCGACCGTGATCGCGACCTCGCTGCCGGCGATCGCCATTGACATCCATACCAGCCCGATCGCGCTCAAGCTGGCGCTGACGGCCTATCTGGTGTCGCTGGCGATCTTCATTCCGATCAGCGGCTGGATGGCGGACCGGTTCGGAGCCAAGAACGTATTCCGCGCCGCGATCGCCGTCTTCATCGCCGGCTCGGTCGCCTGCGCTTTCGCCAATTCGCTGCCGGCCTTCGTGGTGTCGCGCTTCCTGCAGGGCATGGGCGGCGCCATGATGACGCCGGTCGGGCGACTGGTGCTGGTGCGCGCCACGCCGAAGAACGAGCTGGTCGCGGCGATGTCGTGGCTGACGGTGCCCGCGCTGGTCGGGCCGCTGGTCGGGCCGCCGATCGGCGGCTCCATCACCACCTATTTCACCTGGCACTGGATCTTCCTGATCAACGTGCCGATCGGGCTGTTGGGCATCTGGCTCGCCACCCGCTACCTGCCGGAGACCGAGCCGACCGAAACGCCGCCGCTCGATATTCCCGGCTTCGTGCTGAGCGGCCTCGCGGCATCCGGCATCGTTTTCGGCCTCTCCGTGGTCAGCCTGCCCGCCCTGCCGCCGATCGCCGGCTTCATTACGGTGGCCCTTGGCCTGGTTTCGGGCGTGCTTTACCTGCTGCACGCACGGCGCGCCAAGAACCCGCTGCTGGCCCTGACGCTGTTCCGCAACCAGGTGTTCCGTTCCTCGGTGCTCGGCGGCTCGCTGTTCCGCATCGGCATCGGCGCGGTTCCGTTCCTTCTGCCGCTGATGTTCCAGATCGGCTTCGGGCTGACGCCGTTCCAGTCCGGCATGATCACCTTCGTCTCGGCGATCGGCGCCATCGGCATGAAATTCGTCACCGCGCTGCTCTTCCGGCTTGCAGGCTTCCGCCGGGTGCTGATCCTCGGCTCGCTGGTCGCCGCCGCCTCGATCGCCATCTATGGCCTCTTCACCCCCGAAACACCCTATGCGCTGATGCTGGCAATATTGTTAGTCGGAGGCTTCATCCGTTCGATGTTCTTCACCGGCGTCAACGCGCTGTCCTATGCCGAGGTCTCCGCCGCCGACACCAGCAAGGCGACGCCGATCGTTGCCGTCTTCCAGCAATTGTCGATCGCGCTCGGCGTGGCGCTGGCCGGCGGCATCCTCGAAGTGTCGACCTCGATCCATGGCGGGCCGCTGACACTCAGCGACTTCCACATCGCCTTCTTCATCGTCGCGGCCGTCTCGGCGGCAGCATCGGTGACCTTCATGCGGCTGGCTCCGGATGCCGGCAGTGCGGTGTCAGGACATGGAAAACTGACGACGCCGAAGACGCTGGAGGCGGTGGGTACGGCGGGGAAGTGAGAGGCGGCGCCCCTGCCCTCCGCTATGGCTCCGGGCGTTCGGACCTTTCAAAACGTCCACTGGACGTTTTGATCCGCCTGCGGCGGATCAGGTCCTCACCCCCTTGAACTCCTTCGCCAGCAAATAGAGCTCCACGGACTCGTCCCGCGAGGCCGGCGGCTTGACGTGGTGGACCGAGCGGAAGTTCTGCTTGAGCCGCGACAAGAGTTCGTTCTCGGCGCCGCCCTGAAAAGTCTTGGCGAGGAAATGCCCGCCGGGCTTGAGCACCGACAGCGCGAAATCGGCCGCCACCTCGCATAGATGCATCGTGCGCAGATGGTCGGTACGGCGATGCCCCGTCGTCGGGGCCGCCATGTCCGACAACACGACATCGGGCTGGCCGCCAAGCGCCTCGGCAAGCTTTTGCGGCGCGTCCGGATCGAGGAAATCCATCCGCAGGATGACGGCGCCAGGCACCGCGTCCATCTCCAGATAGTCTATGCCGACGACATGCGGGGCCTCGGCGGTCGATTTCGTGCGCGCCGCCGCCACCTGGCACCAGCCGCCGGGGGCGGCACCCAGGTCGATCACCTTCATACCGGGCTTGAGCAGATGGTGCTTGTCGTCGATCTCGGTCAGCTTGTAGGCGGCGCGGGAGCGATAGCCGTCGGCCTTGGAACGCTGCACATAGGGATCATTCATGTGGCGCTCGAGCCAGCGGCGCGAGGATTCCTTCAGCCCGCTCTTCTTCTTGATCCTCGTCTTCAGCACGCGCATGCCGGCCGAGCCCGGCTTTTCCGGCTTCTTTGTCATGTACGGCCACGCCCGTCGTGACGCCAGACACCGTCGTCGGCCATCAGTTCGCTCAATATGCCTTCGCGCAGGCCGCGGTCGGCGACGCGCAGCCGCTCGGACGGCCACACGCCGCGGATCGCTTCCAGGATGGCGCAGCCGGCAAGCACGAGGTCGGCGCGGTCGGCGCCGATGCAGGGATTGGCGACGCGCTGATGGAAATCCCAGCCGATCAGCTTCTCGATCATGCGGTCGACGCTCGTGCGGTCCATCCAGAGCCCGTCGACCCGGCGGCGGTCATAGCGCTCGAGATCGAGATGGACGCCGGCCAGCGTCGTCACCGTGCCTGAGGTGCCGAGCAGATGGAACTGCGGGCTGGCGAGCACATGCGCCAGCCGGTCGCGCCCGTCGAAGGCCTTGAGCCGCACCGCCACGTCGTCGACCATGGCGCCGAAGGTCTCGCGCGTCACCGTGCGGCCGCCGAAGCGCTCGGCGAGCGACACGACACCGACGGGAAGCGACGTCCAGGAAACGATGTGATTGGCCAGCCGCGGCGAGCGCTGGCCGCGGGTGAGGTCGATCAGCGCGATCTCCGACGAGCCGCCGCCGATATCGAACAGCACCACGCCGCGCGTGTCGCGCTCGACCAGCGAGCCGCAGCCGGAGACGGCGAGGCGGGCCTCGGTCTGGCGGTCGATGATCTCCAGCTTGAGGCCGGCCTCGCGCTCGACGCGTTCGAGGAACTCGACGCCGTTTTCGGCGGACCGGCAGGCCTCGGTGGCGATCAGCCTGGCCTTCCTGATCTTGCGGTTGCGCAGCTTCTCGCCGCAGATTTTCAACGCCTCGACGGCACGGTCCATGGCGGCCTTGCCGAGGCGCCCGCTGGCGGAGAGCCCCTCGCCCAGCCTGACGATGCGCGAGAAGGCATCGATGACGCGGAACTGGCCGTGCCGGCCGGGCACCGCGACCAGCAGCCGGCAGTTGTTGGTGCCGAGATCGAGCGCGGCGAACACCGGCAGTTCCGGCTGCGGCCGCCGCGGCACGTTCTGTACCGGTCGCGGTTGCGGCGATGGCGGCGCTGGGTCTGGCGGGCGGCCGGCAGGCGTGGCGGCGGGCGCGGGTGGCGCTATGACGCCGTTCCCGTCGCGCGCGAACACCTTGCGGCCGCGCCTGCGCTTGCGGCGCTTGCGCGTCTTGCCCTTCTGGTTCTCGCCTTGATTGTCGGCATGTCTTTGGTCGGCATGTCTTACATGCGCGCCCGCATGGCGGCTGAACCGCCCCGTGGACGGACCTCCCGACTCCGTCGGCGATGCCCCGGACATGCCCACTGCCGACGCGCCAGCGCCGGTATCGTGGTCTTCCACTGCAATTCCTTTCGGCGCCGCGCGAACCCGAAGGACGCAGCAGGCACCTCGATTTGTTTCAAGTTGAGGACAGACTAGCAGCGCGATCCGCAATCACCAAGAGCGCGTGGCCCGATTTTTGGCGCCTTCACGCTGGGGCAATCTCTTGCCGGTTGAATAGCCGGCTTCAATCAGGCATGTCTCAAAAGAGGGTTCGAAAAGGTTTGGGCAACATCACATCCATGAGCTTAACCGCATGACGACGACGCCATGAACTGGAGGCGTTATTTCTGGCCGATCATCGGCATAGCGGCCGTGGTGTTCTCGCTTTGGCTGCTCATCCACGAGCTGCGCGGCATTTCACTCGACGACGTCTGGGACGGCATCGTCGCCATCCCCCCGCGCGCTTGGATGTTTGCGGCGCTGAGCTCGGTCGTCGCCTATGCCTCGCTCGCCGGCTACGACCACATCGCGCTGCTTCATATCGGCAGACGAGTCTCGTGGCTGTTCGTCACGCTCTGCTCCTTCACCACCTATGCGCTGTCGCACAATATCGGCGGCTCGGTGCTGTCGGGCGCCGTGATCCGCTACCGCGCCTATGGCACGAGAGGCCTGACCGGCCAGGATGTCGGCGTTCTGGTGGCGATATGCTGGATCACCTTCGTGCTCTCCAGCCTGCTTGTCGGGGGTCTCGTGCTGGTGCTGGAACCGCAGATCGTCGATCGTTTCACCACGACCCCGCATCACCAACTGGCAGCGGCCGCCGGCCTTCTCATGCTGATCCTGGTCGGCGTTTATGTGTTCTGCAGCTGGCTGCATCTGAGGCCGCTCAAGATCGGCAGCTTCCAGGTGCATTACCCGGCGCTGCCGATCGTGGCGCGGCAATTGCTGATCGGCCCGGTCGAACTGCTGGCGGCCGCGGCGATCATCTACTTTGCCCTGCCGGAAGCCGGCAATCCCGGCTATTTCGTGATACTGGGCGTGTTCATGGTGTCCTTCTCGGTGGGGTTGCTGTCTCATGCGCCGGGCGCGCTTGGCGTTTTCGAGATCGTCTTCCTGGCGGGACTGTCGCATATGGACCCGGTAGGCGTGCTCGCCGCACTTTTGGTGTTCCGCCTGTTCTACCTGATCATCCCGCTCTTGATCGGGCTCGGCGTGGTGCTGTTCTTCGAGCATTCGCAATACAGCCGCGGCGAAGGCTGAGCCTGCCAAAGCGCCCAACCCAGAGAGCGACAAAAAAGGCTGCGATTGAAGCGCCGCGCGGGGTTGACTATTTTCCGGCGGCGGCTACAAGGCAGCGCTCGCGGCGGATAGCCGCCCGCTTCGCGCGACGCCAGCCGCGCCTGCTGGGGAATAGGTTAACGGTAGACCCACGGACTCTGACTCCGTTAGTCCTGGTTCGAATCCAGGTTCCCCAGCCAAAACTTATATCGATGAAAATTCAAACGCTTAGGATGTAGCGTTTACAAACATGGCGTCTGCCGGTTTCGCCCCCGCCATGTATATTAGCGAATTAACGAATCGTAGACCGCGCTGTCCTATTCTGGGACAGCGCGGATCTACTACCCATTGGCCGCGCAGGCGGCTCCGGCGCCCAGGCACCCTACCCCTAGTCGGAGCCGCCACCCGTTACGCTACCAGCAAGGGTTGAATCAACTCTTACCAAGCATTCTTACTGGTGCATTTTGCCAATCGTTAGATTTTGAAATGTCGGCGGCACTATTCGTGATGCCAGAGACGTCGCCATCGAGTTTGGTTGCACGCGCGCCGCTATGACTTTGCTTGCGCCTCTCAATGGCAGCAGCAAACCTGCCTGGAGAATTCGCCAGACATATTAGCAATCAACGATATATTAACGGCTATGGCGCAGCCTTTCCGTACCGGGGGCGAGAACCGCCCCCCTGATCGACGATCCGACACTTATGTGCCGAGACGTTCGACCGATGCGGAGCAAAACGCATGAGTGTCGAAACAGCGCTGGCGCAGCTATTGCGCATGCTTCACCGCCGAGCCTTGAACTTGGCAAGCTTGCCGGACGATGAAAGAGTTACCCATTACGACAGCATCCGCCGCTCTTGCTGCGGAGCAGCCGAGCATATCGGCCAAAGCCCCGACAATGCAGCCATCACCGCCAACAGCATGGTCGAGTTTACCCGGGCAATGGTCGGGATCATCGAGGCAAGGCACGAGTAAGGCGGTGGGGAAAGTAGGCCGATCGGGCGCCCGCGCCCATCGGCCCGAATGGCAAAGGGCGCAGCCGAGACCGCGCCCTTATGCATCAGCGCCGACGCTTTGCCGGTCGCGATGCTTGAAGCCTACTCCGCCGCCTCGTATCCAGCGATGCCCTTGATCTCCAAAAAATCCTCCAGCCCATACTCGGCGTATTCGCGGCCGTTGCCGGACTGCTTGTAGCCGCCGAAGGGCAGGCCGGCGTCCCAGGCCGGGTAGTTGATGTAGACATTGCCGGAGCGCATGCGGGCCGCTGCCTGGCGCGCCTTCTCGATGTCCTTGGCCTGGATGTAAGAGGCAAGGCCGAAGACGGTGTCGTTGGCCTGCTCGATCGCCTGCTCGACGGTGTCATAGGGCATGATCGACAGCACCGGCCCGAAGATCTCTTCCTTGGCGATGCGCATGTCGGGCGTCACGTTGGCGAAGACGGTCGAACGGACATAATAGCCGCGGTTGAGCTCGGCCGGGCGGCCTGGGCCGCCGGTGACCAGGGTTGCGCCTTCCTCGATGCCGCTCTGGATCAAGCCTTGAATCTTGTCGAACTGGAGCTGGCTGACCACCGGCCCGAGCTTCACGCCGGGCGCATCGGCCGGGCCGACGGTGAATTTTTCCGCCGCCGTCTTGGCGTAGCCGGCAGCCTCGTCATGCCGGTCGCGCGGCACGAACATGCGGGTCGGCGCATTGCAGGACTGGCCACTGTTGCCGAAGCAGCCGGCGACGCCCTTGGTGACGGCCTTTTGCAGGTCGACATCGGGGAACAGGATGTTGGCCGACTTGCCGCCGAGTTCCTGATGCACGCGCTTGACCGTGTCGGCGGCCGCCTTGGCGACCAGAATGCCCGCGCGGGTCGAACCGGTGAAGGACATCATGTCGACGTCCGGGTGGCTGGCCAAGGCCTGGCCGACGGTCGGGCCGTCGCCGTTGACGAGGTTGAAGACGCCCTTCGGCACGCCGGCCTCGTCGATGATCTCGGCAAAGATGATGGCGTCGAGCGGCGCGATCTCCGACGGCTTCAGCACCATGGTGCAGCCGGCGGCTAGAGCCGGACCGACCTTGCAGGTGATCTGGTTGAGCGGCCAGTTCCATGGCGTGATCAGGCCGACGACGCCGATCGGCTCCTTGACGATGAGCGAGGAACCTTTGACGTGGCGGAACTGAAAAGTCTTCAGCACCTCGGCCATCTTTTCCAGATGCGCCTGGCCGACGCCGACCTGGCTGTCCAGCGCCATCTGGCGCGGCGCGCCCATCTCGCGCGAGACGGCGAGCGCAAGGTCCTTGCTGCGCTTCTTGTAGATTTCGATGACGCGGTAGAGGATATCGAGCCGCTCCTCGACTTCGGTGAAGCCGAAGCTGGCGAAGGCGCGCTTGGCGGCGGCTACCGCCTTGTCGACATCGGCCTTGGTGCCCAGCGAAATCTGCGCGAAGGCGTCCTCGGTCGAAGGATCGATGACGTCGAAATTGTTCGGCACCACAGGATCGACCCAGGCGCCGTCGATATAGAACTGCAGATCGTGTGACATGCTTTCGCTCCCTGTGGGCCGTCGGGCTTCGATTGTGGTGAGGTGATCGTCGTATATGGTCAGAGATAACGATGCGGCAACCGCCTTGTCCTGCGCAAGCGGAGGTGATTGAGCCAGCGCTGAATTCCTGATGTGATGCATACCGCCCAAAACCGTGCAGCGGTTTCGGGAAAACGACATCCATGAAGACGTCGCCTGAATCCGTTTCAGGCGGCGCGCCGTTACGTCGCCAACCTCTTGTTCATATAGACAGTCGTCCCGTTCATGAACGGCTCTTCGCGGTCGACCACGTAGCCGTGCTTGCGATAGAGCATCACATTGGCTGCGAACGCGCCATTGGTCAGCAGCCGAAGTTCACGGCAGCCGGCTTCAACGGCCTTGCGCTCGGCGCTGTCGAGCAGCCTCCGTCCAATACCCCTGCCTTGCGCGCCCGGCGCCACGGCGACATTTTCGATCCAGATGTGGTCTTCATGCGCCATGGTCTCGATCAGCCCGACGACGCGGCCGTGCTCGATGGCGAGCTCGAACTGGTGCTCGTCCAGCGCCTTGTCGTAGTCGGCGCGCATCGGCAGGGGCTCTCGCCCGATCACCGGCACCCATTTGGCGTAGGCGGCCCGCACGATGGTCTTGATGGCGGCGACATCCGCCGGGCCAGCCGATCGAAACTCGATGGATGAAACGACGCTCATTCAAACACTCCAAATGCAAAAAAACCCGCCGATCGTTTCGATGGGCGGGGCTGGGATGGACGAACCGGGTTGCTTGCTAGCCGGCCTTTGTCTTCAAGCAATCAGCTTGCCGCTCCTGTGAAAGGCGGCGTCGCTGCGAGTTTGCATGAAAGGCGATCATGACGCGAAGGTGGACGAGGAGCCGGGACACTGTCAAGCCGCCCGCCGGCCATCGACAACACAGTTGTATTCAACCCTACTCGGCAAACCGACCGCACAGGTTCTCATCGTTCGGAAAAATCGATCATTATAACTCGAATAATTCGTTGGAAAGATTGTTTGTGGAATGGCATTTCCCGGGTGAGGTTACCCGGAGAATTCGATTGCCTTTCCCGACCGCCACTGCGAACGATCTTCCAAACGGCCTGAGTTCAGCCAATTCCGGAAGTCCCGCCCTCGCCTCGATCTGGGCGGGTATCGTGCCGGGAATCGTGCTGGTGGCGATGATCACCAGCGTCGCCTATTCGGCGCGCAATCTCTCCGGCCTCACGCTGTTCAGTCCGATGATCCTCGCCGTCGTCGCCGGCATGGTCTATTCCAACGTGCTCGGCACACCCGCTCATGCCAAGCCCGGCATCGCTTTCTCGCAGCGCCGGCTGCTGCGCTTCGCCATTGTGCTGCTCGGCTTCCAGCTCACGCTTGGCCAGGTGGTGGGCATCGGCCTTGGCGGGGTCGGCATCGTCGCCGCCACACTTGGCGCCACCTTCCTCTTCACTGTCAGGCTCGGTCGCCTGATCGGCGTCGACGCCAAGCTGGCGCAACTGATCGCGGCCGGCACCTCGATCTGCGGCGCTTCGGCCATCGCCGCCACGAATATCGTCACCGATGCGCGCGACGAGGACGTCACCTATGCGGTTGCCGCCATCACGCTGTTCGGCACCGCCGCCATGCTCGGCTTCCCGCTGCTGGCGCCGCTGTTCGGCCTCGACCAGCACGCTTTCGGGCTGTGGGCCGGCGCTTCGATCCACGAGGTGGCGCAGGTGATCGGCGCCGGCTTCCAGAACGGTACGCTCGCTGGCGAGACGGCGACCGTCGCCAAGCTGACGCGCGTCGCCATGCTGGCGCCGATGGTGCTCGCGCTCGGCCTGATGGCGCGCCGCGGCAGCGCCGATGCCTCAACCGCGAAGCCGCCAATGCCCTGGTTCGTCGTGGCCTTCGTCGCGGTCGTGGCACTGAACAGCCTGGTCGCGGTGCCGGGGCAGATCCACTCGGCGATCGCTTTGGCCGCGCAGGTCATGCTGACCATGGGGCTCGCCGCCATGGGCCTGCAAGCCGACATCTCGGAACTGCGCTCGCGCGGCCTGCGGCCGCTGATGCTGGCCTTCTCGGCCTTCATCTTCATCGCAGGCTTCAGCCTGACGCTGGTGAAACTCGTCTAATCCTCAAACGAGCTGGCGGCGACATAGATCGCGGCCAGCTTCTCGATGCCGGCCTGGTCTTCCTTGTCGAAGCGGCCGGGCAGCGGGCTGTCGAGGTCGAGCACGCCGAACACGCCGTCCGCATCGCGCAAAAGCACGACCAGTTCGGAGCGCGAGTCGGCATCGCAGGCGATGTGGCCGGGGAAGTCGTTCACGTCCTTGATCAGCATCGACATGCCGAGATCGATGGCGGTGCCGCAGACGCCCTTGCCGACAGCGATGCGCACACAGGCGGGCTTGCCCTGGAAGGGTCCGAGTACCAGCTCTTCGTCTGACTGCAAGAAATAGAAACCCGCCCAGTTCAAGTCGGGCACCATCTGGTAGATCAGCGCCGAGGTGTTGGCGGCATTGGCGATCGAGTCGCGCTCGCCTTCCAGCAGCGCTTTCAATTGCGTGGCCAACTCATTGTAGAAGGCCGGCTTGTTGCTCGTGTCGATGGCGGTTGTCGCAAACATCCTGGTCGTTTCTCCGTTGCAAGGGCGTTGACGCGCCCGCTACAGTCCCGCTCTCTCTGCCACCAAAGCCGCCGCCGGGAAACAGCCTATCGTGACTTCCAGCCATGCCAAGACCGTCGAGGCCAGAACGATCCGGATCGCCGCCGCCGTGATCCGGGATGACAGCGGCAAGCTGCTTCTGGTGCGCAAGCGCGGCACAAGCACCTTCATGCAGGCCGGCGGCAAGATCGAGCCGGGCGAGGCGCCAGCCGCCGCCCTTGCGCGCGAATTGCGGGAGGAATTGGGCATCGTCGTCGATCCGGCCGAGGCCGCGCATCTCGGGTCTTTCTCGGCACCCGCCGCCAACGAGCCGGATGCGCATGTCGAGGCCGAGCTTTTCGAATTGTCGATCGCCGGCGAGCCGACCCCGGCGGCGGAGATCGAGGAGATGATCTGGCTGCACCCCGAGCTGGCGAGCGGCATGGAGCTTGCACCGCTCACGGCCGACATCGTGCTGCCGCGCTACGGCCGCCGGCCATGACTGCGCGAGGCCAGGCAAAACAAACGAGCGAAGCGCCCCTCACCTTCGCGGTGCTGGTCTTTCCCGGCTTTCCGATGATGGCGTTTTCTTCCGTCATCGAGCCGCTGCGCGCCGTCAACATCCTGGCAAAACGCGAATGCTACCGCTGGATGATCGTCGGCGCCAATGAAGGCACGATCGAGGCCTCCAACGGCGTCGTCATCCAGCCGGGGTTTTGCGCGGCGGCCGCGCCGAAGGTCGACCGCATCGTCGTCTGTTCCGGCGGCGATGCCGACCATGTCGTGGCCGACGAGGCGATGAGCTGGATCAGGAAAAGCCTGCGCGGCGGTGCGCATATCGGGGCCGTGGCCGATGCCGCCTTCTTTTTGGCTCGCGCGGGCCTGCTCGACGGCCATGCATGCACTTTGCACTGGACCAGTCAGGCCGCCTTCACAGAGGCTTTCCCGGACATCGAGCTCAGGCGCGACCTCTTCGTCATCGACCGCAAGCGCTTCACCTCGGCCGGCGGCGTCGGCAGCCTCGACATGATGCTGGAGATCATCACGCGCGATTACGGCGCCGAGCTCGCGGCGGGTGTCGCCGAATGGTTCGTGCACTCCCCCTTACGCTCCAGCGTCGACCGCAAGCTGATGCCGCTCAGGCTGCGCACCGGGGTGCAGAACGAGCTTGTGCTGTCGGCGATTGCCATCATGGAGGATGCGGTGGAGGAGCGGCTCGGCATGGCCGACCTTGCGGAGCGTCTGGGCGTGTCGTCCGACAAGCTCGAGCGCAATTTCCGCGCCGAGTTGGATATTTCGCCCAACGGCTACTATCGGCGGCTGCGGCTGAAGCGCGCCGCCGATCTCTTGGCACACTCGACGCTGATGGTGCGCGACGTGGCCTTAGCTTGCGGGTTTGCTTCGATGTCGAGTTTTGCCCGGGCTTTTCGCGAGGAGCATGGGCACGCGCCGAAACTGGCGAGAAGGCATTGATATGAGTAGCTCCCAAATGGAGAGATATGTTTGGGCCTCGGTCTTATATTACGCCGTGGCGGTGGTTGGAATCTTACTTGTCTTTGTGTCGATCAACCTTGGGATCCTACGGGGCCTGCTCGCAACAATCGGGTACTTTATGCTTCTCATATTACTTAACGCATGGCGACGCAGACGGCATCCGCAAAGCGCCTATCAAGTGGAATTAGCGAAACGCAAATTGGGCGATTGATCCCTGTCCTGCGAAAGGCCCAGCTCTTTCCTAGCTTGGGTAGTCGCGGTATCTCGCACAATAAATGCGGTTTTCCGCGCGATGCGTTTGCCTGTCCTGCGCAAAAGTCCGGCCTTGCAATCTACCAAAGGCCAGGTACCGCCATGAGCATCGTCGTTTTCGACCCCGACAGCACCGAGGATGTGGACTTCAAGGACCGCATGCGCCATCCGGCCGCGGCCGATCCCGCCGGCGGCATGTGGCTTTCCGACACCGAGCCGTCCTTCATCGATGCGGACGCGCTCCGTAAGGGGAGGCTTACCAAGTTGCGCGCATGGATGCGCGAGGCGGGCTATGGCGGCGTCGTGCTGTTCGATCCCTACAACCAGCGCTACGCGACCGGCTCGCGCAACATGTTCGGTTATTTCCTGCGCAACTCGACCCGCTACTTCTTCATCCCGACCGAAGGGCCGGTCGTGCTGTTCGAATATCCGCAGAGCTACCATGTCTCGATGGTGCTCGACACGATCGACGAGGCGCGGCCGTCGAAGCTGGTGTGGTCCTCCGTCTCGGGCCGCGACGACGAGACCGCCGGGCCGTTCGCCGACGAGATCACCGAGCTGTTGAAGAAGCATGGCGGCGGCTCGATGAAGCTCGGGCTCGACCGTTGCAGCCATCTGCAGGCGCTGGCCCTGGAAAAGCGCGGCTGCGAAGTCAAGGACTGCCAGGGCGAGATCCTGGCGGTGCGCGCGGTTAAGACGCCGGAGGAAGTGAAATGCCTGCAGGCCTCGATGGCGGGCGCTGAAGCCGCGGTGGCGGCCGTGCGCGAGGCGATCAAGCCCGGCGTCTCCGAGAACGAGCTGTTCGCCATCATGTATCACGAGGTGATCCGCCAGGGCGGCGAGTTCATCGAGACGCGGCTGCTGACCTCGGGACAGCGCACCAATCCGTGGTTCAATGAAGCCAGCGGCCGCAAGATCAGGCCGGGCGAACTCGTCGCGCTCGATACCGACACGATCGGCTGCTACGGCTATTATTCCGACTTCTCGCGCACCTTCCGCTGCGGTCCGGGCAGGCCGACGCCCTACCAGAAGTCGCTCTACCGCATGGCGCACGATCAGGTGCAGCACAACATCGGGATCGTGAAGCCCGGCATGGCCTTCCGCGAGATCGCCGAGAAGGCGTGGAAGATCCCGGATCGCTTCGTCGACCAGCGCTACACCTCGGTCATGCACGGCGTCGGCATGCATGGCGAAACGCCTTTCATCGCGCACGCGATGGACTACGAGACCTATGGCCGAGACGGCATCATCGTGCCCGGTATGGTGGTCAGCGTCGAAAGCTATATCGGCGAGAAAGGCGGCCGCGAGGGCGTCAAGCTCGAGGACGAGATCCTGATCACCGAGACCGGCACCGAACTGCTCTCGCGATTCCCGTATGAGGATGAATTCCTGGAGCCGCAGATTTGATGCTGGCGTCCGCTACCGGCCTCAGTGCACCATCGCGAAGTCTTGGGATTGGCCACGGCAGATACGCGGTCGTCATCCTAGGGCGGAGCAAGGAGCGCAGCGACGCGGCGCAGACCCTAGGATCCATGCCGCGACGTCGGAGCATTGCAACGGTGCAGAATTCTGTTAGGTCGCACTCCCCGACCAAGGTAACGGCATGGATTCCAGGGTCTTCGCGATGCCGCTTCGCGGCTGCTTCGCCCTGGAATGACGAAGCTGATAGGCTGCCGCAGATTACCGCACCCTGCGGCACCCCTTCGAGAGCAGTCGCATGAAAACGCCCATTTCCATCCGGCGCGGTACCGTGGCCGCGGTGTTCATCGATCTCCAGGAGGAGCATCGCAAGGACAAGCGCTATCTGGTCGAGGGGTTTGCCGAGATCCTGACCAACGTCCAGCGCCTGCAGGAGGCGGCGCGGCGCAACTTCGTGCCGCTCCACCACTGTGCCTATATCGTTGACCTCGCCGAGGCGCGGCCGTTTCATCCCGTTGACGAGAGCGGCAAGTCGGCTTTCTCCGACAAGGACGATCCGCTGACAGCGATCTGCCGTGAAGTAGCGCCACAAGACGGCGAAGCCTTGCTGGTCAAGCAGGAAGCGAGCGCCTTCGGCAAGAACGATTTTGGCGACAAGCTCAAGGCCTCCGGCATCGAATGGCTGGTCGTCGCCGGCGTGTGGACCGAAGCCTGCATCGATGCCACGGTGAAGGATGCGGTGGCGCGCGGGTTTCGCGTGCTGCTGGTCAAGGATGCCTGCGGCAGCGCGAGTGCCGCCATGCATCAGACCGGGATCCTCAACCTCGCCAACCGGCTCTATGGCGGCGCCGTCACCAACACGCTTGACGCCTGCCGGCTGATGGCCGGTGACACGGTCAATGTCTGGCAGGTCGAAGGCTCGGTGCCGCTGCGCTTCACCTTCGAGAACGCCGCACAGCTCTACGCCGAGCTCTGACGGCGATGACCTGCGACCCAGCCGATCCGGCAAGGCGCGGCAAATATGCCGCCCTGCTCGATCCGGAGCTTTGGGATTACATCGACAGGGTCAATTCTTGGTACCCGCCGGAGATCGTGGCCGCGCCGATCGCCGAGCAGCGCGCGGTCTACAACCGGATGTGCGTGGCGTTCCACCAGGGCCGTCCCGAAGGCGTGACGACCAGCGACGGCCTCGTCGCCACGGCGGCGCATGCGATCCCGGTCCGGCGCTACCGCATGGCGGACAAGGCGGCAGCGGCGGTTGTCGTCTACTATCACGGCGGCGGCTTCGTACTCGGCGACCTCGACAGCCATGACGACATCTGCGCCGAGATCTGCGCCGGCACGGGCTTCGAAGTGGTCTCGGCCGACTACCGGCTGGCGCCGGAGAACCTGCATCCCGCTTCCTTCGACGATGCTTTTACCGTGTTCGAATGGGTCGCGGCGACGAGCGCGATGCCGATCGTGCTCTGCGGCGAAAGCGCCGGCGGCAATCTCGCCGCGGCTGTGGTGCATGCGACGCGCCACCACCCGAGGCATGCCATCGGCCAGATGCTAATCTATCCCAGCCTTGGTGGGGACGAGGCCGGCCGCTCCTATATCGAGCACGCCGAAGCGCCGTTGCTGACCGTCGCCGACATCGATTTCTACCGCCGCATCCGCTCGGCGCCGAGGCAATCGGCCGACGACCCGACCTTCTCGCCGCTCAGGGATCGTGATTTCTCCGGTCTGCCGCCGACGGTCATCGTCACCGCCGAATGCGATCCGCTCACCTCCGATGGCGAGGCCTATCGCGACCGCATCGTTGCCGCCGGAGGCCGCGCCTTGTGGCGCGAGGAGCCGCGGTTGGTGCACAGTTTTCTGCGAGCTCGACCGACGGTGCCAAGGGTGGCAGAGGCGTTTCGAAGGATTATCGGCGACATCGCCAGGCTGGGCACCGGCGACGAAGCGCTAATCTCCCCCCTTGTGGGGGAGATGGCCGGCAGGCCAGAGGGGGGCGCGAAGGATCGCGACCTTTCGGCTTCCTAACGTCCAATTCCTGTGAAGGCAGCTCCGATCGGCTGAGACGTCGGCGGGACAGCGCCCCCTCTACCCTGCCGGGCATCTCCCCCACGAGGGGGAGATTAGCTGTATCGGCGCCTTGCGGAACAGCGCACAAGAACTGCGGAAAACCAAACATTTCACTGCGGAAAGCAGACCTATCATCGCTGAGCAGGCAACGGCGCTCCAGCGGTCGCATCCGCGCCCGCGCCCAGCGAACTCGGGGGCGTCCGCTGGGTTTTCGTGCATGTCGTTGCCCCAAAACCGCTGCGCGGGCGACTTGCACCAACAACAGAGGGAACGACGATGAAATTCATGCTGACCGACAGAAAACTGCACCCGCGGGCCAAGCTGACCGCCGACGATTTCAGGAAAGGCGCGATCAGCCGGCGCGAATATCTGGCGCTTATGGCAGGCCTCGGCGTCAGCGCCGCCGGCGCCCTGGCGCTGGGCGGCCTTATCCCTTCACCTGCCCGAGCCGAGGAGCCGAAAAAGGGCGGCGTGCTCCGCGTGGCAATGAACGTGAAAGGCTTCAAGGACCCTCGCACCTTCGACGGCGTCGAGATGTCGAACGTCGCGCGCCACTGCAACGAATATCTGGTGCGCTGGAAGACCGACTTCAGCTTCGAGCCGTGGCTGCTCGAAAGCTGGGAGACCAGCGACGACGCCAAGACGGTCACGCTTCATGTGCGCAAGGGCATCACCTGGTCGAATGGCGACACTTTCAATGCCGATGACGTGATCCACAACCTCAACCGCTGGTGCGACGCCTCGGTCGCCGGCAATTCGGTTGCAGCCCGCATGGGCGCGCTGGTCAACGCCGATACCAAGAAGGCGGTCGACGGCGGTATCCAGAAGGTCGACGACCACACCGTCAAGCTCAACCTGCCGAAGCCCGACATCTCGCTGATCGCCGGCATGGCCGACTATCCGGCGCTGATCATGCACCGCTCCTACGAGGGCGATGCCGACCCGAAGAAGGCCCTGGCGATCACGACCGGCCCGTGCGAGTTGGTGAGCTGGGATGCCGAGACCGGCGCGGAAGTGAAGCGCAAGGACAAGCCGTGGTGGAAGGGCGAATTCTATCTCGACGGCATCAAATGGGTCGACTACGGCTCCGACCCCAACGCCATGCTGTCGGCCTTCGAATCCGGCGAGATCGACACCGACCACGAGACCGCTTCGGACGCCGTGTCGCAGACCGAGCAGATGGGCCTGCAGAATTCGGAGATCGCCACCGGCTCGACCATCGTCGCGCGCTTCAATGTCGGCAACGCGCCCTATGACGACGTCAAGGTGCGCCGCGCCGCGCAGCTTGCCGTCGACAATGCTGCGGTGCTGAAGCTCGGCCTCGACGGCAGGGGCAAGCCCGCCGACAACCACCATGTCGGCCCGATGCATCCGGAATTCGCCGATATCGGGCCTGCCAAGCGCGATGTCGATGCGGCCAAGAAGCTGCTCTCCGAAGCCGGCAAGGCCGACCACGAATATGAGCTGATCTCGGTCGATATCGAGTGGCAGAAGAGCACCGCCGATGCGATTGCCGCGCAGATCCGCGAGGCCGGTCTCAAGATCAAGCGCACCGTGCTGCCGGCCGCGACTTTCTGGAACGACTGGAGCAAGTTCCCCTATTCCTGCACCGAATGGCTCGGCCGTCCGCTCGGCGTCCAGGTGCTGGCGCTCGCGTATAAATCGGGCGCGGCCTGGAACGAAAGCGCCTATTCGAACAAGGAGTTCGACGAGCTTCTCGACAAGGCGCTGGCAACGCCCGACGCTGCGGCGCGCAAGGAGGTCATGGCCAAGATCGAGCAGAATTTGCGCGATTCCGGCGTCATCATCCAGCCCTACTGGCGCTCGGTCTACCGCACCTATCGCAAGGGGGTGCAGGGCTGCGAACAGCACCAGGCGCTCGAGCAGCATTTCGAGAAGGTCTGGCTGGAGTCCTGATCCTCCCGGGGCACAGGCGGCCGGCGTGGTTCTGGTTGAGCCGCGCCGGCCGTTTGGTAGAGCAACTAATTGCCTAATTGCCTTCGATTGCTGGCGGTGGTTGCTGGGGTGGCACGATTACCTGGACGGGGACAGATCGCCTCCCCTCCAGTATCTCCAGAGCTGCGCGACGAGCGCGCTGAGTCACTTCTTCCTGATCGGCCCAGCTTTGTGGCGCATATGCTCCCTTGAGAATCTCGATATCATCGATGGAGACGTTTACCGCCCTACCGACCTCCCGGATGAGCTCGGCGACCATGGTCTCTCTCCGATCCAACATGCGTGCTCGGGTCGCGATGTCATCAGCTGTCCATTGTGGGTCATTGAAGAGATCCATCAGACCGCGGCGCCTCTTCATCACCTCCACGTCGCGATTAAAATGCACCGGGATTAAGTTCAGGGCATTGACGAACTCCGTTGACAAGCCATGCCGCCGCGAGAGTGCCAACGAACGGAAAACGTCAAAACGATTTTGGTACCGTCGATCTCTGTTCTGGTACCAAAGCGTAATTGCCACAGCGACTATTGGGCCGATTATGATGGCCGCGATTTCCCACCAATGACTTGCCATGAATGCCCCGCGCGAGAACTGGTTGATTGTGATGCTGATGATTTCAAGAACGCAACAAGAACATCTTAGATTTGGCGTGACGTGGATTCAAAATCAAGGCCAGCACTGATTTGCTACCAATCGGTCGGTCGAAGTTTCTTCGCCTGCGGACCAGGAAACATGGAATAGCTACGGATCACTTCGACCTCGGCACTTACCGGCGCCCCATCTCCACAACCTCGGCCGAGACGCAGCGCTGGTTCGATATCGGGCTGAACTGGTGCTACGGCTTCAATCATAAGGAAGGGCGCACTGAAGCCGATCCCGGCTGCGCCGTCGTACATTGGGGCATCGCCTATGCCGCCCTACGAGAATATCTTCGCCAGCTCGTCGACGCTGGTGCCTTCCTTCGCCTGCCGCAGTTCGACATAGCTGACCGCGGTGGCGGTGGACATGACCGTAGACATCACGGCGGAAACCACGGCGCCGACGACGGAACCGATAATGCCGGCGCCGAAGAGATAGACGAAGGTGCCAAGAAACGCCTGGACGACCATGGCCAGTATGAAAAGGATCACGAAAAGGCCGAAGAGCGACCAGCGGTTACCCTTGGCCAGGGCGCGGCTGCGCGACATCGAGCCGAAAACGCCGCGACGCTCCTGCACCAGAACTGGTATAGATACCGACCAGCCAAGCCACAGGATGATGCCGGGCACCAGCAGCGCCAAGGAGGCGATACCAGTGCCGAGGGCGACCAAAATTCCGATGCCGACCGTGGGCAAAAGACATTGAAGGGCAATCTGAACGCTGTCGCCAAAGCCGGGCTTCTTGCCGTTCAGGTCTTCGATTGTTGCCCTGACCAGGGCCGACTGCAGCAGTAGCGACAAAAGGAAATAAACAAGGCCAAAGGCAAAGGTGAAGAGTGAATCCCGGATCACGACATTTGGGTCGGCCTGCGCGAGATTGGACGGATCGACGCCGGCCAGCTTGCTCATCCGAGCTTCATTCCAGAGCTGAAAAAGAAATGTGGGCAGCCCAGAAAAGAGCAATGCCAACCCAATGCAAAGGCCGATGTTGCGCGTAATCACAGCGAAAGTGCTGTTGAATACCCTGCCGATCTCGAATCTGCCGGGTCGTCCCAAAGTCGCAGTGGTCATGATATTTTCCCCCGAGCCGCCGCCGCATCCAATTCGGCAACTTCAAAGTAAATTTGCCAAGATTGATGGGCCGCGTCCAGTGCACTTGCAATTGTTTGGGCATATTGCCAGTGTCGGAGCCGAACCGCAGGTTGCAGGGGGAACGCGCGGGTGACAGTCGCACAGCCGGGCACGGCCGACCCCGAATGGCTGGCCAGGATGCATAAGCAGTTGCTGGCGGATGATTCGATCCAGTTCGACCTGCCGGCGCTGGTGCGGCCGGAACCGCCGGAATGGCTGAAGCCTTTTCTGGAGGCCCTGGCGAAGCTCGGCCCCTACATGATCTATCTGTTCTGGGGCGCGGTGATCATCGGTGTCGCGATCATCGTGTTCCTGCTTGTCCTCGAAGCGAAGGGGGTCGCCTGGCGGCTGCCATGGCGGCGCGCGCGCAAGGAGGATGAGGTGAAAGAGGAATGGCGCCCGGATGCCGGTGCCGCGCAAATCCTGCTTTCCGAGGCCGACGCGCTCGCAGCGCGCGGCGACTATGACGAGGCGGTGCATCTTCTTTTGCGCCGCAGCGTCGCCGACATCGCCACCCGCCTGCCCGATTTCCTGCGCCCGTCGCTCACCGCGCGCGACATCGCCGCCGCGAGTTCGATCCCGAACCGCCCCCGCACCGCCTTCAGCGAGATCGCGCGGATCGTGGAGGCGGCGCTCTTTGCCCGCCGTCCGGTCGGCGCCGAGGGGTGGCAGCAGGCCCGCAGCGCCTATGAGCGCTTCGCCTTCCGGGATGCCTGGGCATGAGCGCGGAGACGACAGAGGCAGCCGAGGCGCCGTTCAGCCGCAGGACGCTGTTCTGGGGCATCTTCGCCAGCTTGCTGGCGGCTGCCGGTTTCCTCGTCCTCTCCACCTATGCTCCGGATTTCCGCCAGCCCGAAGGCGGCGGCACTCCGCTCTCCAAGGGCGGCACCGGCTATGCGGGGCTTGTCGAGTGGCTGAAGCTCACCAACGGTCAGGCGCCGCCCATGGCGCGCGGCGAAAAGGATCTGGAATCCCCTCTGGCGTCCACCTTCCTGCTCATCGTCACCATCGCGCCGGAGAGCGACGCGGCGGCGCTTCAGCGCATCATCAAGCTGCGGTCGGGCAAGGACACGCTGTTCGTGCTGCCCAAATGGCAGACCATGCCGTCGCCGGGCCATGAAGGCTGGGAGACGAAGGTCGATCGGTTGCCGAACACGGTCGTCAACAACTGGCTCGGTCGCCTCGCCAAGGCGAAGCTCGGCGAAGGCAAGGTGGCGGTTGATCAGATCGATGTCGAAGGACGCAAGATCACCGTGCCCGAGGAACTGCAATGGGTGGCCGACGATCATCCGCTGATCGCTGCCGGCGACGGCAAGGCCGTTCTCGCCGAGCTCGACAACGAGCCGTTCTACATCCTGACCGATCCCGATCTCATCAACAACGCGGCGCTGAAGGACTCACAAAAAGCGGCCGCGGCGCTCGACATGATCGCCATGCTGGAACCCGCCAAGGGCGCCGTCATGTTCGACTTGACGCTGCACGGCATTGGGCAGAACTACGATCTCGCCAAGCTGCTCATCGAGCCGCCTTTCCTGGCTCTGACGCTGTCGGTGCTGGTGGCGGCAGCCCTTGCCTTCCTGCATGGCCTCGGCCGGTTCGGACCGCCGCGCGCCGAAGGACGCGCCATTGCCTTCGGCAAGCGGGCGCTGGTCGACACCACGGCGATGCTGCTCAAGCGCGCCGGACGGCTGCAAGGGCTCGGCGACCGTTACGCGTCGCTGATGCGCCACCGCGCCGCCGCGCTGCTTGGCGCCCCGCACGGGCTGCAGGGCGAAGCGCTCGACCGCTGGCTGGATTCCCGCGACAAAAGTGAAGCGCACGGCTTCACCGCGCGTTTCAAGGCCGCGAACGATTCCAACAGTTTGGCCGCAATGCATGAAGCAGCGGAGAAGCTGCATGACTGGACGGCAAGGAGGCTCGGTGAACGTCGATGAAGTGAAGGCCCTGGCGGGCGCGATCAGGGAAGAAGTGGCCAAGGCGATCACCGGTCAGCACGACACGGTCGATCTGATGCTGACGGCGCTGTTCGCCGGCGGGCACATATTGCTCGAAGGGCCGCCGGGCACCGCCAAGACCATGACGGCGCGCTGCTTCGCGCAGGCGCTCGGGGTCGCCTATGGACGCATCCAGTTCACGCCCGACCTGATGCCCGGCGACATCGTCGGCTCCAACATCTACAATTTTCAGAGCGGGCAGTTCACGCTGACGCGCGGCCCGATCTTCTGCGACCTGTTGCTTGCCGACGAAATCAACCGCACGCCGCCGAAGACGCAAGCCGCCCTGCTCGAAGCCATGCAGGAGCATGCCGTCACTTTCGACGGCACGACGCACTCGCTCGGCAAGAACTTCATGGTGGTGGCGACGCAGAACCCGATCGAGCATCAGGGTGTCTATCCCTTGCCCGAAGCCCAGCTCGACCGCTTCCTGTTCAAGCACCGCGTGAGCTATCCGGACGCTCAGGAAGAGCGCGCCATCATCGTCCATCATGGCGGCGGCTCGGCATCGCACGACATCGGGCAATACGGCATCAAGGCGCAGACCGACCGCAAGACGCTCGAGGCGGCGCTGGCCACGGTCGGCGACGTCACGCTGGTCGACGATGTCGTCGGCTATATCGCGGCGCTTGTGCGCGGCACACGCGAGAGCCCCGACCTGGAGGTCGGCGCGAGTCCGCGCGCGGGCGCCATGCTGGCCCGCGCCGCACGCGCGAGGGCCGCGCTCGACGGCCGTAACTATGTCATCCCCGACGACGTCAAGGCGCTGGCCGTGCCGGCGCTGCGCCACCGCGTCATCCTGTCGCCGGCGGCGCAGATCGACGGACGGCTGGTCGAGCAGATCGTTTCCGACCTCGTCGACCAGACGGAAGCGCCGCGTTGATCTATCCGAGCGGCAGAGCGGTGTGGGCAGCGGCGGCGGGGGCGATCCCCGCCTTCCTGATCGCGCTCGCGCTGCCGCATGTCTGGTATCTCGGCCTGTTGTGGATCTGCGCGCTGCTTGCCTTCCTGGCGGTCGACGCGGCGGCCGGACGCGGACGCGCCTCGCTCAGCGCCACGCTGACCGCGCCGCCGCAAGTCGGCGTCGGCGGGCGCTTCACGCTGCACGTCGCGGCCGGGCTCGGCGCAAGGCCGCGCCGACTGCAGGCGCGTGTCGGACATGACCTGCGGCTGGCGCCGGTCAACGGCACGGGCGGCGCGCTGCCGGCGAATGGCACGCTCGACCTCGAATTCGACGCCGTTCGGCGCGGCATCGCCAGCTTCGACCGGCTGTGGCTGCGCTGGCAGGGGCCGTTCGGGCTGGTCTGGAACCAGGTCGTGCTGCCGATGGATCGCAAGGTTGCGGTGTTGCCCGACGTCAGCCGCGCGCGCGACGAGGCGATCACGCTCTTGCAGCGCTCCGCCCTTGCCGACGGCCATGCGCAAAAGCGCGCCGGCCAGGGCCGCGAGTTCGAGGCGCTGAAGGACTATCAGCCCGGCATGGGCCGGCGCATGATCGACTGGAAGCGCAGCGCTCGCCACGGCAAGCTGCTCGCGCGCGAATTCCGGATCGAGGAAAACAACAACATCGTTTTAGCCATCGATAGCGGCCGCCTGATGTGCGAGCCGGTCGACGGCGTGCCGAAAGTCGACCGTGCAGTGACGGCCGCACTTCTGTCGGCCTTCATTGCGCTCAAGGGCGGCGACCTCGTCAGCCTGTTTTCCTTCGACGCCAGACCGCGCGTCTCGAGCGGCGCGGTGCGCGGCTCGCCGAGCTTTTCGATGATCCAGAAGCGCGCGGCCGAGATCGACTATTCGACAGAGGAGACCAATTTCACGCTGGCACTGACCACACTTGCCGCGAAGCTCGACCGGCGCTCGCTGGTCATCGTCTTCACCGATTTCGTCGACCCGATCAGCGCCGAACTGATGCTGCGCACCGTCGGCCGGCTGACCGAGCGCCATCTGGTGCTGTTCATGCTGATGAAGGATGTCGAGTTGGAGACGCTGGCCGACATGGCGCCGGCGGCGCCTGAGGATGTGGCCCGCGCGGTGACCGCCGGCGACCTGCTCAGGCAGCGGCAGGTGGTGATCGGCAGGCTGAGGCTGCTCGGCGCGCATGTGATCGAGGCCGACCATCAGCGGCTCGGCCCGGCGCTGGTCGAGCGCTATATCCAGCTCAAGGAGGAGAACCTCTTATGACGCTGCGTGCCGGCACCGACGCCGTCCGCCAGTCGCTGGCAAGCTTCCGTCAGGAGCGCGAAGCCGACTGGAAGGCGTTCGAGGCGCTGCTTGCCCGCGTCGAGAAGCGGGCGCCGCGCGCGCTGTCGGAAGACGAGCTGCTGTCGCTTCCCCTGCTCTATCGTTCGGCGCTGTCCTCGCTCTCGGTGGCGCGCGCAACCTCGCTCGACAGCGCGCTGATCGCCTATCTCGAAGCGCTCTGCCTGCGCGGCTATTTCTATCTCTACGGCGCGCGGCGGAGCTTGAGAACACGCATAGGCGACTTCTTCCTGCACGACTGGCCGGCGGCGATCCGTGACCTGTGGCGCGAAGTATGGACGTCGGTCGCCCTCACGGTGATCGGCGCCATCGCCGGCTATTGGCTGGTCGCCTCCGACAAGCGCTGGTACGACGCCATCATCACGCCGAGCCTGGCCGGCGGGCGCAATCCGGATTCGTCGGCCGAGATGCTGCGCAGCGTGCTTTACGGCGACGGCGGCGGCCATTTCCTCTCGGGCTTCGCCGCCTATCTCTTCACCCACAACACGCAGGTGTCGATCCTGGCTTTCGCGCTCGGCTTCGCCTTCGCGGTGCCCAGCGTGCTGATCATCCTGATGAACGGCTGCATGCTCGGCGCCATCTTCCAGATCTATGCCGCCAAGGGGCTCGGCTTCGCGCTTGGCGGCTGGCTGTCGATCCACGGCACGACCGAGCTGTTCGCGATCGCGATTGCGGGCGCTGCCGGCATGCGCATCGGCACCAGCATCGCCTTTCCCGGCGAGTTGACGCGCATGGCGGCGGCAGCCCAAGCCGGGCGGGTGGCGGCAACCGCCATGGTCGGCGTGGCGGTGATGCTGCTGTTTGCCGGCCTGCTCGAAGGCATCGGCCGGCAGACGATCACCGGCGACGTCGCCCGTTATTCGATCGGCGGCGGCATGCTGACGCTCTGGATCTGCTATTTCTACCTGCTCCGGATGGTGCGGCATGGCAACGGCTAGGAACCCCGCCGCGCTGGTCCGGCCGCTTGTTACGCCGGAAGGCGTCGACCTTCGCGTAAAACTGGCGGATGCCGGCACACGCGCCTCGGGATTCCTGCTGGACGTGGTGATCATTATCACCGCCGCGGTCGTGGTCAGCCTCGTCGCGATCTTCGGCCTGGGCGGCCTTGGCATGCAGGACGCGGAACCGCTCTTCATCGTCTGGATCATCTTCATCTTCCTGCTGCGCAACGTCTATTTCATCGCCTTCGAGGCGGGCCGGCGGGCGGCAACGCCCGGCAAGCGGATGGTCGGCGTCCGCGTCGCCGCGCGCAGCGGCGCGGGCCTCACCCTCGATCAGGTCATCGCGCGCAACCTGATGCGCGAGATCGAGGTGTTCCTGCCGCTGTCGATCCTTGCCGCGCGCGGCGGCGCCGGCGTCGCCGACACGCTGTCGACGATCTTCGGCCTCGTGTGGGCGCTGCTGTTCTCGCTGTTTCCGCTGTTCAACCGCGACCGCTTGAGGATCGGCGACCTGCTCGCCGGCACCTGGGTGGTCGAGGCGCCGAAAGTGGCGCTGCTCGAGGATCTGTCGCGCCGGCAGGATCCGGCGGCCGGGCGCTTCCAGTTCAGCGCCGCACAGCTCGACGCCTATGGCATCGCCGAGCTTCACAAGCTGGAAGAGGTGCTGCGCCGCGACGACTATTTCGCGATGAAGGCGGTGGCTGAAACGATCGGCCGCAAGATCGGCGCCAGGGTTGAGCCTGTCGATTCAAAAGCCTTTCTCATGGCCTACTACGGCGAACTGCGCGCGCATCTGGAGCGCAAGCTGCTGCTCGGGAATCGGAAGGCGGATAAGTATGCGCGATGAGCCTGACAATATCTGAGGAACGTCGGCGCTGCCCCTCATTGCCCTGCCGGGCATTTCTCCCCGTATAGTGACGGGAGAAAGACGCCGTCGCGGGCGATTTCGCCAGCGGTCAGCGTCGCATGATAGGGCGCCGGCGTCGCGGCCAACCCCTTCTCCCCGTCACTATACGGGGAGAAGATGGCGGTGTCCGAACCGGATAGATAGGTAACAGAATGGACCGATTAGAAGGGTGACAGTTT